>CAISTS010000028.1 GCA_903888485.1 uncultured bacterium | reverse complement strand
TTTTAAGTCCGTTGCGTCTACCAGTTCCGCCAAGCGGGCAATCGGATGGGGCGCGAGCGCTAACCTACTGGGCGCGGCGCGCGGGGGCAACCGGGCTAGATCGTCGGCCGTACGGCGCCGACCAAGACGTTCACGAGATTGGAGATCGGCGAATCCGTCAAATCGAGGCGGTCAACGGCGACGGGCTCGAAGATGGGCTCGCCGGCAAGCCAGCGCTCTTCGCTGTCGGGGTCGGCTAGCGCGATCTCCAGGGCGTGTGCGAGCTCATAGTGCTTATGCGGCAATCCCGCCAGCACCAGGGCCGTGCGCAGAATGATCATGAGGTAGGAGCGTAGCGCGTCCAGGCTCTTGGGGGCCGCGAAGGGTTCGTTCGCGCTTTGCGTGAAAATGCGCACGCAGCTTTCCAGCGACGTCGACATCACCACGCGGCACACCATGGGCCGCACGTCGTATTGCGAACAGGCGTTGTTATCGAGGATGGGGCAGATCACGCGCGTCACTTCGCGCTGGAGCTGCGGCATTGCCTTCGTCCGCGCCGCCGCGGTATTGACGCGCTCGGTTGTCGGAGCGTTGCCCCGCACGGCGCGTGCCATGCGAAAGACTTCGGGCAAAGATGTGCTCACATAGGTCGTGCAGCAGTAGGGGCAGCCGCGCGCGCAGGCGATGGTTTCTTTCAGATGGTGCGCGATGCTCGCGTCCATCAGGTTGGCGGCGAAAGCGGCGGCGCGGCTGGCGCGGTTCTTGATGTCGGTGTCGAGCAGCAGAAGCGTGAGGTGGCGGGTATTGGCTTGCACAAAGCGCGCGGTGTTGCCTTCCAAGGGAAAGGGTTTTCCGACGATGTCCCGATCGTCGAGCAGCAATTGGCGGCGGATGCTTGCGTCGAGCCGTTCCATCATAGCGTTGGCCTCACATTCTGCACCAACATGGCGGTCATACTGCCGAGGGCCGACGGATGCGTGTCGTGGCCGTCGATGGGGACCGCAGCGAACAGATCTTCACGTTTCAGCCAGCGTTCCTCGGCGTCGGGGTTCTGGAGAGCGATGGCGAGCGCCTGGTTCATCTCGTAGTGTACGGGCGGCAGGCCCGCGAGATCGAGGGCGGCCTGGATCATGATCATCACGTAGCCGCGGATATCGGCGGTGTTGTCGGAGAACGGCACCATCTCGCCGCTATTCTGTTCGAAGATCCGCAAGCAGGTCTCCAGCGACTTCGAGAGCACCGCGCGGCAGACCAGCGGCCGGGGCGCGTATTCGGAGCAGGCTTTGTCTTCAAGGATCGGACACACCACGCGCCGCACCTCGCGTTCGAGCTGTGGGATCTCCGCCGAGGCTTGCGCGGCGGTCATGATCCGCGCGGACTTTTCGGCCTTGCCGCGGATCGCGTCGGCGATGCGGAAGACTTCCGGGATCGTGACGCTGACGTAAGTCTTGCAGCAGTAATAGCAGCCCTTGGCGCAAGCGACCGAACCTTCGGTCCGCTTCGCCAGCGTCGCGTCGAGGATCTGTGCGGCAAAGACCGCGGCGCGGCTCGCGCGCTTCTTGAGGCCTGTGTCCATCAGCATCAGCGCCAGGTGACGGGTGTTCGCCTGCACCGCGCGCACGGTCTGACCGCCCAGATCGAAGGGCTTGCCGATGAACGGCTGATCTTCCTTCAAGAGCTGGCGGCGTTTGGCGCGGTCCAAACGCTCTTGCATTACGTCCCCCGTTTTTAGGTCGGCTTGATCTTAGGTGAGGGATGGGGCACGAGTAAACGCGAAGGAACTAATTATGCCAAACCCCGCTGCCGCTGGCCTGTCCGCCGAAGAGATTCTCGCGCGTGTGCTCTATCGCGACGGCCTCGTCCTCGTCATCGACAAGCCGGCGGGTATTCCCGTGCATGCGGGCTTCGGCGGTGGTCCGAACCTTGAGCAGTCCTTCGTGCACCTCACCTTTGGTTTGCCCAAGCCGCCCTCGCTGGCGCACCGGCTGGACCGCGATACCTCCGGTTGTCTTGTCCTCGGGCGGCATACCAAGGCGCTGCGAGAGCTGGGCTCGATGTTCGAGGACGGCCGTGTGCGCAAGACCTATTGGGCGGTCACCGAGGGTGTGCCGAAGAATAAGGAAGGCCGCATCAACATCGCCATGAGCAAGGTTGGGCAGGGCGCGGGCTGGAAGATGAAGGCCGACGCCAAGGGGCAAGAGGCGATCACCGACTATAAGGTGCGCGGCGTTGCCGAGACCCCGCGGGGCCCCCGCGCCTGGATCGAGCTGCACCCTCATACCGGCCGCACACACCAGATCCGCGTGCACTGCGCCGAGCTGGGTTGCCCCGTGGTCGGCGACAAGGTCTACGGGCGCCCGCCGGTAACCGATGCCTTGATGTTGCATGCGCGCGGTGTTGCTCTCCCGCTGCATCCCAAGCGCGATCCCATCCGCGTGCGCGCGCCCGTGCCGGCGCACATGCTGGACGATCTGCGGGCGTGCGGGTTCACCGGCGATAAAAGCGGCGACAAGAACCTCGCCGGTGAAGCCGAGAAGAAAACCTCAGAGTAGCGTTCCCAGCACCGGTGACGCGCCTTTGGCGCGCATGACGCCGGCCACTTCCTCGAGCGCTCGCGCAATTGCGATCTTGTCTGTCGCGCGCGCAACGATGCTCACGCAAGGACTTCCCTCGCGCATGAAGGGGTAGCTGCCGATGGACACATGTGCGTATCGATTTTGAATGTCGGTGAGCTCGGCGGCGATGTCGCCTTCGCGCACTTCGCCATCGACATGATTTGAATACACCGGATCGCCGCCCCGCAGCGACGGCACCACAGCCTCGAACATGGCGCGCGCGATACTGGGAATGCCGGCCATCACATAGACGTTTTCGATACGGAAACCCGGCGCGGCGGTGGCGCGGTTCTCGATGAGCGAAACATCCGGCCCGTCGGGTGTCTCGGCCATCTTCAGCCGCGCTTCGTTGGGCATATGGCCGTAGTAGGCCACCAGCTTCTCGACCGCTACCGGATGGCGAATGACATTGCGCCCGAAGGCGCGCGCGACGCAGGCGGTGGTGATGTCGTCGTGGGTTGGCCCAATTCCGCCCGTCGTGAACACATATGTATAGCGTAAGCGCAGCGCGTTCAGCGCTTCGACAATCGCATCCGGCACATCGGGCACCACGCGGCATTCCGCGAGGTGGATGCCCAGCGCCGCGCAGCGCTCGCCGAGATATTTTAGGTTCGCGTCCTGCGTGCGGCCCGAGAGGATCTCATCGCCGATGATGAGCAGGCTTGCGGTCGGAGGAGGGAGGTCCGCGTCGGTCATGACGCGAGTGTCGCCGCTCTAAAGCCAGTCCTGCAAGACCGGAATCAGGGGCTCGTCCGCCGGCGGCATGGGATAATCGCGCAGCTTGTTGGCCGGTACCCAGGCCAGCGCCTGGCCTTCCTTGGCGGTGACCTTGCCGTGCCATTGGCGGCACACATATAAAGGCATGAGCAAGTGGAAGGTCTCGTAGCTGTGCGAGACGAAGGACAAGGGCGCGAGGCAGCTCGCGCGAATGTCGATGCCCAGCTCCTCGTGCAGTTCGCGGATTAGCGCCGCTTCAGGCGTCTCGCCGGGCTCGACTTTGCCGCCGGGAAATTCCCACAAGCCGCCGAGATGTTTGTGGGCCGGGCGTTGGCCGAGAAGGATGCGGCTGTCCGTATCCAGAAGCGCCACCGCGACGACCGTCACCGTTGGCAGATTGGGTCGCGGCGCGGGCACATCCGCGCCCCAGCAGCCGTCTTCGCCTTCGGCGGGATCGTTAGGTCCGATAGGAGCCATTGATATCGATGTAACCGTGGGTGAGATCGCAGGTCCACACTGTCGCAGTGCCGCTGCCAATGCCGACGTCGACTTCGATCACGATGTTTTGGCCTTTCATATGCGCGACCACGGGCGCCTCGTCGTAACCTTCCACCGGGCCGCCGTTGCGCGTGATGGTGGTGCCGCCGAAGGTGATCACCAATTTATCACGATCCGCCCGTTCACCCGCCTTGCCCACCGCCATGACGATGCGGCCCCAATTGGCGTCCTCGCCGGCGATGGCGGTTTTCACTAGCGGCGAGTTGGCGATCGACATGGCAATGCGCTTGGCCGCCTGTTTGTGTTCGGCGCCGGTCACACGGATCTCAATGAACTTCGTCGCGCCTTCACCGTCCTTTGCAACCAGCTGCGCCATCTCGATCAACAGATCGTCGAGCGCGGCCGCGAATTCTTTCGCCCGCGGATCGTCGGCGCGGGTCACGGGCGCATTGCCTGCGCCACCGGTCGCAAACATGAGCAGCGTGTCCGAGGTCGAGGTGTCGCTATCGACCGTCATGCAATTGAAGCTCTTGTCCGCGCCCGCCGCGACTAGGCTTTGCACGACAGGTGCAGCAAGCGCCGCGTCGGTGAAGACGTAGGCGAGCATGGTGCCCATGTCCGGCGCAATCATGCCCGAGCCCTTGCACATGCCATTAATTGTGACCGTCACGCCGTCGATTTTCGCTTGGCGTGTCGCCACTTTCGGAAAGGTGTCGGTCGTCATGATCGCCGCCGCGGCGTCGGCCCAGGCGGTGGCATTCAACTTGTCCTTCACGGCGGGCAGGACCGTGGTGATCTTCTCGACCGGCAAAGGCACGCCAATGGTGCCTGTGGACGAGACAAAGACCTCGCTCGGTTTGCAGCCGAAAACCGCCGCCGCCGCTGCGCAGGTGGCATCGACATCGGCGACACCGCGCTTTCCCGTAAATGTGTTGGCGTTGCCGGCGTTCACCACCAGCACACGGCCGCTGCCGTCCTTCAGGTGAGCGCGGCAGGACTCCACCGGCGCCGAAGCCGTCAGCGAGCGCGTCAGCACGCCGCCCACGGTCGTTCCTGGCGCGAGTTCGGCCACCATCAGGTCCGAACGCACCTTGTAACGAATCCCCGCGGCATAAGCGGCTAGCCGCACGCCCTTCAGCGGTGTGAGTGTCGGCGTTACAGGGGGCGCGAGCGGCGAGACGGGATGAGGCATGGCGGGTCTTCACGGAAAAAGGTGCAAAAAGCGCTGCGCTTCAATGACATAACCGCCCCCTCGGAACAAGCGCCCGGAGGTGACGTTAGGCTGTGCACGGCGGCGATTTCACGTCACCGGGACGAGGAAATTTTCGCCTCATAAGGCCTCAGAATCGCTGGAAAATCCGGGAAAAACCACGGGGGGCGTCGTTGACTTCGGCACTTTGGGCTTCTATCTCTTCGCCACCACGGCTAACACCCACCCTCGGAGTCTGGGCAAGGCCGCCCATTCCCCGGCTCTCCCGGCCTTTGAGGTTGCAATGATCGGCGCGCTTGCCAAACGTATTTTTGGGTCGTCCAACGACCGCCTTATCAAGTCGCTGCGGCCCACGGTCGCTGCCATCAATGCCAAAGAAGCCGAACTCGAGGCTCTCGACGACGAAGCCCTGCGCGCCCGTACCGGGTGGCTGAAGGGCCGTCTCGAGGCGGGAGAATCGCTGGACGACATTTTGGTTGATGCCTTCGCTACCGTGCGCGAAGCCGCCAAACGTACCTTGAAGCAGCGTCCGTTCGATACCCAACTCATGGGCGGCATGGTTCTGCACCGCGGCATGATCTCGGAAATGGGCACCGGCGAAGGCAAGACGCTGGTCGCCACGCTGCCCGTCTATCTCAATGCCTTGTCCGGTCGCGGCGTGCACGTCGTCACCGTCAACGACTACCTGGCCAGCCGCGATTCCGAATGGATGGGGCAAATCTACCGATTCCTCGGCCTCTCTGTCGGCTGCATCGTGCACAATCTGTCCGACCCCGAGCGCCGCGCCGCCTACGGCTGCGACGTTACCTACGGCACCAACAACGAGCTCGGCTTCGACTATCTGCGCGATAACATGAAGTACTCGATGGAAGACATGGTCCATCGCGAGTTCAACTATGCGATCGTCGACGAAGTCGATTCCATCCTCATCGACGAAGCGCGCACGCCGCTCATCATCTCCGGCCCGTCGCAGGACCGCACCGATCTTTATGACCGCGTCGATAAGATCATCCCGCTGCTCAAGCCCGAGCACTTCGAGAAGGACGAGAAGCAGCGCTCCATCACTTTTACCGACAGCGGCACCGAATTTGCCGAGGAGGTGCTGAAAGAAAAGGGCATCCTCACGGAGGGCGCGCTCTACGATCTGCACAACATCTCGCTCGTGCATCACCTCAACCAGGCTCTGCGCGCGCATCACATGTACAGGCGCGACGTCGATTACCTGGTGAGGGACAACAAAGTCCACCTGATCGACGAATTCACCGGCCGCATCATGGAAGGCCGCCGTCTCTCGGAAGGTCTACATCAGGCTATCGAAGCCAAGGAGCACGTCGAGGTTCAGAACGAGAACCAGACGCTGGCCACCATCACCTTCCAGAACTTCTTCCGCATGTATCCGAAGCTCGCCGGCATGACCGGTACGGCCATGACGGAAGCCGAGGAATTCGGCACCATTTACGGCCTCGATGTGGTCGACGTGCCGCCGAATCTGCCGCGCGCCCGCATGGACGAACACGACGAGGTCTATCGTTCGGCCGACGAGAAAAACGCATCGATCATCGATCTCATCGAGGAGTGCCACAAGCGCCAGCAGCCGGTGCTGGTCGGCACGGTGTCGATCGAAAAGTCCGAGCAGCTTGCAGCATTGTTGCGCAAGGAAAAGAAGATCAATCCGCAGGTGCTCAACGCGAAGTACCATGAGCAGGAAGCCTACATCATCGCTCAGGCCGGCGTGCCGGGCGCGGTGACGATCGCCACCAACATGGCCGGCCGCGGCACCGACATTCAGCTTGGCGGTAACGCCGAGGCGCGTTTCAAAGCCGACGAGAAGCTGAAGGGCATCGCGCTGACCGAAGCCGAGAAAGACGTCATTCGCCGGGATATCGAAGAGAAGAAGCAAGTGGCACTCGCCGCGGGCGGTCTCTACGTGATCGGCACCGAGCGTCACGAAAGCCGGCGTATCGACAACCAACTGCGCGGCCGTTCGGGCCGCCAGGGCGACCCGGGTGCCTCCAAGTTCTTCCTGTCCCTGCAGGACGATCTTATGCGCATCTTCGGCTCCGAGCGCATGGACGGCATGTTGCAGCGCCTCGGCCTCGAGAAGGGTGAAGCCATCATCCATCCGTGGATCAACAAGGCCATCGAGAAGGCGCAGCAGAAGGTCGAGGCGCGCAACTTCGACATCCGCAAGAACCTCCTCCAGTACGACGACGTCATGAACGACCAGCGCCGCGTCATCTTCGCGCAGCGCCTCGAGATGATGCAGGAGGAAGACCTCTCCGACATGGTCGTCGATATGCGCCATCAGACCATCGCCGAAATCGTTTCGAAGTTCATCCCCCAGCGCGCCATGCACGAGGAATGGGACATCGCCGGCTTGCACGAAGAAGTGCTGCGTGTCCTCTCGCTCGATCTGCCGCTCAAGGAGTGGGCCGCGGAAGAGGGCATCGCCGACGAGGAAATTCGCGATCGTATCCAGGCGGCGCACGACACCAAGATGAAGGACAAGGTCGAGAATATTGGTCCTGATCTCATGCGCCGTGTCGAGAAGAGCATCATCCTGCAGATGATCGACCAGGGCTGGCGCGACCATCTGGCGCAGCTCGACATGCTACGTCACGGCGTCAACCTGCGTGCCTATGGCCAGAAGCAGCCGCTGCTTGAATATCAACGTGAAGCCTTCGGCATGTTCAACGACCTCATGACCGGCTTGCGCGAGCGCGTCACGACCTTCCTGTCGCGCGTCGAAGTCCGCCAGGAACCGCCGCCGGAGGATCTCGCGCCGGCGACGCCGAGGCGCGCTCAGGCACTGCACGAAACGCCGCGCGCCCAGATCGGCGATCAGGGCAGTGCCGAAAGCGGTCCGCGCGCACTGCCGCGCGTTGCGCCCGAGGAGCGCAATCCGACCGACCCCGCCACCTGGGGCCGCGTCGCGCGCAACGAAGCGTGCCCTTGCGGTTCGGGCAAGAAATTCAAACACTGTCACGGCGCCGTCGAAGACGCAGCGTAGCCTGTGGTTAAGGTCACCGCGCTGCGTCATGTGGCCTTCGAGGATGCCGGCATCCTCGAAGGGCTCTTCGCCCAGCGTGGCTGGACCCTCGACTACGTTGAAGCACCGGTTACTGACTGGAAGCCGCTCGATCCGCTGGCGCCCGATCTGCTGGTTGTACTCGGCGGACCCATCGGCGCTTATGAAGAGCACCTCTATCCGTTCCTGAACCCAGAGCTTGCCTTCATCAAGGCACGGCTTGCGGCCGATAGACCGACGTTGGGTTTGTGCCTCGGCGCCCAGCTTATCGCCCGCGCCCTCGGCGCAGCGGTCTATCCCGGCCCTGAGAAAGAGATCGGCTGGAAGCCTTTGATGCTCACCGCCGCGGGGGTGGCCTCGCCCCTACGCCACGTCGCTGCTGAACATGCCTTCATGTTCCACTGGCACGGCGACACCTTCGACCTGCCTGAAGGTGCCACGCTGCTCGCGGGTACCGAAGTGTGCCCCCACCAGGCTTTTACGTGGGGAAAAGCGACGCTCGCTTTTCAATGTCATCCCGAGGTGCGCGCGCACGACCTCGAAAAGTGGTTCGTCGGCCATGCGGTTGAGATGGGCGCGGCGCACGTCAGTGTGCGCCATCTGCGCGATGATACCCGCCGGTATGGCGCGGCCCTTGAGCACCAGGGCGCGCGTCTCTTCAACGAATGGCTGGACGCGCTTAAGATATAGCGATGCAGTTTCACGCCAGTGTCGATGCAACAGGTGCGCTCGAAAGCGGTGCGTCCGATGCCCTGGTACCCTGGTGGAGCTTCTCCAAGACCCTCATAGCCGCGCTCGCGCTGTGTCTTGCGGAACAGGGGCGGCTCGACCTCGATGCCGTGATGGCGGGCAAGCCGTATACCGCGCGCCAGCTTTTGCAGAACCGTTCCGGCGTGCCGGACTACGGCGGCATGGCTGAGTATCACCAGGCCGTTGATCGCGATGCCGCGCCCTGGGCAGATGCGGAGCTCTTGAGCCGCGTCAGGGCCGACGCGCTTTTATTCACGCCGGATACCGGCTGGGAATACTCCAACGTCGGCTACCTGATTTTGCGCCGTCATCTCGAGGCAGTCACCGGCAAAGGCCTCGCCGATCTGTTGCATGAAATTGTCCTGGCGCCGCTGGGCCTGTCGGCGCGCCTCGCGCGCACACGGGCCGACATGGCTGCGACGGTCTTCGGCCGTGGCCGCAGCTATCATCCGGGCTGGGTCTATCACGGTTGCGTCGTCGGACCTGTCTGTGAAGCCGCGCGGGCCTTGCACGCCATCATGACCGGCGCGGTGCTGACGCCGGCTGCGCGCGCGGCGTTGGTGGACGCTTGTGCACTCACTGTAGATACGTCGGGCCGTCCGTGGCGCGCACCGGGCTATGGTCTTGGCGTCATGGTTGATCGCAAGCTCGGCGTCATCGGCCATTCGGCGGGTGGGCCGGGTAGTGTGGGTGCGGTTTACCACGCGCTCGCCACGGGGCGTACGGCGGCGGTGTTCAGCGACGAAACACGCGAAGGGGCATGCGAAACAAGGGCGCTCGATATGCTCGGGTTGGAAGGACAGGTGTATTAATAGCAGGCTATTTATATGTGCTCCGGCGTCTTGCCAAACATCCAACTAAGTTTCGAGACCTAACTGTGCTTTTCCCGCCACCCTAAACCGCAAACGGTTTCCCCAGCTTCCAGAATTCCATTTGCGGGTTGAACGAAAACGGGCATCTCGCGTAGCGTACCGCCGCAGCGGCCACGGAGGCCGCATCGGGGAATCGAGGGAGCTTTCAAGACCGACTGACCAAGTCGCGCCGCCTTTTTTCGCGGCGGCGGCAAGGCGTGCCAAGGGCCGCCAGCCGCGCGAGTGCCGCGCCACAAACACAACATACCTTAATGATTGGGAGGGAACATGAAACCCACAACTATCCAGCACAATGCCCGCCGCTTACATCAGCGCGCGCTGTCGACCGTGAGTGCGCTGGCCCTGGCCGCTGCCGCAATGAGCGCGCCCTACGCCGCTTACGCGGCCGAGCAAAACGCCCCACAGGCCGCTGAAGAAGATCTCGGTGAAGTTATCGTCACCGGCTCGCGCATCGTCCGCGAAGGTTACGAAGCCCCCACCCCGCTGTCGGTCGTCGACACCGCCGCCATCGAAGCGTCCGCCACGAACAACATCGCCGAGTTCGTCAACACCATGCCGGTGTTCGCAGGCTCGGCCTCGCCCAGCACGGGCCAGAACGGCATCAGCCCCGGCACGGCCGGCGTCTCGACCCTCAACCTGCGCAACCTCGGTGCGACCCGCACGCTGGTGCTGCTCGATGGCCAGCGCTCGGTCGGCTCGCTGCTGACCGGCGCGGTCGACATCAACGCGCTGCCGCAGCAGCTCGTCTCCCGCGTCGAAGTGGTCACCGGCGGCGCCTCGGCCGTGTACGGATCGGACGCCGTCTCGGGCGTCGTCAACTTCGTCCTCGATAAGGAGTACACCGGTTTCAAAGGTGAAATCTCCGGTGGCGTGACCTCGTACCTCGACAACGAGAACTACAAGATCGCGCTTTCGGGCGGCTTCCCGTTCTCGAACGGCCGCGGTCACGTCATTATGTCGGGCGAGCAGGTCTACAAGGCCGGCGTCTACGACGGCCCGTCGCGTGATTGGGCCTTCACGGGCGTGGGCTGGATCACCAACCCCGCCTACACCGCCACCAATGGCCTACCGCGCTTGCTCTGGTTCCCGGACCGCGTCGGCAACTCGAACGGCACGCCGGGTGGCATCGTCGTCAACGGCCCGCTGAAGGGTACGTATTTCGGTCCCGGCGGTTCGGTGAATCAGCTGAACTACGGCGATGTCGTGTTTGACCCGTCCATGCACGGCGGCGACTGGCAGTACACCGACGTTCACGAGCGCATGAATTCGCTCGACCCGATGGAATCGCGCCAAAACCTCTACGTGCGCGCTCAGTACGACGTCAGCGACAACGTCACGGTATTCGCTTCCGTGTCGTGGGGCAGCGGCCGCACTAAGGGCCAGTCCTTCGTGCAGTTCCAGCCCGGCAACGCCGCCAGCGGTCCGAACGCGATCAAGGCCGATAACGCCTTCATCCCGGACGTCGTGCGCGCGCGTATGACAACGCTCGGCCTCACCGGCCTGACCCTCGGCAGCTATAACTTCGACCTGCCGACGACATTCTCCGACAACACCCGCATGGTGAATCGCCATGTGATCGGCGCCAACGGTCACTTCGGCGCTTTCGGCAAGGAGTGGACCTGGGACGCGTATTTCCAGAACGGCTTCAGCCGCAGCTCGGTCAACGTCAACAACACGACAATGCGTGACCGCTTCGCGCTCGCCACCGACGCCATTCGCAACACCAACGGCCAGATCGTCTGCCGCGTGAACGGTGACGCCGTCACCACCAACGATGTTCCCGGCTGCGTGCCGTGGAACCTGTTCGGCGAGAACGTCAACACCGATGCCGGCCGCGCTTGGCTCGTCGGCACATCTTACACCTACCAGAAGCCCACCCAGAACGTCTGGGAAGCCACCGTCGGCGGCGAGGCTTTCGACATCTGGGCCGGTCCGGTCTCGGTCTCGGCGAACCTTGCTTACCGCGAGGAGAAGGTGAAGAGCATCGTCGACGCGCAGTCCCAGGCGACCAATTGGTTCGGCGGCAACTACAAGCCGCTCAACGGCAAGGTCTCCGTCAAGGAAGCCGCCTTCGAGACGGTCATTCCGCTCGCTAAGGGTGAAAGCTGGGCCGATCAGTGGGACTTCAACGGCGCGGTGCGTCTGACCGACTACTCCACGTCGGGCTTCGTCGTCACGTGGAAGGTCGGTACGACCTTCACGCCGATCCCGGACGTAAAGTTCCGTGTGACGCGTTCGCGCGACATCCGCGCGCCGAACCTGAACGAGCTGTTTGCCGCCGGCACCGGCAGCCAGGTCAACCTGCCGCTTGATCCGTTCAACGGCTCCTCGCCGCAGTATCGCGGTCTCGCGGTCGGCAACGCGCTTCTTAAGCCGGAAAAGGCTGACACCGTCGGTCTCGGCGTCGTGCTCGCGCCGTCCTTTGCACCGAATCTCACCGTGTCGGCCGACTACTGGGACATCAGCCTGAAGGACGCGATCGGTCCGATCTCGGCGCAAGCCACGGTCGATCTGTGCTTCTCGAACGCGCGGCCGGACCTCTGCCAGTTCATTACCCGCCAAGCGCCGACCGGCGTTGCGCCGTACACGACGATCGGTCAGATCGTCCAGATTCAGACCTCGAGCATCAACATCGCGACCCAGAGCACCAAGGGTATCGACTTCGAAGGCACCTATCGTTGGGACGGCGAGGATCTGGTCGAGGGCTTTGCCGGCAGCTTCATGCTGCACGGCAACGCGACCCTGTATCTGCGCAACTACACGAACCCGGGATTCCCAGGCGCGGTGCGGACGCAGACCGTCGGTCAGAACGATGGCGGTGGCCCACCCGACTGGCGCCTGTCGACCACGTTGTCCTACGCGCTCGATCCGCTCAACGTCTCGCTGACCATGCGCCAGATGAGCTCGGGCACGTACAACAACAACTATATCGTCTGCACCACAGGCTGCCCGACCTCGACCCCGCAGCGTGAAACCGCCAACTACAACTTCATCAAGGGCTATCGTTACTTCGACGTCGGCTTGAACTATCGCTTCACCGTCGGCGACGATGTGCAGATGGATGCGTTCATGAACGTGCGCAATATCTTCAACACCGATCCGGCGCAGGTTGGTTACCGCAACATCCCGTACATCGTGTACACCGCGAACTCGGCCCTGTACGACATCCTGGGCCGCGTCTTCCGCGCGGGTGTTCGCTTCAAGATGTAATCGTCCAACAGGTTGAACGACGAAAAGAGGGGGAGAAATCCCCCTCTTTTTTTTGTCCGCGTGGACCTATGATCGGTGCATGTCTGACCCCAAGCGCGACTTTCAGGCCCAGGGCTACAGCGTGCTGCCGCGGTTCCTCGACGAGGAGCTGTGCGGCAAGCTGCTGCGCCACGCTCTCGGGCGCGCGCAGGACAAGTCCGCGTTCTCCGAGGACAAACAGGTGCCCGGCACCCCCGCCATCTATGGCGACCGCGTCATGGACCGGCTGCTCGCCCGCATCGCACCCACCGTTGGATCCATCGTCGATCTCGACCTGGTACCGACCTATTCGTATTTCCGTGTCTACCGTCCCGGCGACGTGTTGCCCAAGCACGTCGACCGTCCTTCGTGTCAGATCAGCATGACGCTCTGCCTCGGCTACGACGCGCCGGCGCCCTGGCCGATCTGGTTTGGGCCCAAGGACGCCGAGCCGGTTGCGCTGGCGCTTGCTCCGGGCGATGCCGCTATTTATCGCGGCATGGACGTCCCGCATTGGCGCGATGCCTTTATCGGCACCTATGCCGCGCAAGTGTTTCTGCATTGGGTCGATGCACGCGGCCCCTATAGCGAGTGGAAATTCGACAAGCGTTCAGGCCTGACACTCTAGGGGATGGGTGATGACCACCGTCCGTAACGTGCTGCTCGGCTCCGTCGCTCTGGGCTTTGGAATGATGGCCCCGCTGTCATTCCAAACCGTCTCCCCACCGAAGTTCCAAATGTCGGCCGCGCCTTCGGTATCCGATCTCTATGATCCGCTGGCCATCGCCCGCGCCATGTGCGCCTCGGATGGCACACGCCGCACATCGCCGCTTGTGCAGGCGGCGATCGCAGCCGAGCAGCCGGTGAAACCCGAGGCGCGCAGCCCGCGCTTCGATGGCCTTGGCCCCCTCAGCTACAAAGTCACCACTCGTTCGCCCGACGCGCAGTTCTTTTTCGATCAGGGCCTTAAGCTGTTTTATGCCTTCAATCCGGGCGAAGCCGTGGCGTCGTTCCGCGCCGCCCGTGACGCCGATCCCTATTGCGCCATGTGCTATTGGGGCGAGGCGCTGACGTTGGGGCCTAACCTCAACGGCCCCATGTTCGCCGAGAACAATCCCGCGGCGCTCGCGGCGGTGCAGAAGGCAAAAGACCTCTCGGCCAACGCGACGCCGTCAGAACGGGCGTTGATCGATGCGGTCGCCGCGCGTTACTCCGGTGACAAGAGCGCCAGCCGCGACGATCTCAACATCGCCTACGCCGACGCCATGGCGAAGGTATACGCGGTCCACAAAAACGATCCCGAGATCGCCGCGATTTACGCCGAAGCGGCCATGAACGTGCACGCCGAGCCGTGGTCGCGATGGTGGGACAAAACTGGGCGGTTCCCCACCGGCTACCTCGCCGGCGCGATTGCGGCCATTGAAGGCGTGCTCGCTGCACACCCGGAGCATCCCGGCGCGATCCATCTTTACATCCATGCGCTGGATGGCTCGGTGACGCCCGAGAAGGTTATTCCCTACGCCGACAAACTGGCCGCGCTGATGCCCAACGCGGGCCACATGGTGCACATGCCGGCGCACACTTTCTTCAACGTGGGGCGCTACAAGGATGCGCTGGCCACTAACGTCGCGGCTATCAGCGTTGACGACGCCTATCTCAACGGTCCGGCGGCAGCGACGGTGGTCTATCGCGACGGACTCTATCAGCACAATGTGCACTTCGCCCTCGCGGCGGCCGATATGGCGGGCGACGAATCCAACGCCATGCGCCTTACCAAGGTGATGAACGCCTTTCAGGCAAAGAAGCCTGCTTACAGCTTCGATGTCTCCGCTGCTGCGGCGCTGCATCCCATCATTCGTTTTGGCACACCGGCAGACATGCTTGCCATTGCGCCGCAGGACAAAAAGCGTCCGTACATGGTCGGCATGCGGCACTTTGCGCGCGGCACGGCCTACGCCTACCAAAAGGACACGCGGCGTGCGCTCGCCGCGGCAAAAGAAATCGACAAGCTGCGGTCCGGCCGCAAGCCTCAAGCCGAGGGTCTGTTCGGCGATCTGCTCGGCATCGCAGCGGAAGTCACACGTGGCCGCGCCGCTGCGGCGGAAGGCAAGTGGATGGAAGCGGCCGAGCACTTCGGTGCGGCCGCCGAATTCCAGGACAAGATGCCGTGCCGTGATCCGCCGTTCTGGGACTACCCGGTCCGTCAGGCCCAGGGCGTTGCGCTCTGGCGCGCCGGCAAGCCGCAGCACGCCGCCGAAACTTTGCGCCACGCGCTCATAGAAGCGCCTAACAGCGGCTACGCGCTCTATGCGCTCAAGGAAATACACACCGCGCTCGGCGACACCGTGGCCGCAGCGGAGTACGCGAAGCTGTTCGAGAAAGCTTGGGCAGGATCAAAGCCGCCGGAGCTGGACAGGCTCTAGCTACTCTTCTTCGACGAAGTCTTTCAGCGTCACTTTCACCTGGTGGCCCGCCGACTGGCCCACGGCTTCGCCGGTTGCGCTCATGCCTTGGAAGTAGTGCCGCTCCCAGCCGCGCTTGTAAGCATCGGAAGCGGGATTCTGCATGTCCTTGTTGTGCGCCTCGCGTGACTCCGCCCAGCGCACGTAGGCCGCCATGGTTTCGGGGTCTGTGGCGATATCGCGCACCACGGGATCGAAGCGCTCGAGGCTGCCGCGTTCCTGGGGCACGATCATGGCGATCGGCTCGCCGCGCGTGAAAGTCACGGCGTTGTGCGGCCGCGTCATCTTCCAGTTCATGGTGAAGGTCGCCTCGGCCCAGTCCGTCTCCACGACACCTTCGAGCGGCGCGATACCGTCTTTGACGAAATTCGCCGGTCCGCGCACGAGCAGGTTCACGCCCGGCGGCGTGCGGAACAGGAACGGGATGACGAAGGTGAGGATGCCAGACCCAAACTGGCTGTGGGCGGAGAAGGGCGGCGCGCCCTCCAGGTGTTTGACCGTCAAGCCCGACGCCTCCGTGCGCCCGTCCCAGGTCACCGCGAAGGTGTGCATCGACACCAAGAGCCAGCCTGAGCGGTTGGCGATTAACATCGGCAGGCAGCGTTTTGCGAAGTGCGAGGGTGTCGCCTCCATCCACGCGCGGCCGGCCGGTGCGGCCATGAGCGGCATATCGAGTGGCGAAATCGGATAAGCGATCAGCGGCAAGCGCTTATCGCTCTCGGCCTCGTTGATGTCATCCGCTTTTGCCATGAAGTCCCCGCGCATGAAAATAGGAGGTTCACAGGCAGCGTCAAAGAAAAACACAGACAACCGAAGTCCGTGTGAACACTGAGGAAATCCGCGTCCTGCCTAACTTGCGGCGGGGGGCTGTAAGCCCTATATTCATGTGTCGGCTCGACATAGGTCGCACTCGTCCCGCCCTCGCGCATAGAGAGCCCGACTTGCCTCTCTGTTTCGATTTTGACCCGTCTGTACGGTGTACAGGCGGAACCAGCCCTTTGCAGAGGGCGAAATAAGGCAATCAATACAATGGCAAACGGAACAGTGAAGTGGTTCAACGGTCAAAAGGGCTTTGGCTTCATCCAGCCGGAAGACGGTTCGAAAGACGTTTTCGTGCACATTTCAGCGGTTGAGCGCGCTGGCCTTCAGAAGCTCATCGAAGGTCAAAAGGTCAGCTATGACCTTCAGAGCGAACGGGGCAAGACCTCCGCAGGTAACCTCAAAATTGCCTAAAGATGCGGGCGGGGCGGCCAAGCGCCGCTCCGCTGCGTTTGCATTCGCCAATAAAGAGGTTCAAGGGCTCGGTATGAAAATAGGAAGTCTTCGTCGGCGAGCGAATGTGGACGCAATGTCCCATCGCATAGCGCGGCAGCATAAGTTTGCTGTCGGGCAGAGCGTGACGCTGATGCGCCGCGCCGGAGAGCCCCAACCGAAGGACATCGAAAAGGATTTCCTCGGCGCTTACCAGATCACGCGCCTCCTTCCCGAGCAGGACTGGAATTTCCAGTACCGGGTGAAGGATACGGCGAGCGGTCGCGAACGCGTCGTCGCCGAAGACCAGATCGCCCTGCTCGGGTCCTAATCCGAGCACGCGCTGCCCTCCCTTTAAGATACAGGAGATTGGCTATGTCGATTTCGCGCGAACGTGCCGAGAAATTTGTCAATAAGGAACAGGTTCGCCGCACCGAAACCGATAAGCGCGACGCTGCGTTCTTCCGTGAGCGCCAAGCGCGATACGACGCCAACCAGGAGAAGACCAAGCGCCTGCGGGCGCTGCGCCTCGCGCATGAGGCCGAACTCGCGAGGAATCCGCCGCCGGTTCCGGTCAAAGCTGCTGCGAAGCGCAAGCCCAAGGCGGCGGCTAAAGCTCCGGGCTAAGGCCCATCAGGCTGCGCGCGAAGCTGTGCGATGTGAAGGGGCGCAAATCGTCCGCGCCTTCGCCGACGCCGATGTAGTGCACCGGCAATTTAAATCTCTCGGCTAGCGCCACGACCACGCCGCCTTTGGCGGTGCCGTCCAGTTTGGTCATCACCAGACCCGTCACCTGGGCGATGCTCTTGAAGATGTCCACTTGCGAATGAGCGTTCTGGCCGACGGTGGCGTCCAACACCAACAGCGTTGCGTGCGGCGCGCCGGGATCGGCCTTGGCGATGGCGCGCGTGATCTTCTGCAACTCGGCCATCAGCGAGTCCTTGTTCTGCAGCCGGCCGGCAGTGTCGATCAGCAGAACATCATCACCGCGCTTCTTGGCCTCCATCAGCGCTTCGAAGGCGAGACCCGCGGCATCCGCGCCGGTCTCGCGTGCGATGACCGGTGCGCCGACGCGCTGCCCCCAGACCTTGAGCTGCTCGACGGCCGCGGCGCGGAAGGTATCGCCTGCGGCGAGTGAAACGGTGAGGCCGTCGCGGCGGAATTGCTGCGCCAGTTTGCCGATGGTCGTGGTCTTGCCGGCGCCGTTCACGCCCACCATCAAAATCACGAAGGGTTTTTTGGCGGGATCGATCGACAAGGGTATCGCGACGAGCTCCAGTACCTTTGTGATGTCCGCCGCGAACGCGCCCCGCACTTCTTCTGATGTGACGTCCTTGCCAAATCGGGTCTTCGCGAGGTTGGCCGTCAGTTTCGCAGCCGTGGCAGCACCGAGGTCGGCGCCGATCAGCAGGTCTTCGAGATCCGTGAGTGCGGCGTCGTCCAGCTTCTTTTTGGTGAAGATGTCCGAAATGCCAGTGACGAGCTTACCCGACGACTTCGATAGCCCCGAAACGAGACGCGAAAGCCAGCCGCTCTTCGGCTGCGGTTCACTCGCATGATCTGACATTACTGGATCACTTCGCCGGACAGGCTCTCGGCCTCGGCCGCGGCGATGCGTACGCGGCGGACTTCGCCGGGCGCGGCATCGGTATTCAAGCGCACGTGGGCATAATGCGGTGTGCGGCCATCGCGCGCCTGTTCGATCAGCACATCCATCGTCGTCCCGACATGGCGCTGCAACTGAGCCGTCAGCGCGGCGCGGCCTTTATCACGCAAACGCTGGGCGCGGGCCTTGATGACGTCTTTGGCCACTTGCGGCATCTTGGCGGCTGGCGTGCCGGGACGGATCGAGTAAGGGAAAACGTGGAGGAATGTCAGCTCGGCGTCGTCGATCAAAGCAAGGGTGTTCTCGAACATGGTTTCGTCTTCCGTCGGGAAGCCGGCGATCAGGTCCGCGCCGAACACGGCATCGGGCCGGAGGTCCCGGACGCGATCACAGAAAGAAACGATGTCAGCGCGCGCGTGCCGGCGCTTCATGCGCTTGAGGATCAGGTCGTCGCCGGCTTGGGCGGAAACGTGAAAGTGCGGCATGAGCCGCGGCTCCTCCGCGATCAAGCGGAATAGATCTTCGTCGGCTTCGGCAGGATCGAGGGACGAAAGGCGCAGGCGCTTCAGTTCCGGCACCGCCAGCAACAACCGGCGCAGCATTTGTCCCAAGCTGGGCGTGCCGGGAAGATCGCCGCCGTAGCCCGTGATATCGACGCCGGTGATGACGATTTCGTTGAAGCCGGATTCCACCAATCCGCGCACTTCCTGCGTGATCCGGCCCATGGGCACGCTGCGGTTATTGCCGCGCGCGAAGGGAATTATGCAGAAGGTGCAGCGGTGATCGCAGCCCTGCTGCACTTGCACAAAGGCGCGCGCGCGGCCGTCGAAGCCTTCGACCAGATGCTCGGCTGTCTCGCGCACTTCCATGATGTCGGTCACGCGCACGCGCTCGTTCGTATCTGGAGTGAAGCTCTCGCGCTTCATCTTGTGCTCGTTGCCGAGCACGCGGTTCACTTCCGGCATGGCGGCGTAGCGCGCGGGATCAAGCTGCACCGCGCAGCCGGTGGCGACGATATGTGCGTTCGGATTCTCGCGGCGCATCTTGCGCAGCGCCTGCACGCTTTGGCGCTCCGCCTCCTTGGTCACCGCGCAGGTATTGACGATGATGGCGTTGGCGAGCCCGGCGTCACGGGCGTGCGCGCGCATGACTTCGGATTCATAGGCGTTGAGACGGCAGCCCAAGCTGACGACACGCGGCGCTTGATCCGAAGGCTTCATCGCGGTCACGCCAGCAACTCCTTGGCGATAACGCCGGTGAAGGCCTCGGCCACGGGCCCGGTCATGATGACGTGATTGTCGGCGCGCCATTCGATCTCGAGATCGCCGCCGTCAAGAGTCACGATGGCCTTGCGTTCCGAAAGGCCGCGGCGCGCAGCAGCGACTAACGCCGCACAAGCGCCTGTGCCGCAGGCGCGGGTGATGCCGACGCCGCGCTCCCACACACGCATTCTCAAATGCGAGCGGTTCAGCACTTCGACGGCTTCGACGTTCGTGCGTTGGGGGAACATCGGATGGTGCTCGATCTTCGGACCTTCGGTGGTGAGGTCCACCGTTTCAGCGTCGGGCACAAAGAAGACCGCGTGCGGATTGCCCACGTTCACGCCGACAGGATCCTGGAGCAGACCTTCGCCGATGCCGATATGCAGCGTATCGCGCGCCTCGGCCAGCGGGATGTCTTGCCACGCCGTGCGCGCCGGGCCCATGTCGATGGCGACCAGTTCCTTGGGTGCGCGCGTGGCGACGACCGGGCCTGCGACGGTTTCCAAGGTCACCTTGTCCTTGTGCGTCTCGTTCATGAGCAGGTGCGCGACGCAGCGGAAACCGTTGCCGCAGGCTTCCACAATGCCGCCGTCGGCGTTACGGATGGCGATGTAAGCATCGCCGCCGTTGCGCGGCGCCTCGATGATCATGATCTGATCGCAGCCGATTCCCAAACGGCGGTCGGCGATGGCCCGCGCCGACTTAGGCGTCAGCATCAAATCGTGCGCGCGCGTGTCCAGCACGACGAAGTCATTGCCGAGGCCGTGCATCTTGCGAAAGCGAAGCGGGGTAGTCTGCGTTGCCATGCGGGGCGTTATAGAGCATTTTCGTGGGGCCGGGGACCCCATATAGGGCGCCGCAGCGGAGGCGCTACACCTTTGGTACTAAAGCACATTTCCTCATTGGCGGGGTTTATCACGGGCGAGGCGAAGGCTGGGCTCATTCTCATGGGCGCCGCTGTCCTGGCGCTTATTGTCGCCAACTCGCCCCTCGCAGGCGCCTACAACGCCGTTCTGCACGCCGCGCTTCTCGGAAAGTCCCTCGCACATTGGATCAACGACGGACTGATGGTCGTGTTCTTTTTCCTCGTCGGCCTTGAGATTAAACGCGAGGTCGTCGTCGGCGAACTCTCGACGCGGGCCAAGGCGGCGTTGCCGGTGATCGCGGCCGCAGGCGGTATGGCGGGTCCCGCCATCATCTATGCAGCGCTCAATGCCGGCGACAGCGATGCGCTGCGCGGCTGGGCCATTCCGACCGCCACCGATATCGCCTTTGCGCTCGGGATTCTCGCGCTTGTAGGAAGCCGCGTGTCGCCGGCGCTGAAGGTGTTTCTCACCGCGCTTGCGGTCATCGACGATCTCGGCGCGATCCTCATCATCGCCATTTTCTACACGGCCGATCTTTCCGGTTTGGCCCTGGCTGCAGCGGCGCTGTGCATTGCTGTGCTGGTGGCGATGAATCGCTTCGGGGTGCGGGCCATCGCTGCTTACGTCGTGGTTGGTGTGCTGTTCTGGCTGGCCGTGCTGGAATCCGGTGTGCACGCGACGGTCGCGGGCGTCGTCACCGCGTTGTGCATTCCCGCCGATCAAGAGGGAGACGCGCCTTCGCCCTCGGTGCGCCTTGAGGGCGGCGTACACCCTTACGTGATCTATCTCATCCTGCCGCTGTTCGCCTTTGCCAATGCCGGAGTCGCGCTTGGCCACATCACTGCCGCAGCTGTCTTCGACCCGGTGACCCTCGGCATTGTCCTGGGCCTCTTCTTTGGTAAACAGGCCGGCGTTCTTGCCGCCGCCTATGGTGCCCGGGCGCTCGGCTGGGTCCAGCTTCCGGGCAGTCCCGGCCAATTCTATGGCATAGCCTTGCTCACAGGGGTGGGCTTCACCATGAGCCTGTTCATCGGTAACCTCGCCTTCACCGGGCCGGAGCGCCTGGCGGAGGTCAAAATCGGGGTTTTGGCCGGGTCGTTGATTTCTGGGATAGCCGGCTATTTAATAATGCGGTCCGCCAGCGCCCCAGATAAATAGTCAACTATTTATATCCCTGTTCGCCCTTATTTGACTCTGCCCCCGCCGGCGCGTAGATAAACCCCGCTTTTGTCCCAGATTTTTGGGCTTTTGCTCCCGAGGGGGTCCGTCCGTCCGCGATTACGCGCACGGGCGCGCCGCTGCTTTTGGAACCACGACGGCGATGTTCGATACGTTAACCGACAAGTTGGGCTCCGTGCTCAACAAGCTAACGCGCCGCGGCGCCCTCACCGAGGGCGACGTGCAGGCCGCTATGCGCGAGGTCCGTATCGCGCTGCTCGAGGCCGATGTCGCGCTCTCCGTGGTGAAGGACTTCATCGCCAAGGTCAGCGAGAAGGCTGTCGGCGAAGCGGTCGTCAAATCTGTCACCCCCGGCCAGATGGTCGTCAAGATTGTGCACGACGAACTCGTTGCGATGCTGGGCGGCGATCCCAATGACCCAGGTCTTGGACTTAGCCTCGACAGCGCCGGCCTCGATCTCGCCGCGCCAGCGCCCGTACCGGTGTTGATGGTCGGCCTGCAAGGTTCGGGCAAGACGACGACCAGCGCGAAGATCGCGCACCGCCTGCAGACCAAAGAAAAAAAGCGCGTCCTGATGGTATCGCTCGATACCTATCGCCCTGCCGCACAGGAACAGCTCGCCATCCTTGGCCAGCAGGTGAATGTCGTCACGCTGCCCATCGTCGCCGGCCAGAAGCCGCTCGAGATCGCCAAGCGCGGCCTCAACGAGGCGCGTACGGGCGTGTTCGACGTGGTGATCTTCGATACCGCCGGCCGCCTCACCATCGACGAGACGATGATGACGGAAGTCGGCGCGGTGCGCGATCTGATCAAGCCGCATGAGACGCTGCTGGTCACCGACGCCATGATCGGCCAGGACGCGGTGACCACCGCCCAGGCCTTCAACGAAAAAGTCGCCATCACCGGCATCGTGCTGACGCGCGTCGATGGCGATGCGCGCGGTGGCGCAGCCTTGTCCATGCGCGCGGTCACCGGTAAGCCCATTAAGCTGATGGGCGTCGGCGAAAAGACCGATGCGCTTGAAGTATTCCATCCCGCGCGCATCGCGGGACGCATCCTCGGCATGGGCGACGTCGTCAGCCTGGTCGAGAAGGCGATCTCCAACGTCGATCACGAGAAGGCCGAAAAGCTCGCCGCGCGCATGCAAGAGGGCAAGTTCGACCTCAACGACATGCTCTCCCAGCTTCAGCAGATCCAGCGCATGGGCGACATGAAGGGCATCCTCGGGATGATCCCCGGCCTCGGCAACGCGCTGAAGCAAGTGAAAGACTCGCAGCTCGATCCGAAAACCTTCAAGCGCCTGGAAGCGATCATTCAGTCGATGACGCCAAAAGAGCGCCGCGTGCCCGACATCATCAAGGCCTCGCGCAAGCAGCGCATCGCCACGGGCTCAGGCACATCGGTTGCGGAAGTGAACAAACTGCTGAAGCAGCATCAGCAGATGGAAACCATGATGAAGCGTATGAAGAAGATGGGCGGCATGGGCGCGCTCGCCGGCATGATGAGCGGCGGCGGTGGGCTCGGTGGACTGCTCGGCGGCGGCGCGAGCTTGCCCCGTCCCGGCGGTCCGCCCATTGGCCGCAGATAGAATTCGAATTTGAAGTTTAACCAAGGAGAGTGAACTCGCATGTCCCTTAAAATCCGACTCTCGCGCGTGGGCGCGAAGGCTCAGCCGACCTACCGTCTCGTCGTGGCGGACTCGCGCTATCCGCGCGATGGCCGTTTCATCGAAAAGGTCGGCACGTACAATCCGCGCGTGCCGCACGATCACAAAGAACGCCTGGTGCTCAAGACCGAGCGCATCCAGCATTGGATCGGCACGGGCGCCCTGCCCACCGATCGCGTGCAGCGCCTCCTGTCCAAGGCGGGCATCGGTTCCGCGCCGGAAATCCACGCGCAGACCAAGCAGGACAAGCCGCGCGCGAAAGCTCAAGAGCGTCTGCGCGTTGCGGAAGAAGCCGCTAAGGCCGCCGCCGCCGCCGCCGCCGAGAAGCCTGCGGAAGGCTGATGACCCAGCCCGCGCGCGTCTGTCTCGGCGTCATCGTCGGCGTCAAAGGCTTGCGCGGCGAGGTGCGGGTCAAAAGCTTCACCGCGGATCCGGCCGATGTCGATGCTTACGGCCCCGTCGAAACCAAGGACGGACGTAAGCTTGATGTGACGGTGACGGAGCGGCGAGAGGATGTGGTGATCGCGCGCATCAAGGGCGTCGCCGATCGCAACGCCGCCGAGGCGCTGAAGGGGACCGAGCTTTACATCGACCGTAAAGCGCTGCCCGCCGCGGAAGAAGGAACTTATTACCACGCCGATCTCATCGGGCTCGGTGTGGAACTGGTGAGTGGCGAGAAACTAGGAAGGGTTGCCGCGGTCCACAACTTTGGCGGCGGCGACATGATCGAAGTGAAGATGGCGGACGGGCGCGAGGAACTGGTGCCCTTCAACGATGCCAGCATCGCTTCGGTCGATCTTAAAGGCGGAATCATCCACGTGAACCCGCTCAAGGGTTTGTTCGCGGAAGAAACGGACGAAGAGGAGCAGAAACGAGAAGGCGATGACACCTAGGGCACCTTTCCGTGCAGTGGCGCTGACGCTGTTTCCCGAGATGTTTCCGGGACCGCTGGGTGCCTCGCTCGCCGGGAAGGCCTTGCAGGACGGGGTCTGGACGCTGGAGACCGTGGACATACGCGGGTTCGCAGGCGATAAACACCGCACCGTTGACGACAGCCCCTTCGGGGGCGGCGCCGGTATGGTGATGCGACCAGATGTACTCGATGCCGCGATCGCCGCGTCCCGTCCGCAAGATACGCCGCTGGTCTACCTTTCCCCCCGGGGAAAGATTTTGGATCAGGCGCGCGTACGCCGGTTTGCGGATGGTCCGGGTGTCACACTGGTCTGCGGCCGCTACGAAGGCGTCGATCAACGCCTTCTCGATGCCCACGATGTGGAGGAAGTCAGCCTCGGCGACTTCATCCTCTCCGGGGGCGAAGCGGCGGCGATCGCGCTGCTCGATGCGACGGTGCGCTTGCTGCCGGGTGTGGTCGGCAAGACGGCGTCGCTGGAGGATGAGAGCTTCGAGACCGGGCTGCTTGAGTACCCGCACTACACGCGCCCCGATGTCTGGAGCGGGCGCGAAGTGCCGGAGGTGCTCCGCTCCGGGCACCACGCCAAGGTCGCCGCATGGCGTCGGGCGCAGGCGGAAGAGATTACGAAGGCACGCCGTCCCGATTTGTGGGCGCGGTACGCCGAGACCAAGAAAGACAAAGTTTAGCGAGACAAGATTTAGCGAGACTGAATTTCGAGAGTGAAAGGAACGACAATGAACGCGATGCAGAAACTCGAGAAGGAATATATGGCCGAGCTCTTGGCCAAGCGCGCCGTGCCGGAGTTCTCGCCGGGCGATACCCTGCGCGTCTTCGTGAAAGTCAAAGAAGGCCAGCGTGAGCGCACCCAGGCTTATGAAGGCGTGTGCATTGCCCGCAAGAACGCCGGTGTGAATTCTTCGTTCACCGTGCGTAAGATCTCCTTCGGCGAAGGCGTCGAACGCGTGTTCCCGTTGTTCGCGCCGATCGTCGACAAGGTCGAGATTGTGCGTAAAGGCAGCGTCCGCCGCGCGAAGCTTTATTACCTTCGCGACCGTCGCGGCCGCGCGGCCCGTATTACTGAAGAGGCCACGAGCGGCGAAGGCGCCGGTGGCGCTGACAAGGCCTAACGTTTTACTACCACCGTCCTGGGGCCGCAGCGTAAGGCCGCGACTTTTGAATCGCGCGGGTTTAAACGCGCGACCCCCAGTCCCCAGGACGGCTGATCACCGGCCGCGTGGGACCTTTTTGTTATGACTCAGCCTAGGACTCTCTACGACAAGCTCTGGACCAGCCACTTGGTCACTGCCGAGGCCGACGGTACGTCGATCCTCTACATCGACCTGCATCTGATCCATGAAGTGACCTCGCCGCAGGCGTTCGAAGGCCTGCGCGCCGCGGGCCGCAAGGTGCACGCGCCGAACCGCACCATCGCTGTCCCCGATCACAACGTCCCCACGACGCCTGATCGTTTAGAGTTCATCAAGGACCCGGAGGGGCGCCAGCAACTCGAGACCCTCGAGGCCAACGTCAAGGAATTCGGCGTTCCCTACATTCCGATCAGCGACGTACGCCAAGGCATCGTCCACATCATCGGGCCTGAGCTGGGCCTGACCCAGCCCGGCAAGACGATCGTCTGCGGTGATTCGCACACCTCTACGCACGGCGCGCTCGGCGCGTTGGCCTTCGGCATCGGCACGTCCGAAGTCGAGCACGTGCTGGCCACGCAAACGCTGCTCACCAAGAAATCCAAGAACATGCGTGTCCTGGTGGACGGCAAGCTGCCGCCGGGCGTGACCGCGAAGGACCTCGTGCTTGCGATCATTGGTAAGATTGGCACGTCGGGCGGCACCGGCCATGTCATCGAATTCGTCGGTGAAGCCTTCACGTCACTGTCCATGGAAGGCCGTATGACGGTCTGCAACATGTCGATCGAAGGCGGCGCGCGCGCCGGCATGATCGCGCCGGACGATACGACCTTCGCCTACCTGAAAAGCCGCCCTTACGCGCCGCAAGGCGAAAATTGGGACAAGGCCGTTGCTTACTGGCGCACGCTGAAGTCCGACGACGGCGCGCACTTCGACAAGGAGGTACGCCTCTCCGCCGTCGATCTCGTTCCCCATGTCACCTGGGGCACGAGCCCAGAGGACGTGCTGCCGATCACGGCAAAAGTGCCCGATCCCAAGAGCTTCACTGATCCCAACAAGAGCAAGGCCGCCGCGCGTTCCATCGAATACATGGGCCTTAAGGCCGGCATGCCGCTCGAAGAGATCAAAGTCGACAAGGTCTTCATCGGCTCCTGCACCAACGGCCGCATTGAAGACATGCGTGCTGCTGCGGGCGTGCTGAAGGGCAAGAAGGTCGCCGCCGGCGTCGGCGTGCTGGTCGTACCGGGCTCAGGCCTCGTCAAGAAACAGGCGGAAGAGGAAGGACTCGACCGTATTTTCCGCGCCACCGGCGCCGAGTGGCGCGAACCTGGCTGCTCCATGTGCCTCGGCATGAATCCCGACATCCTAAAGCCGGGCGAGCGTTGTGCTTCGACCTCGAACCGCAACTTCGAAGGCCGCCAGGGCATCGGCGGACGCACGCACCTCGTCAGCCCCGAAATGGCCGCCGCCGCAGCCATCACCGGGCATCTCACGGATGTGAGGAAGATCTGATCATGGAAAAGTTCAACGTCCTAAAAGCCGTTGCTGCGCCGCTGACCTTGGTGAATGTCGACACAGACATGATCATCCCGGCGCGCTTCTTGAAGACCATCAAGCGCACCGGCCTCGGTAAGTCGCTCTTTGCCGCCATGCGCTACGACGAAGCCGGTAACGAACGCCCGGACTTCGTGCTCAACAAAGAGCCGTATCGGCATGCCAAGATATTGATCGCGGGCGACAACTTCGGTTGTGGTTCTTCTCGTGAGCACGCGCCCTGGAGTCTGGCCGACTTCGGCATCCGCTGCGTGATCGCGCCCAGCTTCGCTGACATCTTCCACAACAACTCCTTCAAGAACGGCATCCTGTGCATTCAGCTGCCGCAGGCCGAAGTCGATAAACTCGCGGCCAAGGCCGCCACCGGGAACACCGCCGGCGGCGAATTCACCATCGATCTCGAGAGCCAGACCATCACCGCGCCCGACGGCGCCGTGGTGTCGTTCAACGTCGACGGTACGCGCCGGAAGAATCTGCTGAACGGCCTCGACGACATCGGCATCACGCTGCAGAGCGCGGCCAAGATCAGCGCTTTCGAAGACCGCCAACGCCAAGCCCAGCCTTGGCTGGCTTAATCCATCACGACATCTCGCGGGGGAACCCATGACTGCAAAGAAGAAAATCCTGCTGCTGCCCGGCGACGGCATCGGTCCCGAAATCACCGCCGCGGCGCGCAAGGTGATGGATTGGTTCCAGTCCACAGGGCGCACCAATTTCGAAGTTAGCGAAGACCTCATCGGCGGCGTCTCCTATGACACGCACGGCACGCCGTTAACGGACGCGGCGCTGAAGCGCGCGCAGGAGGCCGACGCCGTGCTGATGGCTTCGGTCGGTGGCCATAAGTGGGACGTGCTGCCTTTCGCCGATCGTCCTGAACGGGGTCTCTTGCGTCTGCGCAAGGGGCTTGGCGTGTTCGCCAACCTGCGCCCGGCCGTTGTGTTCGACGTGCTGGCTAACGCTTCCACCCTGAAGCCCGAGGTGGTCAAGGACCTCGACATCATGATCGTGCGCGAACTCTTGGGCGGCGTGTACTTCGGCGAGCCGCGCGGCATCGAGACGCTGCCGAACGGCGAGCGCCGCGGAATCAACACGCAGGTCTACACCACCTCCGAGATCGTACGCGTCGCGCGTGTCGCCTTCGAACTCGCCCGCAAACGCAAGAAAAAGCTCTGCTCGGTCGAGAAGGCCAACGTCATGGAAAGCGGCGTCTTGTGGCGCGAGGAAGTCACCAAGCTCCACGCCGAGTACAAAGACGTCGAACTCGTCCACATGTACGCCGACAACTGCGCCATGCAGCTCGTGCGCAATCCCAAACAGTTCGATGTCATCGTCAGCGACAACCTCTTTGGCGATCTCCTCTCCGACCTCGCCTCAATGTTGCCGGGCTCGCTGGGTATGTTGCCGTCCGCCAGCCTCGGTGCGCGCGACGCTTCTGGCCGTCAGTCGGCGTTCTACGAACCGATCCATGGGTCGGCGCCCGACATCGCCGGCAAAGGCATCGCCAATCCGCTGGCCATGATCCTCTCCTACGGCATGATGCTGCGCTATTCCTTCGACATGGCGGCCAACGCCGACCTCTTGGAAACCGCAGTAAAGAACGTGCTGCGCGCCGGCGTGCGCACGGCCGATATTGTCGAGAAAGGCCAGACTCCGGTATCCACGGCGGCCATGGGTGAGGCGGTGATTAAGGAACTCGCCCGTCTGGCCGCTTAACAGAGCGGTTTTTCGGCAGGATTCTCCGATACCTGGCGGCAGCCTCCGGACCCGATTGAAAAAAGCGCCGTTAAGCCATATGTAGAGCCGGTTGGCGACTGCATGTGCGGCCTTTTTTTGGCCTGTGCGCGCCAAAGCCCGGTCCAGACCGTTGCTAGGTACGCCGCGCCCGATCCCGCGGCGTTCGACTCGACTTGGAGAGATACTATGGCTGTCGGCACCGTGAAGTGGTTCAATACGACGAAGGGTTTTGGGTTTATTCAACCCGACGATGGTTCAAAGGATGTGTTCGTGCACATCTCGGCGGTCCAGCGGGCGAACCTCGGGACTCTGGTCGAAGGTCAGAAAGTCAGCTACGACGTGATGCAGGAGCGCGGCAAGCCCGCCGCCGCCAACTTGAAAGCGGTCTAAGGTCTTGAAATCGGGCGAAGTCCCGCCCGCGATCAGCGTGCCGTTGTTCTTGGTCGTGCGTGCTGCTGTCTCGCTGGGCAGTCCTTGCCCCGCGATAAACATTTGGAGTGCTCATGCCTAAAGAAGAACTACTCGAGTTTGAAGGCATCGTTACCGATGTCCTTCCGGAAGCGCGCTACCGCGTCAAACTATCCAATGATCACGAGATCATCGCCTACACTGCCGGGCGTATGAAAAAGAACCGCATCCGCACCCTCGTCGGCGACCGCGTGACGGTCGAGGTCACGCCCTACGATCTTAACAAGGGCCGCCTCATCTTCCGCCACAAGGACGACAACGGTCCTCCCCCGAACAGCGGTCCGCCGCGCCAGTTCAACAACAAGCGCCGCTAGGCTGGCGGCGACCTTCGCTCGTGAACGAAGACGCCAACCGCGCTCTGTTCCTTGATGCGATCTCTCACCATCAGGCCGGGCGCGCGGCGGAAGCCGAATCGGGCTATCGCGCGGTCCTAAAAGGCAATCCCCGAGTCGCCGCTGCCCACAACAATCTTGGCCTGCTCCTTCGCGCGCGTGGACGGAGCGCGGAAGCTGCGGAGTGCTTCCGCGCGGCGCTCGAGCTACGATCCGACCATGCGGAAGCCTGGAACAATCTCGGCATCCTCGCGCGTCAAAACCACAATATCGCGGAAGCCGAGAAGTGTTTCCAGCGCGCTCTCGAGTTGCGCCCGGACAACCTCGAGACGATCATCAACCTTGCCGATCTCTTGATCGAGTTGTATCGCGCAAAAGAGGCGCAGGCGCTCTACACAAGAGCAGTCCAACTCGCTCCCCGCGATATCAGAATTGCCAAAGGTCAGGCGCGGTTGTCGGCCCAGGCAGGGGATCTTGTGTCGGCGATCGCGATTTTGTCGGAAGCGGTGCGCGCGCAACCCACGGCCATCGAGGCCGCTTGCGAACTCATGCTTCACCGGCAGACGGCTTGCGACTGGACGGACTATGCCGATCTCGAACGCAGTATCGTGGATGCGATCCGAAAAGGAACCGCCATAGTAAGCCCATTTTTGGCAGTGTCACTGTCGACGACCAATCAGGATCAATACCTATGTGCGAAGCGCTTCGCGGACGCATATGGGCTCAATGCGTCCGTGCCTGTTAGGCGCCACACAGCGCGTACGGCAAGCGGCCAACTTCGCGTTGGATACATCTCCTGTGATTTCCGAGCACATCCGACCTCCTTTCTTATAGCAGAAATGTTTGGTCTACACGATCGTGCGCACTTTGAAGTCTTCGGCTATTCAAGCGGCGTGGGTGACGAGAGCGCTATTCGCAAAAGAGTCGAAGCAGCATGTGATCAATTCGCCGACCTGCACGTGCTTTCCGACAGTGAGGCTGCGGCCCGCATCTCCGGGGACAACCTCGACATTCTTGTCGATATATCTGGCTACACCAGGCTCAATCGCTCGGGCATCCTCTCGTTCCGGCCCGCTCCTGTTCAGGTCAGCTACCTGGCCTATCCAGGCACATTGGGAATGGACGCCGCCGACTATGTCATTGCCGATCCGACGGTGCTGCCCCCGGAGAATGCGGCATTCTATAGCGAAAAGATTGTCACGCTGCCGGACACCTACCAGGCGAACGACAGTAAACGCGAAATCGCCGAGAAAACTCCCAGTCGGTCTTCCTGCGGTTTGCCCAACGACGCATTTGTGTTTTGCTGCTTCAATCGTAGTTTCAAGATCACGCCAACGTTCTTCGATGCGTGGATGCGCTTGCTGTATGCGATTCCCCACGCCGTGTTATGGCTATACGAAACGAACCCAACATCCACCGCAAATCTGCGCCGCGAGGCCGCGATCCGAGGCATTGACCCCGCGCGCTTGATCTTCGCGCCGCGTCAAGCACTCGCGCAACATTTGGCGCGTCACCGCCTTGCCGACCTCTTTCTCGACACGCTGCCGTACAATGCCCACACCACCATGAGCGATGCGCTGTGGGCCGGCTTGCCCGCCATAACTTGTGCAGGAGAGACCTTTGCGGGGCGCGTGGGCGCAAGCCTGCTTGGCGCTATCGAAATGCCGGAGATGGTCGCCACGTCATTGGCGGAATATGAAACGCTTGCTTTGCGGTTCGCGCGTGACGACACTCTCTTGCGTGAAGCCAAGCGGAAGCTCGCCGCCAGAATACCCACCGCGCCGCTGTTCGATACCGTGCGCTACACACGAAATATAGAACAGGCATACCGGCGCATGGTGGAACTCCAGCGCGCCGGCAGGCCACCCGAACACATCAGCGTCTGAGCCTTCAGGTGCCGGGCGGCTTACGCGGCACTCCCGCCTTGTCGAGATGGGCGCCGATACGTCCGCCGACGAACAATGCGAACATGCGGAAATCGCTGATCAGCGACCACCATGGATGCGTAAAGGTGGCCGGCCGGTTGTGCTCGACGGCCAGATGGGCAGCCCAGGCAAAACCGTAACCGGCAAAAGGCACGGCCACGAACGCCCAGGTGTTCGCGAGGCTGCCGTACAGTAATAACCCGATGACAAGCGCCGTGCCGATGTAGTGAAGCGCTCGCGTCGCGGGCCGGGCATGCTCGCGCAGATAGTACGGCCAGAAGTCGGCGTAACAGGTGATGCGGTTGCTGTTATGCGCGATCATGCTGCGATTATGCCGGTTTTCCCGGGGGAATGTTGCTTTCGCGAGGCCAGCGGCGTAGGTTGCCGCTCCAATTTGAAGCCCCAGCGCGCCGGGCGCGGGCTTCTAAAAACGTCTTTAATAACAACGGATTATGGCCATGCCTGACAATGCCCACACACCCTCCCGCCGCGATGGATATGTGGTCGCCGTCATTGGCGCCACCGGCAACGTCGGCCGCGAAATGCTGAACATCCTCTGGGACCGGAAGTTCCCGGTTTCGAAGGTCTATGCGCTGGCTTCAGCGCGTTCGGCCGGTATGGAGATCTCCTTCGGCGAAGACGACATCTTGAAGGTGCAGAACCTTGAGACCTTCGATTTCAAGGGCGTTGATCTCGCGCTGTCGTCGCCGGGCGCCAAGATCTCCGCCGTTCACAGTCCGCGCGCCGCCGCAGCAGGTTGCGTCGTCATCGACAACACCTCGCACTTCCGCATGGATCCCGACGTGCCGCTGGTGGTGCCGGAAGTGAACCCGGAGGCCATCGCGCGCTACAAGAAGAAGGGCATCATCGCCAATCCCAACTGCTCGACGATTCAGATGGTCGTCGCGCTGAAGCCGTTGCACGACGCTTTCAAGATCAAGCGCGTCGTGGTGTCCACCTACCAGTCGACCTCGGGCAAGGGCAAGGACGCCATGGACGAGCTGTTCAACCAGACCAAGGGCATTTACGCCAATCAGGCGCCCGCGCAAACCAAGGTCAACTTCACCAAGCAGATCGCCTTCAACGTCATCCCGCATATCGACGTGTTTCTCGATAGCGGCGAGACGAAGGAAGAGTGGAAGATGATGGTCGAGACCAAAAAGATCTTGGATCCCACCATCAAAGTGCATGCCAACTGCGCGCGCGTCGCGACCTTTGTCGGTCACGCCGAATACATCAACATCGAAACGGAAAACCCGATCTCGGCGAACGAGGCGCGGGCGGTTCTAAGCAAGGCGCCCGGCATTACTGTGGTCGATCACCGCTCCGACGAGGGCTACGTTACGCCCGCTGAGGTCGCGGGTGAGGACGCGGTATTTATCTCGCGCATCCGCGAGGACTCCACAGTCGACAACGGCCTGTCGTTCTGGTGTGTTTCGGACAATCTGCGCAAGGGCGCGGCGCTCAATGCCGTGCAGATCGCCGAAGTATTGGTGAAGCAGTACCTCAACGCTTAGTCCGCCCCGGCGTTGAGCAACCGGACCACCGTCGCCACCAAAACGGCCGCGCCCGAAAGCGCGATAATGCTGCCCGAGATGCGGTTCAGCCACGGCAATCCACTTTTGACGAAGCGTCCGCGCAGCGTCGTGGCCGTCGCGGCGAGAATCAGCCACCAGGCGGCGGAACCGGCAAATACCCCGAGCACTAGCCAGAAGGCCGTGGAAGGCGCCGTCGCCATGTCCACCGGTCCGAAGGCGGCAAAAACACCGGCGGCTGCAATCATGGTTGCAGGGTTCGTGATGGCCATGGTGAAGGCCGCGGCGAAGTCGCGGCGCAGGCTCTTCACCACGACCGAGCCTTCACTGATCAGCACCGGCGTCCGATAGGTGCTGATGCCGAGCGCGAGCACCATCACACCGCCCACCAGGCCGATCAGCATCTGATAGTTGAGAACGAAGGCGCTAATGACTGTGAGGCCAAGGCCCGCCACCGCGCCGAAGGCCATGTCGGCCAGCGCGGCGCCGAGGCCGGCAATGAAAGCCTGGATCTGGCCGCGCGCAAGCGCGCGGCGGATACACAAAACCGCCACCGGCCCCATGGGTGCAGCCAGGGCAAAGCCGACGATTGTGCCGCGCACGAAGGCGATGTCGAAAAACGCGGGCAGGAATGTCCCCATGGGCGCGCTGGTACACTGTTTGTCGCGACATGTGCAAGACTTGGCCGTCACCAAACGCGACCTATAGGTGTGCAGGCACTGGACCGGACGCGGTGCTTTGGCTATCACCGCCAGATCAGAAATGAGGGATGTCATGACAGCGTTTCCCGCGCGCATCGATCGCTTACGGCGCAGTGTGCTCTACATGCCCGCGTCCAACACGCGCGCGCTCGAGAAGGCACGCACACTCGCAGCCGATGGCGTGATCTTCGATCTTGAAGACGCTGTCGCCCCCGATGCAAAGGCAGAGGCGCGCAAAGGCGCCGTCGCCGCCGCGCAGTCGAAATCCTACGGCAAGCGCGAGATCCTGATTCGCGCCAATGGCCTCGACACCGGTTGGGTGAAGGACGATCTCGCCGCTATCGCAGCGTCCGGCGCCGACGGCGTCGTGGTGCCGAAGATCAACAGCGCCGCAGATGTGCGCTTTATCGACAAGGCGGTATCGGCGGCGGGCGCGCCCGCAACCTTCGCCATTTGGGCGATGATGGAAACGCCGCGCGCGATTCTTGCTGCAGCGGATATTGCCCAGGCCAGTCCGCGGCTGGCAGGCTTCCTCATAGGCACCGCCGATCTCGCCAAGGATCTGCATTGTGCGCACCCCGCCGACCGTGCGCCCATGCTGTATGCGATCCAGCACTGCATTCTCGTCGCGCGCGCCTACGATCTCTTTATCCTCGACGGCATTCACCTCGACCTCGACGACGAAGCCGGTTTCACCGCGGCATGCCAGCAGGGCCGCGCGCTCGGTTTTGACGGCAAGACGCTGATCCATCCGCGGCAGATCGCCGGCGCCAACGCGGCCTTCGCGCCGTCGGCGGCTGAAGTCACGCGCGCCCAGCGCATTGTCGCCGCGCACAAGGAAGCCGCCGCCCACGGTAAGGGCGTCACGCTCCTGGATGGCCGCTTGGTGGAAGTGCTGCACGTGCGCGAAGCCGAAAGGCTTTTGGCGCATGCTGCCGTCATTGCCGCGCGCGAAGCGGCCGTTTCATAAAAAATAAGAGCGCCGCCGTTGCCGGCGGCGCTCCCCTTTAACTCAAACCTATCTATTTGCAGATGCGCGCCGCACCGGTGGCGCTGCCGCTGGCGGAGCCATCGACATTCGGCGTGCTCACCGAAGCGCCGCCGCTGCCGCTGCCCAAAGGGCTGGCGTCGATCGAGCGGGCCGCGCCGCCCACATCCGCGCCGGTACGCAGCGGCAAGGCCGCTTTACGTGAAATTCGAAACCGTGCTGTCAGCAGTACCAACGCAGCCATTGCGGTCGGAAGGAGAAGTCATTGCGGCGATCCCGTGACGGTGTGCATGGTGCAGGTTCATGCAGCCAAAACGCGCGTTGGCCCCAGCCTGTTCCCGCGAATTGGAACCGCTCCAGATAGGGCCCAGCTATGCGCCTGGCTTAATTGACTTCATGCGGGTGGGTGAGTATTACGGGCGCGGGGGTCGCCGGGGAGGGCAGCTCTCCGCACAATTATTATTTTTAAACCAATGACTTAGCCCTAGAGCGCTGAGTTCGAGCATCGGATCGCACATGACCCAAGCCGCGAAACCCGTCTCTCGGCCGCTGTCGCCACACTTGCAGGTCTACCGCCTGCCGCTGGCGGCTTGGCTGTCCATCACCCACCGCATCACCGGCGTTGGGCTGACCATCGGCACCGTGCTGCTGACCTACTGGATCGTGTCGGCGGCCTACGGGCCCGATGCCTACGCCCGATTCGCGGGCTTCATCGGTTCGCCCATCGGCTACCTGTTGCTCTTCGGCTTCTCGGTGGCGCTGTTTTACCACCTCTGTAATGGGATTCGTCACCTCTTTTGGGACATCGGCATGAACTACGAGATCGCCGAAACCAAGCGCGCCAACATCATTGTGCTGCTCGGCACCGTTGTCCTGACCGCGGGCGCGTGGCTGCTCGCGCTGGCAATGTAGGGGAGACAGTAAACATGTTCGCACCCTCCAATCTTCGCTCTCCGCTCGGCCGCGCACGCGGCCTCGGCGCCGCCAAGGAAGGCCTGCATCACTGGTGGCTGCAGCGCCTGACCTCGCTGGCGCTCATTCCGCTCACCGTGTGGTTTGCGGCTACCATCGTCGGACTCGCTGGTTCGGGTTATGAAGCGTTCGTCGCGTGGCTCTCCGACCCTTGCACCACCGCCGTCATGGTCGGCTTCCTCGCGGTCACCTTCCACCACGCCCAGTCCGGCATGCAGGTCGTGATCGAGGACTACGTCTCGAGTCATTCCTGGCGCCTGGCCAGCATTATCCTCGTCAAGTTCGTCTGCTACGGATTAGCCATCCTTGGCATCGTTTCCACGCTGATCGTTTCGTTCGGAGCTTAAGCCCATGGCCGCATACAACATCGTCGACCACGAATACGACGTGGTGGTTGTCGGCGCCGGTGGTGCTGGTCTACGCGCGACCTTCGGCATGGTGCAGCATGGCCTCAAGACCGCGTGCATCACCAAAGTCTTCCCGACTCGCAGTCATACCGTCGCCGCCCAAGGCGGCGTGGGCGCTGCGCTCGGCAATATGGCCGAAGACAACTGGGTCTGGCACATGTACGACACCGTCAAGGGTGCCGACTGGCTCGGCGACCAAGACGCCATCGAATACATGTGCCGCGAAGCTATCCCGGCGGTGCACGAACTTGAGCACTATGGCGTGCCCTTCAGCCGGACGCCCGACGGCAAGATCTATCAGCGTCCCTTCGGCGGCCACATGCGCAATTTCGGTGAAGCGCCGGTGGAGCGCGCTTGCGCCGCCGCCGACCGCACCGGCCATGCCATCCTGCACACGCTCTATCAGCAGAGCCTGAAGCACAAAGCCGAGTTCTTCGTCGAATACTTCGCGCTCGATCTGATGATGGACGAAAGCGGTTGCCGCGGCGTCGTTGCGCTCGACATGGCGACCGGCACCATCCACCGCTTCAAGGCCCACCAAACCGTCATGGCCACAGGCGGCTATGGCCGCGCTTACTTCAGCTGCACGTCGGCCCACACTTGCACGGGCGATGGCAACGCGATGGTGGCGCGCGCGGGCCTGCCGCTCCAGGACATGGAGTTCGTGCAGTTCCACCCCACCGGCGTATACGGCGCGGGCGTGCTGATCACCGAAGGCGCGCGCGGCGAAGGCGGGTACCTGACCAACAGCCACGGCGAGCGTTTCATGGAGCGCTACGCGCCGACCGCCAAGGACCTCGCGTCGCGCGACGTCGTTTCCCGCGCGATGACCATGGAAATCCGCGAAGGTCACGGCGTCGGTCCGGAGAAGGATCACATCCTTCTGCACCTCGAGCAGCTCGGCTCGGAAGTCTTGCACCAGCGCCTGCCCGGGATCACCGAGACGGCGAAGGTTTTCGCCGGCGTCGATGCGACCAAGGCGCCGATCCCCGTATTGCCAACCGTCCACTACAACATGGGCGGTATTCCCACCAACTACATGGCCGAAGCGATCAAGCCGCTCCCCGGCAAACCTGACAACGTCATTCCCGGGCTCATGGCGATCGGCGAGGCCGCGTCGGTGTCGGTGCACGGCGCCAACCGCCTCGGCACCAACTCGCTGCTTGACCTTGTTGTGTTCGGCCGCGCCGCGGCTTTGCGTGCGAAAGACCTCATCAAGAAAGGCCAGCCCCACCGTCCGCTGGCCAAGGATGCCGCCGATCTCGCGCTCTCGCGCCTCGACCGTATCCGCAATGCCAACGGCTCGCTGCCGACCTCGCAGATCCGCAAGAGCATGCAGCGCACCATGCAGAACGACGCCGCGGTGTTCCGCACGTCCAAGACGCTGAAGGAAGGCATGGACAAGATGGGCCAGATCGCGGGCTCATTGAAGGATCTTAAGGTCTCGGACCGCTCGCTGATCTTCAACACCGACTTGATCGAAGCGCTCGAGCTCGAGAATCTGATGGCTTGTGCGCTCGTGACCATCACCGGCGCCGAAGCGCGCCACGAAAGCCGCGGCGCGCACGCGCACGAAGATTTCCCGAAGCGCGATGACGAAACCTGGATGAAGCACACCCTCGCTTGGGTCGGCGACGATTGGAAAGTGAAACTGGATTACCGCCCGGTGCACACCTACACGCTGACCAACGACGTCAAGTACATCCCGCCAAAAGCGCGCGTGTATTAAAGGAATAAGGCCATGGTCGAGTTTTCACTCCCCAAGAATTCAAAGCCCACGAAGGGCCAGCATCACGCGGCGCCCGCTGGTGCGAAGAACACAAAACGCTTCGACGTCTACCGCTACGATCCGGACTCGGGCGCCAATCCGCGCATCGACAGCTACGACGTCGATATGGACACCTGCGGTCCGATGGTGCTCGACGCGCTGCTCAAGATCAAAGACGAGATGGACCAGACGCTCGCGCTGCGGCGCTCGTGCCGCGAAGGCATCTGCGGCTCGTGCTCGATGAACATCGACGGCGGCAATACGCTGGCCTGCCTCAAGCCCATCGAAGATTGCAAAGGCGCTGTGAAGGTCTATCCGCTGCCGCACATGCCGGTGGTGAAGGACTTGGTGCCCGATCTCACGCACGTCTATGCGCAGTACGCCTCGATCGAGCCGTGGATGAAGGCCGACACGCCTCCGCCGGCGTCGGGCGAACGCCTCCAGTCACCCGAAGAACGCGCCAAGCTCGACGGCCTGTGGGAATGCATTTTGTGCTTCTGCTGCACGACGAGCTGTCCCAGTTACTGGTGGAACGGCGACCGCTACTTGGGCCCGGCCATCCTTCTGCAGGCGGCGCGTTGGATCAACGACAGCCGTGACGAAGCAACGGGCGAGCGCCTGGACCAGCTCGAAGATCCCTTCAAATTGTACCGCTGCCATACCATCATGAATTGCACGAACACGTGCCCGAAGGGCCTCAATCCCGCCAAGGCCATCGCCGACATCAAGATCAAGATGGTCGAGCGCGCCGGCTAAGAAAGACGACGGAAGAAAAAGGCCACTCGGAAGAGTGGCCTTTTTTATTGCGCCGAGATGGCGCGGACTCCAACCGGTTCGGGCAAGCCGGCCTGCTGACTTGCGCGCGTCAGCCAGTTTTCCACGTCGCGGTCGTCGGGCCGGCGCCGCGCCGCATCACGGAAATCGGCGGCAGCGGCGGAGAAATCGCCGTTGAAGAACTTGGCCACGCCCCGGCCGATGATCCAGGAGACGTCGGTGCGCTGCGCGAGCAAGCCGTCGAAGTCGGCGATGGAGGCGTCGTACTGTCCCAGCACCGAATGGAGATTGGCGCGCAACTGCACCTCAGCGGTCTTGCGCTGGAGCGCGATAGCGCGATTGAGCGCCTCGACCGCTTCGGCCGGGCGGTTCATCTCTTCGAGGAGTTCGGCCCGGGCCACGTGCACGAAGAAAACCCGGCGCAGCGTCATGGTCTCGTGGTTGAAGGAATTGCCGATATCGGCGCCAAGATCCTGCGCCGATCGCGGCGTGGGGCTCAGCCGCTGCGCCATGTCGAGATCGGCCAAAGCCAGCTCATAGTGTCCAAGCCCCTTATAGGCAAGCCCGCGGTGGTAATACGTCATGAAGCCGGCATCGCCGTCGTCGATGATCGCCGAGGCCGCGGTCAAGGTACGGGAGGGGTGCGCGCCATAGCCCGCTGCCATTGAGGGACGAGGCGTGGAAAGCAGCTCGCGACCGACAACGAAGCTGGTGACGCCGATCAGTACGGCAAGCGATATTGCACGCCAACGCAACTTTCTCATGCACGACCCCTTCAGGGTGTGGAACGGTTGCAGCAATAACGCTTGAACTTAAGGTTTAGCCACGCAGTCGAAGAAAATTCTGCGGGGTGTCAGCATAGTGCACCCCCAGCGTTGTTCGAAAGCCCTGATAGGCACCCGAGAGGTTTTGGCGCATTCCGACTCGGCCAGGCTTTGGACGGTGGCGGTGGCGGTTTCGCTCGCGGAATAGCAGATCGCGACACGATCGAGGGTAGAGGGCCCCACGGGCTCCTTTTGGCCCGCCTCACGGCGGGCATCGACATAGGCCGCGCCGCCGCAACCTGCCAGCGTCACGCCGAGCAGCGCTGCGGCGCATAAACCCAGGCCATACCGGGTGGCAAGGGAACGTCGCGAAAGTGCCATCCAGGCGGTCCGATTCATGGTTATCCACAGGTTTGCGCCGGCCGAAAGCGGCGCCGCGCGACGATGGGGCGTTGTCATAACCCCCCGTCCTGTTTATCTTTTCGCCCTGCCGCACTTTTGTCGAGGGGGTTTTCGATGTCCGCAGGGAAATACAGGCTTGTCACGCGCAGCGACTTTGACGGGCTCGTCTGCGCTGCAATCCTGAAGGAACTGAACATGATCGATGAGATCAAATTCGTTCATCCGAAGGATATGCAGGATGGCGTGATCGAGATTACGAACCGCGACATCACCACCAACCTGCCCTTCGTCGAGGGCGTCCACCTGGCCTTCGACCATCACGAAAGCGAAACCATCCGCGTCGGCAAGAAGGACAACCACGTCATCGACAAGAACGCCCCTTCGGCGGCGCGCGTCGTGTACGACTATTACGGGGGCAAGAAGAAGATCCCGCGCATCTCCGACGCGCTCATGGCCGCCGTCGACAAGGGCGATGCCGCTCAATTTAACAAAGAAGAAGTCCTGAACCCGCAGGGGTGGGACCTTATGAACTTTATCATGGACGCGCGTACGGGCCTCGGCCGCTTCCGCGAGTTCTCCATCTCCAACTATCAACTCATGATGGAGCTCATCGACAAATGCGTGCAGATGTCGGTGGAAGATATCCTCATGCTCCCCGACGTCGTTGAGCGCGTCGACCTCTACGTTGAACACGAAGCGAAGGCCAAGGAGCAGATCAAGCGCTGCTCGACGGTTTACAAGAACCTCGTCATCCTCGACTTGCGCGACGAAGAAACCATCTGGGCCTGCAACCGCTTCCTGATCTACGCGATCTTCCCGGCCACCAACATCTCGATCCACGTCATGTGGGGCCTGAAGAAGCAGAACACCGTCTTCGCCATCGGCAAGTCGATCTTCGACCGCTCCAGCAAGACCAACGTCGGCGAGCTCTGCCTCAGGTACGGCGGCGGCGGTCACCAGGCGGCCGGCACCTGCCAGGTCCCCAACGACCAAGCCGAGAAGACGCTGAAAGACCTGATCGAGAAGATCAACAAGGACGGTTAAGCCGTCCTTCGATGCCTAGGAATTTTCGTGCCGCCTCTTTGCAGGGGCGGCACGAATTCTTTGTGAGCCGGCGATGACCGACACCCCGATCTTACGCTACCGCGCGCTTGTCGCGTCGGGCGAGCTTAAGGAAGACCCGGCGCAGGAGCTTGCGGCGGAGAAACTCACCAGCCTCGCGCACGCGTTGGCGGGTTACACACCGCGCAGCGGCAAGCGCGGCTGGATGGACCGCTTCGGCCTCAAGAAAGAGAGCACGCCGCCGCCGCAAGGCCTCTACCTCTGCGGCGGCGTCGGCCGCGGCAAGTCGATGCTGATGAATCTGTTCTTCGACACCGTGCCCATCGACGCCAAAGAGCGCGTGCACTTTCACGCCTTCATGCGCGACATCCACGCCGAGATTCACCGCCGGCGCCAGATGCCGATGTATGAAGACGAGGGCGATCCAATTCCCGGCATGGCCGACGGCATCGCGGACTCGGCAACCCTGCTTTGCCTGGACGAACTCGAAGTGCGCGACATCGGCGACGCCATGATCGTCGGCCGGCTGTTCCAGAAGCTGTTCGAACGCGGCGTTGTGGTGGTCGCGACTTCCAACCGCCCGCCGGACGATCTCTATAAGTATGGCCTGCAGCGCGAGCGATTTTTGCCTTTCATCGCCATTATCAAAGAAAAGCTCGACGTCCTGGCCCTTGAGTCCTTCCAGGACTATCGCTTGGGCCGCCTCGCCGGCCAGACGGTTTATCACACGCCGCTCGGGCCCGCCGCCGATACGGCGCTCGATGCAGCCTGGGCGCGCCTCACCGACGACGCCGAGCCCAAGCCAGATCACGTGCAAATGCCGGGGCGCAGAATCCTCGTGCCGGCCGCGGCGCATGGCGTCGCGCGCTTTACGTTCAGCGAACTCTGCGACCAACCGCTGGGACCCAGCGACTACCTGGCCATCGCGGCGCAGTTCTCGACGGTGCTTCTCAAAGACATCCCGCAAATGACCGAAGAGAAGAAGGATGCCGCCCGGCGCTTCGTCACGCTGGTCGATGCGCTGTACGAACACAAAACGGCGCTGGTCTGCTCGGCGGCCGTACCGCCTGGCGACCTCTACTCCGGCCGCGAGGGTGGTTTCGAGTTTGCCCGCACCGCCTCGCGCCTGATCGAGATGCAGGCCGCCGACTACATCAAACAGCGGCACGTGGCTTAGTTAAAGCTCGCACTTCGTGGCGGAGCGCTGCGCCATTTGGCGCTTGATGGCTTCGCTCATCTCGGCGTCGTTGGCGTAAAACTCCGGCAGCTCACGCACGAGCAGCGTGAACGTGCCGCCCTTGGGGTCCTCGACCTTGGGAAGGGCCGGGTCCTCGGCGAACTCCGGATTGACCACGGCGATCTTCAGGTTCGGCATGCGCATCTTCAGACGCTCGACCGTGCCGAGGAATGAATCGCTGTGGAAGGAGCCGTTGAGGTGCACGACTTTGCGCCCCGGGTTTTTCTCGAGATGTTTGGCGATGGACTCGGCCATGGTGTCGTCGCGCGTCACCTGTGCGGTGAAGCTGCGGAGCTGCGTTTCGGTCGGCACACGCTTTGCCGCGGCGGTTTTATCTTTGGATCCGTCGCCGCCGTGGCCGGCGTCGGTGCCGACGAAGCCAAAGAACTTGTCTTTATAAGGACCATCCTGCTGATTGATGGCCGCCGCCGCCCAGGCGCGCTGCTCGGGCTTCAGGCGGTCGAACACCTTAAGGCCCTCGCGGCCGATGCAGCGGATGACGTTCTCGGGCGCGTTGGCGGCGATGACCGGCAGTTTGTGGTCCTTGGCGAATTCGACGAGGGGCCGGTAGCTGGTGGAATAGTTACCCCAGGCCCGGGCGCGCCGCGCGAAAGGTGTCTCGCCGATTTTGCCGGCCAGATATTCATCGACCACGGGCTGCACGTCGCGCTCGAATTGCTCCATCGAGAGCGAGAGCGCCGGCGCGCGCGCAAAGATCGCGCGGAACAGCGCCATCTGCGCCAGGTGGTTGGCCGGGTGTTGGTGCGCTTCGCCGAGGAAGATGACGTCGTAGCCCGCGAGCACATCGGCGGCTTCGTCGAGCGTCACAAAGGTGGGCGCGCGCGCGCCGCCGTCGGTGCGCGCCAGCAGAAACGATGTCAGGTCCGGCAAGCTCGCTTGCGTTGCCGCGGGTGTCGCCGCCGGCCAGACAGTGGTGGGTTGCGGCGCGGGTGCGACAGTCCGCGGCGCAATCGCATCTGGCGCAGTGCACGACGCTAGCAAGAACGCAGCCCCCCAAAGAATTTGTGGTGGGTGTTTTACCAGCGACATTAAGGACTTGGTCTCCGTGGAAGGACGGTCATGGGGTCCACATTCTGCCCGTTGATAAAGACTTCGAAGTGCATCGTGTTCGTTGCCCCGGGATGTTCCAAGGTAGACTCTTGCACGCGGCCCAGGCTATCGCCAGCGGGCACGGCGGCTCCCACTTCGGGCCCCCTACGATCCACGTTCGCATATTTTATCGTTACATTGGGCCCCGTGGTGGTCTGGAGAACAACCCAGTCATACGCTGGGGTATCCAGGTACAGCGGGACACGACGCACGATCGCCCCGGAGTATGCGGCAACGGCGCTCTCACCAACCGGCATCTCAAAATCCACTCCCATATGACTGTAATCGGCGTTGCCGAGAGGTTTGGCCGATGCCCAAATCACGGGAAACGTATGCGTACCCGTGGCTGTGTCTCTGAGGGCTAGGTCGCGGATGTGCAGGTCGCACGGCCGCCAATTTCCCGGCGCGAGCGGTGGTGCGCACGCACCGTTGCGCGAACTGTGCCAACCGACGATCACCCATTTGTCAGCGTCGTTGCGGAAGAAGAACGACATCTGGATGAGGCCGGTTGTGAAATCAAGTTCGGGGATATCGACGATCAGCTCCGAAATTCCACCGTCTCGCACGGCCAAAATCTTCTTTTGGACATCGGCTTCCAGCGGACGGGCACCGTACGAAATGATGGCGAACCGGTCCTTGTGCGGGATACCGCCGTTGAAAAGCTGAAACGCAAAGGCATCCGGCAGAATCTGATCAAGAGGCAACAACCAAGGCTCGGTCAGCAGTTTCTGATCGAGCGTCGAGGGTTTCTCATGGCGTGCAACGCTTCCGGCTAAACCCACCGCGGCGCAAAGCTGGGGCTGGTCGTAGGTTATACATGCCGCCCACGTCTTAAATGCGCACAAGGGATGTGTCGTCGCGCTTTTGCAAGGCTGGGTGAGATCCGGCCCGGGTGCCGGCGGCGTATAGCCTTTGAAATCCTCCCAATAGGCCGGGGGCAAAGTCGTCTGCTGTGCAAGGACTGGCCCACCACTGCTCGCCAACAGCGAAGCAACACATGCAGAAAGGAGATGGCGCTTCATGGGAGACCCTTCCTTCGCCTACTTTGCCACATCCTGAGCTTTGCGTTCGCGCATGACGGTGCGCGGATCGATCTGCTGGCCGTCCTTCAGCAATTCTATATGCACAAAGCGTCCGGCGCCCGGGTGCTCGGCTTCCACCCACTGGGGCCGGCCGAGGGGGGCGGCAATGTCGATGCGGGTCCCGGCGGGCGGGCCGCTGCGGTCAACCAGGGCCAGCTTGACGGTCATGCCGGCCTCGCGGCCTTCGCCCTCGATCACCACCCAGTCATAGAGCGGCACATCGGGGTACTTCAGCGCGCGCCGCACGATAATGCCGGCGAAGGGCGCGGCTATGGGCTGGTGCGGCAGGCCCATCATCAACTCCAGCCCCGGGTGGGGATAGTCGTCGCGCCCCGGCGGGGTCGGTGACGCCCAGATCTGCTTGACCTCCGGGCCAAAGACATCGCGTTGCGCGAGAGTTTTGGTGAACCAGCGGCAGGGACCCCATGCCGCGGTGCCTGAGGCAAAATTGCACGCGGCCTTACGCGAGCTCGACCAACCCACCATGCGCCACCCGCCGGCGGTGCGCGGCTGAAAGAAGGCTGAAAGCCAGTAGACCAAGCCCTTCACGTAAGGCTCAGGGATATCCAGTACGAGCTCAAAAGCCTCGCCCGTGAATGACGTAGGCCTGGTGGCACCGTCAAAACGGCGCGCCGGCGCCACGCCGGCGTCATACAGATGAAGCGCGAAGGCTTCTGGCATCAGCCGCTCGAAAGGGAGCTGCCACGGCGTGCTCAGCACCTCGCGGTCCAAGGTATCGTCGCCGGGATAGCGTTCGAGCACGCCTTCGAGGCCGGCGGCGCTGCACAGCTTGGGCGCATCATAGAGAGCGCAGGCGAGGTAGGTCTTGAAAACACAGACGGGCGTCGTGTCTGGTCCCCCGCAGGGCTGGGACAGGTCGGGCCGCGCGAGCGCGGTATGGTCCGCCGGCTGCGTTTTCCACAGGCCGGGCACTTCCGCTGCAACGGCGGGTGCGGATCCCATGGTCAAGATGAGGCCTAGGGCGATGGTCGGCCGGCACCCACGTGTCATCGCAGCCCTTCCTAAATTCTGCACCCATCTGACCCTCGCTGCGGCGCAAAGCAGCCCATTCCCCCAAGCCAAAGCTTAGTTCACCGCCGCAGCCGAGAAAAGCAATCTTCCCAGCGGGTTGGCCGGGGAAGTTTTACCGTGTTGCTGTGCTTGCCCTGAGGGCGCGTTTCGCGCTACCACGGCACCTCAATTCGCGGTCGCCGTCGGACCCTCTCACTCCACCAGGGCCAGCGACCGTACGGAATAAAAACACCTAACTGGGGACATTCATGGCACGCAATAAGATCGCGCTGATCGGTTCGGGCAACATCGGTGGCACGCTCGCCCATCTCATCGGCCTCAAGGAACTGGGCGACGTTGTCATGTTCGACATCGCCGAAGGCGTTCCCCAGGGCAAAGCCCTCGATATCCTGCAGTCCACGCCGGTCGAAGGCGTTAACGTCACCTACTCCGGGGCCAACGACTACGCCGCCATCAAGGGCTCCGACGTCATCATCGTCACGGCGGGCGTTCCGCGTAAGCCGGGCATGAGCCGCGACGACCTTCTCGGCATCAACCTGAAAGTTATGAGCCAGGTCGGCCAAGGCATCAAACAGCACGCGCCCGACGCTTTCGTGGTGTGCATCACCAATCCGCTGGACGCCATGGTCTGGGCGCTGCGCGAGTTTTCTGGCCTGCCGCACAACAAGGTCGTCGGCATGGCCGGCGTGCTTGATTCTGCGCGCTTCCGCACCTTCCTCGCCGAAGAGTTCAAGGTCTCGGTCGAAGACGTCACCGCCTTCGTGCTCGGCGGCCACGGCGACACCATGGTGCCGCTGGTGCGTTACTCGACGGTTGCCGGTATCCCGCTGCCTGATCTGGTGAAGATGGGTTGGACCACCCAGGACAAGCTCGACAAGATCGTCCAGCGCACCCGCGACGGCGGCGCCGAGATCGTCGGCCTCTTGAAGACCGGCTCGGCCTTTTACGCGCCAGCGGCTTCGGGCATCCAGATGGCCAAAGCCTACTTGCACGACGAAAAGCGCGTGCTGCCTTGCGCCGCCTACATCAACGGCCAGTACGGCGAGAAAGACCTTTATGTCGGCGTGCCGGTGGTGATCGGCGCCGGCGGCGTCGAACGCGTTGTCGAGATTTCGCTCAACGCCGACGAGAAGGCAATGTTCGACAAGTCGGTGAACGCCGTGCGCGGCCTCGTCACCGCTTGCAAAGGCATCGACCCGAGCCTCGGCAAGTAAACGAAGAAAAGAGAGATCGCACCTCCATGAATATCCATGAATACCAAGCGAAACAGCTCCTGAAGAAGTACGGCGTGCCCGTGCTCGACGGTGGCGTCGCTTACACCGCCGAAGAAGCCGAAAAGGTCGCGCAGGGGCTGAAGACCAATATCTTTGTGGTCAAGTCGCAGATCCATGCCGGTGGGCGCGGCAAAGGCACTTTCAAGGAAGCGGCCGCGGGCGGTAAAGGCGGCGTGCGCGTCGTTAAGTCTGTCGCCGACGTCAAGGAGAACGCCAAGCAGATGATCGGCAACACGCTGGTCACGATCCAGTCAGGCCCCGAAGGCAAGAAGGTCAAGCGCGTCTATATCGAGTCCGGCTGCAACATCGCGCGCGAACTTTATCTCGCATTTCTGGTGGATCGCGGCACCAGCCGCGTCACCATCATGGCTTCGACCGAAGGCGGCGTGAACATCGAAGACGTCGCGCACGACACTCCCGAGAAGATCGTTTTCCAGAGCATCGACCCGGCCACGGGCATCCAAGGTTTCCATTGCCGCAAGATCGCATTCGCTCTCGGCCTCAAGGACAGCCAGATCAAGTCCGCGACCAAGCTGCTGATCGCGCTCTACAACGCGTTCCTCGCCACCGATGCTTCGATGCTCGAAATCAATCCGCTCGTCGTCACCTCCGAGGGCGATGTGCTGCCGCTCGACGCCAAGATGAATTTCGATTCCAACGCGCTCTATCGGCATCCGGAAATCGTCGAGCTGCGCGATGAGGACGAGGAAGACCCGATGGAGCTCGAGGCTTCCAAGCACGACCTCAACTACATCAAGCTCGACGGCTCGATCGGCTGCATGGTCAATGGCGCAGGCTTGGCCATGGCGACCATGGATATCATCAAGCTGTATGGCGCTGCTCCGGCCAACTTCCTCGACGTCGGCGGCGGCGCGACCAAGGAGCGCGTCACGCGCGCCTTCAAGATCATCCTGTCCGATCCCAACGTCGAAGGCATTCTGGTCAACATCTTCGGCGGCATCATGCGCTGCGACGTCATCGCCGAAGGCGTGGTGTCGGCGGCCCGTGAAATCAGCCTCAATGTGCCGCTGGTCGTGCGCCTCGAAGGCACCAACGTCGAGCTCGGCAAGAAGATCATGGCGGATTCAGGCCTTCCGATCATCTCCGCGGACAACCTCGCCGATGCGGCCCAGAAGGTCGTCAAGGCCGTGAAGGAGGCCGCGTAACATGGCCGTTCTCGTCAATAAGAACACGAAGGTTATCTGCCAGGGTTTCACCGGCAGCCAAGGCACCTTCCACTCCGAGCAAGCTATTGCGTATGGCACGCAGATGGTCGGCGGCGTGACGCCGGGCAAAGGCGGCACCAAGCACCTCGACCTGCCGGTGTTCGACACCGTCGCGCAGGCGAAGAACGCCACCGGCTGCGATGCGTCCGTGATCTATGTACCGCCGCCGTTCGCGGCGGACGCCATTCTCGAAGCCATCGACGCTGAGATCCCCCTGGCGGTGTGCATCACCGAAGGCATCCCTGTGCTCGACATGGTCAAGGTCAAGCGCGCCCTGCAGGGTTCAAAGACCCGTTTGATCGGACCTAACTGCCCGGGCATCATCACGCCGGGCGAGTGCAAGATCGGCATCATGCCCGGCCACATTCATCGCCGGGGCAAGATCGGCATCGTCTCGCGCTCGGGCACGCTCACGTACGAAGCTGTCGCGCAAACCACCGCGTCCGGCCTCGGCCAGACCACTTGCATCGGCATCGGCGGTGATCCGGTCAACGGCACCAACTTCATCGACTGCCTCGATCTCTTCCTCAATGACGAAGAGACCCAGGGCATCATTATGATCGGCGAAATCGGCGGTACTGCCGAAGAAGACGCCGCAGCCTTCTACAAGGCGCACAAGAAGAAAAAGCCCATCGTCGGTTTCGTCGCGGGCGCCACCGCCCCGCCGGGACGCCGCATGGGCCACGCCGGCGCTATCATCTCTGGCGGCAAAGGCACCGCCGCGGCCAAGTTCGAAGCCATGAAGGGCGCCGGGTTCATGATCGCGGACTCGCCGGCCTCGCTCGGCTCGACCATGGTCAAGGCGATGAAGGCCTAAGGCTTTTCATCCGCACATGAAGACGTTGTCTCATCGTATCAGCGCCGCGGCCACCTTGCTGGCCGCGGCGCTTTGCATCTCCAGCGCTCACGCCAAGGATCAGGGCAACCTGATGGTCGGTGCCGGCGTGTATGGGTTCGGCGTGGCGAGCAATCCCGACCAAGCCGAGTTCCGCGCGCAGTATCGTTTCCAAAACGGTTTCTTCGGCACGGACGGCGTCTTCCGCGGCTTCAAGCCGCTGGTTGGCGGTGCGGTGCAAACCAGCGGCTCGCAATTCGTTTACGCCGGCCTTGCTGCGCCGTTGGTGTTCGGTGAAGACGATCGCTGGGAAGTCGTGCTCGAAGGCGGCCCGGGTTACTACCGTCAGGGCTCGAGCGCGCTCGACCTCGGCGGCGATTTCGAGTTCCACGTTGGCCTCGCGACCAGCTACGCACTCAGCGGCAGCGGTCGCCTTGGCCTTGGCGTCTATCACATCTCCAACGCCAACTTTCATAAGAAGAACCCGGGCGTGAACTCGATCCTTGCGACGTACACGTTCACCTTTGATGGGCCGTGATACTTTCCGCGGATAAGCGCTTCATCTTCATCCATGTGCCCAAAGCGGCGGGCACCTCAATCAACAGCGCGCTTTCGCTGCACGATGCGTTCTATCCCGTGCGTGGGCAAAAGCCGGACGCGCGCCGCAAACACGCCGAGAAGATCGGATTGCCCGTCGCTGCCGGGGACCTTGGCGTGCATGCCTCGGCCAAGCGCTTCATCGCCGCACTCGGGCGCCAGACCTACGACAGCTACTTCAGTTTCACCTTCGTGCGCAATCCGTGGGACGTCGCGGTGTCGTGGTTCCACTATCGCCTGATCAATCCGACGGTGGCGGGACACAAAGAAGCTGAAGCCGCCGGAACCTTCGGCAAATATGCGAAAACGAATCTCGGCGGCGCCGATGCGCACATCCTCGCGGGCGTGCAGCACCCCTTTTTGCTCGACGACGCGGACAGGCTCGCGGTCAATTTCATCGGCCGTTACGAGTCGCTGGCGGAGGATTTTGCCCAGGTGAAAGCCCGCCTCGGCGTGACCACGCTCGAACTCGACCACTTCAATCAGAGCTACCACGCCCCCTGGACCCAGCTCTATACGCGCGAGACCTTCGCCATCGTTGGCGGCCTCGTGGCCCGCGATGCCCAACTGTTCGGCTATTCCAGCGACCCCGCCGCCTACGGCATTCTCTAGGTCAACCCTTTGGTATGTATGGACTTTCGTCTAAGTGGCGGGCGGCCTGGATAAATCCGCGCGGTTTTCCCGCAATGGTCGGGGCACCTCGGTGACACTTGCGTAAATTTCGGTCTAAGTCGTTGTGGGGAAGGGAATATTCGTCTATTACTAAAGAATTGGCCGCCCGATCAATGGCCTGGCCCCGCGGGGGCCCCCGCCGGGCGCCCGTTGGGACCTTAAGGACCTTCATCCGTGGACGCCTCCTTCATTACCGGCGCTAACGCCACTTTTATCGCTGAACTTTACGCGACCTACCTCAAGAACCCGGCCGCAGTCGATCCGAGCTGGGCAAGCTTCTTTCGCGATCTAGGCGACGAAGAAGCCGAACTTCTGAAAGACATCGAAGGCGCGAGTTGGGCGCCGTCCGACGCCGGTATCATCGGCGTCGCCGAGACTGATGTCGCCAAGCCCGCCAAGGGTAAAGGTGAGAAGCCGAACGGGAAGGCTGCCGACACGGGTGGCCCCGACAGCGCCGCGATCCGCAAGCAGACCGAAGATTCCATCCACGCGCTGCAGATGATTCGCGCATACCGCGCGCGCGGCCATCAGATCGCCAGTCTCGATCCGCTCGCGAAGGGTCGCAGCACCGATCACCCGGAACTCGACTACCGCACCCATGGCTTCACCGACGCCGATCTCGGCCGCCAGATCCATCTCGGCGGCGTCATGGGTTTCGACAAGGCGACGCTCCAGCAGATTCTGGACGCCTGCAAGCAGACCTACTGCGGCACCATCGGCGTCGAGTTCAATCACATCCAATCGCCCAAGCAGCGCGACTGGCTTGTGCGCCGCTTCGAGAAAGACCGCCTCGAGCCCAACTTCTCCGACTACGGCAAGAAAGCCATCTTGGAGCGGCTGACGGAAGCCGAAGGCTTCGAGAAGTTCCTCGGCATCAAGTACACCGGCACCAAGCGCTTCGGCCTCGACGGCGGTGAAGCGGCGATTCCGGCGCTCGAGCAGATCATCAAGCGCGGCGGCCAGCTGGGCCTCAAGCAGATTGTCATCGGCATGGCCCACCGTGGGCGCCTCAACGTGCTCGTCAACGTCATGAACAAACCGTTCAGCGCGTTGTTCTCCGAATTCCAGGGCAACTCGTCCAACCCCGAGAGTGTCGAAGGCTCGGGCGACGTGAAATATCACCTCGGCACGTCCGCCGACCGCGAATTCGACGGCAATGTCGTGCACCTGTCCCTGACCGCCAACCCGTCGCACCTCGAGGTTGTCGATCCCGTCGTGCTCGGTAAAGTGCGCGCCAAGCAGGAGCAGATGGGAGACACCGGCCGCAAGCAGGTCATGGGTCTCTTGATCCACGGCGATGCGGCTTTCGCGGGTCAAGGCATCATCGCCGAGTGTTTCGGCTTCTCGCAGATCAAGGGCTATACGACGGGTGGCACGCTGCACTTCGTCATCAACAACCAAATCGGTTTCACCACGACCCCGCAGTACAGCCGCTCGGGCCTCTACTGCACCGACATTGCGAAAATGGTCGAAGCGCCGATCTTCCACGTCAACGCCGACGATCCGGAAGCCGTTGTCTATTGCGCGCGCCTGGCCATGGAATTCCGTCAGGAGTTCGGCAGCGACGTTGTCGTCGATATGGTGTGCTACCGCCGCTTCGGCCACAACGAGGGCGACGAGCCCAAGTTCACGCAGCCGCTGATGTACAAGGCGATCGAAAGCCACGCCACCGTGCGCACGATCTATGCACAGAAGCTGGTCAAGGAAGGTCTCTTCAGCCAGCAAGAAGCTGACCTGATGATGTCGAAGTTCATGCACATGATGGAGGCGGATTTCGAATCCGCAGCCAGCTTCAAGCCCAACAAAGCCGACTGGCTGGAGGGCGCGTGGAAGGGCCTCGCGCAGATGGGCGAGGAGGAAGAATTCCGCGACGATAAGAGCGGCGCGACGCTCGATCTTCTCAAAGAGGTTGGTGCTGCGATCTGCAAGACACCCAACGGCTGGGCGGTAAACGCCAAGATCGCGCGTCAGCTGAAAGCCAAGAAAGAGGCTATCGACACCGGCAAGGACATCGACTGGGCAACTGCCGAAGCTTTGGCCTACGGCACGCTCGCGGTCGAAGGCAACGCCGTGCGCCTGTCGGGCCAAGACTGCGGCCGCGGAACGTTCTCGCAACGGCATTCGGTGCTGGTCGACCAAAACACTGAAGAACGCTACGTCTTCCTCAACAACATCCGCCCGGAAAAGCAGGCCAAGTTCGAAGTCATCGATAGCCCGCTCTCGGAGCTTTCGGTGCTCGGCTTCGAATACGGCTACAGCCTCGCCGATCCCAACACACTGACGCTGTGGGAGGCGCAGTTCGGCGACTTCTCCAATGGCGCGCAAATGATAATCGACCAGTTCATCAACTCGGGCGAGAGCAAGTGGCTGCGCCTGTGCGGTCTGGTCATGCTGCTGCCGCACGGCTTCGAAGGCCAGGGACCCGAGCACTCTTCGGCGCGCATGGAACGTTATCTGCAGCTATCCGCGCAAGACAACTGGCAGGTTTGCAACATCACCACGCCGGCCAACTACTTCCACGCGCTGCGCCGTCAGATGCGCCGCAACTTCAGGAAGCCCTTGGTCATCATGACGCCGAAGTCGCTGCTGCGTCACAAGCGCTGCATTTCGACCTTGGACGAGATGTCCGAGAACACCAGCTTCCAGCGTGTCTATGGCGAAACCGGCAAGATTGCCGCGCCGGCCAAGGTGCGCCGCGTCGTGGTGTGCTCCGGCAAGGTCTACTACGACCTTCTGCAAGCGCGCGAAGACAAGGGCGTCGACGACGTTGCGATTCTCCGCGTCGAGCAGATTTATCCGTGGCCGAAAGAGACCCTCGCGCGCGAGTTCGCCAAGTACAAGAACGCCGAAGTGGTCTGGTGCCAGGAAGAGCCTGCCAACATGGGTTCGTGGACCTTCGTCGACCGCCGCCTCGAATACGCGCTGGACGGTCTCGACATCAAGGCCAAGCGCCCAGTTTACGCCGGCCGTCCGCCGGCGGCTTCGCCGGCGACGGGCCTGATGAAGATCCATGTGCGTGAGCAGAACCAGCTTTGCGAATGGGCGCTCAACACGCCGCTCGAACAGATCCCGCAGCCTTTCCGCCGTCTCTCCAAGATCGGCAAAATGGCGGCCGAATAGAGTAGCCGAGTAAGCGATAAGGGCGCGGGGGCGCCCGAATAGATCAACACGTGCTCGGGTTAATGAGCGCGGAAAAATGAGGGACGTCATGGCGACCGACATCAAAGTGCCCGCACTGGGTGAATCCGTCAGCGAAGCCACGGTCGCGAAGTGGTTCAAGAAGGTGGGCGACGCTGTCGCTCAGGACGAGCCGCTGGTGGAGCTGGAGACTGATAAAGTCACCGTCGAGGTGCGCGCCGAAGCAGCCGGCACCCTCAGCGAGATTTCCGCCGACACCGGCGCCGAAGTAAAACCCGGCGCGATCCTGGGCATCATTGGCGGCGCTGGCGCCGCTGCGCCCGCCAAGAAAGCTGAAGCGCCCAAGGCCGCCGCTGCGCCCGCGCCGGCTCCCGCACCAAAGCCTGCTGCGGCTGCTCCCGCACCTGCGCCCAAGCCGGCGGCTCCGCCCGCCGCGCCGAAACCGGCTGTTCCGGCGCAGTCGCTGCCGTCTGACTACCCGCTGGCGCCGTCCGTGCGTCATTTGGTGGACGAACACGGCTTCGATCCGAAGAAAATTCCCGCCTCGGGCAAGAACGGCCGCCTGACCAAGGCCGACGTGCTGACCTACATGGCGGGCGGCGGCGAACGCGCCACCAAAGCCTCTGTGCCCGATCGCGGCCCGCGCGAAGAACGCGTCAAGATGACGCGCCTGCGCAAGAAGATCGCCGAGCGCCTGAAGGAAGCCCAGAACACCGCCGCGATGCTGACGACCTTCAACGAAGCCGACATGTCGGCGGTGATGGCGCTGCGCAACAAGTTCAAGGACGCCTTCGAGAAGAAGCACGGGGTGAAGATGGGCTTCATGTCCTTCTTCGTTAAAGCCGCCGTCAATGCGCTGAAGGAACTCCCCGCCATCAACGCCGAGATCCAGGGCGACGAGCTGGTCTACAAGAATTACTACGATGTGGGCGTCGCCGTCGGCACGCCGCAGGGCCTCGTGGTGCCCGTGGTGCGCGATTGCGACACCAAGTCCTATGCCGAAATCGAGGCCGAGATCTCCGGCCTCGGGCGCAAGGCGCGCGACGGCAAACTGACCATCGAGGACATGACCGGCGGCACCTTCACCATCACCAACGGCGGCATCTACGGCTCCATGCTGTCGACGCCGATCCTCAATACGCCGCAGTCGGGCATCCTGGGGATGCACAATATCAAGCAGCGCGCCGTGGTGCAGGACGATGGTTCGATCGTCGCGCGGCCGATCATGTATCTCGCGCTCTCCTATGATCACCGCATTGTCGATGGCCGCGAGGCCGTCACCTTCCTGGTGCGCGTCAAGGAAGCCATCGAAGATCCGAGCCGCCTGCTTATCGAGACCTGACGCCCAGCCGGAGGGTGAGATGCCTTTGCCAGGCGGACCTTTAACGGGTGGGTGCTTCTGCGGACGGATCACATACAAGATCGCAGCGCCTCTGAAGAACGCGCGCAGCTGTCACTGCTCGCGCTGCCGCAAGGCCTTTAGCGGCGCGGGTTCGGCCTACGCCGAGGTTGTGCCCGACTCGCTGACGTGGACCACCGGCGCCGATCAGCTTTCGCGTTACGAGACCACGCCGGGTTGGGGGCTGGCTTTCTGCGGCACCTGCGGCAGCACGCTCTGTGGCTTACACGGCAACGACGTACACGGCGTGACCCTCGGCAGCATCGATGGTGATCCGGGCGTCGAGATCGCCCAGCACATTTTTGTCGGCTCGAAAGCGCCGTGGGATCATATTGGAGGCACGGCTCCGCAATTCGCGGAGTTCCCTCCTTCAATGCAAGGGACTTAAAGCCATGGCTGAAACCTTCGACGTCATTGTCATCGGCGGCGGTCCCGGCGGTTATGTCTGCGCACTGCGGGCTTCGCAATTGGGCCTCAAGGCCGCCTGCGTCGAAGGCCGCGGCGCTCTCGGCGGCACCTGCACCAATGTCGGCTGCATCCCGTCGAAGGCGTTGCTGCAATCGTCGCATCTAGTGGACGAAGCCAACCACGCTTTTGCCGCCCACGGCATCAATGTCGGCAAGGTCGAGGTGGACCTCGCGAAAATGATGGCCCGCAAAGACGACGTGGTGAAGCAGAACACCACCGGCATCGAATTCTTGTTGAAGAAAAACAAGGTCGCTTACCTGCGCGGCTGGGGCCGCGTCGCGAAGGCGCAGTCGGGCGCGCACGAAGTTGCCGTCAAGGACGACAAGGGCAACGAGACGACCTATGTCACCAAATACGTCGTCATTGCCTCGGGCTCGGATGTCACGCCGCTTCCGGGCGTGACCATCGACGAAAAGCAGATTGTCTCCTCCACCGGTGCGCTGGTGCTGTCCAAGATCCCGAAGACCATGGTGGTCATCGGCGCGGGCGTGATCGGCCTCGAAATGGGCTCGGTCTGGCGGCGTCTCGGCACGGACGTGACCGTGGTCGAATTCCTCGACGTCATCCTGCCGCCCATGGACGGCGAAGTGCGCAAGCAGATGCAGCGCATCCTTGAAAAGCAGGGCATGAAGTTCCGCTTGGGCCACAAGGTCACGGCAGCCAAGCCGGGCAAGGACGGCGTCGAAGTCACGCTCGAACCCGCCAAGGGCGGCGGCAATCCGGAAAAACTCAACGCGGACGTCGTGCTCGTGGCCATCGGTCGGCGACCCTACATCGCCGGCGCGGGCCTCGATCAGGTCGGCGTGAAGGTTTCCAATCGCGGCTTTGTCGAGGCTGATGAGAATTATCAGACGAACGTGGAAGGCATCTTCGCCATCGGCGATGTCATCGGCGGCATGATGCTGGCGCACAAGGCCGAGGATGAGGGCGTTGCTTGCGCCGAGATCCTCGCGGGACACCCGGGCCACATCAACTACGACGCCATCGCCAGCGTGGTCTACACCTGGCCCGAGGTCGCCGGCATCGGCAAGACCGAGGAGCAGCTGAAAGACGCGGGCGTTGCCTACAAGGTCGGTAAGTTCCCCTTCACCGCCAACGGCCGCGCGCGTGCCAATGGCGATACGGACGGCTTTGCCAAGATCCTCGCCGACGCCGGCACCGACCGCGTGCTCGGCTGCCACATCGTCGGCCCGGCGGCGGGCGATCTGATCATGGAAGTGGCGGTGGCAATGGAGTTCGGCGCGTCATCGGAAGACATCGCACGCACGTGCCACGCGCACCCGCAGCTCGGCGAAACCGTCAAAGAAGCGGCGCTGGCCGCCGATAAGCGCGCGCTACACATCTGACGTGATATCCCTATGACGCCGCGCACGCCTGGCGCCGCGATCATCATCCCGGCGTATAACGCCGCCAAGACCATTGTCCGCACGCTGAATAGCGCACGCGCATCCATTGCGCACTGTCGGGCGCAAGGCCTCGCCGCCGATTTCGAAATTGTCGTCGTCGATGATTGTTCGGCCGACGTGACCGCTGCCATCCTGAAAGGGCAGCAGGGCGTGCGCGTACTTGCCAACGATATCAATCGGGGCGCGGCTTTCTCGCGCAACCGCGCGGTCCGTGAAACAGCCGGCCAATTCTTGTTCTTTCTTGATGCCGACGATGTGTTCTATCCCAACCATGTCCACACCTGCCTCCAGGCGCTGCTGGCCGAAGATTCCCTGGGCTACGTCTTCACGCGGGTGAAAGTCGACATGCCCATGCACGAGGATTGGCGCCCTTCACTCGACGAAAGCTGCCCGATCAACTTCTGTGTACGCCGGGTCTGGCACGACATGATTCAGGGGTTTCCCGAAGAACCCGATTTTCGCAAGCACGGGACGGAGGACACGCTGTACCGCGCGTGCCTGCGCCGTCTCGTCAATCACAGAAAGATCGATACCGAGACCTGCGAGCAATTTGCATCGCCCGGTAATGCCCTGGATCGTCAGCGTGAGAAATTCGCACACGCCAAGAAGGACTGGCAGAGCAAGGGTATCGACGACGGTTTCAGGATGACGCCGGAAATGGAACGGGTCGCGATCGCCCGGTTCGAACACGTCGCGCGCCTGCGCGGCGAAATAAAATAGTTACCAGGAGGTGATGCCGGGAATGGTGTAACGGCACGCGAGCGAGCCGAGCTTACGCTTCTCGCAAGCGGTGACGTTGCGCCCTTCGCGCCAGCGCGCAAATCCCGTGACGCTCCACACACCTTTGCGTTCGGCCAGGAACACACTCTCGCGCTCCTGCATGCCGCCGGCATCGGCCATAGTGATCATCATCTCGAGATCGCCGGCCATGTTGCGCCGATTGCCGGGCACACCACGCAGGCGCTGGCTGTTAACCTCGCGCCAGCCTTCGATTTGCCAGACGGTGTAGTCGGGGTGTGTGACGGCCAGAAGTTCATTCCACGTCTGGGTCCAGGGCTTGAGCCAAGCAATGCTCTTCGCGGTGCCGTCGTCCTTGTGCTGCGTGCCGTCGGCCTGGACATTGAGGCCGGCAAGCTTGCAGGTGGCCACGGACTTCTCCGTGCACAGCCAGAAGGTCTTGGCCGCGCACTCGGGGCTCTCGCCCGGGCTGGTGCACGGCTTGTCGGTGTCGGTGTCGGGATAGGTGGTCGGGTCGGCTGCCGCGACAGGCTGGGCGAAGACCAAAGAAGCAAGGAGGGCCGGAACGGATTTCATGCGAACCTTTTAGGGCTTCGCCGGCTTTCTGTTAAGCTCTTCTCGCTGTAACGCATCCCGCCCCACAAGGGTTTTTATGTTCCTACCGATTCGCGACGACAACCCGCACACGATTACGCCTTTCGTGAACTACGGGCTGATTATCGCCTGTGCGGCGGCTTTTTTATTGCAACTCTCGCTGGGTGAACAGGGCAACGACGTGGCGGTGGCCGCCTTTGGCCTCACGCCCGGTCACCTGTTCGGAAGCCTCGAGATGGACTCGCGCCTGCCGTCCGTGCCGGCGTGGCTGACCATCTTCACGTCCATGTTCATGCACGGGGGCTGGATGCATTTCCTCGGTAACATGGGTTACCTGTTCATCTTCGGCGACAACATCGAAGCTTCGCTCGGCCACAAGCGCTATCTCGCGTTCTACCTTTTGTGCGGCATAGCGGCGGCGCTGTCGCAAAGCATCGCCGCGCCCGGCTCCGATGTGCCGATGATCGGTGCGTCGGGCGCCATCGCGGGGGTGCTCGGCTCCTACCTCGTGCTGCATCCGCGCTCCAACGTCAAAGTTCTGGTATTCTTCGGCATCATCACGGTCATCAACGTTCCGGCCTTCATCGTGCTCGGCTTCTGGTTCGGGGGCCAGCTTTTGAGTTCGGCGTCAGTGAGCGCGGGCCAGCCGGGCGTGGCGTTCCTCGCACATATTGGCGGTTTTATCGCCGGCGCGGCGCTGGTGTTCTTCTTTAAGAAGCGCGACGTGCACGCCTTCGAACAACCGCATTCGCGGCCCTTCGCCATCGACAAGCGGCCCATCAAGGTTGTGGCGAGGGGTTCGGTACCGGACTCAGGGCCGCATCGGCGCGGACCCTGGAACTAAGCGCGCGGATGCGCCTTTTCGTAGACCTTGGCGAGGCGCGCGGCATCGACCACGGTGTAGCGCTGTGTCGTTGACAGCGAAGCGTGGCCCAATAGCTCCTGAATCGTACGTAAGTCGCCGCCGTCGGCCAGCAAGTGCGTGGCGAAGCTATGACGGAACGCATGCGGCGTCGCGCTGTCGGCGAGGCCCAAGTGGGCGCGCAGCGTGCGCACCTGGCGCTGTACGACACCGGGATTGAGCGCCTTGCCGCGTTTACCGACAAACAGCGGCGCACCGGGCGTGGCGGCGAAGGGACAGATCTCACGATAGGCGGCGATGGCTTCGCGCACGACCGGCAGCACCGGAACAACGCGTTCCTTTTGACCTTTGCCGATGACGCGCATTGTATCGCCCGTCGGCGCATCGGCGCAGGTCAACCCGAGTGCTTCGCCGATACGCAGACCGCAGCCGTAGAGCAGAATCAATAGCGCGCTGTCGCGCGCGGCGATCCATGGCTCCTGCTGCAGTTCTTCGGCCAGCGCGATGGCGCGCATGGCGTCGTCCTGGTCGATGGCCTTTGGTACGGTCTTGGGCAGGCGCGGCGTCTTCACCGTTCCGATGGCGGGATTCTCCGCACGGCCGGTGCGCCCCAAGAAACGGAAGAAATTGCGCAAGGTCGACATACCCCGCGCGATGGAGCTGCGTGCGATACCGAGGTTCGCGCGGTGCGCGAGGTAGCTGCGGAAATCGGCGGGCTTCAGACAGGCGAGATCGGTGCAATCGGCCTGCGCGCCCAGATGGTCGGTGAGGAACGTAAGGAACGCCGAAAGGTCGCGGCCATAGGCGTCGGCGGTGTGCTTGGAAGCGCGGCGCTCGGCATTAAGCCAGGCACGCCAATCGGCGATGGCGGCGACGAGGTCGCCGCGTGCGGCAAACGAGATCTCTAAAGCTTCAGTGTCCACCAACGTCCCACGGCGTAACGGGTGACATGGCCGAGGAAAGCGATCAGCTCGGTACCCTGGCCCGGCTCGAAGTGACCCGGATTGCGGCAGCCTACGGCAAACAGACCGGCCGGCAAACCTTCACCGTCGGGCAGAGCGACGAGGGCGTCGGAGCGTACGAGGCCGGCGGCGCTGCCGTACAGCATGGTCTCGCCTTCGGTCTCGGCGCGAATGCGCGTGCTAACGTCGCCCGGCACCAGCGCGGCGACGGTGCCCGGCGCCAGTGTGCGGATGATGTGACCGGCTTCCGCGGGAATGGAATCGGCTTCAAAGCCGATGGAGACGGAATCGACGCCGAGATGCACCGGCACATCGTCGTGCAGGACCTGGGCGAGTTCGTTGAAGTCGCGCGCGTAGAGCAGGGCCAGCGCGCATTCCATGGAACGCTCGACCAGCGACATGTTGGAGCGCGTGGTCGAGACGAGGCTGTCGCTGGAGGCTTTCAGATCATCCACCTGACGGCGCAGGCGCTCGACGACGAAACGCTGCATATCGACGACAACGGTATCGGTCTCGAAGCGCGTCTCGGGCGCGATGGCGGACAAGATGTCGGGATTGTTGAGCAAGAGGCGCGGATTGCGGCGCAAGTACGCGACCACATCGCCCTCGCGCAGATCGGTCTTGGGTCCGACACCGACGTCCTTGGTGCCAGCCTTGAAGTTGTCAGCCATGTGCCCCTCTACCCCTGCTGAGCGTGGGGCCGGACTGTCAGAGGATCGACTGCCCGGTCTTCGCCCAATCATCCATGAAGGCTTTTAGCCCCTTGTCGGTTAACGGATGATTGAACAACTGCCTGAGGGTGGCGGGCGGCATGGTGGCCACATGGGCGCCGATCTTGGCCGCTTCCACTACATGCATGGGGTGGCGGATCGAAGCCACCAATACCTCGGTGGCAAACCCGTAATTACGGTAAATGGTGCAAATATCGTCGATCAGCTCCATGCCATCCTGGCCGACATCGTCGAGGCGGCCCACGAAGGGCGAAATGAAGGCCGCACCCGCCTTGGCGGCCAAGAGGGCCTGCGCCGGCGAGAAGCACAAAGTGACGTTCACCATGGTGCCGTCGTCGGACAGTGCCTTGCAGGTTTTGAGGCCATCGGGCGTCAGCGGGACCTTGATGGTGACGTTCTTTGCGATTTTCCGGAGAACCTCGGCTTCCTTCATCATGGTCGCGTGATCGAGCGCCGTGACCTCGGCGCTGACGGGCCCGGGACACACCGCGCAGATCTCAGTGATCAATTCGACGAATTTCTTGCCCGACTTGGCGGCCAGCGACGGATTGGTGGTCACCCCATCGACCATACCCGTGGCGGCGAGGTCCTTGATCTCTTTGATGTCGGCGGTATCGACGAAGAATTTCATGGAAGTATCCGGTCCCCTGCGTAAGTGTAGGCCGCAAGTGTAGACCATGACTTCTCCCCAATCCACGTCCGCAGAACTATTTCCCGCCGCCGCCTTCCAAGCAGGCGCGCGCGTTTCCGTGCTGCTGCCGCTGCCGGTGGAGACGGCCTACGACTACATCGTGCCGGAGGGGCTTACGCTCGCGCTCGGCGACATCGTCGAAGTGCCGCTGGCGCGCCGCTTTGAAGTGGGTGTGGTCTGGGGACCGGGCATCGGCGGCGTGGCCGAAGCCAAGCTGCGCGAAGTTGTCCACAGGCTCGATCTGCCGGCTTTGCCCGACGTCCTACGCCGCTTCATCGACTGGGTCGCCGGCTACACCCTGCAGCCTGCGGGTGCAGTGCTGCGCATGACGCTCAATCCGGCGCGCCGCTGGCCGCAGGCCAAGGCGCAGACCGCGATCACGGCGACGGGTGTCTCGCTCATGTCCATCGGCGTGAAAGCGACGCCTGCACGCGAAGCGGTGCTGGCCATTGCCGCGCGCAAGGGGCCGTTTGAATCCGCTGCGGCCCTCGCACGAGAGTCGGGCATTGGCGCGGGCGTGATCCGTGATCTCATTGCCAAGGGCGCCCTCGCGGTGGTCGAAGCGCAGCCGGCGTCGCCGTCTGCACTTGCGGACCCCGCACACCATCAGCCGGTACTCGAAGCGACGCAGCGTGAAGCTGCGGACGCACTACGGGAAAAGGTCAATGCGGGATTCTCGGTGACGGTGCTCGATGGCGTCACCGGCTCGGGCAAGACCGAGGTCTACCTGGAAGCCGTGGCCGAGGCGCTGCGTGCCGGGAAACAGGTTCTCGTGCTGGTGCCTGAGATCGCGCTGACGGCGCAGAGTCTCGCGCGTTTTGCCAAACGCTTCGGCGCCGAGCCCGCCGAATGGCACTCGGACCTCACCTATAAAGCGCGCCGTGAAACCTGGCACGGGGCAGCCACCGGTGCGGCGCAGATTGTAGTGGGCGCGCGATCGGCGCTGTTTCTGCCCTTTACAAACTTGGGGCTCATCGTTGTGGACGAGGAACACGACGGCGCCTTCAAGCAGGAAGACGGCGTGATCTATCACGCCCGCGACATGGCCGTGGTGCGCGCCAAGGAGGGCGGCATTCCCATCGTGCTCGCGTCGGCGACGCCGTCGCTGGAGACGGTGATCAACGTACGCCAACAAAGGTACGGGGAAGTGCGCCTGCCGACACGCTACGGCGCGGCGACGTTGCCGCGCATCGGTGTGGTGGACATGAAAAAAAATCCGCCCGAGAAAGGCCGCTGGGGCCGGGCGTGGCTGGCTCCACCGCTGGTCAAGGCGGTGGAACAAACCCTGCAAGCAGGCGAGCAAACGCTGCTGTTCCTGAACCGGCGCGGCTATGCGCCGCTGACGCTGTGCCGGACGTGCGGCCATAGATTGAACTGTCCGCGCTGCACAGCTTGGCTGGTGGAGCATCGCCTGACGCGCAAACTGCAGTGCCATCACTGCGGCTTTGGCGCGCCACTGCCCAAGACGTGCTCGTCCTGTAACGATACCGACAGTTTCGTGCCCTGCGGCCCCGGCATCGAACGTGTCGCCGAAGAGGCTATCGCCCGCTGGCCCGAGGCGCGCGTACGCGTAGTGTCGAGCGATGTGCTGGAACGCCCCTCCGCCGTGGCCGAATTGATCGCCGACATTCTTGAACGGCGCGTCGACATCGTTGTCGGCACACAAATACTTGCCAAGGGCCACCATTTCCCTGGCCTGACATTCGTCGGCGTGGTCGATGCCGACTTGGGACTCTCGGGCTGGGACTTGCGCGCCGCCGAACGCACGCACCAACTTTTGCATCAGGTCGCCGGCCGCGCCGGCCGCGCCGACCGCCCGGGCCGTGTGTTCCTGCAGACCCACGATCCGGCGCATCCTGTCATCCAGGCGCTCTCATCGGGTGACGAAGACGGCTTCATCGACAGCGAAGTCGCCATCCGTCAATCGCTCGACATGCCGCCCTTCGGCCGGCTGACCGCGCTCATTCTTTCTGGGCCTGACGAGGGCGCGGTGATCGCCGCCGGCCGCGGCCTCGCGGCTGCCGCGCCACAAGGCGAGGGCATCGAAGTGCTGGGTCCTGCACCGGCCTTCATGGCGCTGTTGCGCGGGAGGCACCGGCATCGCCTGTTACTGAAAACACGGCGCGACATCGCGCCGCAGCCGTTGGTGCGAAGCTGGCTCGCGGGCGTAAAGGTGTTCTCCTCCGTACGTGTGCAGATCGACGTCGATCCCTATAGTTTTTATTGAGTGACCGATGGGACCGAAGGGTGCAGGGGGGGGGGCTGGCCAAAGCGGCAACCCGGCGCGGACCGGAACGTGGTGGGGTGGCCGCCCCTCAGCCCCCATAAGGCGTCCAAAAGGGGCCGATTCGGCCCCTGAATCGGTTCCCAAGGCCAATTCCTAAAGGCTTATAGCAGGCGAGTCTGTTGCAACGCCCACACCGGTATGGTACGAACCCGCCGGCGTCGCGGTCCCGGTCGTAACGAGGCTAAAATCGCACGCTAAATCAACGACTTAGGTTGATTTCTTTTCCGGTTCTTCTAGCGGGTCTTAAGGGGCGTTTCCAAGGTGCCAGCGGACAATGTGAATGTCAGTGGCGTGAGCGCGCGATACGCATCGGCGCTCTACGACCTGGCCGACGAACAGGGCGTCATCGACGCCGTCGCGGGCGACCTTGCCGCCCTTTCCAAAATGATCGCGGACAGCGCCGATTTTCAGCGCTTCATCAAGAGCCCGATCATTAGCCGCGCCGAGCAGAGCAAGGCCATCGCCGCCATCGCCGACAAGGCGCAGCTCTCACCGCTCGCGCATAAGTTCTTAGGCCTGCTGGCCGCCAATCGCCGCTTGTTCGCGCTGCCGGGCGTCATCGCCGGCTTCCGCGAGATTCTCGCCGAGCGCCGCGGTCAAGCCACGGCGCATGTCACCTCGGCCGCAGCGTTGTCCGAGAGCCAGACCATGTCGCTCATCGAAGCGCTCAAGAAGTCCGTCGGCCGCAACGTCGACATCGTCTCCAAAGTTGACCCGTCCATCCTGGGCGGCCTGATCGTCAAGGTCGGCAGCCGTATGGTGGACAGTTCCCTGAAATCAAAACTTCAACGTCTGAAGCTCGCCATGAAAGGGGTCGGATAAATGGAAATCCGCGCCGCAGAAATCTCCGCAATCCTCAAGCAGCAGATCGCCAATTTCGGCACTGAAGCTGAGTCCGCCGAAGTCGGTCAGGTGCTGGCCGTCGGTGACGGTATCGCCCGCGTGTATGGCCTCGACAACGTCCAGTCCGGCGAGATGGTCGAGTTCCCGGGCGGCATCAAAGGCATGGCGCTCAACCTCGAGACCGACAACGTCGGTATCGTGATCTTCGGCGATGACTCGACCATCAAAGAAGGCGACACCGTCAAGCGCACCGGCACCATCGTCGACGTCCCCGTCGGCAAGGCGCTTCTGGGTCGCGTCATGGACGGCCTCGGCAATGCCATCGACGGCAAGGGAGATCTCGGCACCACCGAACGCCGCCTCGCCGAGCTGAAGGCGCCGGGCATCATTCCACGCCGTTCGGTGCACGAGCCGGTGCAGACGGGCCTCAAGGCGATTGATTCGCTCATTCCGATCGGCCGCGGCCAACGCGAGCTCATCATCGGCGACCGCCAGACCGGCAAGACCGCCGTCATCCTCGACACCATCATCAATCAGAAGAAGGTCAACGACGCAGCGACCAGCGACAAAGAAAAGCTGTTCTGCATCTACGTCGCCGTCGGCCAGAAGCGCTCGACCGTCGCGCAGGTCGTCAAGACCCTCGCCGACTATGGCGCGCTCGAATACACCATCATCGTGGCTGCCACCGCGTCCGACCCGGCGCCCATGCAGTTCCTCGCGCCCTACACCGGCTGCGCCATGGGCGAGTATTTCCGCGATAACGGCATGCACGCCGTCATCTTCTATGACGACTTGTCCAAGCAGGCCGTCGCTTACCGCCAGATGTCGCTCCTCCTGCGCCGTCCGCCGGGCCGCGAAGCTTATCCCGGTGACGTGTTCTATCTGCACAGCCGCCTCCTCGAGCGCGCCGCGAAGCTGAACGAAGCCAACGGTTCGGGCTCGCTCACCGCGCTGCCGGTCGTCGAAACCCAGGCCAACGACGTCTCGGCCTACATTCCGACCAACGTGATCTCGATCACCGACGGCCAGATCTTCCTGGAAACGAGCCTCTTCTATCAGGGCATTCGCCCCGCGCTGAACGTCGGCATCTCGGTGTCGCGCGTCGGCTCCTCGGCCCAGATCAAGGCGATGAAACAAGTCGCCGGTTCGATCAAGCTCGAGCTCGCCCAGTACCGCGAAATGAAGGCCTTCGCGCAGTTCGCTTCGGACCTCGATCCCGCGACGCAACGCCTGCTCGCCCGCGGCGAGCGTTTGACCGAACTCCTCAAGCAGCCGCAGTACAAGCCGGTTCCGGTCGAAGAGCAGGTTGTGGTGATTTACGCCGGCACGAAGGGTTACCTCGATAAAATCGCCGTGCGTGACGTCGGCCGCTATGAAAGCGCAATGCTTGCCGCCATGCGTGAGCGCGCACCCGACATCTTCGCGGGTATCCGCAAGGAAAAGGCGCTCACCGACGCCATCTCGGCGAAGCTGAAGAGCTTCCTCGACGACTTCACGGCGGCGTTCGCCTAAGGACAGCTAGGAAGCTCGGGACATGCCCAGCCTAAAAGAGTTCCGCGTCCGCATCGCTTCGGTGCAGTCGACCAAGAAGATTACGTCGGCCATGAAGATGGTCGCGGCATCGAAGCTGCGCCGCGCACAGGAGGCCGCCGAAGCCGCGCGCCCCTACGCCGAGCGCATGGAGCGCATGCTGGGTAACCTCGCCGGCGCGTCGGCCGGACGCCAGGGCGCCTCGAAAATGCTGGCCGGCACCGGCAAGGACGACGTGCATCTCGTTGTCGTCATGACCGCCAACCGCGGCCTCGCGGGCGGCTTCAACTCCAACATCATCCGCTCGGCGCGCACCCTGATCCGTGAGTTCATCGAGCAGGGTAAGACGGTCAAGATCCTCGCCGTCGGCCGCAAAGGCCGCGACGCCATGCGCCGCGACTATCGCGACCTAATTGTCGGTGAGATGACCGAATTCGGCCGCAAGACCGTAGCCTTCAGTGAAGCCGCCGAAGTCGCGGGCCGCGTCACCGACATGTTCAACGCCGGCGAATTCGACGTCGCCACCATGATCTACGCGCGTTTCAAGTCGGCGGTCACGCAGATCGTCACGCGCCAGCAGATCATCCCGTTCCCGGTGCCGCAAACGGCCGCGAGCGATGTGGTCTATGACTACGAGCCGTCGGACGATGAAATCCTCGCCGAGTTATTGCCGCGCAACCTCGCCATCCAGACCTTCCGCGCCATGCTGGAGAACGGTGCGTCGTTCTACGGCGCGCAGATGGCGGCCATGGACTCTGCCACCCGAAATGCCGGCGAAATGATCAACAAGCTGACGCTGCGGTACAACCGCCAGCGCCAGGCCATGATTACCAAAGAACTCATCGAAATCATCTCGGGCGCCGAAGCCGTCTAGAGATCAGGTAGAAAGATAGGAGCGACCAATGGCAAAGAACAACGTAGGCGTCGTCACCCAGGTGCTGGGCGCGGTCGTGGACGTGAAGTTCGACGGCGATCTGCCCGCGATCTTGAGCGCGCTGGAAATCGACCACAACGGCAAGCGTCTGATCCTGGAAGTCGCGCAGCACACCGGTGAGTCGGTCGTGCGCTGCATCGCTATGGACACCACAGACGGCCTCGTGCGCGGCAAGGAAGCCAAAGACACCGGCGCGCCGATCCGCATGCCCGTCGGCCCGGGCACCCTCGGCCGCATCATGAACGTGATCGGCGAGCCCGTCGATGAACGCGGCCCCATCAACGCCACTGACTATGCTCCGATTCACCGCGCTGCTCCCTCCTTCGTCGAGCAGTCGACCGAAGCGCAGATCCTTCCCACAGGCATCAAGGTCATCGACTTGCTCGAGCCGTACCTGAAGGGCGGTAAGATCGGTCTGTTCGGCGGCGCCGGCGTCGGCAAGACGGTTCTGATTCAGGAATTGATCAACAACATCGCCAAGGGCTACGGCGGTTACTCGGTGTTCGCCGGCGTGGGTGAGCGCACCCGCGAAGGTAACGACCTTTATCACGAGTTCCTCGAAGCCAAGATCATCGACAAGGACGGCCCCAACAGCAAAGTGGCGCTGGTGTTCGGCCAGATGAACGAGCCGCCGGGCGCGCGTGCGCGTGTCGCCTTGTCGGGTCTGACGCAGGCCGAATACTTCCGC
>CAISTS010000027.1 GCA_903888485.1 uncultured bacterium | reverse complement strand
TTTCATTTACATTCAAGACTTCGTCGACGGAATGCTCGCCGCGTTTGAGAAGATTGAAGGCTACGACCCCATCAACATCGCCGGCGGCAACTCGGTGACGGTGCGCGACGTGCTCGGTCACCTGTTGAAGGCCGGTAACTACGAGGACGCCGAGGTAAAGTACAACACCGACAAACCCAGCATGATTCCAAAGCGCCTGATCTCCATCGACCGCGCCAAAGCGCGCCTCGGCTGGCAGCCGAAGGTGCCTGTCGCCGACGGCCTCGCGCGCACCCTGGCCTGGTACAAGGCCAATCCGTTGCCGGTGGACAAGAAGTAGGGATTAGAACGCGCGGCTCTCGCCGCCATCGACGGCAATGGCGGCGCCGTTGATCAGGCTCGCTTGCGCGGAACAGACGAAGGCGATAACCGCGCCGACCTCTTCAGGGGAGCCAGCGCGCCCCAGCGGGCATTCCGCATCCAGGAACGCTTTGAAACCCGCGGGATCTTTCTTCATTTGGTCTTCGAGGCCGGTGCCCGGGATCATGATGTGGCCCGGGGCGACGCTGTTGAAGGTGATGCCGGCACCGGCCAGGTCGTGATTCATGCCCAGCGTTTTCATCATGCTGGTTTGCGCGGCCTTGGCCATGTTGAACCAGGGCCGGCCGCCACCTTCGCGTCCGTAGCGCGAGGTCACGGTGACGACGCGGCCCCATTTCTTGGCGCGCATGTAGGGCAGGAAATACGTGGTAAAACGGATCGCGGCGAGTGCGTTCTTTTCGAACACCTCGGTCCACACTCTCTCCTCGGTCGCCTCGATCGACTCCTTGCCCCAACGCCCGCCGCCGCCGACGTTGTTGACGAGGATATCGACGCCGCCCCATGCCTTTGTCACCTCAGCGCAAAATCTTTGGATGTCCGCCGGTGCATGCACGTCGCAAGGCGCCGCGATGATGGTCCGTCCGGACAGCTTCAAAATTTTCGCTGCACCCGCCAGCCGCTCTTCGTTGCGCGAGCAGATCGCGACGTCGCAGCCCTCGGCCACAAGCGCCTTGGCGGTCGCCAGGCCGATGCCGTGGCTGCCTCCGGTAACTAGCGCGCGTTTGCCCGATAGGCCCAGATCCATCGTCTACACCGGCCGCCAGATGGTTTGCGAATAACCTTCGAGAACAAGGCTGCCGAAATAGGCGCGCTTGGTCTTGAGGATTTCCACCTTGCCCTGATCCTTGAGCTTGTTCAGGCGCTCATGATAGCCGCGCCAGAAATTGCGCAGCTCGTGGGCGGCAATGGCCAGATGATCGACGAGCTTGTTGGGGTCGTACCAGTCGTAGGTGGGTTCGGCATGCACGACCAGCTTCGGTTTCTTGGCCATGAGGAAGTCGAGGAACGCGGCGTTATTGTCGCCGGTCTGCTCGAGCGCGCCGACGGTCAGCACCGCGGAATTGGGCGGAATATCGAGGGTGTAGTCGGGCTTGAAGAAGTCGAACTGGCGGCCCTTGGTGTTGAGGCCCTTCAGCGTGCGGAGGTTCTCGACGATCTCCACCGACGGCTCGGCCCAGTCAAGGCCGGTGACCGTGGCTTTAGGATAAAGTTCGGCCAGCCGCGCGACGTTGTGGCCGGGTCCGCAGCCGAATTCGAAGATGTGGTCGAACCCCTGGAAGTAGGTCAGCAGCAGCCATTCTTGGAAAACCGCGTACCAGTGCTTTTCGAAAAACGGGTCGTCGGTTTTTACGAAATCGCCGTTGAGGCGCACCGGCATGTTGGGGCGAATGTATTTCGGCGTAAGCTTTTCCAGGTCGCCGGAGGATTGTTTGAATTCCTTCAAGTTCTCGCCCCAACCTTCGATCCAGCGTTTTTTGTCGCCTTCGGTGACGAAGGAGAAATGCCGGTCGCGCAGGCGGCGCAGGAAATCGAGGATGATCTGGTCGCGCTCGTCCCGGGTGTAGGGCTGGTAGGCCCAATTGCCCTTCTTGATGAGATCGATGCACGGCTTGGGCAATGCCTCGGGCGTCGTGCCGAACAGGGCGGCGAAATCGGCGATGGAAAGGCTCGACGTCACGGAAATGGCTCCTTCAGAAGGGTCCGCGGAAGCGGCGCTCGTGGCTGTAGAAGTCTATGCCGGAAAGGTCCATGGCCGGACGATCGAGCATCCGCTCGACCGCACGCACGATGGTCTCCGCATTGGGATAAAAGTGATTCTCGAGGGTGCGCACGGTCGGGCACGGCGTCGGCGCGAAGCCGATGCGCTGCACCGGCCGCTTTAGATCGCCGAAGCACAGTTCGGATACCTGCGCCGCCACTTCGGCGCTGAAGCCCGAGTGCAGCCAATCGTAGTCGGCTACCAGGCAGCGTCCGGTCTTCTTCACCGATTTCACGATGGGATCGATGTCGAGCGGCGCCAGCGTGCGCGGATCGATGACCTCGATGTTGATGCCCGCACCGGCCAGGATCTTGGCCGCATGCATCGCCTCGACGTTCATCCACGAAGTCGCCACGATCGTGAGGTCGCGACCCTCGCGCATGACGCGCGCAACACCCAGCGGTTCGACGAAGGATTCCGCGGGCACGTCATCCTCGATCCAATGCAGCCAGCGGTGTTCAAGGAATATCACGGGGTTGTTGTCGCGGATCGAGGCCGCGAGCAAACCCTTGGCATCGCGCGGCGTCGTCGGAGCGACCACCTTCAGGCCCGGGATATGGGTGAAATAGGAGAACAGGCTCTTGCTGTGCTGCGCGCCCTGACCCCAGCCGCGGCCGATGATGGCGCGGATGACTACCGGCAGCGGCGTGCGTCCGCCGGTCATGTAGTTGTGGCAGGACATCATGTTGACGATCTGGTTCATCGCCAGCAGCAGGAACTCGACGCGGATGTGCACGTGCACCGGGCGCATGCCCTTGAGTGCCGCGCCCAGGGCGAAGCCGGTCATGCTCTCTTCCGACAACGGCGTGTCGAAACAGCGCTGCGGGCCGAATTTTTCCGCGAGCCCGGCGGTTGTGCCGAAGATGGCTTTGAAGTCAGGTACGCCGATACCGTAGACGAAAACGCTCGGGTCGCGCTCCATCTCTTGGGTCAGGCACTCCCTGACGGCGTCGCCGAAACTAAGACGCCTCATGGAACACTCCCCGGTAAAGCAGGTCCTGGCCTGGATGGGGCGCCTGATTGGCCGCGGCCACGCTGACCTCAATGTCGGCGTCGATCGCGCGCTCCATCTTGACAATCTCGCTCTCGGGCACGCCGCCTTCCAGCAGCCGCTTGCGCTGCATCGCAACGCAATCGCGGCCCTTCCAGAAAGCGTCCTCGGCGGCCTTGCGGTAAGGCGCATCGGTGTCGGGGGCTGTGCCGCAGTGTTCAAGGTAGCGGTAGGTGCGGATATTCAGGAAAGCCGGGGTCTTCTGGCTCATCATTTGTTCGATGGCGTAGCGCCCCAGGCGATAGATCGCCTCGACGTCATTGCTCTCGTCCTCGAGAACCATGCAGTTGTACCGGCGCACCACATCCGGCAGCGATGAATAGCCACGGCGGTCGCTGACCCGCGTGTGCACCGCAAGGTCGTTGTCCTCGCAGACGAACATCACGGGCAATCCCATTGCGCAGGCGATGTTGAGCGATTCCCAGAAGGCGCCCTCGTCCACTGCGCCGTCACCGAAGAACACGGCCACCACGCGGCCGGGCGACTGCTGCTTGTTGGCGAAGGCCGCTCCCAGCGCGACCGGGATCCCCGCGCCGACAATGCCCGAGGCACCCAGCATCCCCTTGGGAATGTCGGCAAGATGCATCGAGCCCGATTTGCCGTCGGCAGTACCGTTGGTGCGCCCGTGCAACTCACCGAAGAAGGAGCGGTGATCCTCGGTATGGGCGAGGTAGGTGGCGTGGCTGCGGTAACTGGCGATGACGTCGCCGTTGCCGGCCAGCGCTTTGCAGATTCCTACCGAGACCGCTTCCTGGCCCATCGACATGTGCATCGGCGTCTTCATCTCGTCGTCGGGATAGATGCGCACGATCACTTCCTCGCAGCGGCGGGCAAGGTAGAGCGTGCGGTATAGTCCGAGGGCGACGTCGCGCGGCAGACTGGTCACGGCGTTCATCTAGAACGGCCCCTTGAATTTCTTGTAGACGTCGGCCATCGAGCGTTCGTGCGGAAGCTCGATGCCGTTGTCCTTCTTACCGCGCACCAGCGTGGCGATCGCGTCGGTGAGCGTGGTGAGGTTGGGGTAGTAGATGTCCTCGAGCGCCTTGGCGGTCGGACAAGGGGCGGCAGCCATGCCCATGCACACCACCGGCGCCTTGAGCACGCCGGGATCGCGCATGGCGACGATGCGGCAGACTTCCGCCGATACGCCGTAAGGCTGCCAGCTGGTGTCGGCCACCAATAATTTGCCCGTGCGCGCCACGCTTTTCATGATGACGTCGGCGTCGATGTGGGAGACGCAGTGAAGATCGATGATGTCACAGGAGATGCCGCGGCTTGCCAGCCATTCGCCGGCGCGACGCGCCTCGAGGCTCATGATCGAGGTCGAGACGATGGTCACGTCGGAGCCGTGGCTCACTTTGCGCTGGGAGAACGGTGTGGCACCCAAGACTACCGGTTCGTGCTCGGGTTCGAACTTGAGGTCGTACATCAGGCGGTGCTCGAGGCTGATCACCGGGCCCCTGTGCTTGCGCACGGCGTGGGCGTAGCTGTCGACAATCGAGCCTGAACTGGCCGGCATGATGACGGTGAGGCCGGGGATATGGGCGAAGAGCGACTGCAGGCTTTGCGAGTGCTGAGCACCCTGCCCCCAGGAACGTCCGATCACCAGGCGCACCAGCATGGGAACGTCGAACAGGCCGCCGAACATGTACTTGTATTTGGCGGCCAGGTTGATGATCTGGTTCATCGCCAGAAGGACGAAGTCGGAGCGGATGTGCACGTTGATCGGATAAGCGCCGTTGAGCGCAGCACCGATGCAATTGCCGGTGACACCTTCTTCGGCCAGCGGCACTTCGATCAGGCGGTGCTTGCCGAATTTGTCGGCCAGTCCTGTGGTGGTGCCAAAAATGCCTTTGTGGTCGTTGATGCCCTGGCCGAACAAAAGCGCGTTCGGATTGCCGGCCATGGCGTCGTGCATGGCCTTGTGCAGGGCCTCGCGGTAGCTGAGCGACGTGGCGGTGGATTGATGGGTCATGGTCCTACTCCACGTCCGTCAGCAGCTGTTCGGGCGCGGGCGGCGCGCTGGCTTCCGCGAAAGCCACGGCGCGGTCGATCTCGGCCTTCACCTCGGCCTCCATGCCTTTGACGATATCAGCGTAGCGATTCAAGGGATCGCTCTTCCACCAGGGTTCCATGTCGGCCCGCTTGCGGTAGCCGGCATCGAAGTCGTCGCCGGGGCCGACGTGTTCCTTGTAGCGGTAGGTCTTGATCATCAGCCATTCCGGCCCGCCGCCGGCGCGCAGCGAGGCCAGCAGCTTGGCGGTGACATCGCCGATCTTGATGAGGTCGTTGCCGTCCTCGATGACGGTGGTGTTGATGCCGTAGGCCTTGGCATGGGATTCTGTATCGAAGGCCTGGCGCTCGGCCAGCGACGTGTGCACGGCCAGCGCATTGTTCTCACAGACGAACAGCACGGGCACCTTGTGCAGCACGGCGAAGTTAAGGCTCTCGTGATAAACGCCTTCTTCGGTCGCGCCGTCGCCGAAGACGGTTATCACGGCCTGCTTCTCGCCGCGCAGCTTGGCGGCAAGGGCCGCACCCACGCCGTGCGGGATGGTGCTGGCGACGACGGCAGACGAGCCCATCATGCCGACTTCGGGTGCGGCCAAGTGCATCGAGCCTGCTTTACCGCCCGACACGCCACCCGAGCGGCCGTACAGCTCAGCCATCAGTTCCGGCAGCGTGCCGCCCTTGGCGATGTAGTAGGCATGGCCGCGATAGGTAGTGAATAGAATGTCCTGGGGCGTCATGGCCTCGCACAGGCCGACCGCGACCGGCTCCTGGCCGATCGACAGGTGCACCGGGCTCTGGATCTTGTCCGACGGATAAAGCTCGATGACGCGCTCTTCGATGCGGCGGATCAGGAGGGTTTGACGGATGAGGCGCTTTAAACGCTCGTTGGGGGCAGTCAACATATGCGCTCCGGGGCGGCTTCGGCTGTGGTGATGGCTTGAGTGATGGTTTGGATGGGGGCGGTGAAAAGATCGAGCGCCCAGGTGAGTTCGGCCAGCTTGATCGCGCCGATGGCAACGACGCAATGCGCACCTTCGCGTTGCATGCAGGCCAGGAAATCGTGGCGCGGCACAATCACGGTCTCGGCATTGAGGTCCTTGCCCGGGGCGGCTGCCGACAGCGCGGTCACGCCAACAAACAGGCGCTGGGGGCAGTGCATGCGGTTGGGGATTGCCTGCGCGGCCGCGACACACGCCGCGTGGGCAAGCGTGAGTCCGGTTTCTTCCAGCACCTCGCGGCGCACGGCGTCCGTGGGGGTTTCGCCGTCTTCGATGCTGCCGGCTGGGAATTCCAAGGTGTAGCCTTCGATCGCCGGGCGCGGCTGGCGCACCATGACGAAGTCGCCCGTAGCCGACAGCACAACGCAGATCACACCTGCCGGCTCGACCAGGCGATAATAAGGCTGCGCTGCACCTTTGACGTCCAAGGCTTCGAGGGTCGTCCACGGAGATTGGAAGATCACCTTGCGTGCTGCCGGGATGGGATCGATCAGCATGTCAGGAGTGATCCTCGCTGGCGGAATAGACCACTTCCGCGCCGGTCGTATCGAGTTGGACCGGCACGTAGGCGCCGATGTCCTCGAGCTTGTCGATCAGGTTCTTGCGGCGGTCGGGGGGCACGACAAAACACATGAAGCCGGATTGGCCCGCCCCGAGCAGCTTGCCGCCCCAGGCGCCGCTGTCGCGGCCGATGGCATAAACGCGGTCGATGAAAGCGGTTGAGACCTGATCGCTGATGCCGCGCTTCAAGGTCCAGGCTTCGTGCAGCAGCTTGCCGAAGGTTTCGATGTCGCCGCGCTCGAGTACGCCGACACCTTCCGCCGCCATGTCTTTCATGCGGGTGATCTGGGTATGGCGATCGGCCAAGTTCTTGACCACCGCTTCGGCGACGTTCGAGGCCGTGCGCTGGCGGCCGGTGAAGAATAGCAGCAGATGGTCGTTGAGCTTTTGGAAGGTGGGCTTCGCCAGCTTCACCGGCTTGACGTTGATGATGCCGTCGGTGCCGAAAGTGATGTAGTTGAGCCCGCCGTAGGCCGCGGCGGTCTGATCCTGGGAGCCGACGCGGTCTTTCAAGACCTCGCGCTCCAAATGGATGGCTTCGCGCGTGAGCTCGGCTGGGGTTGGTTTTTCGCCGCGCAAAGTGCGAAGGGCAAGCATCAACCCGACCGCGAAGGTCGAGCTCGAGCCCATGCCGGAGCGCGCCGGCAGGTCGCCCTGGTAATGGATCTCAAGACCCTTTGAGTCGTCGAAGTTCAGATATTTCAGGCCTTCACGCACCGCCGGATGCAAGATGTCGTGCACTGTATCGACGGTCTCGACATGGCGCCAGACTACGCGGTGGGCCACACCCATGATCTTGGGCATGTGGCGCGCGGTTATGTAGACGAATTTATTGATCGACGACGACAGCACCGCACCGCCATGCTCGAGGTACCACTCGGGATAGTCGCTGCCACCGCCGAAGAACGAGATGCGGTAAGGCGTGCGCGTGATGACGAAGGTCATGTGTTGTACAGGCTTTTCAGGCGCACGCGGTGATAGTTGAGAAGGTCGAGCAGCGTGTCTTCCATGGAGATCGTCGGCATCCACCCGGTGGCTTTCTGGAACTTCGACACATCCGGGATCTGCAGCGTCACGTCCGAGGGACGCAGCCGCGTGGGATCGACCTCCTGGGTGATCGGCACCTTGGCGTGCGACTTCAGAATGTCGAGGATCTTGCCGACGGTCAGGGTCTCGGAGCCGCCGATGTTGTAGACCTCGCCCGGCGGGCAAACCTCCAGGAGCTTCCAGTAGGCGCGTACGGCGTCCTTGACGTGCGTGATGGTGCGCACGCTATCGAGATTGCCGTGTTTCACCGGTCCCGAGGCAAGGCCCAGTTCGCGTTCGGCGATCTGTTCGGCGAAGGTGCTTTCGGCAAAGACGCTGCCGCGCCGCGGCCCTGTATGGGTGAACATGCGCGTGCGCAGGGTCTTGATACCGTAGGACAGGAAGTACTGCAGGCCGAGCATATCCTCACCGACCTTCGAGACGGCATAGGGGCTCGCGGGGCGCAGCACGTTGTTTTCGGTGATCGGCACTTCGTCGGGCCGGACCTGGCCGTAGACTTCCGACGAGGAGCAAATGTGAATCTTGGCGTCGCTCCCGGCATGGCGCATCGCTTCAAGCAGATTGGCCGTGCCGAGGATATTGGTGTCCAGGGTATCGACCGGGGCGGCGAAGCTCTGATCGACGTAGGACTGCGCCGCGAGATGGAAAATCTTCGCCGGCTTGACCTTGTTCAGAAGGTTGATGAGACCCGACAGGTCGCGCAGGTCGCCCAGATGCAAGGTGATCCTATTCAAGATCGGGCGGATATTGTCCTTAGGGCTGCGCCAGCGCACGAGGCCGTGCACCGCCACACCCGGATGCTCCGCAAGGATGTATTCGGCCAAATGGCTGCCGACCATGCCGGTCACGCCGGTAATCAGAACGTTCATTTTCGTACTTTCGCCGCTGGGATTGTCGCTTGCCCCTGAACCCTACTATCAGCAGGCAAGCCTATTGAAATAGTGTTAAAGCGCGCTTGAGATTCCATTAAGGAATCTGCTGCACAGCGGCCCTGAGATACTGCCGCACCAAGCCGATATCCACGGTCAAGTCGTTTTCCATGCCCCGTTCCTTCCCGTCATCCACAACTTGCGCGGGGAGACGGTGGTAGGTCTGGTTCAGCACGGCGGCAAAGCCGAGGGACCCCAGGACCCCGGCAAGGTGCGCTGGTAGGATTTCAATGATGGCGCAGTTTTCGGGGGCAAAATGCGTCATGGCGCCGCCCGACCCGCCGACAGTGACGATGATCTCGGCCGCGCCCACAAGCCGGATCTGCTCGGCGGCCGACAAACCCACGAAATCCGGATAGACGAAGCCTTCGGCTTCCAGCATCTGCCACAGCGCGTCCTCGTTCAAAAGCCGGCGATGCTTGGCATCGCGTCTGCCGATGAACACGCGTTTGGGCCCGGGCGGCGCACCGGCAAGCGCTTTATGCCGCAAATCCGCGTGCATGTTCAGGATGCCGTCGTCCCACAGCCAGTAGTTGACGCCATCGACGCCGAGATAGTTGGGGCATCCGGTCACCCAGGCCGCGCTGAACTGCGGCGCCGGATGCTGCCGGATGCGCAGCATCCGTTCGCGCGGCACGCCGTAAAGCTCGATGAAAGAGACCCAGGCCTCCGGCACGTCGTCGAAAACCACCAGCGGGAAGCGGCCCAACACACCCACCATGTCGAAGGCGACCAGGCGGTACAGGAACTCGAAAATGAAGTGCCCGAAGAAGCGTACGTTGCCGGACAGCCCGCCGAGGAAGCAGCATTCCTGGGTGACCTCGGGATGCGGACGCTGCTCGTCCACGATCTCCCGCGCGTAGAATTTGACGAATTCCTCGGTGCTGTAGTCGCGGTGCGATTGGCCGTAGAACACCCCCCGAAGGGGCTCCGCCGAGACGTAGCTTTTGCCAAAGATCAGGGCATTCTTGACCCGCCCGCAATACATCGGCGCCGCGCGGTAAGGTACGATTTCGGTCCCGGCAAGGGTGCGCAGGACGCGTTCCTTCTGGGCGTCGCCGGCGGCCAGTTGATGGAAGGGCTGCGCTTGCGCGCGGCACAGGTCCATAAGGCTGACGTTTTTAAGCCGCGGCGCGTCGGCCATGGGGCACTGTTCCGAAGGCGAGAGGGGTGCCCCGTATCTACCGAACCGGGCGTGCAGACGCAAAGGCTACGGCACATCACCCCCAGTAATCACGGATTGCGCCGGGTAGGCTCTGCGACATTACAGGCGCTTCACGGCCGCGCCGCTGGGCCGCCTATCGCCGCGCCGGGGTTTGGCCTATGAAGAGCGCGGGGGACCGTGGGCCGATTTGCCCCACATTTCCATGTTATTTACCGGCGTCCGCCACAGTGGCCGCCGGGCCCTTAGGGGTAAAAAGCGGAAAAAGCCTGTGATTGTTGAAAAGACCAAACTCGACGGCGTCATGCTGATCAAGCCGGAAGTGTTCGAAGACCACCGCGGCCAGTACACCATGACCTACAACGAGCGCGACTATGCCGCAGCGCTCGCGCCCCACGGCGTCAAGGATTTGCGGTTCGTTGAAGACGACATCTCGATCTCGACGCGGGACGTGCTACGCGGCATCCACGGCGATGCGCGCACGTCGAAGCTGATCAGCTGCCTTGAGGGCAAATTTTATCTGGTCGTCATTAACAACGTGCAGGGCCACGCCCAGTACCGGCAGTGGACCGCCTTCACCCTCTCCGAACACAACCGCCACCAGGTTCTCGTGCCGGCCGGTTTCGGCAACGGCCATCTGGTGCTCAGCGAGCGCGCGATTTTCAGCTATAAACAAAGCGCCTACTACGACCCCGCGTCGCAGTTCACTCTGGTCTGGAACGATCCTGCGCTCGGCATCTGGTGGCCGACGTCCAACCCGGTGATCTCGCGCCGCGACCAACTCGGCCATTTCGTGACTTGAGAACCATATGAGCGCACACGCCAAAGACATCACCGACGCCATCGCGGCCAACATCGCGAACCTCGAGAAGCTGAAGGCCCTGACGCCCGACGTGGCGCGCGCCGCCGATATCGTCATCGCCGCGCTTAAGGCGGGCAATGCGATCTATTTCTGCGGCAATGGCGGCTCGGCCGCCGACGCGCAGCACCTCGCGGCCGAGCTATCGGGCCGTTTCCTGAAGAACCGCCGCCCCCTGCCCGGCGTTTCGCTCACCACCAATTCCTCGGCGCTCACCGCCATCGGCAACGACTTCGGCTACGACGAGGTGTTCTCGCGCCAGCTCGAGGGCGTGGCGCGTGAAGGCGACGTGCTCGTCTCTTTGTCCACCAGCGGCAACAGCGCTAATGTCGTCAAAGCGGTCGACGTGGCCCGTGCGCAGGGCATGAAGACCATCGCCCTCACCGGCGAGCGCGACAGCGTGCTTTCGGCCAAATGCGACATCTGCCTCAAGGTGCCCTCGGCCGCGACCCCGCGCATCCAGGAGATGCACATCGTCGTCGGCCATATCCTCTGCGAGCTGGCCGAAAACGCAGTGACGTGAGCGGCGCGTCATGACCACCTCCATATGATCATGGGCCGGCAATGCGTCATCCTCGTCGGCGGCAAAGGCACGCGCCTCGGCGCGCTCACCAAGGAAACGCCTAAACCGCTGTTGTCCGTGGGCGGGCGGCCCTTCGTCAGCTATCTGGGTCAGGAAGCCGCGCGCCACGGATTCACGCGCTTTCTCCTGCTCGCCGGATTCAAGGCCGAAGCCTTTGAGCGCGAGCTGGCCGCGCTGCGCGAAGAAGCGCCCGCGCACGTCACCATCGACATTCTTGTCGAACCCGAGCCGCGCGGCACCGGCGGCGCGTTGCGTTTCGCTAGCCCCCACCTCGACGAGCACTTTCTCCTTTTGAACGGCGACAGTCTGTTCGATATCAACCTCTGCGACCTCGCCCTTCCGTTGCCGGCGGGCGCGATAGGACGTCTGGCGCTGAAACCGCAGGCCGACACGAGCCGCTATGGGATCGTGTCGCTAGAAAACGGACGGGTGCAGCGTTTTTCGGAAAAACGCCCCGATGCCGGCCCCGGACTCATCAACGGGGGTGTGTACTGGTTAAACCGCGACATCCTCGCTCACATCGGCGAGGGCAATGTATCGCTTGAGACCGATGTCTTTCCGAAACTCGCCGCCGAGGAAATGCTGCGCGGCGTCGCCTACGACCGCTTCCTGCTCGATATCGGCATCCCGGAGTCCTTCGCCGAAGCGCAGACCGCGGTGCCGGCGCAACTGCGCCGGCCGGCGGTGTTCCTCGACCGCGACGGCGTGCTCAACCGCGACACTGGCTATCCGCACCGTCCCGACCAGATCGAATGGACTCCGGGCGCCATGCGCGCGGTCAAAGCCTCCAACGACCGGGGCTTCTATGTGTTTGTCGTGACCAACCAGTCGGGCGTCGCACGCGGCTACTACACGGAAGCCGACGTCCATGCTTTACATGCCTGGATGAACCAGCAGTTGGCCGCGTTCGGCGCACATATCGACGCCTTCATGCATTGCCCGCACCATCCGGAGGGGACGGTCGCGCCCTACGTCGGCGCTTCGCCCCTGCGTAAACCGGCCCCCGGAATGATCCTCGAACTCATGCGCACATGGCCCGTCGAAGCGAAGGGCAGCTTCCTGATCGGCGATAAACAAAGCGACTTGGATGCCGCACGCGCCGCGGGCCTGCCCGGATTTTTATATGAGGGCGGCGATCTCGCCGCCTTTGCCGAAGCCTCCACGGCTGGGCTAACATCGTAACGCACAACAACAATACCCATTTCAACGACAACAAGGCGACGCCGCAATGAGCGAAGTTTTCCTCTCCGAAGCGATGCTGGGACGCATGTTCTGGACCGATCTCACCGGTTCGACGCGTAACGCCGAAGCCGCAAGCGATGTCGCCAACGTGATCTTTCCGCACAGCGAGCAGGTGGGACAGGGTTTCCCGACGCAGACCGGTTCGATCTCGCGCCGCTCGGCCGAACTTCTGTGGCTCATTGCGCGCTATTTCCGCCCCAAGACCATAGCCGAAGTCGGCACCTTCATCGGGCGCTCGACGTTGTCACTCTATCAGGGGGCCAAGCCCTCGTTAGAGATGCTCGCCACCTGCGACTTCAGCTATGACACATGGCGCGCACCGCCGGGCGATGCTGCCAACAAAATCCGTTACTTCGGCAAGACGTCGAGCACCCAGATGTTCCAGACCCTCGCCGCCGAGAAAAAGAAGATCGACCTTTTCCTGATCGACGGCCGCCTCGCGCAGGAGGATCTTCCGCTGCTCGATACCCTGGTGCACGACCGGACGATTTTTGTCCTCGACGACTTCGAGGGCATCGAGAAGGGCGTCGCGAATGCCCTTATGCTGCGCCAAAAATACAATGGTCTGTTGCTGCTCGTACCTGAGAATCCGCCGCATGCCGGATGGAACGAATCACACAGCATCGCCCTCATGTTCAGCGCGGGTATTATCCGCCTCACGCGCCAACAGCGCCTGCCGCTGGAATTGATGTGAGCGCGCGCAACGCATCGCGCTTGCCCGCCTGGACAAATGGCTAAGCAGACTTTCACGCTCGAACAGGCGCTGGAGGAAGCCGGCCGGCACGCCGACGTCGGGCAACTCGATCTTGCAGAGAGATTCTACCGCGCCATCATCGCCCAGGCGCCGGATGCTTTCGAAGCCGCCGAACGTTTGAAGCACGTCCTTTTGCGTAAGCTCCCGGAGCTCGCGCGCGCGGGAAAGTACGCCGAGGCCGAGACCTGCGCGGTGGAAATCCTGAAATCGGATTCTGCGCATCTTCTCACGCACAAAATCTACGCGCTGGCGCTCTTGCAGCAGCACAAGTCCGCGGCGGCGGCCGACGCCTATCGTACCTATCTCGCCTTGGCGCCCGGCGATCTCGATGCGCGCGGGAATTTAGGTTCGGCGCTATTCCAACAGGACCTCTTTACCGAGGCATTGCCGCACTTCGAGGCGGTCGTTGCTCAGGCGCCCCACAATACCCTCGCGCTTTACAATATCGGCAAGACGCTCCTCAGGCTGGGAGACCCCGCTAAAGCAGTCGATTTCTTGTGGCGGACGGTCGCGCTCGCTCCGGAGAACTACTCGTTCAATCATGCTCTGATTCAGACGGCGGTGGAGACCGGGGATGTGCAAACAGCCGATCGTTGGGCGGATGAAATCGCCCTGCCGATGCTTCGTACATTCGGTGAGCAGGAGCGGTTCTCCGAGCTGAAGGATCTACTGATGTTGTACATTCCCTTCCAAAAGGTGCGCGACACCGAGGAGCGCTACGAGAGATATTGCGTCCCCGCGATGGAGACCGCCTACAAAGCGATCAGCGCGAGCGCCGCTCTACGGTCGCCCATGCCATGGAACGTGCGCCCGTCCGTGGGCAAGCGCAAGGTGGCCTTCTTCGCCGAGATGGTTTCCGACCTCGCGCACACGCGCAATTTGTTCAATTACACACGCGCGCTGGCTGCCCGCGCCGACCTCGCCGTTCAGCCGGTGCTCTACTATAGTGAAACAACGTCTGATGCGTTGGTCGAACAATACGTTCGCGCCGGCATTCCCGCCTATAAACTCCCCAAAAGCAAAGTCATCGAAGAGATCGGCTTCTGGTTGCGCCGGCATCTGGCGGAAAACGGCATAGACGTGTGGGTATCGCTGGGCACCATCTCGGGCCTGTTCCCGTTCTTCATCGCCATGCGCGTCGCACCGGTGCAAATTTGGTGGTCGCAGAAATATCACGCGCTGCATTTGCCCCACATCGACGGTTACCTCACACTCGGCGGCTTCGAGCCCACACGCGAACTCAAGGGACGCAGCTGGCGTTGCATTCCCGGCCTTTTCGGCCCGGAGATCACCGAGCCCGCAACGGCGGACGAGATGCTGCGCATCGAGGACATCAGGCGCGAGCTGCTGACTGCGCCTTTCACGTTGCTCGCCGGCGTCATCGGACGCGAAGAGAAGATCGACAACGACGCGTACTGGGACTGTATCGCCGAGATCATGGGCAAGCACCCCGAGATCCTCTTCATTTGGTCGGGACAGAATGAACGCAAAACCATCAAGGGCCGCATTGCCGCGCGCGGCCTCGCGGCGCGCTGCCGCTTCGTCGGCTGGGTCGATACCAAGCTTTACGCCAACGCCATCGATCTCTATCTCGATTCGTTCCCCTTCCCCGGCGGCCATACGCTGATCCAGGCGATGATGGCCGGCAAGCCCGCCGTCTCCCTGCTCACCGACGACGCGCGGCGCATCGGCATTCCGATTTTCGCCGAACCTTGGCTGAAGGCCGACGGCGGCGAAACCCTGCGGCGGCACAATCTCGACCCGATTTTCACTGGGCCGAACGGCGAGAATCTCTTGCCCTTCGTGCCCGAAGTCCGCGACTACATAGACAAGGCACTCGCCCTAATTGAAAACCGGGACTTCCAGGCCCTGTGGTGCCAGGCCGCCCGAACCTTCGTGATCCGCTACCTCACAGGTATGAAGCGCCCAGCGGACATGCTAAATAGGCACATCCTTGAGGTTATTCATGAAAGAGCACGCGACCTCGACGCGTCCTAAGACGGAAAAGTGATGAACCAGCTTTCGCAAAAAGACGGCCTGCACCCGCTGATCGACCCGCCCACCGAGGCGGAGCGCGCGACCTGGCCGGAAAAGCACATTTTTGACATGCCCGCCATGCACGGCGATGCCCGCGGCGATATGGTGCCGATCCTCGACGGGCTCATGAAGAGCTGCGTGCTCATCCGCTCGAACACCGGCGCGGTGCGCGCCAATCACTATCACAAGACCGACTGGCACTATTGCTATCTGCTGGAAGGCGCCTGCGCCTACATTTACCGCCCGGTCGGCTCGACCGAGACGCCCACTGTGGAATACGCCGTGGGCGGGCAGTGCATTTTCACACCGCCGATGCTCGAGCACACGATGGTTTTTACCAAGCCCTCCAGCATGATCACGCTCGGGCGCAACTTCCGCGCCCAGGACGTCTACGAATCGGACATCGTGCGCCATGCCCCGCTCGAGAAGCTGGTCACCATCAAGTACTGATGGGCGCCGTCCACAGTAAACGCACCACGTGCCGGCTGTGCGGCGGCGACGGCTTTGACGTCGCCTTCCGGCTTCAGCCGACCCCGCCAGCCAACGCCTACGTGGGCCGGGACGAGCTGAACGCCGCCGAGCCCGGCTACCCGCTCGATCTCTACGTCTGCCGCAGCTGCCATCACGCGCAGCTGCTCGACATCGTCGATCCCGAAGTGCTGTTCCGTCACTACGCCTATGTCTCGGGCACCTCGCCGGTGATGGTCAAGCACCTGCAGGACATGTGCGAGACGGTCCGCGCGCGCTGTCTCAACAAAGCGCCCTTCGTGGTCGAGATCGGATCCAACGACGGCACGCTGCTTCAGGCCTTCATCGACAAGGGCGTGAAGGCGCTCGGCGTCGAGCCGGCCGAGAACCTGGCCGCGGCCGCCAATACCGCCGGACGACCGACACGCGCCGACTTCTTCAACGCCGACACGGCCAAGGCCGTCCGTGCGGAGCACGGCCCCGCGCACATCATTTGCGCCAACAACGTGCTCGCGCATATCGATGCGCTCGGGGACGTCTTCGCCGGCATCAAGGCGCTGATGGCGGCCGATGGTCTGTGCGCCTTCGAGGTCTCCTATCTTGTCGATGTGATCGAACATGGCCTGTTCGACACGATCTATCACGAGCACGTCAGCTACCACAGCGTCGGGCCGATGATCCCCTTTCTCGCGCGCGCCGGCCTCGAGCTCTTTGCCGCAGAGCGTATTCCCACGCAAGGCGGCAGCATCCGCTTTTTCGTGCAGCACAAGGGCGGGCCGTACAAGGCCGACGGCTCGGTGGAGCAGCGTCTCGCAACCGAAGCCGCGCTCGGCCTTGGGACCCTCGCACCGTTCGAGGCCCTGGCGGGACGCATCGCGGCGTCCTCGGCCGCGCTGCGCACAAAACTGGCCACGGTGAAGGCCAACGGCGCGCGCGTCGGCGGTTACGGCGCGCCGGCGAAGATCACGACGCTGATGCACCATTTCGAACTCAGTGCGGATGATGTGGAGTTCCTCGCCGAAGACAATCCGCTCAAGGTCGGCCTGTACACGCCCGGCAAGCACGTGCCCATCGTCGGGACGACATCGCTTACCGACAGTCCGCCAGGCTACGTTGTGGTTTTCGCCTGGAACTTCGCGCGCTCGATCATCGCGCGGCACCGCAAGTTCGTGGAAAACGGCGGGCGCTTCATCGTGCCGCTGCCGGCCTTGCTTGACGTCGGCGCGGAAAACATCGATCAGTATCTCGCGTCAACTGCCAACTAACGCGCGCAGAAATATGTTTCAGATGGGGGTCTTCGGCGCCGGCGCCTGGGCGCGCAATATCGTGCGGCTGCTGGCCGCGCGCGGCGATGTGCATGTGGCCGCGATGCTGGTGCGCGATATCGCCAAGCCGCGCGAAGGTCTTGCGAACATCCCAGTCTACGACAACGTTGAAACGCTGCTCGCGGAGCACGCCCTCGACGGCGTAGTTGTCGCAACGCCGCCCGGCAGCCACGCCGCGCTCTGCGTCGCCGCGCTGGATCGGGGCGTGCCGTGCTTCGCCGAAAAACCCATTGCGCTCTCTACACGCGACATGGAGCGCATCGCAGCCGCCGCCATCCGCGCCGATGTTCCGGTGATGGTCGATTATCTGCACCTTCACTCCGCCGCCTTTCAGCATTTGCGCGCCGAGGTGCAGCGGCGCGGTCGTCCCAGCAAGATCGCCGCGCTTGCCGGCAACCCGACGCCCGCCCCGCGCAACTGCAGCGTGCTCTGGGACTGGGGCGCACACGATGTGGCCATGATCCGCGCCTGCCTTG
>CAISTS010000026.1 GCA_903888485.1 uncultured bacterium | reverse complement strand
ATGACCTGGTCGATCCGCTGGGGCGGCGACACGGTGATGGACCTCTCGACCGGCAAGAACATCCACGAAACCCGCGAATGGATCATCCGCAATTCGCCGGTACCGATCGGCACGGTGCCGATCTATCAGGCGCTCGAGAAGGTCAACGGCAAGGCCGAGGACCTGACCTGGGAGATCTTCCGCGACACGCTGATTGAACAGGCCGAACAGGGCGTCGACTACTTCACCATCCACGCCGGCGTTCTCTTGCGCTACATCCCGCTGACCGCCAAGCGCGTCACCGGCATCGTGTCGCGCGGCGGCTCGATCATGGCCAAGTGGTGCCTTGCCCATCACAAGGAGAACTTCCTCTACACGCACTTCGAAGACATCTGCGAGATCATGAAGGCTTACGACGTGTCCTTCTCGCTCGGCGACGGCTTGCGCCCAGGCTCCATCGCCGACGCCAACGACGCCGCGCAGTTCGGCGAGCTCGAGACGCTCGGCGAGCTGACCAAGATCGCTTGGAAGCACGACGTGCAGGTGATGATCGAGGGCCCCGGCCACGTGCCCATGCACAAGATCAAAGAGAACATGGACAAGCAGCTGGCCGTCTGCGGCGAGGCGCCGTTCTACACATTGGGGCCGCTCACCACCGACATCGCGCCCGGCTACGATCACATTACGAGTGGGATTGGCGCGGCCATGATCGGTTGGTTTGGCACCGCGATGCTGTGTTACGTCACGCCCAAGGAGCACTTGGGCCTGCCCGACCGCGACGACGTGAAAGTCGGCGTGGTCACCTACAAGATCGCGGCCCATGCGGCGGACCTGGCCAAGGGCCATCCAGGTGCGCAAGTCCGCGACAACGCGCTGTCCAAGGCGCGCTTCGAGTTCCGCTGGCGTGACCAGTTCAACCTCTCGCTCGATCCGGAGACGGCCGAAGAGTTCCACGACCAGACGCTGCCGGCCGAGGGCGCCAAGATCGCGCACTTCTGCTCCATGTGCGGCCCGAAGTTCTGCTCCATGAAGATCAGCCAGGAAGTGCGCGCATACGCCGAGAAGGGCATGGCCGAGATGTCCGAGAGCTTCAAGCAGCAGGGCAGCGAGATCTACCGCACGGAAGACGGCCGCGCGGTGGACGGCCACCACTAAGGTAACAGCGCCGTGATCGATCACGTCTCGATCGCGGTGCGGGACTTGGCCGCGAGCGCCGCGCTCTATGACAAGGCGCTCGCGCCCTTGGGCCTGACGCGCCTTGTCAGCCGCGCGGCCACTGTGGGCTTTGGAAAGACGTACCCCGAGTTCTGGTTGAACGCGCGGCCGGATGCTTCGCCCGCGCCCCCCGACAACGGGACCCACATTTGTCTGCGCGCGCCCGATGAGGCCGCCGTACGCGCCTTTCATGCCGCCGCTCTGGCATCCGGCTGCGTATCCGCGGGCGATCCGGGCCCCCGCCAGGGCCTGATGACCGGCTACATCGCCGCCTTCATTACCGATCCCGACGGCAACAAGATCGAGGCCGCGACTTTTCCGAAGAAAGCGTGATAAGCACGCGGGCCATGACGCTTTCTATTGACGAAAATTTGGAGCTGGCCGCCCAGGCCCAGCAAAGCGGCCGGTTTGATGAATCCGACCGCCTCGCCCGTGACATCCTCGCGGCCGATCCGGCGCACATCGGTGCGTGGCAGCTGTTGGTGGCCGGCAAGTTCGTGCAGGGCAAACACGCCGAGGCCTTGTCGGTGTTGACGGAAGCGCTCGCGCACCATCCAGAGAATTTCGAGCTCCAGGTGCTTGCGGGCCACAGCCGACGCGCGCTGGGCGATCTGGCGGCGGCGGCGAGACACTATCAGCGCGCGGTGGAGGCGCGTCCGGAGGCCGCTGAAGCGCGCGTGATGCTGGGCTGGACCTTGCGCGCCCTCGACCGGCGCGAAGAGGCGCTGGCGCAGTATCAGCAGGCCGTGGCGCTAAATCCGGGTCTTGTTGAGGCGCACAACAACCTCGGCGTGATGCATCACGACCGCGGCGAACTTGATCCCGCGATCACGCATTATCGCCATGTGCTTGAGCGCCAGCCGGCGCATATCGAGGCGCGGCGCAATCTGGCGGCGGCACTCAGGGCACAAGGCCGCACCGAAGAAGCGCTGGCGCAGTTCGAGGCACTGCTCGATTTCACACCGGATCATCCCTACGCCACGCTCATGGCGGCGCAAAGCAAGCGCGAACTCTGCCGCTGGCAAGACTGGCCAGCGATGGTGACTCAGGTTGAGAACGCCGCGGCCAAGCATGCCGGCGCATTCTCGCCGTTCATCCTGTTCTCCTGGCCCATCGGACCCGACACGCTTTTGAACTCCGCGCGCGCTTACGCCGCGCGGACCATGCCGCCGATCCCGGCCGTTGCACCCGCGGCGCAACCGAAGACCAAGCTGCGCATCGGCTACATTTCCGCCGACTACCGCGCCCACGTTCTGGCCGCCGTGGTGCCCGAGGTCTTCGAACTGCATGATCGCAGTGCCTTCGAAATCCACGCCTACGCGACTGGCTTCAACGACAAGAGCGCACAGCGTCAGCGCTTTGAACGAATCGTCGATGGCTTCCACGACATCAGCGCGCTGGCCGACGACGGCGCGGCCCAGAAGATCCGCGTCGACGGCATCGACATTCTCGTCGATCTCACCGCGTTCACGGGCAACATCCGCCACGGCATTCAGGCGCGCCGGCCCGCACCGTTGCAGATCAATTGGCTGGGTTATCCCGGAACCAGCGGCTCTCCGGCCATCGACTACCTCGTCGCCGATGCTTTCACGATCCCCACCGGCGCGGAGGCATTCTACAGCGAGAAAATCATCCGCCTGCCCGGCTCCAGCCAACCGCACGACCGCACACGCGCCGTCGCGCAACCGCTGACGCGTGAGGATTACGGCCTGCCCGAGAAAGCCTTCGTCTTCTGCTGCTTCAATCACGTCCAGAAGCTCTCGCCCGATGTCTTCACAGCGTGGATGGATATCCTGCGCGCTGTGCCCGGAGCCGTGCTGTGGCTGCGCGCCGACAAGGACGAAGTGCACGCCAACCTGCGCCGCGAGGCCGGCGCGCGCGGCATCGCGGCGGAGAGATTGGTATTCGCCGGCAAAACCCCGGATCTTGCCTCGCACCTTGCGCGCTACCGGGTCGCCGACCTCGCGCTCGATACGTTCCCTTATACGTCCCACACCACCGCCAACGACGCGTTGTGGCTGGGCTGTCCGCTGGTCACCGTGGCGGGCGAGACCTTCGCCTCGCGTGTGGCAGGCGCGATCCTGCACAGCCTTGGCTTGGCTGACCTTGTGCATCCCTCTCTCGGAGCCGCGCTGGAACAGGCGGTGCATCTCGCGACACACTCCTCCGCCTTGGCTGACGTAAGGGCGCGGCTGGCGGCGGGTGCCGCCAGCGCCGTGCATTTCGACACGCCGCGTTTTGTGCGCCATCTCGAAGCCGGCTACCGCGCAGCGTGGAATATCCGCGCCGGCGGCGGCGAATCACGGCATATTACCGTCGGAGCAGACGGTAAGGTGGCATGAGCGGTCGCACGCGGTTTCGCATCATCAAAATCGTCCTCGCGGCATTGACTGCGGTCCTGTTGCTGCCGGCAGCGCTCACCCTGCTGTACCGCGAGGTGCCGCCGCGTTTTACGCCCCTCATGCTGATCCGGGGCGGCGATGTTCAGTACGAATGGGTTTCGATGAAACAGATCGCGCCGGTGCTGGCGCGGTCGGTGCTGACGGCCGAGGATGAGAACTTCTGCAATCACCGCGGCTTCGACACCAAAGCGCTGCAGAAGGCAATCGACCAATACCTCGACGAAGACGAAGAGCGCACCTTGCGCGGCGGCAGCACCATCTCGCAGCAGACCGCGAAAAACGTTTTCCTGTGGCCGGCCCGCACTTGGCTGCGCAAAGGCCTCGAGACTTGGCTGACGTTCTATCTGGAGGCCCTGTGGCCGAAGGCACGCATCATGGAGATGTATCTGAACGTGGTGGAATGGGCGCCCGGCGTCTATGGCGCGCAGGCGGCGGCGCGGCACCACTTCCAGAAGGATGCCGCGCGTCTGACGGCGCACGAGGCGGCGCTGCTGGCGGCCGTGCTGCCCAATCCGCGGCGCTGGAATGCATCCAACCCCGGCCCCTACGTGCAGGGGCGCAGCGAAACGCTCCAAGTCCGCGCCGCGCGGATAGGCACACTCGCAAGCTGCCTTAGGCTATCGTAACGCCTCTGGACCTGCCGAAGCGCGTCCCGGTACAATTCGCCGCTGATTTGGGGGTTTTCCATGCCAAGCAATACGCGCGGCTTCACGCTGATCGAAATGGCGCTCACTGTTCTGGTGCTGAGCATCGTGGCAGCTGGCGCCATTGGCGTGATCGGCCCGCTTCGCGACGGCGAGCGTGCGGCCTTGACCAACCAGCGCCTGGACGTCGCCCAGAAGGCCATCGCCCTCTATGCCATTCAGAATGGCTGCTTGCCCTGCCCCGCGGCGCCGACGGCCAATTCCACACAGGGTTCACCCGGGCGCGCCGTGACGGGAAGCGGTCCGTTCGGCTCGACATATACTTCGGCAACAGTGAAGTGTGTCGCCACTGCGACGGCATGCATGTCCATCGTGAGCGACACCGGCGTGTTGCCTTGGGTCGAGCTAGGGATCGGTGAAGACGACGCCACCGACGGCTGGGGCAACCGTCTGCGTTACGCCGTCGCCGGCTCCGGTACGGGAGCGCCGCCCTGCGCCACCGGCGCCTTGCAACGCACGGGCGCCATGCTGCGTGTGTCTGGCAGCAGCGGCTGTTATCCTGCGGGTAACCTCACGGTCAACAATACCGACCCGCCCGCCAGCAGCGCGACGAACGCCGCCTATGTCGTTTTCAGCAACGGTGCCGATGGTGCGCTTGCGCATCGCACCGGGACAGGGGGCGCCACGGGTGATCGCTGGACCCAATCTGGCGGCGGCGGCGGCCAGGACGAGAATTCAGATGGCGACAACACCTTTGTCACCGGCACCGTGAACGACAACACCACCACCGCGCATTTCGACGATTTGCTGCGCTTTGGCACCACGGCGGTCATCATCCAGATGTGCGGCGCGGGCGCCTGCGGCAATCCGTCCTAAAGCAACCGGCGCAATCTAAGCTTTGATATTCATGGGCCGATGTCCCTCCGGCCGCTCTTCGGGTGGCTCGGCCGCCAGCGATTCGAGGCGCCTGTGCTCGGCTTCGGCGGCTTCGCCGCCCGCTGGCGACGGCGCGGGATCGACGTCGAGGCGCGGCACCGCCACCGTGCGCCCGGCGAGCGCGCCTTCAAGCGCCTAGGTAAGCGGCGTGACCGCGACGGGTTTGATCAAGAAGCCTGAGATCTTGAGGTGCGCGGCGCGGCGGAAGAGATCCATGTTGTTTTCGCCCGTCAGCACGATAATCGGCAGCGCTTTCAGGACCGCCCATTCCGCGGTGCGGATTTTCTCGATCAGCTTGATGCCGTCCATGCCGGGCAGATGGATATCGACAATCGCGACATGGGCGAGCCCCGGGGCCTTTTCGAGATTGTAGAGGGCATCCTCGGCGCTACGCGCGCCATGCAGGCAGCCAGCCTTGCCCTTCAACATCCGCTCGAGCAGATCGAGCACAAAGGTGTGGTCTTCGACGACCAGGACCGAGGCGCTGCTGAGGGGGCGGGGCTGGTCCTTATCCTTGCTTCTGGACGGCGCCTTCATGCCGCGAGCATAAAGCGAAAGCCGCCGGGCGATCTACCCTAAGGCGAGGTCGTTCATAGGCATGTCAGATGACGATGGGCGCTGCTTCGTTCTGCAGAAGGCGCATGATCGACAGCGCCGCCATATGCGAGGTCTTGGGATTGTCCGGGGACGGATTGGCTTCAATTCTCAGATTGAGCCGGCCAAACGCGCCTTCGGCTTCCAGGTGATGGACGTTCTGGGTGACGCCCGGATCGGCGACGAGTTGTACGGTCGTCGCCTCGAAGCCGAGGCCGGCCAGAGCGGCGGTCGCCGCGACGTTGGCGTTCTTCGGGAATGTCAGCGCGGCCTGGCGCGCGTTGCCCGAGAAAATCACCGTCGGCGCGGCAATGGCATCGAGGTTGTGGGTCTGTTCGGCGGGCGTGCCTTTCCAGGCGCGCGGCGGTTTAGATGAACGCAAGGTCACTTTGCTGAGGCCGGCGAGCTTGCCCGACGCCAGTGCGTCCACACCCGGCAATGCACCCGCCACCAGCTTGACGCGGCCTGTGGATGTGTCGGCGGCGGCCTTGACTGCGTTCCAGAGCGCTTCGTCGGCCAGGCTGCCCGTGGAGACGATGATGAAGTCGAGGCCTTCTGCGAGAACGGGACCGGCGTAAGCGGCCACCGCGCTGTGGCCCGCGCATTCGACCACGAGCGCGGGTTTGAAGCGCAGCATCTCCGGCAATGTGCGCACCAGCGGGTAATCGCCGACGGACACCGTATCGGTCGGCAGTCCGAGGGCGGCGACGACTTCGAGTTTCTGCTGCTGCGCGCAGAACTGCGCGACCAGTTTGGCGATGGCGCCGTTGCCGATGAGAGCGATCTTCACGTCAGAATCCCGGGCAACCAAAAGTGTGGCACAAAGGAGCAAGGGTCTTAGCGGGATCAGCCTTTGGCGGCAAGACGCCGTTCAAGTTGATCCAGGCGGTCGGCGCCCCAGAAGGGTTCGCCATCGAGAAGCATGTAGGGCGCGCCGTTCATGCCAGCGGCCTTGGCTTCCTCGACGGCCGTGATGACCGCACGCTTGGCCGCCATGTCGTTGCCGGCGGCTTCCACCTCGGCAGGAGTTACGCCAAGGAGCCCGGCGCAAGCGGCGGCGACGTCGCCGGCGGTGGCGACGCTCTGGCCGCGGCCGAACACGGCCGATGCAATGTCGCGCGCGAAGGCGTGCGACAGCTCTTCATCGCGCGCTTTGAGTTTCCAGAAGGCGTAGCGCGCGAGTTTCACATCGGGCGGGAACGGATCGGGCAGCTGACACGGCAAGCCGGCAAATTCGCAGCTGCGCGGGAAGTCGATCTTCAAATAGTTGAACTTGGCGGGGATCATCGGCGGCGGCGTGACACCCTGCGCCTGGAACAGGTGCCCGAGCGACACCGCGCTCCATTCGACCGTGCGGCCGTAGCGCGCCGCGAGATCGTCGATCTTGTGTGTGGCGATGTAGGAGAACGTCGAAGAGAAATCGAAGAAGAAGCGGATGGGTGACGGCATGGTCATCTCCCGTTCACGCCAGCGGCTGACCCGCGGCAAGCTTGCTGAAGCGTTCGAAGAATTCATCGGCGAGTTTCTTGGCCGTGGAGTCGATAAGCCGCGCGCCGATCTGCGCGAGCTTCCCACCGACGGCGGCATCGACCTCGTAGCTGAGGAGCGTGCCATCGGGAACATCGGCCAGGTGCACCTTGGCGCCGCCCTTGGCAAAGCCGGCGACGCCACCCTTGCCTTCGCCGCGGATGGTATAGGCGTTCGGGGGATCGAGATCCGAGAGCGTGACCGCGCCTTTGAACGAGGCTTTCACCGGCCCGACCTTGGCGGTCACCACGGCTTCGATTTCCGTGTCCGAAAGGCGGTTCATACTGTCGCAGCCGGGAATCGCCTGCTGGAGAATCGCAATGTCGTTGAGGGCTGCCCAAACCTGTGGCCGCGGCGCCGGGATCGTATATTCGCCCTTCATTTCCATGGCAGCGGTGTGCACCCGTTGGTGAGAAATAGCAACTAGCGGTCGGCGCGGCCCTTGCGGATGGCTTTGCTGCCGAACTTGGCGCGCACGGCATCCATGGCGCGCTCGACCTGGGCGTGGCGCGGGGCGGGGCCCGTGGCGAAGAGATCGGGCGCATCGGCTTCATCCCCATCGGTCAAACCATCGACACCGACGCCGATCAGACGGAAAGGTGCGCTGGCGGCTTCCTTCAAGAGCATCGTCTCGGCCGTGCGGAAGATGACTTCAGCGAGCTGCGTCGGCGTCGCGATCTTGTGGTTACGTGTCTTGAGCTTGAAGCGCGCAGTCTTGAGCTTCAGCGAAACCGTGCGCCCCGCCAGCGCGTGGGACTTCAGCCGCGCCGAGACACGCTCGCAGAGGGGCCAGAGCCGACGGCGCAGCTCGGCCATGTCGGCGATATCGGTATCGAAGGTGGTCTCGGCGGAAATACTTTTGGCCTCGCGGTCGATGGAGACGCGGCGATGGTCGATGCCGCGCGCGAGATTGGCGAGGAACGTGCCGGTGTCGCCGTAAAGCATGCTGAGCTCGGCTTCCGGGCGGCGCTGAAGATCGCCGATGGTAAACAGGCCATCGACCTTTAGGCGGTCGGCGAGCGACGGGCCCACCCCCGGAAGCCGATTGATCGGCAGATCATGGAGAACATGCACTGCTTCGGCGCGGCCGATGACGGCGAAGCCGCGCGGCTTCTGCATATCGGACGCCATCTTGGCGAGGAATTTGTTGTAGCTGAGGCCTACGGAGACGGTGATACGAATCTGACGTTCGATCTCGCGCTGGATGTAGGCGAGCGTCGCCGCCGGAGAGCGGTGGAAGAGCAGCGTCGTACCGTTGAGATCGAGGAAGGCTTCGTCAAGCGACAGCGGCTCGACGATGGGCGTGGCCATGTCGAAAATCGTATGCACTTCGCGGCTGACGCGTTTGTACTTGGCCATGTCCGGCGGAATGACCACGGCCTGCGGGCATAGCTTCAGCGCTTTGAACATCGGCATGGCCGAACGCGGGCCGAATTTGCGCGCGATATAGCAGGCGGTGGTGACGACGCCGCGCTTGCCGCCGCCGACGATGACTGGTTTGTCGGCCAGCTCCGGGCGGTCGCGTTTTTCGATAGTGGCGTAGAACGCATCGCAGTCGATATGCGCGAGCGAAAGGCGGCCCAGTTCAGCATGCGTCACCACGCGCTCGGAGCCGCAGCGCGTGCAGACCTGCAGCTCTTTTGCGTATTCCGCCAGGCAATCGCGGCAGAGGCTTATGGTGTCTTGGGATGACATGACCCGATTATATCATCCTGGCCAGCGTTGACTTCGCTGGCGGAAAAGGCCAATTCAAGGCCATGAGCGATCAGCGCGGCGGCGGACGTTGGAACATGCCGGACAGGCCCAGGAGCCGGAACTACGGCTATCTGCGCCGCACCTATGGCTTCATGAAGCCCTACAAGAGCAAGCTGGTCCTGTTCGGCATTGCCTTGGCTGTGACCTCCGGCGCGACCCTTAGCATAGGTACCGGCCTTAAGTTCCTTGTGGACCGCGGGCTGTCCGCCGGCAGTACGACAATGCTGAACCAGGGCCTCGCCCTGCTCATGGGCATCATCGTGATCATCGCCGCCGGCACCTTCGTGCGCTTCTATTACATCTCGTGGATCGGCGAGCGGGTGGTGGCCGACATCAGGAAAGCGGTGTTCGACCATATCCTTAGCCTGAGCCCGGGCTTCTACGAGACCACCAAGACCGGCGAGATCCTGTCGCGCCTGACCACCGACACCGCCCTCCTGCAGCAGGTCATCGGCTCGTCGCTGTCCATCGCCATGCGCAACGGCGTCGCCCTTGTCGGCGGGGTGATCATGCTGGTGGTCACCAATGCCAAGCTGACGGGCCTCGTGCTGCTGGTGGTGCCGCTGGTGATTGTGCCGATCATTCTATACGGCCGCAAGGTGCGCAAACTCTCGCGAGAGAGTCAGGACCGCATCGCCGATGTGGGCTCTTACGCCGAGGAAAACCTCAACGCCATCCGCACCGTGCAGGCCTTCGTGCACGAGGACATCGACCGCGGCTTCTTCGCGCGCAATGTCGAGAACGCCTTCTCGACCGCCATGCGCCGCATCTTCGCGCGCGCAATGTTGGCCGCTGTGGTGATCGTGCTGATCTTCGGCGCCATCGCGGCGGTGGTCTGGGCGGGCGGGCGCGATGTCATTCAGGGTGACATTACACCGGGCGCGCTGTCGGCCTTCGTCTTCTACGCCATCATGGTGGCGGCATCCGTTGGCGCCATGACCGAGGTGCTCGGCGACTTGCAGCGCGCCGCCGGCGCGACCGAGCGCCTGGTCGAGCTGCTCGAAATGAAACCCGACATCATGCCACCGGCGAACCCGCGGCCCATGCCGGCGACGGCGCGCGGGGAAGTGCGTTTCGAGGACGTGACGTTCCATTACCCTTCGCGGCCGCAGACCGCAGCATTGAAAGGTCTGTCCTTACATGTGCAGCCAGGCGAGCACGTGGCGCTGGTGGGCCCGTCCGGTGCAGGCAAGACCACGGTGTTCCAGCTGCTCTTGCGGTTTTACGACCCGCAGGCCGGCGTAGTACGCATCGACGGCATGGACTTGCGCGAGGTCGACCCGCGCGACGCCCGCGCGCGCATCGGCCTGGTGGCGCAAGACCCGGTGATCTTCGCCGCCGATGCCATGGAGAACATTCGCTATGGCCGACCCGGCGCGTCTGACGACGAAGTGCGCGCCGCGGCGGAAGCGGCGGCCGCGATGGAGTTCATAACCAAACTGCCCGACGGCATGAAGAGCTTCCTTGGCGAAAAAGGCGTGCGGCTGTCCGGTGGACAGAAGCAGCGCATCGCCATCGCGCGGGCCATCCTACGCGACCCCGCTCTGTTGTTGCTGGATGAAGCCACCAGCGCGCTGGACGCAGAGAACGAACGCCTGGTGCAGGCGGCGCTTGAGCGCCTGATGGTGGGCCGCACTACCATGGTGATCGCCCACCGACTCGCCACGGTCGTCAACGCCGACCGCATCGCCGTCATCGACGACGGCCACCTGGTGGCGACGGGGCGGCATGAGCAGTTGCTCGCCAGCAACCCCTTCTATGCGCGCGTGGCGGCTTTGCAGTTCTCGGCGGACGCCGTCGCGGCACAGTAGCCGATCACTTTTTCACGCGGCGCCTCTGCCTGGCGCGCCGCGCGAACATGTTGAGCGCCTCAATCCCGGCCGAGAACGCCATTGCCGCATAGATGTAGCCCTTTGGGACATGGGCGCCGAAGGATTCGGCTATCAGGGTCGTACCGATCATCAGTAAGAAGCCCAGCGCCAGCATCACGATGGTCGGATTCTTGTTGATAAAGTTGGCGAGCGGATCTGCTGCAACCATCATCACCGCTACCGTGACGATGACGGCCGCAATCATAATCGGGACATGTTCGGTCATGCCCACGGCAGTGATGATGCTATCGACCGAGAACACCATGTCGAGCAGCAGGATTTGGCCGATGGCCGCCGCGAAAGTCTGGGTCGTCTTGGCCTCGAACATGTCCTCATTGGGATCGGGATCGACGTGGTGATGAATCTCCTTTGTCGCTTTCCACACCAAGAAAAGGCCGCCGGCCATGAGGATGAGATCGCGCCAGGAAAAGCCATGACCGAAGACCGTAAAAAGCGGCGTGGTGAGCTGCACCATCCATGAGACGGTGCCGAGCAGCGCAAGCCGCAGGAAGAGGGCAAGGCCGATGCCGATGCGCCGCGCCCGCGCGCGGTCCGCTTCCGGCAGTTTGTTGGTCAGGATCGAGATGAAGATGAGGTTGTCGATCCCCAGCACCACCTCCATGGCGATCAAGGTGATGAGCGCGACCCAAGCAGCCGGGTCAACGGCTAGTGCGGCGATTTGGTCCATGACGGTCCCCTAAGCCCTTTCGCGCTATGTAAGGGTGGTTTTGCGAACAACAACCGCGCGGGCGCGAATCCACCCAGCCCCCGCGCTAGTCCCAATCGGCGCGGCCCACTTGCCGGCGTTTCTTTGTGGTGCCGCGCTTTATCTTGGACTCGAGACGCTCTTTCTTGGCCGATTTGCTGGGCTTGGTCTTCACACGCTTCTTGGGTGCAATGGACGCTTGGCGGATCAGTTCCACCAGCCGGTCGATGGCGTCCTTGCGGTTCATCTCCTGCGTGCGGTGCTGATTAGCCGTGATGACGATCTCACCCTCGTTGGTCGCGCGCTTGCCGGCGAGATTGATCAGCCGGACAGCAACGGCATTTGACAATGACGGCGAGCGGCGCGCGTTGAAGCGCAGCTGCACGGCGCTTGATACTTTGTTGACGTTCTGACCGCCGGGACCGCTCGAGCGTATGAAGCTGAGCTCGATCTCGGCTTCGTCGAGGTTCAGCGTCGGCGTGATGGGAATGAAGGGCGGCATAGATTTCGGCTTGCGGATTGATCGTGTGTGACTAGTTTAGCCTAACACATGCATAGCGAGCGGCCATGAGTTCGGTTTCCACGCCCCAGATGATTGCCCCGGAGATGAGCTTTGCCGAGCTCGCCGAGAACTTCGCGCTGCTGGACGAATGGGACGACCGCTATAGCTACCTCATCGACCTGGGCCGCAAGCTGCCCGTCTTCCCGCCGGCGCTGCAGACCGAGATCAACAAGGTGCGCGGCTGCATGAGCCAGGTGTGGATGGTGCCGGGTCATCCCGAGGACCATCCCGAGCAATTCGCCTTCGCCGCCGACAGCGACGCCGTGATCGTCAAAGGCCTGATTGCGGTGCTGGGCGTGCTGTTCTCGGGCAAGACACCGGCAGAGATCGCCGCCATCGACGTGGATCAATCATTCCGCACGCTCGGCCTCGACCAGCACATCAGCCCGAGCCGGCGCAACGGTCTAGTCTCCATGGTCGAGAAGATCAAAGGGTACGCGAAAGCCGCTTAGGCAAAGAGCTTGCGGTCGAGCTTCTTGATGAAGCTCCAGGGGTCGGCGTCGGGTTTGCCGAACAGGAAGCCCTGGACGTATTCGACGCCGCAATCGCGCACGAATTCCAGGCCTTCCTTGCTGTCGACCATCTCGGCGATGGTCTCGACATCCATGGTCTTGCAGAGCGTGGTGAGCGCGCGCAGGAAGGCGCGGCCTTTGGGCGCGGTCTGTGCATTCTTGACCGCGCTGCCGTCGAGCTTGACCACGTCCACTTCCAGCACGCTGAGATATTGGAAGCTCGCCGCACCGGCGCCGAAGTCGTCGAGGCAGACGTGGAAACCTTTCTTGCGCAGGCCCTGTACAAAATTATTGGCCTGGACGAGATCTGCGACGCGCGCGGATTCGGTGATCTCGAAGAACAGGAAGTTGCGCAGCCAGGAGTCGGCGTCGATAAGCGCGTGCAGGTCCTTGGCGTATTGGTCGTTGCCGACCGACATGCCCGAAATGTTGACGGCGACTGAAACCTTGTCGGCGCGGTTCTTGCGCAGCCAGTCGACGCACTTGCGCATCATGGCGATATCGAACTCGGTGATCAGCCCGGTCTCTTCGGCGAAGGTGATGTACTTGTAAGGCGACTCTTCGAACTTCCCATTGAAGCGCACCAGCGCTTCGTAGTGGTGCACCGCGCCTGTGCGCGCATCGAGGATCGGATGGAAGGCGATCTGGAAGTCGTTGCTAGAGGTCAAGGCGCGGAAATTGTTCAAGGACTGGACGGCTTCCTTGACCAGCTTGTCCATGTTTCCGGCGATGTCCTTGACGTTGAACTTGTCGCCGACCTGCTCCTTGAAATGATTGATGGTGTAAACGAGGCCCTTGGCAAGGTCGCCTTCGTTGACGCCGGTCATGTCCATCTCGACCGTGGCCGCCTGTACGGCGACGCCCTTGCCGGTCGGGTCGAAGGCCTTGGTGGCCTCGGCGATCTTGGCTTCCAGGGCGCCGACATCGAGGCCCTTTTCGTGCACGATACCGAACTTGCCGTCGCCCACTTCACCGGCGGAATCACCGCCCAGAGAGTTCGCGCGTAGCGTGGTGCCGACGGTATTGAGCAGGACCTGGCGTTCGTCCTCGCTCAAGGTGTTATAGAAATCCTGGAACCCCGGCAGATTGACCAGGGTCATCTCGGCGCCGCTGTTCTGCAGCTTGTCGACCGCCATCTGCGAGAAGGAGTCACCGGTTAAGAGGCCGGTGGACTTGTCGCGCTCGACCCCCTCTTCGGTGTTGCCCTTGTCGTCGAGGTGGGCCTGGGTGCGCAGCGCGAGGAAGTAGTGATCCTTCAGATCGGGCAGCATGTAACCGGCGAAGGCCACCGGGGGCGTAAGCCCTTTGGTGCCTTTCAAGCGAATGGTGACGTTATCGATGCGGCCTTTCTTGGACGTCATGAACAGGAGCTGTTCGACCAGCACGCGGTCCTTCGGCGAGACCATGTCCATGAAGTTTTGGCCGATAACGGCCTCGGGGCCCACGCCGAGCAGCGCCTTGGTGGCGCCCACGGCAAAAAGCACGCGCTTCGACGTATCGAGCTCGACAAGCATGTCGGCCCAACAGAAGGCAAAGGCAACAAAACGATCGCGAGCGGAAGTCGGCGTATTCATTATGAGTCTTGGTCGTCCCCGCTTGCTCGTCCCAGGTGCAGCTTCTTAGCAAACCCGCCCTTCCGTTCCCAGGGGAAGAAAGTGTGGGTCCCGTCCGCACAGGCGAACGATATGCCGCCAGCCGCCTGTATGGCCATAGTTTTTTGCCGCGCTTTTCTACCGATCGTGAGGATTCGGCACACATATCAGGCGCGTGGGTTGAAACCGGCCTTGCGCACAGCTAAACAGGTTGGATCACCTCGGGTCAGGAATGCCCTTCATGTCAAAACACGTAGTGAAGTTTGCGCTGGGGGCGTTGGCCGTTGCGGCGATGAGCGCCGCGTCGCCCGTCTCCGCCGCCGCACCAAATGCTGGCGGCGGCGCGGTGGCGCCGCGCGCGGTTGGCGTAACGCGCGTAACGCTGGTGGTGAGCGATCTTGAAAAGTCCGTCGATTTCTATCAGCGCGTCGGCCTCCTGAAAGCTGCGGACGCGGCGCAGACCGATACGGACCAAGGCGGCGTTTTCGGGTCTATCGACCTGCCGCTCACCGCCGATTCCAAACAGAGCCGCATCGTTTACATGATGACGCCGGGCAGCGGCGGCATGATCGCATTGCTGTCCTATGACAAGCCGCCCCTGCCCAGCGCGCGCGGGAATCTCGTCGGCATCGGCATCGGCGATGTCATCGTGAGTATCGAGGTACCCGATGTTCAAGCGGCCCATGGCCGCCTCTCGCAGATCGGCACGCGCTTCCAGCGCACGCCCGTGCGCTTCAGCCAGCCGGGCCCCGATGGTGCGACCCAGACCGGCCAGCATCTGCTGGCTTACGATCCCGACGGGCACATGGTTGAAGTGTCCCAGATGGACAGACGGTAGCGAATTTCCAGGCGAAGTGGTTTCCGGTTCGCCGCAGGAAATGCGCAAACAAAAATCACTTCCCGAGAACCACACCTTCGCGGCGCGGATCGGCGCCGCCGATCAAGCCATCCTTCGTGATGCGGATGACGTGAATGCCGCTGGCGAATTCACCGACGTTGACGCGGTGGCCCAACGCCTCCAGCGCCGGCTTGGCGGGGGTGAGGCCCTCTTCAATGGTCACGCCGCCGCCGAAGGAAAACAGCGCACCCGGCTGAGCCGCGGCATCGGCCGGCGAGAGGTTCCAGTCAATCATGCCGACCAGGGTTTTCACCACGAGGCCGACGATGGCCGCGCCCAGCGGCGAGCCCAGCACCATTTCCGCCTTGCCGTCCCGATTGAAGACGATGGTCGGCGACATGGAGCTGCGCGGGCGTTTGCCGCCCTGTACGCGGTTGGCCACGGTGCGCTTCTCGGCCACGTCCTGGTACGAGAAGTCGGTGAGCTGATTGTTGAGGATGAAGCCGTCCACCATCAGGCGCGAGCCGAACTGCGCCTCCACCGACGTGGTCATGGCCAGGGCGTTACCGGCGGCATCGACAATCGAGAAGTGCGAGGTGGCGGGCAGCTCGGGGCTGCCGGCAGGCGCGTACTGGGCGCCCTTCACCGGAATATTTCCCGGCGGCGCCTGGTCCATGCGGTTCTGCGCCGAGACAAGCCCGGCACGCTGTTTGACGTAGTCGGGTGAGATCAAGGTCGCCGTCGGCACCGTCACTTTGTCGGGATCGGCGAGATAGACGGCGCGGTCGGCAAAGGCGAGACGCCCGGCTTCGATCAACAGATGCTCGGCCGTTGGCGCGTGCGCACCAAGGCCTTTGAGATCGAACTTCTCGAGGATGCCCAGGGTCTGGATGACGCCGACGCCGCCCGAGGACGGCGGCCCCATGCCGCAAACTTTATAGACGCGATAAGCCCCGCAGACCGGCGGGCGCTCGACGGCGCGGTAATTCTTCAAATCATCGAGCGTCATGTCGGCGGGGTTGCTCGTTGCCGTGGTCACGGCGCGCACGATGTCGGTGGCGATAGCGCCGGTGTAGAAAGCATCCGCGCCTTGCGAGGCAATAGCGCGCAGGACTTTCGCGAACTCAGGATTCTTGAGGACGGTGCCGACCGCCTTGGCGCTGCCGTCGGGGTTGTAGTAGTAGGCGCGCGCCACTTCACCGGCGCGGAAGGAGCTGTCGCGCGAGAGCAGCGCATTGAGGCGCGGCGAGATGGCAAAGCCGTTGTCGGCGATCTCAATGGCGGGCGCGATCACCGTGGCCCACGGTAGCTTACCGTGCTTCTGGTGCAGAAGTTCGAGCAGACGCACGACGCCCGGCACGCCCACCGACTTGCCGCCGACGATGGCCTGCATGCGGCCCATGGGCTTGCCGTCCTGGGTCAGAAAGCGGTTCTCTTCGGCCGCCGCAGGCGCTTCCTCGCGGCCGTCATAGCTCGCGAGCTTTTCGGCTTTTGCATCCCAATAGAGCGCAAAAGCCCCGCCGCCAACGCCCGACGACTGCGGCTCGACCATGTTGAGGACAAGCTGCACCGCGATGGCCGCATCGGCGGCGCTGCCGCCGGCGGCGAGAATGTCGGTGCCCGCCTTGGCCGCCAGCGGATTGGCCGCGACCACCATGTAGGATTTCGCCGTACCGCTTTTCGCCGCCGTGCGCCCGGTCGCCGCTTCGGGCAGCGCCTCCTGCGCAAAGGCAGACACGACCGGCGCGCCAGTTACCGAAAGCGTGACGGTGAACGCAACGAGGGTGGCGACCAAGCCTTTGAACATGAGCATTTTCATGACCCTGGCATAACATAACCGCCAATCTTGCGCCAATGATGGCAGGCCACGGTGTGGCCGCCCTCGGCGGTTTCCAGCGGCGGCACGACATCGGTGCAGACGGACGTAGCGTGCGGACAACGCGTGCGAAAGACGCAGCCTGACGGCGGATTGAGGGGCGACGGCGGATCGCCAAGGAGCACAGTGCGCGGCTTGGCGCGCTCGCGCACGGGATCGGGCACGGGCACGGCCGTAAGCAGCGCTTGGGTGTAGGGATGGAGGGGCTTCGCGTACAATAAATCCTGCGGCGCGAGCTCCATCACCCGACCCAGATAGAGCACCATGACGCGATGGCTGATGTGCCGCACTACCGCAAGGTCGTGGCTGATGAACAGCATCGAGAGGCCATGCGCACGCTGCAGCTCCATCAAGAGGTTGATGACCTGCGCGCGGATGGAGACATCGAGCGCGCTCACCGGCTCGTCGCAGACGATAAGTTTCGGACGCAGGATCATGGCGCGCGCGATGCCGATGCGCTGGCATTGTCCGCCGGAGAATTCATGCGGGTAGCGGTTGACCATGCCGGGAAGCAGGCCGACCTCTCCCATCATCTTCTGCACACGCGCTTTGCGTTCCGACGACGAAAGCGCGGGATGAAAGTTGCGCAGCGGTTCGGCGATGATGTCACCGGCGGTCATGCGCGGATCTAAACTCGCCAGCGGATCCTGAAAGACAATCTGCAGATCACGCCGGCGCGCGCGCATCTCGTCCTTGTCGAGGGCGGTCAACTCCGTGCCGAGCCAGGCGACGCTGCCGGCGGTGGCAGGCAAGAGTTGCAGCACCGCACGCCCCAGCGTCGATTTACCGCAGCCGGACTCGCCGACGATGCCGAGGGTTTCGCCCGCCGCGAGATCGAAGCTGACGCCATCGACGGCTTTTAAGGGCGCGTATTTTCCGACCACGATCCCGCCGGTTCGCACGGGAAAGTGCACTTTCAAGTCGCGTACCTGCAGAAGCGGGCTCATGCGGCGCTCCGGTGGCAGGCCTTAAGCCCGTCGTAGCCATGCGGCAGCAGGAGCGGACGCTCGGCCCGGCAGCGATCAAACACATAGGGGCAGCGCGGATGATAGGCGCAGCCGGAAGGCAGACGCTGCAGGTTCGGCGGCTGGCCAGGGATGGTCTGCGGCGCCGCCGTGGCGGGATCGTCGAGGCGCGGCGTACATGCGAGCAAACCTTGCGTATAGGGATGCTGCGGCGCGCGAAAGATCTGATGCACTTCGCCCATTTCGACCAGGCGGCCGGCATACATCACACCCACGCGGTCGGCGATGCCCGCGACGACACCAAGATCGTGGGTGATCAGCAGCACCGCCGTGCCCGCGGCCTTTGAGTCGCGGATGAGATCGAGGATTTGTGCCTGCACCGTGACATCAAGAGCAGTGGTCGGTTCATCGGCAATGAGCAGCGCCGGGCCGCAGAGCAGCGCCATGGCGATCATCACCCGTTGTCGCAGACCGCCCGAGAGTTCATGCGGGTACATCTCGAAGCGCCGAGCGGGTTCAGGTATCTGCACGCGCGCCAGCATGGCGATGGCCGCCTCGCGCGCTATTGCGGCGCGCATACCGCGATGACGCTGCAGAACCTCGGTGAGCTGACGGCCCACGCGCATGTGCGGCGTGAGCGAGGTCATGGGGTCCTGGAAGACCATGGCGAGCTTGTTGCCGCGCAAGGCGCTGAGTTCGGCATCGCCGGCGGTCAGCAGGTTGGCCCCTTCGAACATCACCGCGCCCGTCGCGCGGCCATTGCGCGCGAGCAGGCCCATGGCCGCGAGGAAGGTCTGGCTCTTGCCCGACCCGGACTCGCCGACGACGCCAAGGCACTCGCCCGCGCTCACAGACAGCGATATGTCGCTGACGGCGGCGACTTCGCCGTCGGGCGTCGCAAAACGAACACTGAGGTCTTTGATGTCCAGAACCGGCATCAACGGTCTTTCGGGTCGAGCGCGTCGCGCAGGCCATCGCCGAGAAAGTTGAAGCAGAACAGCGTCACGGTCATGAAGATGGCCGGGACGATGAGCGTGCGCGGCGTAACCTCAAGTTCCGCCGCACCGTCGTTGATGAGCATGCCCCAGCTGGTCATGGGCTCCTGGATGCCGAGACCGAGAAAGCTGAGGAAGCTCTCCAGCAAAATGACCTGGGGAATGGTGAGCGTGACATAGACGATCACCATTCCCAGAACGTTGGGCACGATGTGGCGCAGGATGATGGCGGGCGTGGAGCCGCCGGCGGCGCGCGCTGCTTCGATGAACTCCCGCGTGCGCAGGGTCAGTGTCTGGCCGCGCACGATACGCGCCATGGTCAGCCACTCGACCGCGCCGATGGCGAGGAACATGAGGATGAAGTTCCGGCCGAAGGTCACCATGAGAATGATGACAAAGAACGTCAGCGGCACGGAATACAACAGATCGACCAGGCGCATGAGCAACTGATCGGTGCGCCCCCCGATGTAGCCGGCAACGGTGCCGACCGTAACGCCGATGAGCAACGCCACGGCCGTCGCCAGCACGCCAACCATGAGCGAGACTCGCCCGCCGAAAAGCACGCGCGCCAGAAGATCGCGGCCGATGGAATCCGTGCCGAGGTAATGGCCGGCGGCGAAATTGGGCGGCGCGGCTTCGACATGGTCCCAGTCGATCTGGTCGTATTTCCAGGTGAGCAGTTCCGGCCCAACGATGGAAGCGATGGCGATGACGGCAAGAATGACCAGACTGGCAACGGCGGCGCGGTTGGCGCGCAAACGCCGCCAGGCGTCCTGCCAGAGGCTGCGGCCTTCGATCTCGGGCAGCGCGACGGCCATATCGCTCATGCGCCGGCCTCGTGCCGCACTTTCGGGTCGAGCAGCGTGTAGAGCAGGTCGACGACGAGGTTCATCACGATGACCAGCGCGGCGCTGACGATGGTGACGCCCATGACCAGCGTGTAGTCGCGGTTGAGCGCGCCCTGGACGAAGTAACGCCCGATGCCGGGAATTTGGAAAATGGTCTCGACCACCATCGATCCGGTGAGCAAGAACGCCGTCGCGGGGCCGAGGAACGTGACCACGGGGATCAGCGCAGACTTGAGCGCGTGGCGCAGGACAACGGTGCGGAACGGCAGACCTTTGGCCCGCGCGGTGCGCACGTAGCCGGCGCGCAGGACCTCGATCATGCTACCGCGCGTGATGCGCGCGAGATATGCGATGTAAGGCAGCGCCAGGCAGAACACCGGCAGGACGCGGTTCGCGAGCGCGCCCTCGGCCCAGCCGCCGGCCGGCAGCGCCACAAACGTGTCCTTCAGCCAGACCCCGAAAACCAGAATGAGGACGTGGCCCATGACGAAATTCGGGATGACGATGCCGGTCATGGACGCGGCCGACACGGCATAGTCGCGCGCGGTGTTTTGGCCGAGGGCGGCGATGATACCCAGCGGCACGCCGACCAATACGGCGAAGATCAGCGCGGCGAAGCCGTTCTCCAGGCTGACCGGCAAGCCCTCGGCGATCAGTTGACCGACCGTGAAGTCGCGGTATTTGAACGACGGTCCAAAATCGCCGCGGAGCAGACCGAATAGATAATCGAGGTACTGCTTCCACAAAGGATCGTCGAGGTGATAGCGGGCGCGCAGATTGGCGAGAATCTCGGGCGGCACCGGCGCATCAAAGTCGAAGGGCCCGCCGGGCGTGAGCCGCATAAGGAAGAAGCAGACGGTGATGATCACCAGAAGCGTCGGTATTCCGATCAACAGACGCCGGGCGAGCGTGGGCCACATCCGGCGATCAGACCGAGGGCTCTGAGATGACGGTGTTGGCCAGCACGCCGATGCGTTCGATCTCGACCTCGACTTTGTCGCCGGGTTTCAGCCACTTGGGCGGCTTGCGCGCCGCGCCTACACCGGCGGGCGTGCCGGTGGAGATGACGTCGCCGGGCTCGAGGTGCGTGAAGGTCGAGATGTAGGAAATGGTCTGCGCCACCGAATAGATCATGTCGCGCGTGTTGGCCTGCTGCACGACTTCGCCGTTGATGCGCGTGGTGAGCATGAGGTTCTGCGGGTCCGGCACCTCGGTCGCCGGCACCAGCCACGGCCCGCAAGCGCCGGAGGAATCAAAATTCTTACCGGCGGTGAAGGAGTGCTTCTGGTAATCGCGCACACTGCCGTCGAGGAAGCAGGTGTAGCCGGCGACGTGAGACAGCGCCTTCTCGGGCGGGATGCGCCGACCGCCTCGGCCGATGATGACGGCGAGCTCGCCCTCGTAGTCGTATTCCTTTGACGCGCTGGGGCAGACGATCGATTGGCGGTGGCCTACCAGCGACTGCGGCGTGCGCATGAACAACACCGGGTTCTCGGCGACGGGGCCGCCCATTTCGGCGGCGTGGTCCTTGTAGTTCTTGCCGATGCAAATAACCCGCGCGGCGTCGGGAATCACCTGCAGCAGGACGACGTGATCGAGCGCGACGGTCGGCTTGCGCTTGGAGGCCACGGCCTGAAGATTGTCGAGGGGACCCGTGGCCAACACCGAGCGCAGCGTATGCCCGGCATCGGACAGGTCGATGATGTCGTTGCCGATGACCGCGCCGAAGCGCGGACCATGGGTGTATTCGTAGCTGACAAACTTCATATGCATCGGTGGCACTCTTTGAACTGGCTCGAGACTATTTCGGCATCACGACGGTATCAATCACATGGATGAAACCGTTGTCGGCAATGATATCGGCTTTGACCATTTTGGCGTTGTCGACGGTGACACCCTTGGTCGCGTCGATGAGCAGCGAGCCGCCCTGGATGGTCGCCGCCTCGAGACGTTTGCCGAGGAAATCGCGCGACACCGCTTTGCCATCGACGATGTGGTAGCTGAGGATGTTGCGCAGCTTCTCTTTGTTCTCCGGCTTCATCAGATCCTTCAGCTTCTCAGGGCCTAGCTTGGCGAAGGCGTCGTCGGTGGGCGCGAAGATGGTGATGGGACCGGGCGCGGAAAGGGTTTCGGTCAGTCCGGTATTCTTCACGGCCTGCAGAAGGATGGTGAACGTGCCGGCGTCCTGCACCGTGCCGAGGATATCCTTGGCTTCGGCCCGCGCGGCGCAAACCGTCGCAAGCAGGGCGGCAGCGAACAGAGCGCGGATCATGGGTGGGGCCTTTCGTTGGATACGGCGCATCGGCCCGCGGCACATTCGGGGCTTGTGGGCGCGACTCGCCAGCGGCAAAGATGCCATCATTGGAGTCGTCCCCTAAAGCGAATTCATTCATGAGCAAGCCCCCGCCGCCCTCCCCCGAGCACCGCGAGATGTACAGCGAGATCGCCGCCTTGATCGGCTCCTTGGCGAAGTCCTTCGCCATCAAGGACAGCGAAGCCGCGGCAGCCGTGGAATCGGGCGCCATGGCGCTCGATTTCGGCCGTGACGCCAACGGCAACCGCTATGTGACCGCGCGTTTCCAGGACAAGACCGCACGCGTCTATCAGGGCGCCATCAAGCGCGAGGACGGCGGCGACTAGCTTCCGGGGAGGGCCTTTATGATGTATATGCATCATATGAAGCCTTCCAACCCCATCGAAGCCACCCTATCCCCCCAGGCTATCATCGAAGTCTGCCTGTGCCATCACGCCCGGCGCACGGCGCGGGCCATCAGCCGGGTGTTCGACGAGGCCTTAGCGCCGAGCGGGATAAAATCGAACCAATTCAACATCCTGATTGCCATCGCCGCGCGCGATGTGACCTCCGCCGGTGTGGTGGCAAAGCTGCTCGCCATGGACCGCACCACCCTCAGCCGTAACCTTAAGCCGTTGCGTGCGGCGGGCTACATCAGTAGCGAAGGTGGCGCAGGACGGCGGCCGGATGCCCTGGTCCTGACCGAGGCCGGTCAGGCCGCGCTGAATATGGCCACAAGCCTCTGGCGCAGCGCCCAAACTGCCCTCACGCAGCGCCTGGGCGCCAGCCAGTCGAGCGTGCTTTTGCAAGCCTTGGAGGTCGGGACCAAGGCCGCTATTTCCATATAGTGTAATTACACTATTATCCGCTTTGACGGCGCGTAAAGGGCTGAGACACCAGCGCCCTCGTCGGAGTGGCGACTTAATCTTTATTAAACCGTTTGGGCCGAAATTATCCCCTCATGCCAGGCCCGGTGCAGAAGCGCCCGCCTTATCAGGGAATAGCGCCTTGAGAACGGTCACGAAAACCTACAAAGACGGCGAGACCATCTATCGCGAGGGCAGCGATAGCCAATGGGCCTTTGAAGTTCTCGAAGGTTCGGTCGAACTGATCAAGGACGGCCCCGAAGGGCTGACGGTCCTTCAGCGTCTCAAAGCCGGCGAATTGTTCGGCGAGATGGGCGTGCTCGACAATGCGCCCCGTTCGAATACGGCGCGTGCGCGCGGCGCGGTCACCGTGAAGGCGATCCCCCGCGACGAATTCCTGCGCCAGATGGAAGCCGACCCCGGCACCGCCCTCAAGGTGATGACCAAGCTGGCCAAGCGCATGCGCTCGCCCGAAGGTGGCGATCCTGTGCGCGCTGCGGCCTACAAGTCGGTCATCTCCAATTTACCGGTACCGATCGCCAGCGAGTCGCCCACGGTTGCACCCGCGCCCTTGCGCATCGGCCGCCCGCTGCCGCTCAATCTGATCGGCGAGCGCAAGCCGAATTTCATGGAGAAGATTTTCGACGCCGTCGTCAAAGACCCGACGCGCCGTCCTGGCCGCAAAACCAAGAACCCGCCGCCGGCCGACATTCTCATTCTCGTCGGCAAGATCCGTGACGACTACGAAGACGCCCAGCGCAAGTCGCTGCTGGCCGCGCTCGACGGCATTCCGGGCTTGCGCGCCGCCGCGCTGGACCGCGACCTCACCAAGACCATGCCCGGCGTGTCCGAACCTGGCGGAATCTTCAACGACGATCTGATGCGCCGCGCGACGCGCGAAGCGCGCGCCTGGATGGGCGAGCAGAACGCCGATCTGTTGATCTGGGGCAATATCGATCCGACCGGCCGCAATCTTGAACTGCATTTCACCGCGACAGCCTCGAGCCCCGGCGAGCGGCCCGGCCGATTCACGACGCTGAACACGCTGACCGTTCCAGTGGACTTCTACACTGATTGGGTGCCTTTGATCCGCGCCGTGGCGTTGGCGGCTATCGATCCGCGCAGTTTCCCGCAGGGACGCATCTTGCGTTCTGCGCTGCCGGCGGTCGCCCAGTCCGCGCGCGCCATGGGTCTTGATCCGTCGGCGGGCCTTGAGCCCAGCGAACGCGCTTCGATCCTATTCTGCTACGGCAACGCCGCGGCCATCTGCGCGCAGCTCGAAGGGGACCGCAGCTGGTATCACACCGCCGTCGAAGCTTGGCGCGCGGCCATCGATCTTGCCGGCCAAGAACAGAACCCGATCCTCGGCCAGCTCTATCAGCAGCTCGGCCTCGTGCTGCAGATCATCGCTGAACGCTCCAACGACACCGACTGCCTCGAACAGGCCGCCGACGCCTATCGCCGCGCGCTGATGCACATTTCGCGCCGCCGCCAGGGCCTCGACTGGGGCCTGGTGAAGTATCGCCTCGGCTGCGTGCTGTACAAGATCGACATGGCCATCGGCGACGACAACGCGCTGCGTGAAGCTATCCATGCCTGCCAGGCGTCGCGTCAGGTGTTCAACCGCTACACCCATCCGATCCGGTGGTCGGAAGTCTCCAACACGCTGGCGCAGATCCTTCAGGTCTACGGCGATAACGTACGCAGCATTCCGGTGCTGGAATACGCCGTGCGCTGCTGCACGGGTTCGCTGCAAGTGCGCACGCCCGATACGGCGCCGCTGCAGTGGGCCTCGATCCAGAACACGCTCGGCTCGGCGCTGTTTCTCCTGGCCAAGCACAGCGGCGAGTGGGAATACATGCGCCAGTCGTCGGATGCGTTCCGTATGGCGCTGACGGTCTACAAGGACCACGGCGCGGCGCGCATGGCGATCATCACCGAGCGCAACCTGCAGCGCGCCGAGAAGCAGGTCCACGTCTCGCACGATCAACACAACAGCGATCCGGTCTGGGCGCAGAGCTTTAACATCGAGGAAGACAACGACTACGACTGGCAAGCCTTCCTCAATAGCGGCGACAACGAGAGCGACGTCGGCAGCCAAGTCAGCGAAGTCGCCTAGAGCCTGCTCCGCCAAATGAGCTAAGCTTGGCCCATGGCTGAGCCACGCATTCTTGCCATCGACCAAGGCACCACATCGACCCGCGCCGTCATGTTCGACGCGCGCGGCAAACCGCTTGCCGTTTCGCAAACGCCTTTGCGCCAAATCTTTCCCGCCGACGGCTGGGTCGAGCATGATGCCGAGGAGATCTGGCAAGCGGTGCTCGGCGTCTGCCGCAAGGTGATCGAACAAACCGGCGGTGCGGACGGCATTGCCGCTATCGGCATCACCAATCAGCGCGAAACCACGGTCGTCTGGAACAGAAGGACCGGCGCGCCCGTGACCAACGCCATCGTCTGGCAGGACCGGCGCGGCGCCCCTTTGTGCGCGGCGCTGCGTGACGCCGGCCACGAAGGCGCGATCCAAAATAAGACCGGCCTGCTGATCGATTCGTACTTCTCAGCGACGAAACTGCAGTGGATCCTCGACAGCATCCCCGGCGCACGCGCGGGCGCCGAGAAGGGTGAGCTTGCTTTCGGGACCATCGATACCTTCCTGCTCTGGCGGTTGACAGGTGGCCGCGTGCACGCGACCGATGCCACCAACGCCTCGCGCACGATGCTGTTCGACATCCACAACGGACGTTGGGACGACGGACTTCTTGCGCTATTCGGCGTGCCGAAGTCCCTGCTGCCGGACGTGCGCGATACCGCCGGCGACTTCGGTGCGAGCGATCCAGCGCTGTTCGGACGCAGCATCCCCATCACCGCGCTGGTCGGCGATCAACAGGGCGCGCTCGTCGGCCAAGCGTGCTTCGCACCGGGCATGATCAAGAGCACTTACGGCACGGGCTGTTTCGTGTTGGTGAACACAGGCCACCAAGCGTTGCCCTCGCGCAACCGTTTGCTCACAACAATCGCCTATCGCCTGGGCGGCAAAACGACCTATGCCCTCGAGGGCAGCATTTTCAACGCCGGCACGGTCGTCCAATGGCTGCGCGACAACGCCAAGATGATCGGCTCGGCCGCGGAGTCCGAGAAATTCGCGGTTGAGCTAGAGGACGCCGGCGGCACCGGGAAAGTGTACTTCGTGCCCGCGTTCACCGGGCTCGGCGCGCCCCATTGGAATCCCCACGCGCGCGGCGCCATCTTAGGTCTTACCCGTGACTCTGGAATAGCACACATCGTACGCGCGGGCCTAGAATCGGTTTGCTACCAGACTCACGACCTTCTCACGGCCTTGCGTCAGGACGGCGTGGCCGCGCCGACAGCCCTGCGCGTTGATGGAGGAATGATCGCTAACAACTGGTTGCTTCAATTCCTCGCGGACATCACCGAGGTCCCCGTTGAACGTCCCGTCTATGCCGAGACGACAGTGCTCGGTGCGGCCTTTCTTGCGGGACTGGGTGCAAATGTTTTCGGTTCACTGGGGGATATCAGCGCTGCGTGGAAACTCGATTTCCGCGCCACACCACAGATGCGCGCCGACCAGCGGCAATCCCTGCTCGCCGGCTGGCAGGCGGCGGTGAAGTGCGTGATGACCTAGCTGCCCATCGGTGAGGAGTGCCCATTCCATCGGGGCTTCCGTGTGCACTGCAATAGGAGCATCGCACGTAAGAAAAGCTTTCTCACGCTCGCGCAAAGGTTCGGACTTTGTTGGACCACTACACGAGATGGTGTAGAGTCGAGTCTCTTGGGGTGGGGATTTCAAGGTTTTATTTTCCGATGCAGTCGTCTTCTTCGGCGGGTTCCGCCAAGACGGGCGTGACCGCTAAGGTTAAGTGTTTTAACCCGGCAAAGGGCTTCGGGTTTGTGGCGCCGATGGATGGGTCGGCGGATGCATTCCTGCATATTTCAGTCGTGCAGCGCGCAGGTCTTCGTACCTTGCGTCAAGGTGCGACGCTCACGTGCGATCTCACGGAGGGCCCGCGCGGTCCGCAAGTCGCGGGCATCGGCGAGGTCGATGATTCAACGGTTTCCGACGACATGCCGCAAACCGACGAAGACGAGATCGTGCTCGACGGCGAGATCAAATTCTTTGCCGTCGATAAGGGCTACGGCTTCGGCATGCCGATCGACGGCGGCGCCGATGTGTTCATTGGCATCGGCGCGCTGCAGCGTTCGAACCTTGATCGGCTGGAATCCGGACAGCGCGTGCGCATGCACGTGCGTCCCGGCAAAAAGGGCCCGATGGCGGTACGTGTCGAAATTCTCGCGCCGGCGCCGCAGTCGCAATCTTCGCAAGCGTCGCGCTTCGATCACCATCAGCACTAGACCGGGCACCGGGGCACGCCGCCACCACCACCGGGCGTGAAATGCCTTGGGGGCGTCTCTACATCTGACAAAATTGTAAGATCGGCGCCCCACTTGAAACACAATTGGGCGCGAGATTTGCGGTCACGTTAGCTGGTTTTCTCCCAAAACATGGCCCCCCCCCTCGGGGCACATGGGTGGATCGACCGAGCCGCTTCCCCTCCCCCTCATCCCCCAAACGGCTCGTCGATCCACCACTTTTTTACCCTCGGGCCGCGCCTTCCCCGCCGCCGCCTTCTTCCAGTCATCGTATTGAAAAACTTCTCGTTTGCGCGCGCTCCGGGGCTTTAAAAACCTTCTAAAGTAGCTTATGAATGTGGATAACTTCGGCGTACGGCCGCAGGTAGTTGGGAATGAGCATGCGACAGAAGAAACCCTCGGCAATCAACGTTACCGTCCTTGAGCGCCTGCGCGCCGCGGGCCTGCGTCCGACGCGCCAGCGCCTCGCCCTTGCCAAGCTGCTGTTCGCCCGTGGTCATCGCCATTGCAGCGCCGAGCAGCTGTTCAACGAAGCCAAGGGCCATCGCGTCGATGTGTCGCTGGCCACGGTGTACAACGCCCTGCATGACTTTACCGCCAAGGGCCTGCTGCGGGAGATCTCCATCGACTCAAGCAGCTCGTACTTCGACACCAACACCGGCAACCACCACCATTTCTACTTCGAGCGCTCCGGCCAGCTCGAAGACATCGCTGACGATCAGGTTTCGATCGCGGCTTTGCCCGCAGCCCCCGGTGGCGCCGAGATTTCCCGCGTCGATGTCATCATCCGCATCCGGGCATAAAGCCGCAGCTTAAAGCTCCTCCATGGCTTTCCGCAGATGGACCCTGTCTAATTAGAATTATTCTAAACAACTTGACTTGTGCAGCGCGGCATCGTACATGAATCCCCTGGGCAGGTCGCAGTTGCGGTCGTTTTCACGCGTTCAACATTAAGGAGGGCACATTATGGCAAACCTCAAGGGCTCAAAGACCGAGGGCAATCTGAAAGCGGCGTTCGCCGGCGAGAGTCAGGCGAACCGGCGCTATCTCTATTTCGCGCAGAAGGCCGACGTTGAAGGCCAGAACGAAGTCTCGGCGTTGTTCCGCTCGACGGCGGAAGGCGAAACCGGACACGCCTTCGGCCACCTCGAGTATCTCGAAGCGGTCGGCGATCCGGCAACCGGATACCCAATCGGCGAGACACGCGACAATCTGAAGGCCTCGGTCGCCGGTGAAACCCACGAGTACACCGACATGTATCCGGGCATGGCCAAGTCGGCGCGCGAGGAAGGCTTCGACGAGATCGCCGATTGGTTCGAGACTCTGGCGAAAGCCGAAAAGTCGCACGCCGGCCGTTTCCAAAAGGCACTCGACGCTCTCGCCTAGTTCGGTCGCGCCATCCGTTTGACAAGCCGGCCGCTACGCACCTGTATCGGCCGGCTTTGTTTTTTGAAAGTCAGAGTGCCTTGCCATGAGAGAAGGTAGCCTCGAAGCACCCACGCGCCACGTCATTGACTGGAACAATCCAGACTACATCGACGAGGCTAAGCTCGACGCCGAGATGCGGCGCGAGTTCGACATCTGTCACGGCTGCCGGCGCTGCTTCAATTTGTGCGATTCCTTCCCGCGTCTGTTCGATTTGGTCGATGCCGCCGGCGATGCCGAGCTGCATGGCGTGGCCAGCGCCGACTTCAAGAAGGTCGTGGACGCCTGCACGCTGTGCGACATGTGCTTCCTCACCAAGTGCCCGTATGTGCCGCCGCATGCGTTCAATATCGATTTTCCGCACTTGATGCTGCGCTATCGGGCCGCCGAGCACGCAAAGCACGGCACGGGTTTCTTCGATAAACAACTGACCGAAACCGACCGCAACGGCGAAATCGCCAAGTTCGCGCCTGGCCTTGCAAACTGGGGCTCCAAACGGGGCAACGCCCTGACGCGCCCAATCCTGGAGAAGGTCGCCGGCGTCGACCGCAACGTCGAGCTGCCCAAGTATCACGGCAAAACCTTGATGGCGCGCGCCAAGGCGAGCAAACCTGAAATCAACCGCGAAGCGCCGGCGTTCGGGCGCAAGGCGGTGATCTTCGCGACCTGCTTTGCCAACTACAACAATCCGGACATCGGCGAAGCGGCGCTTAAGGTGCTCGCCAAGAACGGCGTCGAAGCCGAGGTGGTCTATCCCGGATGCTGCGGCATGCCGCAGTTGGAGGCAGGCGATCTCGCGCGCGTCGCCGAGAAAGCGCGTAGCACCGCGGCCGCCTTGAAGCCGTATATCGATGCCGGTAACGACGTGATCGCCCTGGTGCCGTCGTGCGCGTTGATGATGAAATTCGAGTGGCCGCTGATCGTGCCCGATGACGAGAACGTCAAGACGCTGTCGCAAGCGACCTACGACATCACCGAATATGTCGTCGATATCGCCGACAAGGAAGGCGTTGCGCCCGGCCTGTCAGCCGTGCCCGGCGGCGTCGCCATGCACCTTGCCTGCCACGCGCGCGCGCAGAACATGGGCAACATGGGCGCCGAGATGCTGCGCCTCATCCCCGAGACCGACGTATCCGTGATCGAGCGCTGCTCGGGACACGGCGGGTCATGGGGTGTGAAAAAAGGCAACTTTGAGATCGCCAGCAAGTTCGCGCGTCAGACGGTCAAGCGCGCCGCCGACGCCAAGAAGGGTTACCTCGCATCGGAGTGTCCGCTCGCGGGCAAACATATCGCGCAAGGCTTTGAGAAGATGGACGGCGTCTCGCACGAGGGTCAGTGCGCCTATCACCCGATCGAGATTTTAGCGAAAGCCTACGGATTTTGAGGAATGTTATGCCCCTAGAACAGCGCGTGATCACCACCACCGACATCATGCCCATGGCCGCGTATGGCAAGATCCGCCGCGAGCACCGCCGCAAGCTGGTTGAGGTCAAGCGTAAGCGCCGCGTGCACATCGGCCCCCACGTCAGCCTCTACTTCGAGAACTACGACACCATGTGGGCACAGGTGCACGAGATGCTGTTCATCGAGCAGGGCGGGGACGCCCAGTTGGAAGGTGAACTCGCGGCTTACAACCCGCTGATTCCGCAAGGCAAGGAACTGATCGCCACCATGATGATCGAGATCGAGGACGAGGGCCTGCGCCGTCGCACCCTCGCCCAACTCGGCCACATCGAGGACAGCGTGCAGCTGCGCTTTGCGGGTCATACAGTGAAGGCCGTACCGGAAGCCGATCTTGATCGCACGACCGAAGAGGGCAAGACCTCGTCGGTGCACTTCCTGCACTTCAAGCTGACGCCGGCGCAAATCGTCGATTTCAAGAAAATGGGAGTCGAGGTGACCGTCGCCATCGCCCATCCGGCCTATGGCCATATGGCGCTGCTGTCCGATGACAGCCGCGCGGCGCTGGGTGCCGATCTCGTCTAGTTATTCCAGCGTTTCGCCCGCGTAGACGCCCCAGAGGGCCTCGCGCTTGACCCAGCCTTGCGCGCCGTTGGCCTCGACGCGGCAATAGGCAAGTCCGGCCGGACACCGCAGCACGTTGACGATCACGCCGGCGTCGATGGTTGCCGTCGCCTCCGATGCATCCTCGGCGTTCCGCCGCAGCGCCTGGGTGCTGCCGCGCACGACGGCCGTTCTTTTGCCCGAGAGCATGGTTTGATGGACCCATCCCTCCGCGCCGTCCTGGTCGCGGATGTGGCGCCACGTATCGAACTCACCGATCACTTCCACCGGCAAGCTGCGCCGCACGTAAACCCAATCGACGGGATAGCGTACGCCGGGACCCGTGCGCAGATTGATGGGATTGGTGCGCAATGAGACAAAACGCGGAATCGGCAAGCCGCCCGCCTGACCGCCATCCTGTGCGCCGCCGTCGGCGGCTTCGTCGGCTGGTCCGGGGGCCGGCGCGGCTTTTTCCGCCGGCGGCTTTTCCGCGCCTTTTACCGCCGTGCTTTTCTCCGGCGGGGCGGCGGCTTGCGCCGCGCTGCACAACGCCAGGAAACAGGCGATCGCCAACTGCTTAAGGGTGGCCGCGTTCAACGCTGTCTAATTCCGATTGCCTTGCGAGTCCTTGAGGACCCGCGCAGGGTTTTGTGCCTGGGATTTGAAGATTTGGCAACCGCAGCCATATGGGGACTGTGCATGGCAAGGCGCCGGCTCGGTCACCTGCTTGATCGTGGGGGCGCTTGCCTGGACAAGGGCGAAAACGGCTGCTACCCCTAACGCCCGATACATAAAATCGCCAAGGACGAGCACGAGCCAGCATGGCGCGGACCAAGCCCGTAGTTGTTGTTACCCGCAAACTGCCCGACGTCGTCGAGACGCGGATGATGGAGCTATTCGACGTGCGGTTGAACGTCGACGACCATCCGTTCACCGCCGCCGAGCTGGCAACCGCCATGCAGACCTGCGACGTGCTGGTGCCGACGCTCACCGACGCCATTGACGGTGCGGTGATCGCGCAAGCTGGACCCAAGCTGAAACTGATCGCCAACTTCGGTAACGGCGTCGACCACATCGATGTGGCGGCGGCCCGTAAGAAAGGTATCACGGTCACCAACACGCCGGATGTTCTTACCGAGGACACCGCCGATATGACCATGGCGCTGATGGTGGCGGTACCCCGCCGCCTGCTGGAAGGCGCCGAGCTGATTCGCGAGGGGCGCTTCAAAGGCTGGAGCCCGACGCACATGCTGGGCCACCGCCTCTATGGAAAACGACTGGGTATCATCGGCATGGGCCGCATCGGTACGGCCGTGGCACGCCGCGCGCGCGGCTTCGGCATGGCGATCCATTATCACAACCGCCGCCGCCTGCGCCCGGAACTGGAAGCCGAGGTCGAAGCAACCTACTGGGAGAGCCTCGATCAGATGTTGGCGCGCATGGACATCATAAGCGTCCACTGCCCGCATACGCCTGCGACGTTCCACCTGCTCTCCGAGCGGCGTCTCAAGCTGTTAAAGTCCACCACCTACATCGTCAACCTCGCCCGCGGCGAGATCCTCGACGAGGACGCGCTGGTGCGCCTGCTGCAGGAAAACAAGCTGGCCGGGGCGGCGCTCGACGTGTTCGAGCACGAGCCTGCAGTGAACCCAAAGCTACTCGCCATGAAGAATGTCATCCTGCTGCCGCACATGGGCTCGGCCACCATCGAGGGGCGCATCAACATGGGCGAGAAGGTGATCATCAACGTCAGGGCGTTCTGCGACGGCCACGCGCCGCCGGACCGTGTGCTACCACCTGCGACCTAGCCGCCGTGCTGCCCGCACCGCTCATCACGCCGATTCCGTTCCGCGATCCGGCGGCGGCCTTCGCCCCACTGGCAACAGAAGATATGGCGATGCTTCTGGACAGCGCGCTGCCGGGGGCGCAGGGACGTTTTTCGTACATCGTCACCGATCCCATTCGAACGATCCGCTGTTCGCCTTATCCCTGGCACGTGACCGTGGACGATGGTGATGCGGGTGGCGATCCCTTCGCTGTCCTCCGCAAAGCACTTAGCGAAAACACCGCGGCGCCCGGGTCCTTTCCCTTCATGGGCGGCGCGGTGGGGTTTTTCTCCTATGAACTGGGCGGTTTGATGGAGCGGCTGCCTGCGCCGAAGTCGCGGCCTTGGCCGGCGGACATGGTTGTCGGCGTCTACGACACTGTGGCGGTTTTCGATCACCAGCGGCGCAAGGCCGCGATCGTCGCGCATCACACGTCGGGACGCACCGCTGCGGACGCGCGCGCCGAGGCATTGGGGGCTAAGCTTGGAGGGGAAATGTCGCCGCCGCGCATCGCACACGGGACATGGCAGAACCAGATATCCCGCGCGGGCTACGAAGCCGCCGTCGCCAGCACCATCGAGGCCATCAAGCGCGGCGACATCTATCAGGCTAATATCACCCAGCGTTTTACCGCCGAAATCCCGGAGGACGCGTCCTCCTTCGACCTCTATCAACGCTTGCGCGCCGCGACACCCGCGCCTTTTGCGGCTTTCATCAACGCCGGCGGTATGCAGCTCATCTCGGCCTCGCCCGAACGCTTCCTTAGACTGAGCGTTGCGGGAGATGTTGAAACCCGGCCTATCAAGGGTACGCGGCCCCGGGGCAAGACGCCCGCCGAGGATCAGGCGCTGGCCGCCGCGTTGCTGGCCAGCGCCAAGGACCGGGCCGAAAACCTGATGATCGCCGACCTGCTGCGCAACGACCTCGCCCGCGTGTGTGCACCAGGATCGGTGGACGTGCCGGTGCTGTGCGGACTGGAATCCTTTCCGGCGGTGCATCACTTGGTGTCGGTGGTGACTGGGCGGCTCGCCAAAGGGGCCGATGCCGTCGACCTACTGCGCGCCGCCTTCCCCGGCGGCTCCATCACCGGCGCACCCAAGATCAAGGCCATGGAAACCATTCACGCCCTGGAGCCCACGGCGCGTGGGCCCTATTGCGGGGCTATCGCATGGCTTGGATTTGACGGCGCCATGGACTCCTCTATCGTGATCCGCACGCTGATCCGAGGGGGGACGACTTTGGTGGCGCAAGCCGGCGGCGGCATTGTGGCGGAGAGCGACCCCGCACGCGAATACGAAGAGAGTCTGCTCAAGGTGCGGGCGCTGCTTGCGGTGCTGGATGCGCCCATGGTCACGTCATGATCATTAGCCTCAATGGCGAACTGCTGCAGGACAACGCGGCGCGGATCGACCCCGCCGACCGCGGTTTCCTCTTGGGCGACGGCGTCTTCGAAACCATCGCCGTACGTCGCAACGCCGTACGCCACTTGGCCGCGCACTTGTCACGCTTGCGCGTTGGGGCGGACCTTCTTGATATCCCGCTCCCGGGCAACGATGAACTGATTGCCGGCCGGATCGGCGCTGTGCTCACGGCGAACAGCCTCAAAGATGCGGTCGTGCGCGCGACGCTGACGCGCGGACCGGCGACGCGTGGTTTGTTGCCGAGCGGCGTGGTCGTCCCGACTTTCTTGATCGCCGCCTACCCGATGCCCGAACCTGCGGGCCCCGCGCGCCTGGTCACGGCGAAATCGACTCGCCGCAATGAGCATTCACCGCTCGCGCGCATCAAGCACACCAACTACCTCGACAATCTGCTGGCGCGCCAGGAAGCGGCCAGGGCCGGCGCCGATGACGCGGTGATTCTGAACACCGCCGGCAACGTCGCCGAAACCAGCGTCGCCAATATCTTCATTCTAGTGGACGGCTATCTGCTCACTCCGCCGGTTGCGGACGGCGCGTTGCCCGGCATCATGCGCGGTGAAGCCATAAAGCTCGCGCGCGGCGAAGAGCGCACGGTGACACCGGAGATGCTGGCGCGCGCCAGCGAAGTGTTCTTGACGAACTCCTTAGGCGTGCGGCCGGTTGCGCACATTGATGGCGCCCCGATTGGCGAGGGCGAGCCGGGGCTCATCACCCAACTCCTCGCAACCCGCCTTTAAGATTTTTTACAGCTCTCGCTGATGGATTTATGGGCGGCGGTGAACCCCGCCAGCGGGAAAACATCTGTCGTCACCGTGCCCCGGTTCGACGTGCCGCGCACGGAGGCGTTATTGCCCTTGATCATCAGATCTACGATGGTTGCATCGGTGGCGCCGTCGCGCGCCCAGGCACGTTCGCCGTTGGTGAACAGGTTGAAGCGATTGCCGTTCACCGTCAGCGCGGCATCGGAGTCGGGCTGGTACTGATAGCCGGCAACGATGGAGATCACGTCCCAGGACTGCTCCGACGGGCGATGCGTGACCATGAAGAGCACATCTCCGCGCGCCTTGGTGACGGCTTCGGGCTTGACCGACATGAAACACACCGGCTGGCCATTCTCTTGGTAGGTCTGGGCGATCCATTTGCCGAATGTGCCCAGGACTTTGACTTCCTGCGCCTCGGCGCCGGATACGCCGCCGAGCAGTATCAAAGCAGCTGTTACAAGAAGTTTGCGCATGCACTTATATTGTGCGAAGGCTGGCGCGACGATGCAAGCGCTACTCGGCGCGTTCTTCGCCGTCGCGTTCGGCTAGGGCGACCTCCGCCAAGGGCGGAGCGTCGCGAAAACGGGCAAAACTCTCGCCCAGCACCTTCGGTCCGCCCGGCATGACCGGGCGCGGAGCGAAACGGCCCATGGTCAGCATGCGGTCGTACATGACAACCACACCGGCGATACCGACGTTGAGGCAGAATTTGGTGGGGATCTTGAGTAAATGATCGCAGCGCGCCACCAAGGCCGGCGAGAGCGAGCTGCGCTCGGGCCCCAGCACATAAGCCGCGCAGCGCGGATGGGTAAAGCTCGGCAGCTCCGCAGCGTCGTCGTGCAATTCGACGCCCACGAGCGCGCAGCCCTTAGGCAGTATGAGGTCGCCCAGCGTCGGAAAGCTGTAAAATGGCATATTGGCCAGCGCATCGGAGGTATCGGTCTGCGCGCCTTCGGCCCGTCTGTAAGTCGCGGCGACAGTGAACACAAAACTCGCATCGAAAGCATGGGCCGACCTGAACAGGTTGCCCACGTTGAAGGGCTTGTTGATGCCCTCGACTCCGATGCCGAAATAACCGCGCATGACGAGTGTTGTAGTGCTTCTACACCAAATAAAAAAGGCGCCGCTGCGCGCGGCGCCTTTTACCGGACTGTCGTCCCTTAGTTCTTGAGCGCGACCTTGAAGTCGGGCTCGGTCTTGGATTTCACTTCATCGACCGTCACGCCGGGGGCGAGGTCGATGAGCGTCAGGCCCGGACGGCCGACATCGAACACACAGAGCTCGGTAACGACGAGGTGCACGACACCCTTGCCGGTGAGCGGCAGGTTGCACTGCTTGAGGATCTTTTTCTCGCCGTTCTTGGCGGTGTGTTCCATCAGGACCACAGTGCGCTCGACGCCCGCGACGAGATCCATGGCGCCGCCCATGCCCTTGATCATCTTGCCGGGGATCAGCCAGTTGGCGAGGTCGCCGTTTTCACTGACCTGCAATGCTCCGAGGCACGAGAGGTTGATGTGGCCGCCGCGGATCATGCCGAACGATTGCGCGCTGTCGAAGAAGCTGGTGGTCGGCAGCGTCGTGATGGTCTGCTTGCCGGCGTTGATGAGATCGGGGTCCTCTTCACCTTCGTAGGGGAACGGGCCCATGCCGAGCATGCCGTTCTCGCTCTGCAGCTGGATCGACATGCCCTTCGGCACGTGGTTGGCGACGAGCGTCGGAATCCCGATGCCGAGATTGACGTAGTAGCCGTCCTTCAGCTCTTTCGCGGCGCGCGCAGCGATCTGGTCTCTATCCCAGGGCATTTACGTACTCCTATTCTGCGGCCGCGCGCTTGCGCGTGGTTCGTTGTTCGATGTGCTTGATAATCTTGTCGAGCTTGACAATACGCTGGACGAAGATGCCGGGCGTATGGATGTGGTCGGGGTTGAAGGCGCCCTGCTCCACCATTTCCTCGACTTCGGCGACGGTCACCTTGGCGGCGCTGGCCATCATCGGGTTGAAGTTGCGCGCCGTCATTCGGTAGATGAGGTTGCCTTCCGGATCGGCTTTCCAGGCGTGCACCAGGGCGAGGTCGGCGGTGAGCCCGCGTTCCATGACGTAATGACGTCCATTGAACTCTCGCGTTTCCTTGCCTTCGGCGACCTGCGTGCCGTAGCCGGTGGCGGTATAGAAAGCCGGAATACCTGCGCCGCCCGCGCGAATGCGCTCGGCGAGCGTGCCTTGCGGATTGAACTCGATCTCGAGCTCACCGGCGAGCAGCTGCTTGGCGAAGGTCGCGTTTTCGCCGACGTAGGAGCTGATCATCTTCTTGATTTGCTTGGTGTGCAGCAGCACGCCGAGGCCGACGTTGTCGATTCCGCAGTTGTTCGAGATGATGGTGAGCCCTTTGACGCCCGACTGCAGCACAGCCTGGATGAGCGAATCGGGAATGCCGCAAAGGCCGAAACCGCCGGCCATAATGGTCATGTTATCGCGCAAGAGGCCTGCGAGGGCCGCCGTCGCGTTGGGATAAATCTTATTAATTGCCAAGTCCCCGTCTCCTCACTGATACGTTCTCTGGGCTCTCCCGCCCGTTACACTTCGTGCCATGGCTGGCTGTTTCTATACCGCGCCTGTATACCCGGCTTGAAGCGGTTTTGTAGCTTGGATTTCAAAGATTCGTCGCTTTGCGCAAGCATGTTACGCGGCGGCATCAGGTGCCGCGCGATCCATGAAGCCCGCCATCTTGATGTCACGCTCGGAAACGCCCCCGCAGTCGTGCGTGGCCAGCACGACGGTGACGCGGTTGTAGATATTGGACCATTCAGGATGATGGTCCATCTTTTCGGCCAGCAGGGCGACCCGTGCCATAAAAGCGAATGCGGCATTGAAGTCGACGAATTTAAACTGGCGGGTGATGGCATCGCGGCCCGGCACATCCTGCCATAGTGGCAGTGCCCGGAGGGCGGCGGCGCGCGCCTCAGGTTCCATCTTTTGGACTTTGTGACGGATTGTATCCTGGACCATAAACGCCTCCCTGACTCCTCGCGCCCCCGCGCGCGTTCTTTGAACGATGAACAACGGTGATCAATTGATCAAGCCGACTGACGCCCCGGCCAAGCTGGCCCCGCCCACCCTCGCCGACATCGACGACATGGCCCGCGCCGCGCTGGCGTCGCTGCCCGAGCCCATGAAGCGCATGACCGAGGGCGTGGTCCTGCAGGTGAGCGAATTCCCGGACGACGACGTCTGCGAGGAAATGGGCCTCGAATCGCCCTTCGACATCATGGGCCTGTACCAGGGCGTCTCGCTGATGGAAAAGCAGATTGAGGCCTCTGGCGGTCTACCCGACATGGTTTTCCTCTACCGCCGGCCGATCCTCGACTACTGGTGCGAGACGGGCGAGGATTTAGGGCACGTCGTGCGCCATGTGCTGATCCACGAGATCGGCCACCACTTCGGCTTCTCCGACGACGATATGGAATCGCTCGAGGCCGAGGCCGACGCTGAGGAAGCGCGCGGCGAGAATTGACAGCTTTGCGCACCGGTTTCATCCTGGTCGCACTGCCGGAGGCTATGAGCCGGTGCTGATCCTCATCACTGGCGGAAACTGTTGGCCGCCTGTTCACGACGAAACACAGGAGTAATTCCATGTCTGCATGGAATCAATTGCGCCTGCCCGCCGAACACGAGCTTTTGGTGGGCTTTTACGACCTCACCGGATACACCGCCTTTGCCGAGCGCCGCGCGCCGCGCGAGGTATTACAAATTTTGACGGGCTACTTCGCGTTGACCGGCGGCATCATCGCGGATGCCGGCGGACGGTTGATCAAGACACTGGGGGATGCCGGACTTTGCGCTTTCTTCGATCCCGATGCCGGCGTGCGCGCGATGCTGCGCGTGCAGTCCGAGGGCGACGCATTGATGGCGAGGCAGGGCTTCAAATCGCGCGCCTTGGTGAAGATGGACTTCGGCGCGGTGGCGCTCGGTAAGGTCGGAGCACCCGACGCGGAGATCCTCGATGTCTACGGCAAGACGGTGAACACCGCGGCGGTGCTCGACAGCAAAGGCTTTGCCATGACGGCTTCGGCCTTCCGCGCGCTGTCAGCCGACACGCGCACGCTGTTCAAGAAACATACGCCGCCCATCAGCTACATCGCCGCAAGCGATCATCGCTGAACGAGCTTCTTAACTCGCGCACGCAACGCCGGCACCAGCTCTTGCTCGAACCACGGGTTCTGCTTGAGCCAGCCGGTGTTGCGCCAGCTCGGGTGCGGCAGCGGGATGCATTTAGGCCCGTAATCCCGCCACGCCGCGACGGTCTCGGAGAGCGTCGCCTTGCGGTCTTTGAGGTAGTGGTTGATGGAATATGAGCCGACGTGCAGCGTTAGCTCGACTTTGGAAAACAGCGGCATTAAGCGCGGATGCCAAAGTGGCGCGCATTCCTTGCGCGGCGGCAAGTCGCCGCCTTTGGCGTCGACTCCGGGATAGCAGAAGGCCATGCCCATGATGGCAATGCGCGCTTCGTCGTAGAAGGTCTCGCGATCGACGCCGAGCCAATCGCGCAGACGGTCGCCGGAACGGTCGTTGAACGACAGTCCGGTGTTGTGAACTTTCGTGCCGGGCGCTTGACTGATGATCAGAAGACGGGCGCCCTGGAGTCCACGCACCGTGGGCCGCGGCCCGAGCGGCAGATGCGCGGCGCACGCCCTGCACGCGCGCACCTCCTTCAGCGTGCGGGTGAAGGCGTTCATCGCGCCCCGGCCAGCAGCGCCGTAACGTAAGCGGGCACGGTTTCGGTGGCCGGTCCGTAGTGCGCTTCGTTGAACAGCGAAGCGCCTTGTGAGGGCTCGAGATTGATCTCGGCGGTGTGGATGCCGCTGCGGCGTGCGGCCGCGACAAAGCCGGCGGCGGGATAGACGTTGCCCGACGTGCCGATGGAAATGAACAGATCGCAGTTTGACAGCGCGTGAGTAATGCGTTCCATCTGCATGGGCATTTCGCCGAACCAGACAACGTTGGGGCGAAGGCCTCCCGCGCGATTGCAGCCGTGGCAGATATCATCGACCGACAAATCGCCGGGCCAGTCGTGCACGTGGCCGCAGGCATTGCACCGTGCTTCGCTGTAGATGCCGTGCATATGGATCAGGTTCTTACTGCCGGCGCGGTCGTGCAGGCTATCGACATTCTGTGTCACGACCACGACCTCGCCCGGCCATTCGGCTTCGAGACGGACCAGTGCATGGTGCGCGGCGTTAGGTGCGACATCGGGCGAACGATGCCGCGCGCGGCGCATGTTGTAGAAAGCGTGGCAGCGAACGGGATCGCGCGCGAAAGCCTCGGGCGTCGCGACATCTTCGAGCCTCACCTTCGACCAGATGCCGCCCGGATCGCGGAAGGTCTCAAGGCCAGATTCCTTCGAAATGCCGGCGCCCGTGAGGATGACCACGCGGCTATCGGCGGGTGGAATGAACTGCGGGGAAATCATCGGCGTTGGCTGCAAGCGAGGAAGGTCCTAGAACGGGCGCGGACTAATGTGTGACGCGAGCGGGCCATGAGCAAGGCGGCGGACAAAAAGCGCGTGCTGTTCGTGTGCACCGGGAATATCTGCCGCTCACCTACGGCCGAGGGCGTCTTCCGGCGCGCGGTGGAGGCGGCGGGGCTGGCTGGGGTGATTGAAACCGACTCTGCCGGCACACATGGCTATCACATCGGCGCGGCGCCCGATCCGCGCAGCATCGCGGCGGCGCGGGGACGGGGGGTGGATCTGTCCGGCTTGCGGGCGCGTAAGGTCACGGCCGGCGACTTCGACTGTTTCGATCTCATTCTGGCCATGGACGAGGGCCACCACCGGCACCTCAAAGCCATGTACCCGCCCGGCGCGCGGGCCAAGCTCGCCCTGTTCCTCGATTTCCACCCGAGCCCTTCAGGCCGGGATGTCCCCGATCCCTACTACGGCAACGCCGCCGGCTTTGAGGATGTGCTGGATTTAATTGAAGCAGCAATGCCGCAGCTGCTCAATAAAGTTGTACCCGGTACCAATAATTAGGTACCAGGTACATTATTATATCAATAAATCAATCATTTAAGTGTGATTTAAAACTTAAATTATGTACCTGGTACTAAACTATATTCCACCTGGGGAATGTAGACTGCGCCACCTTTGCCGAGTTTGGATTCGAAGAGTGCAAAGTGCTCGATGGTGAAGGGGCCGGCGGCGAAGAGGTTGTTGCCCTGGATGAAGGACTGGAGCCGCGTGGGGTGTGGGTGGTTCATGCGGGCCAAAGTGACGTGCGGGGTGAACTTGCGGCCTTCGGGCGCAAGGCCGGCGCGCACGCAGGCCGACTCGACCTTGGCGTGCAGGTGCGCGAGCGCCGGTGACGGCGCCACGCCCGCCCAGAGCGTGTGCGCTTTAGCGCCCTCGCCAAATGTGCCCAGCCCCATCAGCGCGAGTGTAAGCGGTTCGGCTTCGATGCCCGCGAGCAGGTGATCGATCTCCTCCGCTTGGTCCTCTTCGACCTCGCCGATGAAGCGCAGCGTGATGTGCATGTTCTCGGGCGCGGTCCATTTTGCCCCCGGCACGCCCGCGCAGAGCATCGCCAGGCGGGCGATCACACCGTCAGGCAGAGAGAGTCCGACAAACAGGCGCAACATGGCGACGCGCGTTACTTCGCCGCAGCGGCGCGGCGGTCTTTGACCTGGGCGAGCAGCTTCTCGACGCTCGGCAGGATGCGCGCGACGATCACCTTCACGCCCGCCGGATTGGGATGGATCTGATCGCCCTGCATCAGGCCGGCAACGGTGATCGCGCCGTCGAGGAAGAACGGATACAGAAGCGCGCCGGTATCCTTCGCGACCTTCGGGAACACCGCATTGAAGCGGCTTTCGTAGTCACGGCCAAGATTGGGCGGCGCCAGCATGCCGGCGATGAGGACCGGCACCCCGTCTTTCTGAATGCGCCGTACGATGAAGTCGAGATTGCCTTCGGTGATCTTGGGATCGACAGCGCGCAGGCCATCATTACCTCCCAACTCGACGATCACCGCATCGGGTTTGTCGCCCATGGACCATTCAAGGCGCGAGCGTCCGCCGCTGGTGGTGTCGCCGGAAATCGCGCCCGGCAACATATCGACGTTGTGACCCATTGCTTCGAGGGCCTTTTCAAGCTGCGCGGGAAAAGCATCGGCGGGATCAGCAAGGCCGTAGCCGGCACTCAAGCTGTCGCCGAGCACGAGGATGCGGATCGCGCCGCCGTCTGCGGCAAACACTGGTGTCGCCAACGCAAGCGTGATGACGGCCAAGACCCGGAATGCCTTTTGTAACATCATGCGGGATGCTACCAATCCTTGCCCCAAATCCTTGATGCTAGCGTGCATGAGACAGTCTCCACTCTCGACGATGACCGCCGCCGCCGCACCTCTGTCGCCCGAGAGCGCGCCCACTTCGGCTACAGGGGCCGCGCCGTCAATCCTGCTCGACAAGGTGCACCTCACTTTGGAGGGCCCCGCGGGCCCGGTCAACATTCTGCGCGGCGTCGATCTCTCCGTTGCGCCCGGCACGGCGCTCGGCGTCGTCGGGCCGTCGGGATCAGGCAAGACAACTATGCTGATGATTGTGGCGGGATTGGAGCGCGTCAGCAGCGGGCGCGTGCAGATCGCTGGCACCGACTACGCGGGTATGGACGAAGATGGGCTGGCCCTCTTCCGCCGCGACACCGTCGGCATCGTCTTTCAGTCCTTCCACCTCATCCCGACCATGACAGCCCTCGAGAACGTCGCCGTGCCGTTGGAGTTCGGCGGACATAAGGATGCCTTCGACCGCGCCGAAGCGCAGTTGAAGGCCGTCGGCCTCGGTCACCGCATCGAACACTATCCCGGCCAGCTTTCAGGCGGTGAGCAGCAGCGCGTCGCGCTGGCGCGCGCTTTTGCCATACAACCCAAGATCCTTCTCGCCGACGAGCCCACCGGCAATCTCGACGGCGCCACCGGGCAGCAGATCATTGAGCTGCTGTTCGAACTTCACGATCAGTCCAAGACCACGCTGATGCTGATCACCCACGATCTCAAACTCGCCGCGCGCTGCGAGCGTGTGGTGCGCATCGCCGACGGGTTGATTGTCGGCGAAGGCCTAAGCCAGGGAATATCGGGAGACCGCTGATGGCCGCGCGCCTGCCTTTGCGCTTTGCCTTGCGTGAACTGCGCAGCGGCATGCGCGGTTTTCGGATTTTCCTCGCCTGCATTGCTATTGGCGTGACCGCGATCGCCGGCGCCGGTTCCATGAACGCCTCCGTCGAAGCCGGCATCGAGGCCGATGCCCAGCCCCTCCTCGGCGGCGACTTGCAGGCCGAGATCAATGCGCGTCCGCTCGGTGAAGAGTATATCGCCGCGCTGCGCAATCAGGGCGAGGTCAGCCGCATCGTCGAGATGCGCTCCATGGCGCGCACCGAGAATTCCGCCGGCGAAGTACAGACGCGCACGCTGATCGAGCTCAAGGGTGTCGATGCGCAGTATCCGCTGTACGGTGCGGTGACCTTGTCGCCAGAGATGCCGCTGGCTGAGGCCCTCGCCGAGCGCAATGGCGCACACGGCGCGGTGATTGACCCCGCGCTGCTGACGCGCCTCAAGCTCAAGATCGGCGACACTTTCAAGGTCGGCGAAGCGACCCTGCAGCTGCGCGCGTCCCTGACATACGAACCCGACCGCTCCATTAGCTTCATGACCGCCGGCCCGCGCGTGATGTTGTCCGAAGCGGGCCTTGCCGCGACCCAGCTCCTGCGCGACGGCAGCTTGATCGAATACACCTACAATGTGCGTCTGCCCGCGAGCGCCGATCCCAATCTCATCCGCACGCAGCTCCTGGACGGCCATCCTGACGCCGGCTGGCGCGTGCGAGGCCTGAACCAAGCTGCGCGCGGGCTCGACGCCTTTATCGACAATGTCAGCCTGTTTCTGACGCTGGTGGGCCTGACCGCGCTCTTGACCGGCGGCATCGGTGTGGCGAACGCCGTGCGCGCCCATCTCAATGGCCGGCTGACCACCATCGCAACGCTGAAGTGTCTGGGTGCGTCGGGCGATACGATCTTCAACATGTACCTGATTCAGCTCGGCATCCTTGCCGGCGTCGGCATCGTCATCGGCCTTGTGGTCGGCGCAGCTATCCCCATCGTCGCGGCGCTCGCCTTGGGTGACCTGCTGCCGGTGAAGGCCCAGCTCGGCATTTACCCTCTCTCGCTCTTGAAGGCTGCCGTGTTCGGCGCGCTGACCGCCGCGCTGTTCACGCTGTGGCCCCTGGCGCGCGCGCGCGACATTCCGCCAGTGGCGTTGTTCCGCAACCTGCTCGCCGCACCCACCGGCTTGCCGCGGCGCAAGTATTTGATCGCCGTTGCCATCGTCGCGACCGCGCTCGCGGTTTTCACCATCGCCACCGCCGACCGCGAGGATCTTGCGACCTGGTTTGTGCTGGGCGCCGCCGTGGCCATGGTGTTGTTCCGCTACGCCGCGGGGTTGGTGATGAAGCTCGCAGCAAAATTGTCGAGCGGGCGCAGCAGCGCCACCAGCGGCCGCCCGTCGCTGCGCCTGGCGCTCGCCAATCTTTATCGCCCCGGATCGCCGACAACATCGGTCGTGCTTTCGCTCGGCCTCGGATTGTCAGTGTTGGTGGCGATTGCACTCCTTCAGGCAAATCTCGACCGCACCATCCAAGGCGGCTTGCCCGCTGACGCTCCCAGTATGTTCTTCATCGACATCCAACCCGACCAGCGCGAGGAATTCACGCGCATCGTGCAAGCCATGCCGGGCGTCGAGAAAGTGCTGACGGCGAACATGATTCGGGGCCGCGTTTCCAAGGTGAAGGGCATCCCCGCGGCCGAAGCGCCGGTGAACCCCAACAGCCGCTGGGCCGTGCGCGGCGAGCGCGGCATCTCGACCGCCGATGCCATGCCCGAAGGCACAAAGCTGGCCGAGGGCGCGTGGTGGGACAAAGGATACACGGGCGGAAGTTTGGTCTCCGTCGATGCTGAAGTCGGACGCGGCCTTTATTTGAAGCTCGGCGACGAGATCACCATGAACGTGCTGGGCCGCGAGGTCACCGCCAAGGTGGGGAACTTCCGCGACATCCGCTGGCAGTCGGGCGCCATGAACTTCACTTTCATTTTCAACGAGAGCGCGCTCGCCGGCGCACCCGGCATCTCGCTCGCCACCGTCAACTCGACGCCCGGCAGCGAGGAAGCCATCGAGACCGCCGTATTGAACGCCCTGCCTAACGTGACGATTGTTCAAGTGCGCCAAGCGCTCGACATGGCCAAGCAGATCCTCGACACGCTGGGGCTCGCGGTGCGCCTCACGGCCGGCATCGCGCTGGTTGCCGGGGCGCTGGTGTTGGCCGGCGCGATTGCCGCCGGCCACAGCCGGCGCATTTATGAGGCCGTCGTGCTCAAGGTTCTCGGCGCCACGCGCGGCGATGTGCTGAAGGCCTTCGTGTTCGAATACCTGCTGCTGGGACTAGCGACCGGCATCATCGCCGCCGCCGTCGGCACCGGCGCGGCCTATGGTGTGGTCACCGAGGTCATGCGCATCGACTGGGCCATCGACTACGGCCTCATCGCCATGGTCATCACGGCCTGCATCGCTGTGACGCTGCTTTCGGGCTTTCTCGGCACTTGGCGGGCCATGGGGATCAAGGCTGCCCCTCTGCTCCGCAACGAATAATGTAACTGATTGGTTACAAAGGTGTTTTCTGGGCCTTCGGCGCATTAAGATTGTGCGATTAGGGTCCGATTTCGGTTGCGAAGCCCCCCACATGACCCAATATAGCGGTGTGCCCGTATCGGCTTTTGCGGGCGGTATTTTATCGCGAGGAAACCATGGCACTTGAAACCGACCGCCGTCCGCTTGGGACACCAGTGGGCCGCGGTTATGACACGACCTTCGATCGCGCCGACGCGGCGCCGATGGACGTCGGCCTGCGCCAGTACATGCTGCGCGTTTACAACTACATGGGCTCCGGGCTGTTTCTCTCGGGCCTCGTGGCGTTGATTGTCGCCAACACCGGCTTGCAGAGCGCCTTCTTCCAGACCACCGAAACCGGCCGCATCGGTTACACCGGCCTTGGCATGATTGCTGTCTTCGCGCCCATCGGCCTGATCCTGGCCATGAGCTTCGGCGCACACAAGATGAAGACGACAACGCTGCAAGCGTTGTACTGGGCCTTCGTGACGACCATGGGCGTGGGCCTGTCGGTCATCCTGCTCAGGTATACGGGCATCAGCGTCGTACGCGTGCTTCTGATTACGGCAGCCTCTTTCGGTGCGCTTAGCCTGTTCGGCTACACCACCAAAAAGAACCTGTCGGGCTTCGGCACGTTCTTGTTCATCGGCCTGATCGGCCTCGTGATCGCGAGCGTCGTGCAGATCTTCGTCGCGAGTTCGGCGCTGCAGTTCATGATCTCGGTCGTCGGCGTGTTCATCTTCGCGGGCCTCACCGCCTGGGACACGCAGCGGATCAAGGGCGAGTACCTCTCGATCCGCGGCTCGACCATGGAAACGCCTTCGGCCGTCATGGGCGCGGTGGCGCTGTACCTGAACTTCATCAACCTGTTCCAGTTCCTGATGAGCTTCATGGGGCAGAACCGCAACTAAGCTTCGCGCTACGGCGCGAGACAAAACCCGGGCTGAAAGGCCCGGGTTTTTTGTTGATCCATGGTGCCGGGTTACTTGGCCCCTTGCGCGCTCGCACCGCGACCGTTGCCCGACAACTGCCGCAACAAGTGTCGGCCGTCGGGCGGAATGTCGGCCCATGGTCCCGATTGGCCGCAGCTGTAGTTCACCACGAGGGCGCCAGGCGCCACATCCTCATCGGGATCGTCGAGGGGCAGAGGGTTCAGGAACAGCAAATATTGAGTTCCATCTTCGAGTTGAAGGGCATCGCTGCTCAGTGCCGTGAAGTATGCAAAGCGCAAGGGCACCTGGCCTTTGAATATTTCATCGGACCGAACTTGGTACAGAACCCCCTGCTCGCGCGCGCTGCCGGTTGAGAGAGTCTTCCGGTCGCTGCGCAGCACCGTGCCGCGCACCACCACTGTGGAATCGTAAAACTCCTGATCGATCGTGGTCGCGGCGTTAAGACCATCAGGGTACGCCCCATAAAGACACATAGCCTCGGCGGGCGATGCCAGACCGAACAGCGCGAAACTCAGGGCGCGAAGGTGTGTTCTCATGATGAATGGAAGAATTGTACCGGGAAAAATCGTATCGGGTACAGTTTCGTTGAGGGCAACCCCAACCTTCGACCGTTTTCCGAAGGCGATTCGAGTGCTACTACTATAAAGAAGAACGGAATTGGGAGGGTATATGCGCTCAGCTGTACTTTTCGGCATTCTCTGCCTTCTGACCAACGTGGCTAACGCCGACCCGATTAGGCCTGATCAAATTGCGCCGCGGGGTGCGCCCTCAGCAGTCACGCTAGCCGGCCAAGATGAACCTGGAGAACGTGTCGTCGTGTTCGGAAAAGCTGTTAATGGCAATACGCAGGCGCCGCTGCCGGGAGTCTCCGTTTTCGTCTTCCACGCTGACAAAGAGGGCCTTTACTCGCGCGACGGAAAGAACGACAGCCATAATCCTCGGATACGTGGGGCCATTCGTAGCGCAACCGATGGAAGCTATCGCTTCGATACAACGCGGCCAGGCTCCTACCGCAACAATCCAGCGCATATTCACTACATTGTGACGGCCGATGGTTTTAAAGATCGCATGTTTGAGGTGATCTTCGCGGATGAACCATTCCTTGATGATCGCACCCGCAAAATCTCGGCGGAAGACCCTGAGGACCACTATCCGATCGTGCCCGTCACTCGCGACAAGAAAGGCGTTTGGCACGCCACCTACGACATAAAGCTTTACCCCCAATAATCACTTTCTGTTGCCGCGCAGGTAAGGCGTCCGTAACAGGCGGGCGTCGCGTGGCGCGTGCGACACCTGCCGTTTTGCGCCAGAGAAATATTCGGGTGTACAGAGTGTCCAACTGCTTCCGAATTGCTTCCGTTTTTGCGGAGCGAATTCAGCGCAATGTCAGCCAAGACATTAACTCGTTGGTGTGACTCGGGAAAATGGTGCCGACGCGCGGAATTGAACCGCGGACCTACTGATTACGAATCAGTTGCTCTACCCCTGAGCTACGTCGGCGCCTGACGGGGTCTTGGTTAAGGGGGCGGACCATAAGGGGTTCGCCGCCCCTGTGCAAGATAGGTGCAAAGGCTTGATTGGCTTATAGTTAGCCCATGAATAAAGCCTTAAACGCCGCCCCTCACAACGAAGGCACGCATATCAGAACCGGGGTCGCTATCGTCGGCGCGGGTCTGGTCGGCGGCACTTTGGCCGTGGCGCTGGCGCGGCACGGCGTGGACGTGGTGGCGCTCGACCGGTTGACGCCCAGCGCCATGGTCGCGCCGACCTTCGATGGCCGGGCGTCAGCCGTGGCACTGTCGGGCATGCGCTTCTGGCGTGCCATTGGCCTGTGGGACCACGTCGCCGGCGCCAACGAGCCGATCCGCGAGATCCGTGTCTCGGACGCGGACGCGCCTTTGTTCCTGCACTACGACCATGCCGAGCTGGGCGACGAGCCGCTGGGCTTCATGGCTGAGAACCGGATCTTGCGCGCCGCCATCGGCGCCGAGATCGCGCGCATGAAAACGCCGCCGCGCGTACTCGCACCGACGGACGTGGCGCACATGAACCAGGGCATCGACGACATCACACTGACGCTCACTGACGGACGCACGGTGAGCGCGGCGCTGGTGGTCAGCGCCGAAGGCCGCGGGTCTAAGCTGCGCACCCTGGCCGGCATCGGCGTCACCGGCTGGACCTATCCGCAAGTCGCCATCGTCGCGACCATTGGCCACGCGCGTCCGCACGACGGCATCGCCCACGAACGTTTTCTACCGGCCGGTCCCTTTGCGATTCTTCCTTTGCCCGATGAGAACGGCGTTCATCGTTCGTCGCTGGTGTGGACCGAGCGCGCCGATGCGGCGGCCGGCTATCTTGCCCTGAGGGAGCCTCAGTTCCTCGCCGAGATTCAAGAACGCGTCGGCGGGTTCCTCGGTGAGCTCACCCTGATCGGGCCGCGCTTCAGCCATCCCTTGGGTTTGCAGTTCGCCGCGGCGTACAGTCGTGGCCGTTTGGTGCTGGCCGGTGACGCCGCCCACGGCATTCACCCCATCGCGGGACAAGGCTTGAACTTGGGATTCCGCGACGCCGCTGCGCTGACCGAGATCATCGTCGATGCCAAACAACTCGGCCTCGATCTCGCGCATCCCGAAGGCCTTGCGCGCTACCAGCGCTGGCGGCGCGCCGATAACTTACTGATGGCCGGCGTGACCGACGTCCTCAACAGACTGTTTTCCAACGACATCGCCCCCGTGCGCCTTGCGCGCGACGTCGGCCTGGGCGTTGTCAATCGCATCCCGCCGCTAAAGAAACTTTTGATGCGCCATGCCATGGGTACGGTCGGCGATCTTCCCGCGCTGATGCGCTGATTCAAATAAGTAGCGCGCGGTGGCCAGGAAAACCGGTCCCCACTTTTCCCTATCGCGCGCTAGGGTTCGCGGGAAAGCCCGCGTTCTTCGAGCTCTCGCAAATATCGCGGCCAACGTTCGCCGTGCTCTCGCCCAAGTTCGTGCAGATAACGCCACGTAAAGATCCCGGTGTCGTGCAGGTCGTCGAAGATCAGGCGCACGGCGTAGTTACCAACAGGCTCGATGTTGATGATGCCGACGCGCGCACGGCCGGGCACGGTCTGTCGCTGCGATGGACTGTGTCCTTGCACCTCAGCCGACGGGCTTTCCACACGCAGGTATTCCGCCGCGAGCGCGAAGCGCTCGCCATTCTCGAAAGTCACTGTGAGTATGCGAGCGGCCGGATCGTAATCAATCGCCGACGGCCACGGCTCAGCCATCTAGGCGGCGCGCCTCGTCCGGCAGCATGATCGGGATACCATCGCGCACGGGATAGGCCAGCCCGGCTTTTTTGCTGACGAGCTCGCGGGCCGTGCGGTCATAGTCCAGCGGCCCTTTGGTCAAGGGGCACACCAGAATTTCCAGAAGCTTCGGATCGATCTCACCCGCGTTGGACATGCAGTTTTCCTATTGTTTCGGGCCATCGGGCGCGCCGGTATCGAATACGCCCATTTGCAGGAGCTTCACAAGCGCGGCGGCGCGGTCGTCCATGGTGCGCGCCTCGAGCAAGGCCTGCTTTTCGCGCGGATCGAATGGACAGACCATGCACAGCGAAGTCACCAAGCTGGCGTCGGACAGGCCCTTGAACATCTCAACGTTCACCGACATCGCCTGCGCTTCGAAGTACGGTTTGAGGTAGCCCATGAGCTTCTCGCGCTCAAGGACGAAGCGCGGCGGCGCCTCCAAGTCGTCTTTGAACTCGTCATAGGTCGCGCGTACACGACGATATCCGGAACGCCCTTCGATCTCTTTGGCGATGCGAAAGCGCGCAAGCCCCTTGAGCAGGATGTGCAGGCGCCCATCCTCGGTCTCCTCGAAGGAAGCGATGCGCCCCGCACAACCGATGCCGTAGACCGCAGATTCGGCGCCCTTCACGGATTTTTCGGCGTCGGGTTGGACCATGCCGAAGATACGCCCAGTCGCCAGCGCATCGAGCGTCATGGCGAGATAGCGCGGCTCGAAGATGTTGAGCGGCAGCCGGCCCCAAGGCAGAAGCAGCGCGCCGGGCAGCGGAAAGATCGCGATCTCGGCCGGCAAGTCTTCAAACCGGGACTGGATCGGGCTGCGCATGGACACCCCGGAGCTGGTCTTCAGGAAAACAGGATCGCCGAAAGCCGCCGGCGGCCCGATCTGGTGAGCGGATCGGCCGGACCAAAGGCTTCGAAGAACTTCACCAACTGCTGGCGCGCGGCCTGTTCGTTCCAGGCCCGGTCGGCCTTGACCATCGCCAGGAGATCGTCGACCGCACCTTCACGGTTGCCGGCGCCAAAGCGCGCCATGGCGAGATCGAGGCGCGATTGCATGTCCTTGGGATCGGCAGCGACCTTGGCTTCAAGCGCGGCGACTTCGTCCGCGTTGCCGGTGTTGGCTGTCGCCGCCTTGAGATCGAGCGCCGCTTGCACGCCCTGAATGTCCGCCGAGGTTTTGATCTGCGCCGGCAGCTTTTCGATGACCTGGCGCGCCATGTCGTCCTGGCCGAGCGCCATATAGGTACGCAGCGCGCCCGCAAGCGCCTTCACATGGGTCGGATCCTGGGCGAGGATTTCCTGATAGAGCGCGAGCGCTTCGTCGTGCTGTCCTTCCTGGGACAGCGTCTCGGCTTCGGCCAGGGCTTCGTCGATGGGCGAGCCGCCGCCGGCGAGGCGGTCGATGAATTGTTTGATCTGGCTTTCGGGCAACGCGCCCATGAAGCCGTCCACCGGACGCCCGCCTTTGAAGGCGTAGACCGCCGGGATCGACTGGACGCGGAACTGCTGCGCCAGCTCCTGGTTCTCGTCGACGTTGATCTTCACCAGCCGGACCTTGCCGGCGTACTGCTTGACCAGCTTTTCAATGATCGGCGTGAGTTGCTTGCACGGGCCACACCAGGGCGCCCAAAAATCGACGATGACCGGCGTCTGCGCCGAGGCCTCGATGACATCGGCCATGAAGCCGGCTGTATCGGTGTCCTTGATAAGGTCTGCAGCGGGAGCTGGGCCGCCCGCGCCGGGTTGTCCGATCAACATCTAAACCTGTCCTGTCATGGCGAGTGCACCCGCCCGGTTGTCCGCACGTCCCCCGCGCCCCCGGTTAGATGTGGCGCGGCAGCAGCAAAGGCAAGGGCTTTCCCTTAAGCCGGGCGAGTGTGCCCCAACCGCCAAGGCCTTGCAAAGACAGGCTGGAGCGGCGCTGGATGGGCATTTTTAAGAGGCGGCGGGGCCCTTGCAATGGAGCGTTAAAACGCTATAGTCCCGCCCTTCGCGAGGGGAGGGGGTCCGGCAAACCCCAGCTATCACACCCCCCGCGAGACGCCAGATGTGAGCGGGCGTAGCTCAGGGGTAGAGCACGACCTTGCCAAGGTCGGGGTCGAGGGTTCGAATCCCTTCGCCCGCTCCAATTTACATAACATTTTCATGTGTTTACGGGATGGCCAGCGAATCGGGCCAGCCCCGAAATGGCGTTCAGGTAGCACATAGGTAACAGTTGGAGCGATTTCGCACTCGTCGCATGCTTGAGCATCGCCGACGCAGGTGATCGGTTCTATCAGCTCAGCCCTACTTGGGCGTTTGGGCTACGAAATACGCGGCTGTGATTAACTGCTGAATTAGGCCTGCTACCGCGGGATCGAGGGCTTCTGTGATTTTACACGAGAACAAAGTAATAGAATCAGTTGCCGCCTTTCTAATCGAGAATGGCTATTCCATTCACTCCATGTGTTCGACTACTCAACGGGGCTTCGATATTGATGCCGTGCGGGGCGAGGCACGTCTTATTGTCGAGGCTAAAGGCGAGGGAGCTGCGAATCCCACAAAACGCGAGCGCTTTACAGCGAACCAGTGTCGTCAATCCGTTGAGGCGGGGTTGTTCAAGCTGGCTTCTCATTGCGAATCGGGCGCGAGCCTTGGACTCGCTTTACCAGCCATCGGGGAATACGAGGCCGTAATCCGTAAGATTCGTGCGGCGCTTAAAAAGCTCGGTATCGCCGTCTATTGGGTTGGTAGAGACGGCTCTGTAAGAGAACCTTTGCAGGCAAGCGAAGGCGAGATCGGGGAGCGGACCGCAATCGACAAGCCTAAGCGTGGCGAGCCTCAATCGCTGCGTATGTACGAGAATGACATGATGGGTGGCGGGCACAATTTGAGACGTCCGAAAGAACTATGTTCGATTTGTACGCAATTCTTTCGGAGAGCTAGGACTGCTTTGGTTTAAGAGCATCCCGGACGTAGGTGCCTAAGGTCGATCGCGCATACCGATGGTCGCCTCCGCTCGGCTTTTAATCAACGCCTCAAGCCATGCGCCCCATGATTCTAGAGCCGCCTTCCGTTCGGAGAGAAATTCGGCGCGCTGATATATTCCAATGATTCCTGACCTAGATCAGGCTAGGTCAATTGGCTGACTTGGGGATATTTCATCGCTAGCATTTTATTGTGGCCGCGACCGACCGCCACAAGTCGGACGCGCAGTCTGCCATCGCTTACCGCGAGTTGGACGACGCACTTGGCCTGACCGCGCTCGCCGGGGCCGTGCATTCGGACGGTCGTCGCGGCAAGAACACGCACCACGTTCTGGCGGGCTTATTGCGTCAATCGGTGTTCGAGCGGCTTGCCGGGTACGAGGATGTGAATGACGCCGACCGTTTAGCGCGTGATCCGGCCATGCGCTGGATTGTTGGTGGTCACGCCGTGGCAAAGCAGGCGGCATCCGCAAGTCATATCGGGCGCTTCGAGACGGAGTGGCT
>CAISTS010000025.1 GCA_903888485.1 uncultured bacterium | reverse complement strand
CCACGGCGCGGATATGCTTGTTGGCGCCGAAAATCTCTTGGATCAGGACGATGCCGCCCTTGGCCTTGCCCGACGGCTCGGCCTTGTAAGCGCCGAACTTATGCCCGTCCGACGCCGTCAATTGAATCATGCTGCCCATAGCTATCTTCCTTTTCTGGGTGAGTGGTGGATTAACGCGCTTTGAAGGCGCTGATGGAATGGGGCGTCGGCAGGACGATGTCGAAGACGAGATGCAGCGCGCTTGGCTCCATGCCGGCATCGAGCGGCATCGTCTTAGCCTCGACACGGTCGGCTTGCTTGAGGCGGCGGTGGCGGGCCAGCAGCTCGTCCTTATCGTTCAATTCCTCGCCGGGAAAATACATTTGCGTAACAAGGCGGTCCCATTGGGTCGTCACCTGGAAATGCAGGTGGGGCGGCCGCCACCAGCCAGGCGTCGAGGTCGGATAAGCGGCAGGCTTCGTGCTGCGGAAAGCGAAACGGCCGTCAACGCCGGTGACGTAGACGCCATGGCCGGTAAAGTCCGGATCGAGCCTGGCCGGATTGAGATCGCTCGGATGAGGATAGCGGCCATGCGGATCGGCATGCCACAGCTCCACTTCCGCGCCGGAGATAATCTGGCCAGTAAGGTCCATCACTTTGCCGCGGATATAAAGCGGCTGGCCGGCGATGCGCTTGCCGGCCTTGGTAACCGCTAGATCTCTGCCGCGATTTTCCGGCTTGTGGATCGGATACATCGGGCCGATTTCCTCGCTCGGCGTGCGCAGCAGGAATTTCCGCTCGGTTTCAAGCTTGCGCTTCTGGATATCGTCGTCAGTCATCACAGCTCCAGCAGAAGATTTGCGGACTTGCTGCCTGAAACGCAGATCATCATCTTTTTGTTCGACGCCCGCTCGGCGTCGCTCAGCACATAGTCCTTGTGGTCGGGTTCGCCTTCCAGCACAGCGACCTCGCAGGCCCCGCAGACGCCCGCGCGGCAGGAAGACGTCGCATAGATGCCCTGCTCAATCAGCACTTCCAGGATGGTGCGCCCCTGGGGGATTTCGTAGGTCTGGCCGCTGCTGGCGACTGTTACCGTGAAGGCACAGCCGGTGGGCGCTGCGACCTTCGGTGCGGCGAAATATTCAAGGTGGACGTCCTCGGACGGGCGGGCGGCGCAAGCCGCCTTGAAGGCCTCCAGCATCGGAATGGGCCCGCAACAGTAAAGATGCGCCCCCGCCGGCGCGTCCGCGACCGCGGCGGCGATGTCGAGCATATGGCCCTCTTCGAGGTCGAAGTTAAAATGCACGCGTCCCGGCTGGGCTGATTCGAGCTTCTCCAACTCGACGCGGAAGGCCGCGCTGTCGCGGTCGCGCGCGCCGTAATGCAGCCGCCAATTGGCGCCGATTTCCTCCATACGCTGGATCATGCAATAGAGGGGCGTGATCCCGATGCCGCCGGCCACCAGCACTGCCTCGGACACGCCTTCGATAAGCGCAAAATTGTTGCGCGGTAGGCCAATACGGATTGTCTTGCCAACCAGCGGGGTCTCAAAGAGGTAGCGAGAACCGCCGGAGCTTTTGACATCACGCGAGACGGCGACGACGTAGCGGTGGCGCTGGCTCGGCGCGTTGACCAGCGAATAGCTACGCACTAAGCCATTCGGCAGATGCAGATCGATGTGTGAGCCGGCGGTGAAGGCCGGCAGAAGTCCACCGTCGACCGGGCGCAGGTCGAACGAATGGATCCCCCTCGCCTCCGCGGTCACCGAATAGATGAGCACATCGACCAGAATCTCGGCCATTCGCGGGTCAGGCCCGCATGGCCAGGCAGTGACGGTCTGACGCATATACGGTCATCGTCGAGCCGATTTCAGGCGACCGTTCGGCATGCAGCAAGACCTTCAATATTTGGCCGTTGATGCGCAGGGCGCAGTCCATGGCGTTGCCGATGAAACTCGCCGAGACCAGCGTGCCCTGAAGGACGTTTGCCTGGTTCTCAGCGTCTTTCTCCGTCTCGACATGCTCGGGCCGCAGGCTGACGACGACCTTGGCTCCCATCTCGACGTCCTGCGTCGCTTGGCATGCGAGCGTGCCGAACGGCGTCTGCACGCGCACCTGATGCTGGCCGGCGGCGGCGCTGACGACCGTGCCTTGCAGCAGGTTCGACTGGCCAATGAAATTGGCGACGAAGGGATTGGTCGGCCGTTGGTAGATGTCAAGCGGCGTGCCTTCCTGAACGATCTTGCCGTTATTCATCACAGCAATGACGTCGGACAGCGTCAGAGCCTCAATCTGCTCATGCGTCACGAAGATCGCCGTCATGCCGATCGATTTGATAAGCTGGCGCAGCTCGACGCGCATTTCCTCGCGCAGCTTGGCGTCCAGGTTTGACAGCGGCTCGTCGAGCAGAAGTACCTTGGGCTCCATGACGAAAGCGCGCGCCAAGGCGAGGCGCTGTTGCTGGCCGCCAGAAAGATGCGGCGCGGGACGGTCCTTCAGGTGGTCGAGTTGTACCAGCGAGAGCGCCTTGGTGACCCGCGCCTGGATTTGAGCCGATGGGACCTTGAGCGGGCCGTAGCGCAACGGAAAGGCAACGTTTTCGAACACGCTCATATGTGGCCAAATGGCGTAAGATTGGAAGACCATGCCAATGGCGCGCTGGCTCGGGGGCACCCAGTTGCCCGTCTGCGACGACGAGACGGGAGTGCCGTCGACTAAAATTTCGCCCGAATCGGGTTTCTCAAGGCCGGCGACACAGCGTAGCGTCGTGGTCTTGCCGCAGCCCGACGGGCCGAGCAGCGTATAGACCTGACCCTTTTTGACGGTGAAGCTCACCTTGTCGACGGCGAGATGGGTCTGCCGCGCGGTGGAGTTGTAGGTAAGGCTCAGGTCTTTGACGTCGATCATTGCAATGTCCGATTTGTAAGGCAGTGCGTTAGCGGCTTGCGCCGAAGCCCATTCTGCGAGCGACCCACCAATAGAGGCAGACAATGGGGATCATCAAGACGAGCAGTATGAGGGTGAGTGCTGCCGCTTGGCCAAACCCGCTAGCGACCCATAGGCTCCAAACCACCACGGGCAGCGTCATGTTGTCGCGCGTAGTGAGGATGACGGCGAGCGTGAGTTCGCGGAAGGTGATGAGCGCAATCCACAGCCAGGCATAGATAAAGGTCGGGCCAAGCAGGGGCGCGATGATGCGGCGGATGACCGTGCCGGTCGAAGCGCCGCTCATCTGCGCCGATTCCTCTAGGTCCTTGTGAATCTGGATCATCGTGCTGTTGGTCATGCGCGTGGCGTAACTGATCCGGCCGACGACGAAGACAATTAGTAGGATCCAGATGGTGCCGAAGATCGGCGCGACGCCGCGCATGATGTAGAGCGCAAATAGCAGCACGCCGATGCCGAAGACGATGTTGGGGATCGCGTGCGGCAGGAAGGCAACGAAGTCGAAGGCGGAGCGGCCCGGCAGCTTGGAGCGCAGCACCACCCAGGAGAAGGCGGTGGCGCAGACCAGCGTAACCGTCGGCGTTAGAAACACCAGGATCGTTGTGTTCTTGAGGCCTTCGAAGACCAACTCCCAGGGCAGAGAATTGAAGTGCTTTAAGGTGATCAGCGCGAAGGCCTCGGTCGACGGCGGCTGAAAATAGGGCAGCAGCGACGCCCAGATCACGATCAGCAGCGGGATCAGCTTGCTGAGCAGGAAATAGCCGACGATAAAGCTCCAAGCTAGGAGCTTGTATTTGCCGAGATCGATGAGACGCGGCCGGTAGCCCTTGCCGGTCACCACCTGGTAGCGGTGCGCTCGCGTTTGCAGCCGGCCGTACCACCAACTGAGGCCGGCGGCGAGGATGATGACGAAGGCCGAGAGCGCGGTCGCCGGACCATATTGCGGCAGGCCGTCGTCCGGCGAGAGTTGCGTCACCATGTAGGTGCTGAAGGTGAATATCCGATTCGACCAGCCGATGATCGCCGGCACGTCGAAGGCGGCAAAGCCGATGGTGAAGATGTAGATGCCGGCGGCGAGAATGCCCGGCCAGGCTAACGGCAAGGTCACGCGGCGTGCGATGGTGCCGAGCGACGCGCCGGACATCTCTGCGGATTCTTCCAGCGACGGGTCCATGGCGCGGAACACCGCCGCCGTCATGATGAAGGCGACGGGCGCGAGGCTGAGGCCCTCGACCCAGCCCATGCCGAGAACAGTGGTGATGTTGAAGACCGGGCCTTCGAGGCCGAGTGCGCTTTTCAGCATAGCGTTCACCAAGCCGATGCGCGGGTGCATCAGGAAGAGCCAACCCATGGCGGTAGCAAAGCCCGGCAGCAGAAGACCTATCGTCATCAGCGTGTAGAGCACCGGCTTGCCGGGCAGGTTGGTCCGCTCGACCAGCCAGGCGCAGGGTAGGCCGAAGGCGAGCGAGACCACCAGGGTCGTCAGCGCGAAGCCGAGCGTGTTCAACAGCACCTTGAAGGTGAAGGGATCGCTGAAAACTTTGGCGTAATGGACGAAGGAGTAAGTCGCGTCCGGATCTATTGGGAGGCCGACGCGAAAACTCAGCCAGAAGATGATGAGCGGAAAGGCGATGATCAGCAGGCTGAGCGCGAAAACGACGCCAAACATGACGAGCGCCGAGGCGTCGTAGCGCTGCAGGAACGATATCTTCATGGGACGTGGCGGAACGGCGTCGATGGTCATATGCTGGCGATCTTTATTATAGAAAACGGCGTTGCGATACGCGACCGCCGCCGGCTGGGCCGGCGGCGGCCATTCACTCGCAAGTCGTTATGTGTTTATTTGCCACGCGTTATGATGTCTTTCACAATGCGCTGCGCTTTGTTGCCCTCTTCATTGCCAAGCTGCCAGGCGACGTCGGCATTGACGAACTTCTTGCCCCACTCGGCTTCGAGCTTGCGGATGCGGTCGCCCGTCTTCGATTCAGGCAGCAAGTGCACGTCCATGCCGCCGCGCATGCTGCCGATGTTCTTCTGGCCTTCCGGCGACAGGAGATAGACGGTGAGCATTTTGGCGGCATTCGGATGGGCGGCGTTCTTCGGCACCGCGAGATAGAAGAAGCTGACGATCGCCGTTTCGGGCGTGATGACATGCGTCATCGGCGCGCCGTCGGCGATGGCCTCCATGGTCGAGGTGCCGCCGCAGTCGGTCACTAGCGCGGCGAACTCGCCCGACAGAAGACGGTCGATGTCGCTGCAACGCAAGAGGCCGCTCACCTGGTTGGAGAAAGCCTTGGCCCATTCGATGGTCTTTTCGGCGCCCCACATTTCCTTGGATGAGAGCATCTCAAAGCCGGCGCCGTAGGAGGTGGTGGCGATCTTTCCCTTCCATTCCGGCTTTAGCAGGTCGTTCAAGGACGTCGGGATGTAAGGCGCGAACTTGTTACTCACCGCGAGACCGGTGTAAGCCGTCTGGACTTTAACAAAACTGTCCTTCTCTACGATGTCGGAGGTCAGCCGGCCTGGGTCGTAATCCTTCCACGGCGCCTTGACGAACAGGTCGTACTTCAGCAGGTCGGCCATGTTGCGCGAGAAGCCGTAGTAGACGTCGCTCGGCGACGGCAGGCCGTTGGTGTAACGCATGGCGATCTCGTTACCGACCTCGGGCATCGACCGACCCGGCGACCATTTGATCCGCACGGTAGAGCCGTAGAGCTTGGCCATGCGCTGCTCGAACAGCTTAGCGCCGTCCGGACCGCCGAGCGTGTTCGAGCTCCAGGTGACGACGATCTCGCGTTCCTTGTTGGCTGCGGCGACGAGATCCTTCATCGCCGGTGTCAATTCTTGAGCGAGGGCGGCAGCCGTGCCCAGCGTGGTGAATGCGGCGGCGAGAAACACCGCCGTCGTCCTCTTCATTAGCTGTTTCATAAAAGTCCTCCCGATAATCGTTAGTCGTTTTTTGTTTACGGACAGGGATGCCTCCAAGGCCGTCATCGCCCCGTCAAGTTTACCCCTGCGCGCCACCTAGGCTTGGGCAGATGCCAGTTGCACTTCGCGCGAATTGTAATCGAGCAGCGATTCCTTGGGGCGCTTCCACGCCTTCGTGGGCCGGCCCTCGGCGATGGCCTGCATCTCGCGCGACCAAAGTTTGCGCATCAACATGACGCCCCGGTCGGACTGGCCAAGACGCTCGTCGGTGCGGTCGACGATACTGCCCTGACCGGACAGCGCGACGCCGTCTTGCACCTGGAAGAGGCCGGCATATTCCGGATCGATGTCCTGCACACGCATCTCGCAGGCCAGAATTTTCTCGATATATACCTGGGGGTCAGGATCGAGATGGCGCTCGCGCTTTTGGAAGCCTTTGCCCTCGCCGAGATGGGCATTGATGATAAAGCTCATCATCGTCTCGTCGTTCACGGGCACGCGCCAGGCGAGATGCAGATTCCACGCCCAGCGGCCGGGCCGGCCCGGGGTGAACACCATCATGACGTTCGGCATGAAGATATGGCCGGTGCGGCTGACGTTGTTGGATGTGCCCTCGCGGCGGCCCTTGCGCAGGATGCCATAATCGCTTTCCTCGACGCTGATCTCAGGCAATTGGTCGAGACCGATGCTGTCCGTCGAAACGCGATGCACGAAATGCAGATGCACTTCGTCAAGATCGTTCTCTATGCGCTGGAAGAAATTACAGGGTACCGTATGGGCGTTGCAGAAGACGGTGTCCTTCGTCTCGTCGACTTCGGGATAAAGCGGGAATTCCGGCGCTTCGCCTTCGCCGAAATAGACGAAAACGAGACCGAGATATTCGCGTACTGGATATGCAGCGATCTTGATGGCTTTCTTGTAGGCTTCCGGCTCGGCGGGCTGATGGACGCACTGGCCCGTGCCGTCGAATTTCCAGCCATGATAGAAGCAGCGGATCGCATCGTTCTCGACCCAACCGAGCGAGAGGCGCGTCATGCGGTGCGGACAGGCGTCCTGCACGACATAGGCCTTTCCGTCCTCGCCCCGATATGCAGTAAAATATTCGTTGAGAATATGCACGCGCTTCGGCCGCCCGATCTCAAGAGTGTCAGACTTGACGATCGGTTGCCAAAAGCTGCGCAGCAGACGGCCCGCCAAAGTGCCTGGACCGACATGCGCGTAATCGCGGAAGTCCTCCGGCTTATAGACTGGTGCATTCATCGGACGTCTCCTTCTCCAGCGCCGCTTCGCGGCTTCGCCATCTGTCAAACTTGTTCGTGATTCGAACAATAGTTCTTATTACGAACAAGTTACGCATGCCGGCCGGCCGCGTCAATCGACTCGGGTTATTGCTCGCCCGCCCATACCCCTTGCGGCACATAGGCATGGCCGTCCATGAGCCGCCGTGCGGTGCGCAGCAAGGCGCTGCGCTTTACCGTCTTGTGGTCGCTCGCTTCGTCGATCTCAAGCTCCACCGTGAATTCCCCGGTCGGATGCTCGACCGATAGGGATTTCACCGCACCGTCCGGCAAGCGCGCAAGACCGTAGGCGACGGTGCCCGGCAGTACGCAGGCGGTCGCGACAGTGACCGCCCCGAGCACGCCGATGGCGCTATGGCAGACATGCGGAATGAAGCAGCGCGTTGAGATCGCGCCGCCGGCCGCCGGTTCGGAGACCAGGCACATTTTCGGCACCACCTTCTTGGCCACGTCGCCGAGATTCATCAACGGACCGGCCTTGAGGCGGATCGCTTCGATGCGCGCCTTCAGAGCGGCATTGCCATCGAGATCGGCGCAGCTTTCGTACCCCGTCACGCCTAGGTCGCGCGCGCGCAGGACCACCACGGGCATCCCGTTGTCCATGCAAGTGACGGCGACGCCACCGATCTCGTCGGTGAGGTTGCCGGTCGGCAGTAGGCTACCGCAGGCCGAGCCCGCCGTGTCGAGAAGCTCGATGCTGATGGGTGCGGCGGCGCCGGGTACGCCGTCGATGCACACCGCGCCTGCATATTCGACGCGCCCGCATGGCGTCTGGACCTTGGCGACTGCGATATTGCCGGAATTTTCCATGTAGATGCGCACGGGCGTCACCACGCCCTGCGCCGCGATCAGGCCCTGCTCTAATGCGAAGGGGCCGACGCCAGCCAGCATGTTGCCGCAGTTCGGCGTTACATCGACATCCGCATGGTCGATGCCGACCTGGGCGAAGAGATAATCCACGTCGATACCCGGGCGCGTCGACTTGGAAATGATCGCAACCTTACTAGTAAGCGGATCGGCGCCGCCGAGCCCATCGATTTGGCGCGCGTCGGGCGAGCCCATGACGGAAAGAAGCACCTTGTCCCGCAGCGCCGGCTCGCGCGGCAGGTCGGAGGCAAGGAAATAGGGCCCCTTCGACGTTCCGCCGCGCATCAGCACGCATGGGATACGAGTCTGCATTGCCCGCCCTAGATGAAAGTGTCTGTGACGAGAGAGAAGATACGTTGATAGGCTTCGCCGTAGATCATCCTACGTCCCGAATTGCGGGCGCCCTGGGTACCGCGGTTCAGACCGACGTGGGTGTAATAGTCCCACATATATTCCTGCGCCGCTTGCGACTCGAAGGCCTTGCGCTTTTGCGCCCATACTTCCGAGATGTCGAGGATGAGCTGCGGCTTAAAGTTGCACTGTTCGGGCTGGTGCGGCTCAAACATGAAGACCTGCGGCGCGCCGATCGGTGGCTCGGGATATTTATGTCCGTGCGCCTGGGCGATCACGCGCGCCTCCTGCGTCACCTGCGAGGTAAGCGGATGATCGGCGTTATAAGGATCTTCCATGCCGTGCGTCAGCACCCATTCCGGGCGCAGGCTGCGATATTCGTCGGCAAGTCGGAAGACGATCTCGTCCGGCACGCGCATGGGGTAGTCCTGCAAGTCGTAGAAATCGATGCTGTCGGCGCCCAGAATGTCGGAGGCTGCACGCGCCTCGTCGATGCGCGCCTGCTTGACCTTCTCGAGCGTCACGCCCTTGCCCTCGCGCCACATCTTGGCCGATTCGCCGCGCGCACCGAGGCTTAGGCAGATAATTTTGATCTTCCAGCCGCGCTTGGCGTAGAGGGCAATGGCGCCGCCGGCTCGCCAGACGAAATCGGCTGAATGCGCGCTGACGACGAGGCCGGTCTTACCGACTTGATCGGGCATGGCTGGGCTACTCCCTGAAGCGCTTTGTTTTTTCTACCCCCTTGTTTTCGCGAGGGTTGGGTGACGCTCAGAGTGTGCCTGAGCGTCCTATGGCTGTAATATTAATATTCCGCATCAGTATATAAATTAAATCAAACTACTTAGGTCAAACTACTTAGGAAAAATCTTGCAAATATACGAATAAAATAGAGTTTTTATGGACATAAAGCTAAAAAATACCCTAGCCTTATATAAAATTAGACCCACGGAATATGTCTAGTGGGCATTCTAGGGAGCCGAGCGGAAGTCCACGCAGTCCGTCTGCACGGCCTTCGTTTGCCAAGAGACATGGATAGCCTTCGTTTTCGCGCTCTATGGGCGCTGACAGCCGCAGCCGACCACGGCAGCACCAACCAAGCGGCTCGCGCTCTAAACTTGACTCAGCCCGCCGTTAGCCACGCCATTAAGATGATCGAAGAGCAACTCGGGATACAGTTGTTCAATCGGCGGTCCAAAGGCATGGTGCTCACAGATCTCGGCGAAATCTTCAGCAAGCGTGTGCGCCAAGCGTTGAGCCATCTGCTTGCTGCCGAGAACGAGATCGCTCGCACCACCACGCTGCCGGCGATCAAGGAAAATGTCCGCGGCCTGCATCGTCGCGTCACGCGCCAACAACTCATCACACTAGTCAGCGTCACTGAGCGGCGTAGTGTGCAATATGCCTCGAAGGAAACCGGCTATTCGCAATCGGTCATTTGGCATGCCCTGCGCGAACTGCGCAGCATGGTCGGTGAAGCCCTGGTCGAACATCGCCCCAGTGGCATCTCGCTTTCAGCGAGCGGTGAAATCCTCGTGCGCTACGCCAAACTCGCCTTCGCCGAATTGCGTCACGCGCATGACGACATCGCCGCCTTCCAGGGCAATCTATCGGGTCGCGTGGTGATCGGCGCGCTACCGCTGTCACGCACAATCCTATTGCCGCGCGCTATTGCGCATATGGCGCAGCGTTTTCCCAATCTCGAGTTTACCTTGGTCGATGGTCCTTACAACACACTGTTGTCGGCCTTGCGCTGCGGTGACATCGATATCATCGTCGGTGCTCTGCGTACGCCGGCATCGGCCGACGACGTCATCGAAGAAGTCCTGTTCCGCGAGCCGCTGTCCATCGCCGCAGACATCCATAATCCCCTAGTTCAGCGCAAAGCCCTTACCCTCGCCGAGCTCGCCGACCAGCAATGGATCATGCCGATACGCGGCACCCCGACGCGCAGCATATTCGAAGCCCTGTTCGTCAAACAAGGTCTCAAGCCGCCCAAGAAAATCATCGAATGCTCCTCGTTAATCGCTACACGTGCATTGCTTCTCGAGAGCAACTACCTGACCTTCATTTCGCGGAGTCAGATCCATTACGAAGAACATTTCAGCATCCTCGCCGCCTTGAACGTCGAGGGTCTCGCCGACACGGAGCGGCCCATTGGTGTGACGACTCGTGCCGATGCCTCAGTTTCGCCAGGTGTGCGCGAATTGATTCGTCAGCTGCACACCGTCAGCCGCAAGCTCTACCAGCGCCCGCGCACCATGAATGACGGTGCGCACGACGAAGCGTTGCAAGACGCCGTTTAGTCCAATTCCGATACGGAGTAACATTATGACCAGTTTCGCATTCATCGGCTTCGGCGAAGCTGGCGGCCTGCTTGCCGAAGGCCTCGTCGGTGCCGGCGCAAAGGTTACAGCCGCCTACGATATCCTGATCGACAATCCGGCCAAGGTGCCGGCATTGACCGCCAAGGCCGACAAGATCGGCGTGACTGTCGCCAAGAGTGCGCGCGATGCCATTCAAGGTGCGGAGTTGATCATCGCCGCCGTCACCTGCAGCGATTCGCCGGCCGCCGCCGAGAGTGTCGCCATGGCGATTGGGCCGGGCCAGACCTATTTGGACATCAACTCGACCTCGCCTATGGTCAAGCAGGAGAATGCCAAGATCATCGAAGCTGCCGGCGGCGCCTATGTCGACGTCGCGGTGATGGACTTGGTGCCACCGCATGGCCACAAGGTCCCGATGTTGCTCGCTGGCAAGACGGCGGTGAGCGTCTTGCCGCTATTGACGCAGTATGGCATGAATGCACAAGCCATTGGCGAAGCGGTCGGGGTCGCCTCGACCATCAAGATGGTGCGCAGCGTGTTCCTCAAGGGTTTTTCCGCCATCCTGATCGAGTCGCTGGTCGCGGCCAGCAAGGTTGGCGCCCATGAGAAGGTGCTGGATTCGCTGCAGGTCACATTCCCGCAGATCGACTGGCACGAGATGGCCGACTATTACGCCACGCGCCTGATCAAGCACGCCAAGCGTCAGGCCTCTGAAATGCACGAGGTGTCCGACACTCTGGAGTTTCTCGGCGTGGAGCCCTTCACCGCCATGGCGACCGCCATGCGCCTGGAATGGGTCGCCGACCTCAACCTGCAGGACAGTGCCCAGGTGCCGATCGATTGCGCTAGCTTCCTGCGCGCCGTGAACGCGGAAGCCGCATCATGAGCAAGGAGCATCCCTGGGAAGACGGCGGCGAAATCCTCGCCATCCAGAGCAAGCAGATCGACTTTTCTAAACCGCTGCCCGGCACCTACCTCACGACCGGCATTCGCGCCCAGCGCGGCTATCGCCTCGGCAAGTTCTGCATGACGCTGATGACGCCGGCCAACCGTGAGCTGTTCAAGGCCGACGCGGAAAAATATATGAGCGACTTCGGACTTTCTGATTACGAGAAAGAGCTCGTCCGCAGCAAGAATTGGAACCGCATGCTGCGCTATGGCGTGAACACCTTCATGATCCTGAAACTGTCGAATGCCATGGGTGTCAGCCAGAACCACACCGGAGCGGGCATGCGCAACCAGAGCTACGAGGACTTCATGGCGACGCGCAATTCCAAGGGAGCCCAGTAATGGCCCGCATCATCGGGGGGCTTGGCTCGCCCCATGCGCCCTCCATCGGCACCGCGACTGACAAGGGTCAGGAGCAGTCGCCCGAATGGAAGCCGCTGTTCGACGGCTACGCGCCGATCCGCCAATGGCTGGATGTGCAGAAGCCAGACTTGATCCTCATGGTTTACAACGACCATGCCAATACCTTCTTCTTCGACAAATATCCGACCTTTGCCATTAGCGTCGCGGCCGAGCATGAGATCGCGGACGAGGGTTGGGGCAAGCGCCCGCTCGCGCCCATCCCCGGCAATCCGGAGATTGCCTGGCAGCTCGCTCATTCGCTGGTCGACCAGGAATTCGACATGGCGGTCTGCCAGGAGATGCCGCTCGACCACGGCTGCCTGACGCCGATGTCCTGCTTCTTCCCACCGGCCAAGCGCTGGGACGTGCCGATGATCCCGATCTGCGTCAACGTGCTGCAGCCGCCGATCCCGACTGCTATGCGCTGCTTCAAGCTTGGCCAAGCGATCCGCAAGGCCGTCGAGGCCATG
>CAISTS010000024.1 GCA_903888485.1 uncultured bacterium | reverse complement strand
GATGAAACCCACCGGCAGCGGACCGCCGGCGGCCAAGGCCGTGCCGTTGCTGTTCAGGAACAGATCAAAAAGCGGCAGGCCCACGGTAACCGCCGCCCCGCCCATCATGCCCTTCAGTACACGTCTACGATTAAGCGTCATAACGCGAATCCTCCATCGCGGCAGCCTCGCCGCCCATGACACATTATATAATTCACGCACGTCCCGGCGTCAATCGACATTAGAAAAGTTCTAAACCATCCCGCGTTGATTATTCTCGATGACTTTGCGAACAAATTTCACTGCGCTGTCCGGACAATGATGGCGGGATGAGATTGGCTCGTCCTGCACTTCGCGCAGTGCGTGTCTATACCGGCTTGCGGAAATAGACGACGCGCTCGGTCTCGGCAAAGCCCCAGGCGTGATGGGCGGCGTGGGACACGGTGTTGCTCAGCAGCGCGTCGGAGCACAACTCGGAAAATCCGCGGACGCGCAGCACCGCGCTGACATAGGCGATGAGACCGCGCGCGATGCCGCGGCGGCGTGCGGACGACGCCACCCATATCCCTTCAAGAAACGGCACCGGTTGCTGCTCGCAGCCGTTGGCGTAGGCCCGCACCGAAACCTCCGCAAATCCAACCAGCTGAGCGCCGTCCTCGGCAGCGTAAGCCCACAGTACGCCATCCTTCTGCACCCGCTCCAGATAAGCGAGATGTTCGGCCGCGCTTTCCTCGGGCCAGAGGTGATGGCGCAGATCGGCCCACAATGACCGGTCGGCGGGCGGGATTTCACGAATCTTGACGTCCAATGGCCCCCCTTGGTCCGGACGTTATTTAACCGGACCTACTTTTCCCAGACCTACTTTTCTAAGTGATTCCTCCAGTGCGTAAACCTAAAATCGCGGCCGGAACGCAAGTGCCGGTTACCGCATGCCTGTCGACACCCTGACGCCCGCTTCACCACTGCAGCCATTGCTGCGGAAGGCGCTCGCATTGCATCAGGCGGGGCGGCTGGCTGAAGCGCGCGCGATCTATGAGGACGTGCTGCGCGCGCATCCGCAGCATTTCGATGCGCTGCATTTTTTGGGGGTGATTGCGCACCAGGGCGGCGATCACCATGCCGCCGTCAAGCTCATCGACCGCGCGATCGCCATCTTCTCAGGTAACCCTTCGGCCTATGTCAACCGCGCCCTGGCGCTGGCGGCGCTCGGCGACACCGCCGGCGCGCTGACGAATTGCAGCAAGGCCGCGGCGCTCAGTCCCGGAATGGCGGCGGCGTGGCGGGAAGCCGTTCCGCCTCTCTTCAACTGCGCAAAAGCCTTACACGACGGGGGCAACCTGACCGCCGCCCTCGCAGGTTACGATGCGCTGCTCGCACTGAAACCCGACATCGCCGAAGCGCATTTCAACCGGGGCAATGCGCTCAAGGACCTCGGACGATACGACGAAGCAGTCGCAGCCTTCCGCCGTACGCTCGCGCTTGAGCCCGATAACCTGGAAGCCAAACGCAACGTCTTCTGGCTGCACTTCATCCAGATGAAGGATTTGCCTCTGATCGAACGGCTTTCCGCCGACATCGCGGCAACGCTGGCGGAGAACGACGCCGGGGCGTTGCAGGCGCGCAAGGTTGTGACCGACTTTCGCGTCCTGCACGACCTCGAACAATGCGCTTATCTGCTGGAGCACGGCATCGACAACCCCGAACTGCGCGCCGCGCATGCCTGTCTTCAATCCATCTACTCACGCTGCGAACCGAACCATTCAGAGACCACGAAGCTGGTGCCCATCTCGGATGCCGAGGCCGCCACGCTCGCGCGCTGGCGGCGTGCGCCCGTGCACCTCGCGCCAGCGCCGGTGAAACATGCCCTCAATCCGGATAATGCCTGGGCAGAAATCGAGACGCAGTACTTCGCCGCTACGCCGGAGATGGTGGTGATCGACAACCTACTGTCAGCCGAGGCTTTGGCTGAGGTGCGGAAATTCTGCCTCATCCCGACGCTCTGGCGGAACGAGTATCCGAACCAGTATCTCGGCGCGCTGGCCGAGGCGGGTTTCATTTCACCGCTGCACTTACAGATCGCGGCGGAGCTGCGCCAGCGTCTGCCGCGCATCTTCGGCCAGCATCTGCTGGAGCAGCTCTGGGCGTTCAAGTACACTTCGAAGCTGGGGCGCGGCATCAACGTGCACGCCGACTATGCGCGCGTGAACCTCAATTTCTGGGTTACGGACGACACGGCCAACCGCGACCCGGCCTCAGGCGGCCTCGTGGTCTATGACACCCCCGCCCCCCTCAGCTGGGGGTTCGATGAGTACAATAGGAACGACTCCCGCAGCATCTACGCCTTCCTAAAGGACAGCAGCGCCGGCCAGCGCCGTGTGCCCCACCGCTGCAATCGAGCGGTCCTTTTCAACTCGCGGCTCTTCCACGAGACCGACCTCATTGATTTCGCGCAGGGTTATGAGAACCGACGGGTGAATATCACCTACCTGTTTGGCCGCGGGCTCGGCCGCCTCTAGCGACTATCTCCAGAGAGAACCGGACTTTACCCAGGGTCCGTCGCGGCTGGGACCCCACGCAGACTTATGCTCATTTTGAGTGCTGCTATCCGGTAACAGCTTCTATTATTTATAAACTCCGAACGATTCCCGCGTGGCATCCCGCGCGGCCGGTCGGTATGCTCCGCGCCAATCGGGAATATTGGTAAGGTTGCCGCCTGCGGCAGCGTTTCGGGGAGTACTTCAAATTTTCAGCGGCGGTGAGGCCTGGATGTGCGGGCAGGAGCCGCTCGGCTACTGACCGGACACTCCCGTGTCCGGGAGGCCGTCTTTTTTACTTCGCTCAAATCGTCACGCACTTTTCTCATAAGGTTTTCTCATAAGGGAGGAAGATATGTTAGTTCGTTCTTTCGTTAGTTCGGTAGCAAGTCAGCGTCGGTTCTTTAATGCCCGCGCCCTCAGCACCGTAAGCGCTCTGGCGCTGGCTGCAGCCGCGGTGTCGGCGCCGCATTTCGCGCAAGCCGCGGAACAGGCTCAGGAAGGTGAATCCAGCCTGGAAGAAATCGTCATCACCGGTTCGCGCATTATCCGCGAAGGTTTCGAAGCGCCGACCCCGCTGTCGGTCATCGACACCGCTGCGCTGGAACGCGCTCCGGCCGCCAACATCGCTGAATACGTCAACACCCTCCCGGTCTTCGCCGGCAGCCGTTCGCCCAACAACTCGCAGAACGGCATCAGCGCCGGCGACGCGGGCGTCAACGCGCTCAACTTGCGCGGCATTGGCACGAACCGCACTCTCGTTCTGATCGACGGTCAGCGTTCGGTCGGCTCGGTGCTCTCGGGCAACGTCGACATCAACGCCGTGCCGCAGCAACTCATCAGCCGCGTCGAAGTGGTCACCGGCGGCGCCTCGGCCGTCTACGGCTCGGATGCGGTCGGCGGTGTCGCCAACTTCGTCCTCGACCGCGCCTATACCGGCGTGAAGGGCGAAATCTCGGGCGGTCTGACCTCCTACGGCGACGACAAGAACGTCAAAGTCGGCCTCGCAGGCGGCTTCGACTTCGGCGGCGGTCGCGGCCACATCCTGGTCTCGGGCGAACACGTCTATCAAAAAGGTATCCAGAACGGCGCCAACGGCCGTCCGTGGGACCGGACCATGACGGTCAACATGGTCAACCCGCTGTACGGCACGGGCGCCGGCCAGAGCACGTCGGTACCGCAGCGCCTGATCCTCGAGAACGGCGGCTTCAGCAACGCCACCTCGGGCGGCATGATCACGTCGGGCCCCTTCAAGGGCACGGCCTTCGGTGACGGCGGCACGCCGTTCACCTTCGTCTACGGTCCCATCCTCGCCAACCCGTTCATGGTCGGCGGTTCGGCGCAGCTCAGCCTGATAGATCGCGATCAGATCGGCTCGCTGGCTCCGGGCCAGAAGCGCTCGGCCCTGTTCGTGCGCGCCGACTACGACATCACCGACACTTTCAACGTGTTTGTGCAGTTGTCCTGGAACGGCTCGCGTACGTTCAGCCAGTGCTGCCCGCAGTTCCAGCCCGGCAACGTCGCCACCGGCCAGGCCGGCAACGTGCTGCGCGCCGACAACGCCTTCCTGCCCGCCTCGATCCGCACGGCCATGGCAGCCCAGGGCGTCACCAGCTTCCAGTACGGCAGCATGAACGGTGACATCGGTCCGTTCGGTTCGAACAACGAGCGTAACGTCAACCGTAACGTCATCGGCGCCAACGGTTCGTTCGACGCCTTCAGCACCGACTGGTCGTGGGATGCCTACTTCCAGAATGGCTACGGCCGCAACTCGGTCAACATCACCAACGTCGGCAACAACGCGAACTTCCGCCGCGCCATCGATGCCGTGTTCCACCCGACCAACGGCCGCATCGTCTGCCGCTCGACGCTCACCAACCCGAACGACGGCTGCGTGCCGTACAACGTGTTCGGCCGCAACGTGAACGATCAAACAGCCATCGAGTATGTGCGGTTTGATATCGGTTCCTACCAGTACTCGAAGCTGACCCAGAACGTCTGGGCGGCCTCGGTCACCGGCGAGCCCTTCAACATCTGGGCCGGTCCGGTCTCGCTGGCGCTCTCTGCCGAACATCGCACGGAAAAAGTCGCCAACATCACCGACCCGGTGTCGCAGAGCATCCTGACCACCGGCGTCGCCGGCTGGTTCGCGGGTAACTACCTGCCGATCAATGGTAGCTACAATGTGTCCGAAGGCGCGATGGAAACCATCATCCCGCTCGCCAAGGGCGAAGCTTGGGCCGATGCCTGGGACATCCAGGCCGCGGCGCGCTTCACGCACTACTCGACCTCGGGCAGCGTGGTCACCTGGAAGCTGGGCACCACCTACGCCCCGATCCCGGACATCAAGCTGCGTGTGACGCGTTCACGCGACATCCGTGCGCCGAACCTGCAGGAACTGTTCGCCGCCGGCACGTCGAGCCAGGGTGAAGTGTTCGACCCCTTCACGAACACAACACCTACCGTGCGCGGCTTCGCCACGGGCAACGCGGCTCTGAAGCCTGAGAAAGCCGACACCACCGGTATCGGCGTCGTGCTGCAGCCCTCGTTCATCCCGGGCTTCAGCGCATCGGTCGATTACTGGCAGATCCACATCAAGGACGCCGTCGCCCAGGTCGGCACGGCCAACACCGTGCGTCTGTGCTTCGAAGGCAATCAGCAGTTCTGCCCGTTCATCACGCGCGTGAACGGCATCATCACGCAGGTGCAGACCGGCCCCGTGAACCTCGCGGTGCAGAAGACCAATGGTCTCGACATCGAAGGCGCCTATCGCTTCGCGATGGACGACGTGATCGGCGGCGTGGCCGGCAACGTCGCCCTGCACGGCAATGCGACCATGTACTTCAAGAACTTCACCAACGACGGCATCACCGTGCCGACCGACACCGCTGGTGAAAACGGAGGCAACAACCCGCCGAACTGGCGCTACTCGGTCACACTGTCGTACGACCTCGATCCCGTCAGCGTGTCCCTCACCGGCCGCGCCGTCAGCTCGGGCACGTACAACAACAGCTACATCGAGTGCACCACGGGATGTCCAGTGTCGACGACGGTCAACACGACCATCAACAACAACCACATCCCGGGCCGCATGTGGATGGATGCATCGTTCTCCTACAAGTTCGCCCTTGGCGACAACGTAGAGAGCGAAGCCTTCCTGAACGTGCGTAACATCGGCAACGTCGATCCGCCGAAGATCTATACGATCTACTACCTGCAGAACACGAACCAGAGCGTCTATGACGCCCTCGGCCGCGTGTTCCGTGCCGGCCTGCGCTTCAAGATGTAAGCCGGGTAAAAAAGTACGAACGAAGTTGAGGGCCACCGGCGTACCGGTGGCCCTTTTCTTTTGCGCCGGAAAAGCTGTTACACCATTGAATTTAAATAACTATTCCAAAACCATTGCGGGTACCAGGTCCCAATATCGCCTTTAACGCTAATGTCCGGACATGCGCCCACGCGCTTCCCTGCAATTTGCCGATATTTCGCATGGAATTATTGATCCTTATGGGTCTATGCTTTATCTGGGGAAATGAGCAATGGCCACCACCTAGGCTGGCCACACAGGGGGGACTACTTAGACACGCTGCGTGAGGTGCGATGGAGCGCGACCGCCCATTGCCGCAGCCTGAGTACATTTTTGAACCTCGATAGCCGTTAACGTGAAGTCTCATTTAGGGGAGTACGCAATGTTAGTGAGCATGTTCGTTAGTTCGGGTACCAAGCGCCAGTTCGGTTCGTCTTTTAACGCCAAAGCTTTGGGCACGGTCAGCGCGCTGGCCATCGCCGTAGCGTCCTTCGCTGCGCCATACAGCGCCCGCGCCGCCGAGCAAGGTGCAGCCGCGCAAGAGGCCGAACAGAGCCTCGAAGAAATCGTCATCACCGGTTCGCGCATTATCCGCGAAGGTTTCGAGGCGCCGACGCCGCTGTCGGTTATCGACACCGCGACGCTGGAACGCGCTCCGGCCGCGAATATCGCCGAGTACGTCAACACCCTGCCGGTCTTCGCCGGCAGCCGTTCGCCCAACAACTCGCAGAACGGCATCAGCGCCGGCGACGCGGGCGTCAACATCCTCAACCTGCGCGGCATCGGCGCCAACCGCACCCTGGTGCTGATCGACGGCCAGCGTTCGGTCGGCTCGGTGCTGTCGGGCGGTGTCGACATCAACGCCGTGCCGCAACAGCTCATCAGCCGCGTCGAAGTGGTCACCGGCGGCGCCTCGGCCGTCTACGGCTCCGATGCCGTTGGCGGTGTCGCCAACTTCGTCCTCGACCGCACCTATACCGGCGTGAAGGGCGAAGTCTCTGGTGGTTTGACTTCCTACGGCGACGACAAGAACGTCAAAGTCGGCCTCGCGGGCGGCTTCGACTTCGGCGGCGGTCGCGGCCACATACTCACCAGCGCAGAGCACGTCTATCAGCAAGGTATCCAGCACGGGAGCAACGGCCGCCCGTGGGACCAGACGCTTACGGTCAATATGGTCAACCCCCTGTACGGCACGGGCGCGGGACAATCCACGAGCGTACCGCAGCGCTTGATCCTGCCGAACGGCGGCTTCAGCAACGCCACCTCGGGCGGCATGATCACCTCGGGCCCCTTCAAGGGTACCGCCTTCGGTGAAGGCGGTGTCCCGTTCACGTTCGTGTACGGTCCCATCGTTTCCAACCCGTTCATGGTCGGCGGTTCGGCCCAGCTCAGCCTGATCGAGCGCGATCAGATCGGCTCGCTCGCTCAGGGCCAGAAGCGTTCGAACCTGTTCATTCGCGCCGACTACGACATCACCGACTCTCTCAATGTGTTCGTGCAAGTCTCATGGAACGGTTCGCGTACGTTCGGCCAATGCTGCCCGCAGTTCCAGCCGGGCAACGTCGCCACCGGCCAGCCCGGCAACGTGCTCAAGTCGGACAACGCCTTCCTGCCCGCCTCGATCCGTACGGCCATGGCAGCCCAGGGCGTCACCAGCTTCCAGTACGGCAGCATGAACGGAGATCTCGGTCCGTTCGGTTCGAACAACGAACGTAACGTCAACCGCAACGTCATCGGCGCCACCGGTACGATCAACCTCTTTAGTAGCGCCTGGACGTGGGACGCCTACTTCCAGAACGGCTACGGCCGTAACTCTGTCAACATCACCAACGTCGGCCACAACGCCAACTTCCGCCGCGCCATCGATGCCGTGTTCCACCCGACCAACGGCCGCATCGTCTGCCGCTCGACGCTCACCAACCCGAACGACGGCTGCGTGCCGTACAACGTGTTCGGCCGCCACGTGAATGACGACGCCGCTATCGACTATGTGCGCTTCGACATCGGCTCGTACCAATACTCGAAGCTGACCCAAAACGTCTGGGCGGCCGCCCTCACCGGCGAGCCTTTCAGCATCTGGGCGGGCCCGGTCTCGCTGGCGCTCTCTGCCGAACATCGCACGGAGAAAGTAGCCAACATCACCGACCCCGTATCGCAAAGCATCCTGACCACCGGGCAGGCCGGCTGGTTCGCGGGAAACTACCTGCCGATCAACGGTAGCTACAATGTGTCCGAAGGCGCGATGGAAACCATCATCCCGCTCGCCAAGGGCGAAGCTTGGGCCGATGCCTGGGACATCCAGGCCGCGG
>CAISTS010000023.1 GCA_903888485.1 uncultured bacterium | reverse complement strand
TCGCCTACACGTCGAAGAACATGCCGAAGTTCAACTCTATTTCCATCTCCGGCTATCACATGCAGGAAGCCGGCGCGACCGCCGACCTCGAGCTGGCCTACACGCTAGCAGACGGCGTCGAGTACGCGCGCGCCGGTGTGAAAGCCGGGATGGACATCGACGCTTTCGCGCCGCGTCTGTCGTTCTTCTGGGCCATCGGCATGAACTTCTTCATGGAAGTCGCCAAGATGCGCGCCGCGCGCATGCTGTGGGCCAAGCTGATGAAGCAGGTGGGTGCGAAGAGCGACAAGTCGCTGTCGCTGCGCACGCACTGCCAGACCTCGGGCTGGAGCTTGACCGCGCAGGACGTTTACAACAACGTCGTGCGCACCTGCGTCGAAGCCATGGCCGCGACCCAAGGGCACACTCAGTCGTTGCACACCAACGCCCTTGATGAAGCGCTCGCGCTGCCGACGGATTTCTCGGCGCGCATCGCGCGTAATACCCAGTTGTTCATTCAGCAGGAGACCGGCACGACGAGGAGTGTGGACCCCTGGGGCGGCAGCTATTACGTCGAACGCCTGACCTACGAACTCGCGCAGAGGGCCTGGGATCACATCCAGGAAATCGAAAGCCTGGGCGGCATGGCCAAGGCCATCGAAGCCGGCATCCCCAAGCTGCGCATCGAAGAGGCCGCGGCGCGTACGCAAGCGCGCATCGACAGCGGTCGTCAAACCGTTGTCGGCGTCAACAAGTACAAACTCGACACCAAAGAGAACATCGACGTGCGCAGCGTCGACAATTCGGCGGTGCGCGGCATGCAGCTGGAGAAACTGAAGCGCCTGCGCGCCGAACGCAAGCAGGCCGACGTGGATGCGAGCCTTGCCGCGCTCACCGACGCGGCAAAGAACAATTCGGGCAACCTGCTCGAACTCGCCGTCAACGCCGCGCGCGCCAAGGCGACCGTGGGCGAGATCACGACGGCGCTCGAGAAGGTCTATGGACGCCACGTCGCCGAGATCAAATCGATTTCGGGCGTGTACCGCAAGGAAGTGGGGACGGGGTCGGCAGCCGTGAACAAGGTCATTCAAATGGTGGAAGCCTTCGCCGAGAAAGAAGGCCGCCGTCCGCGTATTCTCATCGCCAAGATGGGTCAGGACGGCCACGACCGCGGCCAGAAGGTGATCGCCTCGGCGTTCGCGGACCTCGGTTTCGATGTCGATATCGGCCCCTTGTTCCAGACACCGGGCGAAGCCGCCAAGCAGGCGGTCGAGAACGACGTGCATATCATTGGCGCCTCGTCGCTGGCGGCCGGGCACCTAACCTTGGTGCCGGCGCTGAAGGCCGAACTCAAGGCGCTGGGCCGCGAGGACATCATGGTCGTGGTCGGCGGCGTCGTGCCGCCGCAGGACTTCGATGCCTTGTATGCCGCCGGCGCGGCCGCGATTTTCCCGCCGGGCACCGTGATCAGCGAGGCGGCCATCGGCCTTCTCGAGAAACTGAACAAGGCGCTGGGGCACTAAGAGCTTGTCCGTCAGCAAAGCACCGAAGGCCCGCGCGGCCCTGACGGCGGATGATTACGCCGCAGGGGTGCTATCGGGTGACAGGGCGCGCCTCGCCCAAGCCATCACGCTGATCGAATCGCGCAACGCCGCGCACCAGAAAACCGCGCAGGAGATGCTGATTAAACTGTTGCCCAAGACCGGCAACAGCTTGCGCATCGGTATCAGCGGCCTACCGGGCGCGGGCAAGAGCACCTTCATCGACGCCTTCGGCACGATGCTGACCAAGGAAGGCCACAAGGTCGCCGTCCTGGCGGTGGACCCGACCTCGTCACGCACCGGCGGGAGCATCCTCGGCGACAAGACGCGCATGGCGCGGCTGTCGGTCGATCCCCACGCCTTCATCCGCCCCTCGCCGACCGGCGGCACGCTGGGCGGTGTCGCGCGCGCCACGCGCGAAGCGATCCTGGTCTGCGAAGCCGGGGGCTTCGACATCATCCTGGTGGAGACCGTCGGCGTCGGCCAGAGCGAGATCACCGTTTCCGAAATGGTCGACTTCTTCCTGGTGTTGATGCTGGCCGGCGGCGGCGACGAGCTGCAGGGCATCAAGAAGGGTGTGCTCGAGATCGCCGACATGATCGCCATCACCAAGGCCGACGGCGAGAACGTCACCCGCGCCAAATTGACCGCATCCGACTATCAGCACGCCCTGCGCATCATCACGCCCGCCTCGCCCACCTGGACCGCGCCGGTGGTGACAATCAGCAGCATGTTAGGCCAAGGCCTCGACGTGCTGTGGGAGAAGATCACCCAGCACAAGAAGCTTATGACCGCCAGCGGCGAATGGGTCACCAAACGCAAGGCGCAAATGATCCGCTGGATGTGGACCATGGTGGAAGATCGGGTCATGACCGCGCTCCGCGGTGAAGCCAAGGTCAAGACTTTAGTGCCGAGCTTGGAGAAAGATATCGCCGCCGGCAAATTGACGCCGAGCCTCGCTGTGGAGCAGATTCTCAAAGCCTTTGGGATGTAACGCTCGGGATTTAAGGGGACACTATGCTGCGTGTGACCTGCGCCGCGCTTTTAGCGCTCGGTCTTTCGAGCGCTGCCTTCGCTGCCGAAGACGATGTCGTCGCCCGCGCCAAGGCGATCCAATCGCGCATCATGACCGTCGATACTCACGTCGACATCCCCGCCAACTTCGGCAGCGCCGCCTACGACATGATGAAGCCGGGCCCGCGCGGGCAGCAGGTGCATCTGCCGACCATGACGTCGGGCGGGCTCGACGCACCGTTCCTGATCGTGTTCGTGGGCCAGGGCGAACGCACGACGTCCGGCTATGCCAAGGCGTTGGCGGATGCCTTCACCAAGTTCGCGTCCATTCACAAACTCACGGAAGAGACCTACCCCGACAAGATCGAGCTCGCGCGCACGGCAGCAGACGCCCGGCGCATCCACGCCGCCGGCAAGAAGGTTGCGCTGATCGGCGTCGAAAACGGCTATCCCATCGGCAAGGACCTGCGCTTGCTCGACCAGTTCCACGACTACGGCGCGAGCTATTTCGGACTGGTGCACAACGGCCACAACGACCTCGGCGATTCCGCCCAGCCCGACAAAGCCAAGATGGAGCCGGCGGCCGAATGGAACGGCCTGTCGCCCCTGGGCCGCCAGGTGGTCGCGCGTCTCAACGCCCTCGGCATCATGGTCGATGTTTCGCATTCATCGGATAAGACGACGCTCGACATCATCGCCGCCTCTAAGGCGCCGGTGATTGCCAGCCACTCGGCTGTGACCGGCGTCTCGCTGCACGCGCGCAACATGTCGGATGAAGCTTTGGTTCGCCTCGGGAAGTCGGGCGGCGTGGTGCAGATCGTCGCCTTCGATCCTTATTTAAAGGTCACCCCGCCGGAGAAAACCGCCGCCATCGAAGCCTTGCAGAAAGAGATGGGCATGGACGGTCCCGGCGCGCTGGGACGCGCCACTGCGGATCAGCTGAAGACCTATGACGCCAGAATGGCCGAGTTCAATAAGAAGTGGCCCAAGGCGAACGTGAAAGACCTGGTCGATCACATCGACTATGCGGTCAAGAAGATCGGCGTCGACCACGTCGGCATCGCGTCGGACTTCAACGGCGGCGGCGGCATCGACGGCTGGAACGACGCCAGCGAGACCTTCAATGTCACAATCGAACTCGTGCGGCGCGGGTATACTGAGGAACAGATCGGAAAGATCTGGGGCGGCAACCTGCTGCGCGTTATGGACGACGTGCAGAGCAAGACCGCCGGCAAGAAAGGCCGATAAATCATCTGATGTCGTCGCGGAAGCTCAAGCCCCTCACCTTCACCCAGCATATGACTGTCGTCGGCTCGCGCATGATCCTGGGTGCGCTGACCGGGGTCATCCGCATGACCCAAGGCGCGACACCCGAGGGCTGGCGCACGCTGCGCTACGGTCTGCACCGCGACGAGACCCTCGATCACATGGAGCCGCCCGAAGGTGTAGAGCACCTGGCGCCCATCGTGTTCTTCCACGGCGGCGGCTGGATGATGGGCGACACCGGCACCTACAGCCACGATCTTCTGTTCCTGGCCGAGGCCGGCTATCCGATCTTCAACGTCGAGTACCCCAAGGCGCCCGAGCATCATCATCCGGGAATCCTGCGGTCGATATTTCAGGCGCTGATCTTCATCAAGGGCAATTTCGGCGCGGACAAGGTGCACCTGATGGGCGATTCCGCGGGCGGCAATCTTGCCGTGATGGCGGCACTGCTGGCCGACCATCCGAACTATTTGGCCGCCGTCGATAGCCGCGTGAAGCGTTCGAAGCTGCCAAAGATTCTGTCCGTCACATCGATCTACGGCGTGCTCGACCGGCAAACGTGTTTGAACGGCACGTTCCCCGCGGGCGACACGATGCTTGAATCCTACGCCGGTCCGGGCGCGCTCCTTGAGGCCGTCGACGACGATCACCGCATCACGCCCATGGACCTTGCGTTCAAGAAACATCCGCCGTGTTTGCTCATTTGCGGCGATGCAGATCCACTGCTGGCGTCTCAGGCGATTTACAGCGCGCGTCTTAAACGCGAAGGGCATGAAGTCACGACGGCCGTCTACCCTGGCGGCCTACACGGCTTTTTCACGTTCCCGGAAAGTGGCCCAAAGGCGGCGTGCCGCAAGGACATTCTCGCGTTCTTGGACGGCGTGACCGCCAAGAACTAACGGTCGGTCGTGAGGATGCCGTAGAGGTCGGGACGGCGGTCGCGGAAGAATCCGAAGGCGGCGCGGTTGCGCGCGATTTCCGCCAAATCGAAGCCGGCCATGATCACGCCTTCGTCGTTGCGGCCCAGCTCGGCGACCTTGTCGCCGCGGTGGTTGGCGATGAATGACGCGCCGTAGAAGACCTGACCGTGCTCGTTACCGATACGGTTGGCGGCGACGATGGGCACGACGTTCGATACGGCATGGCCGATCATGGCGCGCTGCCACAGGTCCTTGGTGTCGAGGTCGGTGTTGTCGGGCTCGGAGCCGATGGCGGTGGGGTAAAAGAGAATCTCCGCGCCCTGCAGCATCATGGCGCGCGCGGTCTCGGGGAACCACTGGTCCCAGCAGATGCCGACGCCGCACTTTGCGAACTTGGTGTTCCAGACCTTGAAGCCGGTGTTGCCGGGGCGGAAGTAGAACTTCTCCTCGTAACCCGGGCCATCCGGAATGTGGCTCTTGCGGTAGACTCCCATGACCTCGCCGCCGGCGTCGATCATGGCTAGGCTGTTGTAGAAGTGCTGGCCATCGCGCTCGAAGATCGAGGCGGGAATGGCGACGTCGAGCTTCTTGGCGAGCCCGGCAAGGCGCGTCACGACAGGATGAGTCGCCGCTGGAAACGCGCTATCGAAGTGCTTCTCTTTTTCCTCGCGGCAGAAGTAGTGACCCTGCAAGAGTTCGGGCGGCAGGATCACTTGCGCGCCGTCGCGCGCGGCCTCGGCGATGAAACCTTCGATACGGTCGAGATTCTCCGCGATGTCGTCGGAGAACGCGCATTGGATGGCTGCAACTCTGACGGTGGTCATTTAATCCTCACACGCCCGGCTGCTGCTGGGTGATGCAATGGAACGAGCCGCCGCCGGTTATAACACGGTCGGCGAGCAAACCCACGGTGCGCCGGCCCGGAAACGCTTTTTCAATGGCCTTCAGAGCCGCGTCGTCCGTGGGCGCGCCATAGAGCGGCACCACGACCGTGGTGTTGCCGATATAGAAGTTCATGGAACTGGCGGGGATGATGTCGCCGTCCTCGTCCTCGACGCGGCCTGGAGAGGGCACAGTCACGATCTCCAATTTATGGCCCCTCACATCGGTCGCGGCCTTAAGATCGGCGATGATAGCGCGCAAGGCATCGCGGTTCGGATCGCCCGCGTCAGCGGGTTCCATGCACATGACCACACCCGGCGCGATGAAGCGCGCGATGTTGTCGACGTGGCCGTCGGTGTGATCGTTGGCAAGACCGTCGCCGAGCCAGATGAGCTTCTCGAGGCCTAGTCCGCTGCGCAGGCGCGTCTCGATGTCAGCTTGAGAAAGGCTCGGATTGCGGTTCGCGTTGAGCAGACACTGGCGCGTGGTGAGCGCGGTACCTAGACCGTCGGCGTCGATGGAACCGCCTTCCAGCACCCATGCGTTGTCGGAGGATGGCACGCCGGCGCGGCGCGCAACAAAGGGCGCGACCTGGTCGTCGCCTTCGAGCACGTACTTGCCACCCCAGCCGTTGAACTTGAAGCAGGCAGCTTTGAGGCCGCCGCTCTCACGCACGAAGATGGGCGCTGTGTCGCGCAACCAAATGTCGCCGAAGACCGCGGGAATAATCTCGGCGTTCACACCCATGAGCGCAACGCGCGCCGAAGCCACCGCCGCGTCGCCGCAGGCCAGGATCTTGAGCGCTTCGCCCTTGCCGCCGTCGGCAATGGCCTTGAACAGCGCACCGATCTGGACGCGCGCGGCCTCAAGGTCTTCAACCCACAGGTCGGCGTGGCTGGGCCATGCCGACCAGACGGCGCTGTGGGCCTCCCACTCGCCGGGCTGCACGATCTTCTGCTGGGACTTATTCATGGGGTCGTCAATTACTGTCTCGTGCCCCGTCATGCAATGGCGGATTCATGAAAAACTTTTACGGGAGCTGTATAAGAGGCGATGAGTTCTGGAGACCTCACCGCCGACCGCCGCTTCGCCTATGCCCAGATGCTGCGCAAGGATGGCGACTTCGCCGCCGCAGCCGAGGTGTTGGCCCAGGCGCTGGAGCTCGCGCCGCGCTGGGCCGAGGGCACCTTCAACCTGGCCGAGACGCTGGTGGACGCGGGCCGCAAGTACGACGCCGTGCCGGTGTTCGAGCAATACCTGGAGCTGGACCCCGCCGATTCCATGGGTGCCGCGGTGAAGCTGGCGCTGATTAGCGAAGCCAAGCCGCCCGCCATGCCGCCGGCCTACATCGAACGTCTGTTCGACGAATACGCGCCGCGTTTCGAAAAGGCGCTTCTCGAGAAGCTGCACTACCGCGCGCCACAACTGATCAAAGAGGCGCTGGATGAATGCGCGCCGGGGCGCAAATTCGCCCGCGCCTTCGACCTGGGCTGCGGCACCGGGCTTGCGGGCCTAGCACTGCGAGAACGTGCCCTCTGGCTCGGCGGGGTGGACCTGTCGGCGGCCATGGTCAAAGGCGCGCGCGATAAGAATATCTATGACGACCTGATCGTGGGCGACATGACGCAAGCGCTGCGTGAACTGACGAATCCCTGTGACTTGATCGCGGCAGCGGACGTGCTGACCTACGTCGGCGACCTTGCCGGCGTCTTTGCCGAGGTGCGCGCGAAGCTCATGGCGGACGGGCTGTTCGTTTTCACCCTGCAGCGCCACGATGGGGATGGCTACGTCCTCGGCGGAGAACATCGCTTCAGCCACAGCCGCACCTACATCGAAAGCATCGCCGGCGGTTTCGAGGCGTTGAAGATCGACGATGCCGTAAGCCGGCGCGAGAAAGGCAAAGACGTGCCGGGCCTCATTGCCGTGCTCAGGAAACACTAGTCGAGTTGCAGCACAACGGCTTTCAAGTAGGCGCTTTCCGGCAGCATCGGATGCACCGGATGATCGGGTCCTGCGCCGCTGGTGCGGATGATTCGGCCCTGACGGCTAGCATCCTCCAGACCGCGCGCAACCGCCGTGGTGAATTCCTCGACCGGCGCGTTGTGGCTGCAGGAGGCTATGAACAGGAAGCCGCCCGGCGCGGTGACACCGGCGCAAAGGCGGGCGAGCTTGCGGTAACCCTGCAGGCCGGCTTTCTGGTCCTTCTTGGATTTGATGAAGGGCGGCGGGTCGGCGATGACCACGTCCCACGTCGCTTTGCGCCCCATGGCCGCGTCCAGGAAGGGAAACACCTCGGCGCGCTCGAAGGCGCAGATCTCGGTCACCCCATTGGCGTCGGCAGCCCTCGTCGCGAGATCCAGGGCCGGCTGCGATCGGTCGACGCCGAGCACGCGCGTGGCGCCCGCGCGCCCCGCCGGCAATGCAAAGCCGCCGGTGTGTGTATAGAGGTCGAGCACGCTCGCGCCCTTGGCCAGGCCCGCCATGAAAGCGTGGTTGTCGCGCTGGTCGAAGAACCAGCCGGTTTTCTGGCCGGACACGAGATCGGCGTAGAAGGTCACGCCATTCTCTTCCACCGGAATGGTGCCGGTGACGCTGCCCGCGAGCACGCGCACCTCTTCGGCAAGCCCCTCAAGGACGCGCGCGGAATTGTCGCCGCGCAGGATCACCGTCTGCGCGCCCACCACCTCCGCCAGGGCGGCGGCGATGTCGGCGCTGGCCGCATCCATGCCGGCGCTGTTGGGCTGAATGACGCAGGCGTCCGCGAAGCGATCAACGATCAGGCCCGGCAAACCATCGGCTTCGGCGTGCACAAGGCGATAGTAGGGCCGGTCGAACAAGCGTTCACGTAGGGCCAGTGCCTTTTTCAGGCGCTCGGCGATGAAAGCGCGATCAATGGCGACATCCGGCGCGGCCAGCACGCGTGCGGCGATGAGCGTGCGCGGGTTGAAATGGGCGGTGGCGAGAACCCCGCCGCCGGCGTCGGTGACCGTCACCACACTACCGGGCGGCAACGCTTTGGTGGCGGGGTCCATATCCACTTCATTGGAGTAGACCCACGGATGGCCGAACTTGAGACGCTTATGGGCGCCGGGACGCAGCTTGAGGCGAGGATGACGGTTTGACATGGCGCGGACATTAGCCTGCTTGCGCACACGGCGATACCTTGCATCGCTGCTGGGGATCGGCCACAACGCAGGGCATGGATCAGGGCTCCGCAACCAAAAATAGCCGCGCCTTCATTGTGCTGGCCATCGCCTTTGCCGCACTGGCACCGGTGGCGGTTTATGCGCGTCTTGGCATCGTCGCGCTGCTGGTTCTGACGCTGGTCGCGCAGCCCTGTTGGGACGCGACCAAAGACACCTTGCTGCGGCTTGCGCGCAATCCGCTGGTGTGGCTTGGCACGGCGTTCACGCTCTGGGCGGCGATCACATTGTTCTGGACGCCCGAGCCCGATCCTATCGACGTCCCGCGCGCGGCCATCGTGCCGTTGATGGGATTGCTGCTCGTTGCCGCGATACGCGCGTTGCCGCAAGCCGACGCCCAGCGCCTCACCAAGATCATCGTCGTCAGCGCCTTTGTCATGCTGGCGCTCTTGGGGCTTGAGGTCCTGAGCAAGGGCGCGATCCTGCGTTTGGTGGTGCCGACGCCGGATGTCATTGCGCCGGGACAGGTCTCGCCGGTGGTGGAACACGCCGCGCGGGGCGCGGCGGTGATTGCGCCGCTCGTTTATGTCTACGCCTATCTGATCGCGACGCGTTCCGGCCGCGCGCGCACCGCGCTGCTGTTCATCGCCGCGGCACTGCTGGTGTGCAAGGCCACCAGCATGGACGCGGCCTGGGTTGCGATCCTTGCAGGCGGTATCGCTTTCGGTGTCGCATACTATGCACCGCGCGCGGCGCTGATCGGCCTGTTCGGCGGCTTGATGGTGTATGCGGCGCTGGCCCCGGCGATCTCCGCCACCGTGCTCACCCTCGACGGCATCGACAACCTCGCGGCACCCGGGATGTCGGGGACCTATTCGCGCATCGGCATCTGGCAGGAGGCCGCCCGGCGCATCGCCGAACACCCCCTCATCGGCCACGGTTTCGACGCGACCCGCGTGCTGGGCGCACACACCGGCGTCATCCCCGGCACGCCCTGGCCGGCCCTGCCGCTGCACACCCATAACGCGTTCCTGCAGGTGTGGTTGGAACTGGGGGTCGTCGGCATCGTCCTCGTCGTCGCCATGCTGGCGGCGGGCCTGCGGGCGCTGTGGCCCCTCGCCGCCCGGCCACTGGCCCTGGCTGTGGTGCTGGCGACCCTGACCAGCACGGCCGTGGTTGCCCTGATCAGCTTCGGGGTCTGGCAGCATTGGTGGCTGGCCACCTGGATGCTGGCGGCGGCGCTGTTACAGCTTGCCCTACGTATCCCCTTGAGGCCGCTCACGCCCCGTTGATTGCCGTGGCCCGCCTAAAAGCGGTATGATTTGGGCTCGATCGACCAAGCCCTTGGCGGTCACGGGTGGCAATCGGGAGCGAGCCATGATCAATCTGAACATCAACGGCGTGGACCATAATGTGGATGTCGACGGCGACATGCCGCTGCTTTGGGTGCTGCGCGACAAGGTCGGACTGACCGGCACCAAGTTCGGCTGCGGCATTGCCCAGTGCGGCGCCTGCACCGTGCAGATCAACGGCGTGGCCATGCGATCCTGCGTGATGCCGGTAAGCGCGGCCGCGGGCCAGCCGATCACCACCATTGAGGGCCTCTCGCCGAACGGCGATGGCAAGGTGCAGGCGGCTTGGGTCGCCCACCAGGTGCCGCAATGCGGCTACTGTCAGTCGGGCATGATCATGGCCGTGGACGCGCTCTTGAAGACCACGCCGAAGCCGACCGACTCGCAAATCGACGCGGCGATCACCAACATCTGCCGCTGCGGCACCTACGCGCGCGTGCGCGACGCCATCCACGACATCGCGAAAGCATAGGGGGCAGACATGAACAAAGTCATGAAACTCGGCCGCCGCAACTTCCTGAAGGCCAGCGCCGCTGTGGGCGGCGGCCTGATGCTGGGCTTCTACATCCCCGCGGGGAACGCCGCCGCCGCCAAGGATGCCGAGATCAATGCCTGGATCGTCATCGGCGGCGACGACAGCGTACTGATCCGCGTCGCGCACTCCGAGATGGGCCAAGGCGCCATGACCGGCCTCGCCCAGCTGGTGGCCGAGGAACTGGAGTGCGACTGGAACAAGGTGAAGACCGAGTTCGTCGATCCGCGCCTCAACATCACACGCAACAAGGTTTACGGCGGCATGGCGACGGTCGGCAGCCGCGCGATCCGCACGTCGCATGAATACGTGCGCAAGGCCGGAGCGAGCGCGCGGATCATGTTGGTGAATGCGGCCGCGAACCGTTGGAAGGTTTCGGCGGCCGATTGCACGGTGAAGGAAGGCGTCATCAGCCACGCAAGCACCGGCCGCACGCTGACCTACGGCGACGTGGCCGAAGCGGCAGCGAAGATCGCCCCGCCGGCAGAAGTCACCCTCAAGGATCCCGCCACCTGGACCATCGCCGGCCAGCCGAAGATGCGCCTCGACATGCAGGAGAAGGTCAACGGCAAGGCCTTCTACGCCATCGACGTGCAACTCGACGGCTTGCTGTACGCGGCCATCGCTCAGTCGCCTGTATTCGGCGGCAAGCTAAAGAGCTACGACGAAACGGCGATCAAGAACGCCAAAGGCGTGCGCCAGATCGTCGCCCTCCCCAATGCCGTCGCCATCGTAGCCGACAGTTATTGGGAAGCGCAGAAAGCCGTGCGCGCGCTGCCGATCGCATGGGACAACGGCGGCAACGAGAACGTGAGCAGCGCGTCGATCGCCAAGTTCCTCGATGAAGGCTTGGCGGCAAAAGACATGCCCGTGGCCCGCAACGACGGCGACGTCGAGAAAGCGCTCGCGGGCGCGGCGAATGTCATCAGCGCTGAATACCGCGTGCCGTACCTCAGCCACGCCTCCATGGAGCCCATGAACTGCACGGTGCGCTTCAACGCCGACGGGACCCTTGATGTCTGGGCGCCGACCCAGAACGCCGAGGCCATCCTGGGCGCTGCGGCGCGCAGCTCGGGCATCGAACCGCTCAAGATCAATGTGCACCTGTCCTACTCCGGCGGCGGCTTCGGCCGGCGCGGCGGCGCGGCCCCCGGCGACTACGTCGACCAGGCCGTCGCCATCGCCAAAGCCGCGGGCGCGCCGGTGAAGCTGGTGTGGAGCCGCGAAGAGGATCTGCAGCACGACTTCTACCGCCCGATCTCGTCGGCGAAAATGACCGCGGCCCTCGGGCCCGATGGCATGCCGGTCGCGTGGAACACACGCATTTCCGGTCACTCCATCTTGTCCACTGCCAATCCGTCGGCCATCAAGAACAACATGGACCAGGGCTTCCTGGTGTTGTTCCACGACAACGTCTACGACGTGCCGAACCTCAAGGTCGACTACGCCATGCGCAACACCCACGTTCCCGTGGGGTACTGGCGTTCAGTCAACCATTCGCAGAATGCCTATTTCCGCGAGTGTTTCCTCGACGAGCTCGCGCGCGCGGCGGGGCAAGACCCCTATGAGTATCGCCGCAAGCTTCTGCACAAGGCGCCCAAGCAACTGGCCGTGCTCGAGGCATGCGCCAAGGCGGCCGACTGGGGCAAGCCTCTGCCGACAGGACAGTTCCGCGGCATCGCGCAGATCGACGGTTACGGCAGCTATGCCGCCGCGGTGGCGGAGATTTCCATGAACGCCGACGGCACCCCACACGTGCACCGCATCGTGCAGGCGATCGACCCCGGGTATGCCGTGAACCCGGACTCCATTAAAGCGCAGATGGAAGGCTCGGTGGCTTGGACCCTGAGCGCGGCGCTTTACGGCGAAATCACCATCAAGGACGGCCGCGTCGAGCAGGGCAACTTCGACCGCTATCGCATGTTGCTGATGAATCACATGCCGAAGGTCGAAACGGTTGTCGTGCCCTCCGGCGGGTTCTGGGGCGGCATCGGCGAGCCCGGCGGACCGGCGGTAGTGCCGGCGCTGATCAACGCCATGCTGGCCGCGACTGGAAAACCGCAGCGCAGCCTGCCGCTGATCAAGCGCAGCGCGACGGTTTAGGCTGGAAGAACGGTGCGCTGCTGGGCGCGCCAGGCAAGCGCCTTGGTTTCTGTTTCGCGAATCCAAGGTCCCTTGGCGTCGGTATAAGCCCGCATGTCATGCGGATGATGGCGGCAGGCTTCGCGCTTCTGCCGCTCGTATTCCTGCGCCGCGCCGGGAAAAATGCGCAGGTAGTCCCTAAAGGCGAGTGCGCGGTCGATATCAGGCGCACCGGCTGCGAAGAGATGTACATTGGCGAGGCGAAGGCCGGCTTCGTTGTCCATCACGCACAGGCGGCGTCCGGCAATGCCGAATTCCCCGCGCCATTGATAACCCAGCGCCTCCAGCTTCGGGCGCTGTACTTCAAGCGCAGCCAACCTCGTCACCACCGGCATTAGATCGATCGTTGGCTTCGCCGCAAGACCGACCACCGACGTTGAGCCGATATGATGCACCGCTATGAGGCAATCGCCGAGTACGCGCAACTGCGCGCCGTATGATTCGGCCAAGCGCGGCCATGCGGGATCATAAGCGGCCAGAACAATGGGATTGGTCGGGGCCATGCGATGACCAAGATCTCTTAGAACGGCTTCAGCACAACAAGGAACACGATCCCGATCATCAGCAGGGTCGGGACCTCGTTGATCATGCGGTAGAACTTGGCGGGGTTGGTGTTGGCGTCGGCGGCGAAGGCTGCGCGCCATTTCTCCATAGCGCCGTGCATGGCGCCTAGACCGAGCACGAAGGCGAGCTTGGCGTAGATCCAGCCCATGGACCAATCGACCACGCCGGACGACAAAAGACCGCCGCCGAAGATGAACGTCGCGGCGGCGGCCGGGCGCATGATGATGCGCATCAGCCGGCCCTCCATGCCCTTTAGCATGTTGGAAGCCTCGGAGCCCGGCGCAAGACCGACGTGGTTGACGAAGAGGCGCGGGAGATACAAGAGGCCGGCCATCCACGCGATGACCGCGATGATGTGCAGCGCCTTGAACACCGGATACATGGATTCCACGACGGTTCCTTCCCTGTTGCGAATGGCAACTCTAGTGGGAAAAAACCAGGACGTCATCCCGGACGAGCGACGCGAGATCCGGGATCCATCGTACAACCAACACCGGGCGGTGCGTTTTGAAGAATGGCCCCCCGCCTACGCGGGGGTGACGGGGGAGTCTACTGCTACCACTTCACCACGGGCGGCATGCTCATCAGGTAAGCCTCCGGATTAGCGTCGGTGGCGAAGCCGAACTTGGTGCCGCGGTCGTAGACGAGGTTGAACTCGACGTAACGGCCGCGCTTGTAAAGCTGCTTTTCCTTGTCGGCTTCGGTGTAAGGCGTATTCATGCGCCGCCGCACGATCTTGGGATAGACTTCGAGGAACGCCTCGCCGACGCGCTTCTGGAAGGCGAAGTCCTCAGCCACGTCACCGCTGTTGAGATCGTCGAAGAAGATGCCGCCCACGCCGCGCGGTTCGCGCCGGTGCGGCAGATAGAAGTACTCATCGCACCACTTTTTGTACTTGTCATAAGCATCGGGTGCGTAGGGCGCACAAGCGGCGCGCATGGCGTCGTGAAAGTCTTTGGTGTCCTCTTCGAACGCAAAGGTGGGCGTAAGATCGGCGCCGCCGCCGAACCACATCTTGCTGGTGGCCATGCAGCGGATGTTCATGTGCACGGTCGGCACGAACGGGTTGAGCATGTGCGTGACCAGCGAGATGCCGCAGGCCGCGAACCGGCCGCCCGATTCCTTTGCGCCCGGCATCTGGGCCATGCCCTGCTCGGACGCCGTGCCCCAGACGTGACTGACGTTGACTCCGCCCTTTTCGAACACGTTCCCGCGGATCACGCGCATATAGCCGCCGCCCTTTAGGCGATGGCCGGGCTCGCGGGTCCAATCGGTGCACTCGAATTTCACACCATCGATATCTTCGAACGCCTTGATGATGCGACTTTGCAGATCGCGGTAGTAATGCACCGCCTCTTGCGTGAAGCCGCTTTCAGGTCCGTCTGTTTTCTGATCGCCGTCCATAGCTGTCTCCTAGCGTGAGGTTTTTTCATGGACATAGTCGACGAGGCGCGCCACGGCGTCGGGGTCGGTTTCCGGCCAGATCCCGTGACCGAGGTTGAAGATGTGCCCCGGACCGGGGCCGGCGTCCGCGAGGACTTCGTCCACACGGCTTTTTAGGACATCGGGTGCGGCAAATAATTGAGCGGGATCAAGGTTGCCCTGAATGGCCTTGCCGGAACCCAACGTTCTCCGGGCCGCCGCAAGCGACGTGCGCCAATCAAGGCCGACTACATCCACGTCCAGCGTTGCGATGTGCTCAAGGCTGCCGCCGCAATTATTCGCAAAGTAGATCAACGGCACGCCGACGTCCTTGAGGCCGTTGAAGATGCGCTTCACGGGCGGCAAGGCGATACGCTTGTAATCATGGGGTCCGAGCAGGCCGCCCCAGGATTCGAACAGCATCAGCGCCTGCGCACCGGCTTTGGCCTGAGCGCGGAGATAGACGATCATGGCGTCGGCGAGCTTTTCCATCAGACGCGCGGAGATCTCCGGCTCCGCCTGGGCGAAGGCGCGCGGCACCGAGAACTCCTTCGAGGGTTTGCCGGCGACGAGGTAGGAGAACAGCGTGAAGGGCGAGCCGGCGAAGCCGATCAGCGGCACGTGAGCCGGCAATCCGGCCCGGGTCAGTTTGATGGCTTCCATGACGAAGGGCACATCACGCTCGGGCTCGAGAGTGCGCAAGGCGTCGACCTGCGCCATGGTGCGGATGGGTTCGCCGATGACCGGACCCGGCGCATATTCGAGCGCAACACCCATGCCTTCGATCGGCACCATGATGTCGCTGAAGATGATGGAGGCATCGAGCGCGAAGCGGCGGATGGGTTGCAGCGTCACTTCGCAGGCGAGCTCGGCGGAGCGCGTCAGCTCGGTGAAGCCAACCTTCGAACGCACCGCACGGTACTCCGGCAGATAGCGGCCGGCCTGGCGCATGATCCAGATGGGTGTGTGCGCCACGGGTTGGCGGCGGCAGGCAGCGAGAAACGGTGGCATCGCAGACATACTTCTTCCAATCACTTCATGGCCGCTTCGCGGCGCTCGTTTGCTTTATCAAGGACGCGGGTCGCGCCCTTGGCGAGGAGATCTTCGGCGAGGCGTTTGCCGAGCGCGGTGGCGTCGGCGATGGGCGCGCTATCCTCGGCGGCGACGAAGTCCTGGCCGTCGAGGTTGCAGGCGGCGCTGTAGAGCGTGACGGTATCGCCGCCGACATTGGCGAGCGCGCCCACGGGCACCTGGCAGCCGCCTTCGAGACGGCGCAGGAGCGCGCGCTCGGCATCGGCGCAGATGCGCGTGATGGTGTGATTAAGCGGCGAGATCCAGCGTTGTGTTTCTTTGTCGTCGGTCCGCGTACAAATCCCGATGGCACCTTGGGCCACGGCCGAGGGAAACACCTTGGTCGGCAGGTACGATGAAATGCGGCTTTCTAGGCCTAGGCGCTTGAGGCCCGCAGCCGCGAGGATGATGGCGTCGTAGAGACCGTCATCGAGCTTTTGGACGCGGGTCGGTACGTTGCCGCGTAGCTCGACGTGTTCGAGATCAGGGCGCGCGTGCTTGAGGAACGCGCGCCGGCGCAAGGAACTGGTGCCGATGCGCGCGCCTTTGGGCAAAGAAGCGAGGTCACCCCCCTTGGTCACAACGAGCGCATCGCGGGGATCCTCGCGTTCGAGCACAGCTGTGAGCGCGAGGCCCTCCGTCAGAACGGTCGCCAGGTCCTTCAGGCTATGGACGACAATGTCGACCTCGCCGGCGAGCTGGGCGCGGTCGAGCTCGGCGGTGAAGAAGCCCTTACCCGGCGTTTGCCACAAGGGAACCGTTTGCTGCAAATCGCCCTGGGTCTTGATGATGACGATCTCGACAACCGGGGCGCCGGGAATGAGCTTGATAAGGCGCGCGGTCTCATTGGCCTGCCAGAGCGCCAGCGCCGAGCCGCGTGTACCGATACGGATGGGCTTGCTCATCACGCCTCTCCCTGCGGCTCGAAGCGATAGCCGACGCCGCGCACGGTGAGGAAATGGCGCGGGTTGTGGGGATCGCGCTCGAAAATCTTGCGCAGGCGCAGGATGAAGTTGTCGACAGTGCGCGTGGAGGGGAACACCTCGTAGCCCCAGACTTTTTCGAGCAAGTCGTCGCGCGTGATCACGGCGCCGGGCTGCTCGGCGAGAACTTTCAAAATCATCGCTTCCTTTTCGGTGAGGTCGTGCGTGGTGCCGTCCCAGCTATGGGCCTGGAAGGTGCGGAAGTTGGCCTCATTGCCGGCGAACCTGAGGCTCGCGCCTTCGCTCGGCTTCGCCAGCGACTTCTTGAACCACTCCCAACGGCGCAGGATCGCCTTGATGCGCAGCAGGAACTCGTCGAGATGAAACGGCTTGGTGAGATAGTCGTCGCCGCCGGCCTCGAGGCCGCGCACGCGGTCCTGCGGATCGCCGCGCGCGGTGAGGAACAGCACCGGCGTGCTCTTGCCTTCCTTGCGCAAGGCACGACACAAGGCAAAGCCGTCCATCTGCGGCAGCATGACATCGAGCACCAAGAGGTCGTAGTCGCCCACCAGCGCCATCTCGAGGCCGAGCTGGCCGTCGTGGGCGGTGTCGGTCTGATAGCCCTCGGCGCGCATGTTCTCGGCCATGCCTTCGGCAAGATGGAGATCATCCTCCACCACCAGGATGCGGCCGGTATTCGCTTCGCTCATCAACTCAAGTCTCCTGCGCGGCCGCCGCGGGCCACGTGACGGTGAATGTAGCGCCCTTGCCGGCGCCCTCGCTGTGGGCGCGCACGTTGCCGTGCTCGAAGTGCATGAAGCGCTGGACGATGTAAAGCCCTAGGCCGGTTCCGGCGGCGTCGCGGCCGCCGTGGTTGTCGATGCGGAAGAACTTCTCGAACAGCTTGGGTCCCTGGTCGGGCTCAAAACCAATCCCGGTATCGCTGATGGCGAGTTCGGTTTCGCCGGCGTATTGCGTCGCGCGGATGGTGATGGTGCCGCCGCCCTTAGGCTTCATGGCCGACATGGCGTTCTCAATCAGGTTGCGCAGCACGCCGTCGACTGCCAGCGGGTCGGCCTGGACGTTGATGGTGAGCGGGATGTCGGCCTTGAAAGCGACGTTCTCGCGCCGCGCCATGTCGTCGAGGGTCGCGAGCACGTGGCGAACGGATTCGAACAGCGATAGGCGTTCCTTGGTAAGCGGCACGCGGCCACCGTCGAGACGTGCGCTGTCGAGGATCTTGGAGACCATGCGCTCCATGCGCACAAGGTCGTCGAGCATGCGCGTGGTAAGTTGCTGGAGGCGCTCGGGCGCAGGCTGCCGGCGCACTATGGTTTCCAAAGAAAGCTGCAGGCTGGCGATGGGCGTCTTGAACTGATGCGAGACCGTGGCGAGGAAAGTGTCCTGCTTCTTGCGGATTTCTTTCTCGGTCGACAGCCCGCGCCACAACACGGCGATGGCGAGCGCCTGGACCAAGAGGAAGAAGCCGCTCTCCCAGGCGTACTGGTTGACGTGCCGGAATTGGGCGTCCTCGATCTCGGCGACCGCCTCGGGCTTCAGCCGCACCACGCCGCCGACGGCTTCGGCGTGCGGGAACAGTGTCGTGATCTCCTCGTCGGAGATACCGAGCGACACAAGGCGCTGCGCGGCGGCGAGATCGTAGTTGTAGATCGTGCGCACTTGGTCGGCGTTGATGCGCGCATAGCTGCGCTGATCGACGAACCACCACACCACCTGGGCAACCGAAAACACCTGCAGAAATATGATGGCCATATGCAGGAGGCGCGTCGGATCGGTGCGGAGTGTTTTCATGGCGGACTACGCAGCGGTGAGATGGATGACTTCACGTAGATTGCGGACGAACAATGAAACATCTTCGGCAGTATGGGCGAGCGAGAGGAACATGACCTCGTAAGCCGAAGGCGGCAGGTAAATGCCGCGATCGAGCATCGCATGGAACAGGGGCTTGAAGCGCGCGCCCGCGGTCTGATCAAGGGCTTCCGCCGAGCGCGGCGCGGCGCCCTGGAACGACAGCCAGAAGATCGAGCCGACGCGCGTGATGGCCCAGGGCACTGTCACATCAGCGAGCGCCGTGGTCACTTCCTTCTCCAGCCTCGCGCCCATTTCTTCCAGCTTGGTCCAGGCCTTCTCGCGTTCGAGGATGCGCAAGGTGGCCAGGCCCGCGGCCATGGCAACCGGATTTCCGGAGAGCGTGCCCGCCTGGTAGACCGGCCCCTCAGGCGCGATATGCGACATGAGTTTCTTGGAGCCGCCGTAAGCCCCGACTGGCAAGCCGCCGCCGATGACTTTGCCGAAGGTGGCAAGGTCCGGCGTGATGCCGAACAATTCAGCGGCCCCGCCGCGCGCGACGCGGAAACCCGAAATGACTTCGTCGAATATCAAAAGCGCGCCGGCCTCACGCGTCAGGCGGCGCAGGGTGAGCAGGTATTCCTTGGACTGCAGCAGCAGACCGTTGTTGGCGGGAATAGGTTCAATGATGACGGCGGCGATACGGTCGCCTTCCTTAGCGAAAAGCTCGCGCAGTGCATCTTCATTGTTGAGAGGAATAACGCGCGTGAGCGCCGCGAAGTCCTTGGGCACGCCCGCCGAGGACGGCTGGCCGGCGGTGGCAAGGCCTGAACCGGCGGCGACCAGCAGGTGATCGGCATGGCCGTGATAGCAGCCGGAGAACTTGACGATGAGATCCCGGCCCGTGGCGCCGCGCGCGAGGCGAATGGCGCTCATGACCGCTTCGGTGCCGGAGGATACGAAGCGCACTTGCTCGAGCCCGGGATAAGAGGCAATCACGGCTTCGGCGAGCTCGATCTCGACGCGACAGGGCGCGCCGAAGGTCGTGCCCAGCGCGGCTTTGTTCTGGATGACTTCGATCACTTCCGGATGGCAGTGGCCGAGCATCAAGGGGCCCCAGGACTGCATGAAGTCGAGGTAACGCTTGCCCTCTTCGTCGACCACATAGGCGCCCTCGCCGCGATTGAAGAATCGCGGCGCACCGCCGACGGCGCCGAAGGCGCGCACCGGCGAATTAACGCCGCCCGGAATCACTCTGCGCGCGCGTTCATACAGTTCGGCGTTGGTCTCTTTGCTCACGAGCTCTTCTCCTTTGGAATATCCTTCAGCGCCTCTTCGACGCCTTTCATGTAAGCGCGCACGGCTTCCGGCCCTGCTTCGGCGGCGAGCGCGCGCAGACCCTTCATCGGCGCGTGCGCCATACGGCGCGCGAAGCTCTCGGCCCACAGGCGCAGCGCTTCTTCGTCACTGCCGTTACGGGGCAGGCGGCGCAGACTCTCAGCGGCGGCGTTCTGGTACTGGGTGCTAAGGCGCTGCAGCAATGGCGCGGCCTCGCGGATGGCATATTCGCTGCGCAGGCGTTCGAGGTGCTCATCGATCAGCACGCGCGCGGAAGCCAGTTCACCGAGCTTGGCGGCCCGGCCCGAGGAAGCGTCGGCGATCACTTCATCCATACCGACGCGGTGCAAGCCAACCTTATCCGCTGCCTCGGGATCGATGTTCGGCGGCACGCCAAGGTCGATGAGCAAGGGGTCGTGGCCCATGGCCGCGAGCTTTTGCAGCAGGGCCTTGTCCAGCACCGGTTCGGCCCCGCCGACGGCGGTGATGATGACGTCGAAGCCGCGCGGATCGGCGCGGAAGGCATCGAGCGCCAGCGCCTTGGCGCGCACTTCGACCGCAAACTCCTGCGCGGACTCCAGGGTACGGTTGACAATGGTGATGGGCTGGCCCTTGGCGGCAAAAGCGCGCGCGCAGTGACGCGTCATCGGCGATACGCCGACGAGAGCGACATGCGGCGCCCCGCGGCCCGTCATATGTTCTTCGGCGCGTTTGACGGCGTAGTTGGCCAGGCTGTCCGCATTGCTCGGCCGGGCCGCCTGCTGGTGCACGTCCTGGGCCGCGCGCAGGGCTTCGCCGAAGATATAGTCGAGTTGCGGGCCGCAGGTGCCGGCGGCGCGTGCCGTGGTCCAGGCGCCGCGCACTTGGGCGTAAATCTCGCGCTCCCCCGCCTGGGCTGAGTCGAGACCCGAGGCGACAAGGAACAGGTGCTCGACCGCGCCCTCGTCGGTCCAGGCACGGAAGATGCGTCGTGTTTCGGTTTCCGCAAGCGGCGCTACGCCGAGAAGCTGACCAAGCCTGTCGCGGCAGGTCTGCACGGCGAGCGGCGTCTCGCCGGCCAGTACGAACTCGACACGGTTGCAGGTACCGATATAGGCAAGCTCCCGGGCGCCGATCTTGGCGGCGAGCCCGGGCAGACGCTCAGCGATCTTGTCCTTGGGCAGCGCCAACTGGCCCAGGCGCTCGACGCCTGCGGTCTTATAAGATGCGCCTATGAGAGCGAATCGGTTCATGGCCGCTCGATAACATAGCCGCCATTAATGAATGTCACGGCCATGTCACAGCAGGCAGGGCTCTCGAAAATTTGCGGCTTTCCCCCGTATATGGGGCTATGGCATACCCCGCGCATCCTTTGAAAGGCGAGCCTTTGACAGAACGTTTGGCCATCGTGGTTTTTAACTTGGGCGGTCCCGACGGGCCTGCGGCCGTGCGGCCGTTCCTGTTCAACCTGTTCAACGACCCCTACATCATTCCCCTGCCCCAGCCGCTACGCTGGCTGTTCGCGACAACCATCTCGACGTTGCGAGCGAGCAAATCGCGCGGCTACTACAACCGTATCGGCGGCAAGTCCGTATTGCTGGCGGAAACGCAGGCGCAAGCCAGAGCATTGGAAGAAGCGGCGAAGCCGCTGGCGAAGGATGTGCGCACCTTTGTATTGATGCGCTATTGGCACCCCATGGCGCGCGAGGTCGTGCAGCAACTGAAAGCCTACGCACCGACACGCATCGTCGTGCTGCCGCTGTATCCGCAGTATTCAACCACCACCACCGGCACGACGCTGGCCGCGCTGGAGCAGGAAGCCAAGCGCCAGAATCTGACGACCCCGCTTGAGACCTTGTGCTGCTATCCGACCGATCCCGGTTTCGTCGATTCCATCGCAGCACAGTTGGGCGGCGTTTATGAAGCGTCACGTGCGCACGGAAGGCCGCGCGTGCTGTTCTCGGCCCATGGATTGCCCATGAAAACCATTGAGGGCGGCGATCCCTACGAATGGCAGGTACATGAATCCACCAAGGCGGTAGTGGCAAAACTTGGCATCGCCGATCTCGATTGGACGATCTGCTATCAAAGCCGCGTGACGCCGGTGCCGTGGTTGGGGCCGCCGGTGGAAGCGGAGATCCGCCGCGCCGGCGCCGACAAAGTGCCGATCATCATCGTGCCGATTGCCTTTGTTTCGGAGCACGTCGAGACGCTGGTGGAGTTGGATGAAACCATGCGCGACCTCGCCAAAGAGTCAGGCGTTCCGCATTTCGCGCGCCTTCCGGCCGTGCGCACAAACCCGACCTTCATCACAGCGCTGGCGGGCTTCACGGAGCGCCTGCGCGATAAGCGCACACCCTGCACCGCGAGCGGTACACGGTTGTGTCCGGCGAACCATACGAAGTGTCCCCACGTAGCTTAAGGCCAAACCTCGACCTATACTCGGGGCCATGCGGGATATCACACTCGATCACTATTACACCGCAACCACCGGCCAGGTGCTCGCCACCGGCCTGCAGGCCCTTGTTCGCCTTCCGCTGGAGCAAGCGCGGCTCGATGTCGCGCGCGGCCTGAACACCGCCGGCTTCGTCGCCGGTTATCGCGGCTCACCGCTCGGGCGCTACGACATGGACTTGCTCGCCGCCGGCGCGGCCATGGACCAGGCACATATCGTCATTCAACCGTCCATCAACGAAGAGATGGCCGCCACCGCGCTGTGGGGCACACAGCAAGTCACGCTGATGCCGGGCGCGAACTACGACGGCGTCTTCGGCATCTGGTACGGCAAGGCGCCCGGCGTTGATCGTGCCCTCGATCCCATTCGCCACGCCAACTTCGCCGGCACTTGGCACAAGGGCGGCGTGATCATGCTGGTGGGCGACGACCCCGAATGCAAATCATCGACCTTGCCCAGCCAAAGCGAATACGCGCTGATGCACGTCGAGGTGCCGATCCTCAATCCCAGCGACGTTCAGGAATGTTTGGACTACGGCATCGCCGGCTTCGCCTTGTCACGCTACTGCGGCTGCTGGGTCGCGGTGATGGCCACATCCGACAACATGGAAAGTCACGCCGTCATTGACGTCGGTACGGAACGCTACAACCACCTTCCAACGCGCGCCGACGCCGCATTGTCGCTGCGACACGGCGACACGGCGCTGGCACAGGAGGCGCGGCTGCGCGGCCAAAAGCATCCGGCGGCGATTGAATTCGCGCGCGCCGCGAACCTCAACACACGCATTGTCGATGGACCCGCACGACGGCTCGGCATCATCACCACAGGACGCGCCGTCGGCGAAGTGCTCCAGGCACTGAAAGATCTCGGACTTGACCATGCACAAGCCGCCGAACTGGGTTTTTCGATCCTGAAGATCGGCATGCCATGGCCGCTCGACCGCGAGGTCGTGCGCGATTTCGCGGCGGGCCTCGAGGAAATCATTGTCGTTGAAGACAAACGCCCGCTGCTCGAGGGACTGGTGAGAGAGGCGCTGTACGACTTGCCGGTACGCCCGTCTGTCGTTGGCAAACGCGATGCTGAAGGTAAAGCGCTCCTACCGGAGACGGCTGTCGTGACCGCGGCGCACATCGTGCGTGCGGTGCTCGGCCACATGCCCGAGAACGTGGTCTGTTTCGCCGACGCCAAGCACAAACTGCGCGAGGCCACGACCGAACGCGCGCGCGAGGCCCGCGATCCCTTCTTCTGCTCGGGCTGTCCGCACAACCGCTCGACCAAAGTGACGGCCGGCAGCGCGGCGCTGGCCGGTATCGGCTGCCACTACCTCGTGCGCTTCGGCCCGCATCCGGAGACTGACTTCTTCAGCCAGATGGGCGGCGAAGGCGTGCAGTGGGTTGGCCAGGCGCCGTTCACCTCGACGCCGCATATGTTCGCCAACATCGGCGACGGCACCTACGTGCATTCTGGCATCCTCGCCATTCGCCAAGCCATCGCGGCGAACACAAACATCACCTACAAGATTCTCTACAACGGCGCGGTGGCCATGACCGGCGGCCAAGGCATGGACGGCGCGCTCGATCTGCCCACCATGACGCACCAGCTTGCCGCGGAGGGCGTGCAGCGCATCGCCATCGTCGCCGAGGAGCCGAGCAGCTACGATATCGGCGCGCTGGCGGCCGGCGCCACCGTGCACGCACGCGATGAGCTGGAGGCCATGGAACGCGCCTTCCGCGAGGTGAAGGGCGTTACCGCCATCATCTTCGAACAGATGTGTGCGACCGAAAAGCGCCGCCTGCGCAAACGCGGAGCGATGGCGGAGCCCGAAGCGCGGCCGTTCATTAATGAGTTGGTGTGCGAGGGCTGCGGCGACTGCACTGTCACGTCAAGCTGCCTGTCTGTGGAGCCCGTCGAGACCGGTTTCGGCCGCAAGCGGCGCATCAACCAATCGACCTGCAATAAAGATTTTTCCTGCATGGACGGCTTTTGCCCGAGCTTCGTTTCGGTCAAGGGCGGCAAGCGCCGCAGCATGGCCATCGATGACGTGCTGGCGACGCCCATTGCCCCGCCAGCGCGCGCGCCGCTGACGCGTGCGCACAACATCCTGATCTCCGGCATCGGCGGGCTCGGCGTCACAACGCTCGCCGGCGTCCTGGCCATGGCGGCGCACATCGAAGGCCTCGCCGTGCGCACCCTCAACCAGCCGGGGCTTTCGCAGAAGGGCGGCGGCGTGGTGTCGCACGTGCGCATCGCCGAAGCGCGCGAGGGACTTGTGACATCAGCCGTGCCCATCGCCGAAGCCGATTTGCATCTGGCGTATGATGTGATTGTCGCTGCGCGGCCACAGATGCGCGAACGCATGGCCCAGGACCGCACAGCGGCACTGATCAACCGCAACCTTACGCCCACCAGCCGCTTCCTCAGCGATAGCGATACGACCTATGACCAAGCGGGTCTCGCGGCCGATATCCGCAAGGATGCGCGTCTGACCGAGGAGATCGACGTCAGCGTGCTGGCCGAGAAGCTGATGGGCAGCGAAGTCTACGGCAATGCGATCATGCTGGGCTATGCGCTGCAGAAAGGCTGGCTGCCGCTCGGCCTTGCATCGATCACGCGCGCCATCGAGCTCAACGGCACCGCCGTCGGAGCCAATCTCAAGGCGCTGCTGCTGGGGCGCATGTGCGCCGTCTCGCCCGAGCGCTTTGCGTCGATGTGCAACAGCTTCCAGCGCGGAATCGCACCGCTGCCGTCCACCGACCTGGACACCACCATCGCCACCAACACGCGCTTTCTCGAAGCTTATTGGAATGCCGGCTACGCGACGCGTTATTCCGATGTCTTGACGAAGGTACGACATGCCGAACAGAAGGCAGCGCCGGGATCACAGCAGCTCAGCGCAACCGTGGCCCGCGCCGCCTTTGCGGTGATGGCGATCAAGGACGAATACGAGGTCGCGCGCCTCCTGACGCTGCCGGAGTTCCGCCGGCAGATCGATGAGAACTTCTCGGGCGACGTGAAGATTTCCTATCACCTGGCGCCCGCGTGGCTGGCGTCGCGCAACGATCTCACCGGCAAACCCGAGAAGATGACCTTCGGGGGCTGGTTGACGCCGGTGCTGAAAGGCCTCGCGCGCCTCAAGTTCCTGCGCGAGACCGCCTTCGATCCTTTCAACCTCGACAGCCTGCGTCAGCGCGAGCACAAGCTGCGCGACGACTACCTTGCGCGCGTCGATGAAATGCTGGCGCAGCTCTCGCCGCAAAATCACGCGACCGCCGTAGAGATCGCCGGGCTGCCCTTGTCGGTGCGCGGCTATGGTCACATCAAGGCGCGCGCGCTCAAACAGGCAGAGGAAAATCACGCCGCGCTGTGGGCGCAATTCACGGCAGCGCCCGCATCAGTGCCTGTGCCGGCTTTAGGCTAGTTATTTTTTGTAAACAACGTGCCTTTCACGCTATGCGTGCGTTATGGGGTACAGCATGAATACGGAAGACGTCATCTATAAGGACGGCCCACTCGAAATGCGCGGCTTTGCGGCGCACGACGAGGGCCTCGCCGGCAAGCGTCCGGGCATCCTCGTCGCACACGAAGGCTGGGGCCTAGGCGAACACGTTATCGCGCGCACCAAAATGCTCGCCGAACTCGGCTACGTCGCCTTCGCCGCCGACATGTTCGGCGAGCGCAAGCAACTCACCAAACTCGATGACGTCCGAACCACGATTGGTGACCTGCGCGCCCAGCCGCAAAAGCTTCGCACGCGCGCACGTGCGGCGCTGACGGCGCTCGCGGCCCAGCCCGGCGTGGATGCAGGCCGCCTCGGCGGCATCGGTTTCTGTTTCGGCGGCACGACGGTCCTGGAACTGGCGCGCGACGGCGCGGACCTTTCGGGCGTCGTCAGCTTTCACGGCGGCCTTGAAACCTCTGCGCCAGCGGAACCAGGCACGATGAAGGCCAAAATCCTCGTGCTCACCGGCGCGGACGATCCGATGATCCCCGACCAACAGGTCGAAGACTTCAAAACCGAGATGAAAAAAGCCGGGGCCGACTTCCGCGTCGTGAGCTATGCCGGCGCGGTCCACGGCTTTACCAATCCGAAGAACGACGGCTCCATCGCAACGGGGCTGCGCTACCAAGCCGAAGCCGATCAGCAGTCCTGGGCTGCGATGCGCGCCTTTTTCGAGCAGGTTTTCGCCCGTTAGAGCGCGTTAAACCTTTGATTTACGTCATCTTCGCCTGAGCGGCATTGACGCCGCGCGCCCCCTGGCTCACATACGGGGCCATGAACGCCGTTACCACCCAGCCAAAGCCGCTATTTTCCTACCGCAAGTATTGGGCGGAGCGCTTTGGCACCGCGCCGTTCCTGCCCATGTCGCGCGCCGAAATGGACGCGCTGGGCTGGGATTCTTGCGACATCATCCTCGTGACGGGCGACGCCTATGTCGATCATCCGAGCTTCGGCATGGCGATCATCGGCCGGCTGCTGGAAGCGCAGGGCTTCCGTGTCGGCATCATCGCGCAACCCGATTGGACGAGCGCCGAGGCCTTCGCCGCGCTCGGCAAGCCGACGCTCTATTTCGGCATCACCGGCGGCAACATGGATTCGATGGTAAACCGCTACACGTCCGACCGCCGCCTGCGCCACAACGACAGCTACACCCCGGGCGGCGAAGGCGGCAAACGTCCCGACCGCTCCGTCATCGTCTACGCCCAGCGTTGCCGCGAGGCGTTCAAAGATGTGCCGATCGTCCTCGGCGGTATCGAGAGTTCGCTGCGCCGCATCGCGCACTACGACTATTGGTCGGACAAGGTGCGCCGTTCGATCCTCGCCGACGCCAAGGGCGACATTTTGCTTTACGGCAACGCCGAACGCGCCGTCGTTGAAGTAACGCACCGCCTCGCCAAGGGAGCTAAGCCGTCGGAGCTCGACGACATCCGCGGCATCGCCCTCTTGAAGCCGGCCGTGCCCGAAGGCTGGACGGAAGTTCCGGCGAACGATATCGAGTCCACCGACGAAGGCGCGCGCCAGAGCGGTCCCATGACCGTCGTGCGCCTGCCGTCCTTCGAGCAGGTCGAGCAGGACCGTGAAGCCTACGCGCGTGCGAGCCGCGTACTTCACCGCGAGAGCAATCCCGGCAACGCGCGCCCGCTGGTGCAAAAGCACGGCGACCGCGAACTCTGGGTCACCCCGCCGCCGATCCCGTTAACGACGCCCGAAATGGACAGCGTTTATGAGCTGCCCTACGCCCGCGCACCGCACCCTTCGTACGGCGACGCGAAGATCCCCGCCTGGGACATGATCCGCTTCTCGGTGACCATTATGCGCGGCTGCTTCGGCGGCTGCTCCTTCTGCTCGATCACCGAGCACGAGGGCCGCATCATCCAGAATCGCTCAGAGGAATCCGTGCTGCGCGAGATCGGCGACGTGCGCGACAAGACCAAGGGCTTCACCGGCATCATCTCGGACATTGGCGGGCCCACCGCCAACATGTACCGCATCGCCTGCAAGGACAAAGAGACCGAGTCCCTGTGCCGCAAACCCTCGTGCGTATACCCGTCGATCTGCCCGAACCTCAACACCAGCCATGACTCGCTGATCCAGCTCTACCGCAAGGCGCGCGAGCTGCCGGGCATCAAGAAGGTGATGGTGGCCTCGGGCGTGCGTTATGACCTCGCCGTGAAAAGCCCGGCCTACATCAAGGAACTCGTCAGCCATCACGTCGGCGGCTATCTGAAGATCGCACCCGAGCACACAGAAGCCGGGCCGCTGTCGAAGATGATGAAGCCCGGCATCGGCGCTTACGACCGCTTCAAGCAGCTGTTCGATGCGGCTGCCAAGCAGGCGGGCAAGGAATACTTCCTGATCCCCTATTTCATCGCCGCACATCCGGGCACGACGGACGAGGATATGATGAACCTCGCTTTGTGGCTGAAGAAGAACAAGTACCGCGCCGATCAGGTGCAGACGTTCCTGCCCTCGCCCATGGCGCTTGCGACTGCCATGTACCACTCGGGTAAGAACCCGCTGAAGCCGATCAAGCGGGGCACCTCAGAGAACGTGGACGCCATCAAGGGCCTCAAGCAGCGCCGCCTGCACAAGGCGTTCCTGCGCTACCACGACGCGGAGAACTGGCCGGTGCTGCGCGAGGCGCTGAAGGCCATGGGCCGCGCCGACCTGATCGGTCCGGGCAAACATCAACTGGTGCCTACTTGGCAGCCGGCCGGCACGGGCAATGCCGGCGGCGAAGGCCGGCGGACCGGGTCCAAGCATAAGACGCAGCGCTTCCTGACCAAGGGCGTGCCGAGTCCCCGCCGGTAGGCCCCCCTCGGACCACCCGGAATCCGGCAAATCCCGCCATTTTTGGGCGACGCATTGAAAAATAGAGGAATTTGCCCTATATTCCCGGCCTATCGAGTTCTACGCCTGCCTTGCTATCGCCCCCTGGCCATCAAAAGTCGGGGCTTCTCAAGACAACGCATGGATTTCGAAGAGCTGCACGATGGTCGCGCAGCAGACACGACGCAATACATGCGTTCGAAGAGGAGACTAAAACTATGGCTCAAGGCACCGTGAAGTGGTTCAACGCGCAGAAGGGCTACGGCTTCATTCAGCCCAGCAACGGCGGCAAGGATGTGTTCGTGCACATCAGCGCCGTGGAGCGCGCTGGCCTCTCGACACTCACCGAAGGTCAGAGCATCAGCTACGACATCGTCAATGAGCGTGGCAAGGATGCTGCTGCGAACCTGAAGGCCTAATAGGCCCACCAGTTTCTGCTCACGAAAAAGCCCGGCTCACGCCGGGCTTTTTTATTTGAGCAACCTCTGTTCAGGCAACCAGTGGGCTGCCTTCCCGCTGAAGGACCTTTTTCACCGCGGGACGGGCGAGCAACCGGTCCTTGTGGGCGGTGAAGGCTTTCAAGGTCTCGACCGGGTGCTTGGCGATGCGGCCCCAGTCGTAGAAGCGCAAGGCATAACCATCCGCCGCGCTGAAGTCCTTGCCCATGATCCAATCCTGCCCCGCCAGGCGCTTGTCGATGTCCTCGAGGTTCTCCCAGAAGTTCTGGCGGCCCGCGGCTGCGATGGCCTCGTGCGTCGCGGGATCGGCGCTGAAACGGTAGGGACGAAACGACATGCGGAAATTGATATGCGCGGTGCTGGCGCCCCAGAGCAGGAAAGACATGCACTGCGCGCGCGCTTCGGGATCGCTCGGCAGCAGCTTAGCCTGAGGCGCGAGATCGGCGACGTAGGTCATAATGGCGACGTTCTCGCTGAGCACCCGGCCATCATTGGCGATCAGCACCGGCACGCGGCCGCGCGGATTGATCTTCTTGTATTCGGCCTCCTTGGCGGGGTCCTTGAGATCCACCACGCGCGCCTCGAAGGGCAGGCCGGATTCCTCGAGACAAATGTGCGCGGCCAACGAACAGGCCGGGTAGAAGTAATAAAGAATCATCATGTGCGAAGCTCTCCCCTTTTTGCTTTGATTCACTCTAGGATATCGGTGTTAGCGCCTCAACGGGAGTCGAGAAAGTCATGGAGTACGTGAAGCTGGGCCGCACCGGGCTCGATATCTCGAAACTGACGCTGGGTTGCATGACCTTCGGTGCGCCTGAGAAGGGCCTCAATCGCTGGACTCTTACGGAAGCGGACAGCCGGCCGCTGATTCGCAAGGCCATCGAGCTCGGCTTCAACTGTTTCGATACCGCCAACACCTATTCGGAAGGCTCGTCTGAGGAAATTCTCGGCCGCACGCTAAAGGAATTCGCGCGCCGCGACGAGATCGTCATCGCGACTAAAGTGCACCATGCCATGCACACAGGGCCTAATGCGGCCGGGCTCTCGCGCAAGACCATCATGACCGAGATCGATAACAGCCTGCGCCGCCTCGGTGTGGATTACGTCGATCTTTACCAGATCCACCGCTGGGATCCGATCACGCCGGCCGAAGAGACCATGGAAGCGCTGCACGACGTGGTGAAGGCGGGCAAGGCGCTCTACATCGGCGCGTGCACCATGCGCACCTGGCAGTTCGCCAAATACGTCTTCACGGCGCGCCGGCATGGATGGACATCCTTTGTCAGCATGCAGAACCACTACAACCTGATGTACCGCGAAGAAGAGCGCGAAATGATCCCCTTCTGCGCCGACCAGGGCATGGCCTACCTGCCCTGGAGCCCGCTCGCGCGCGGCCGGCTGACCCGCCCACCAGAACAGGGCAGCACGCGGCAGGAGACCGATCCCGTCGGCAAGAACCTCTATGGCGCGGCGCAGGCAGCGGACACCAAGGTTGCCGAGAAGGTCGGCCTGCTTGCCGCAGCCCGCGGCGTGCCACGGGCGCAGATCGCACTCGCTTGGGTGCTCCGCAACCCCGCGGTGACATCGCCCATCATCGGCGCCTCAAAGCCGCAGCATCTGGAAGACGCCATGGCCGCGTTGGCGCTCACGCTCACCGACGACGAAGTACGGATGCTCCAAGAAGCCTACGTGCCGCACGTCGTCGTGGGGATCCGCTAGTCAGTTGGCATAGCCGAGGGCGGCGCGCAGCTCCTTGCGGGCATCGGCAAGATCGGCGTTGAACGCGGGGTTCTGTGTCATGACGGCGATGGCGGCGGCGGCCGACAGACGCCCTTCCGCAACATCAGAGGGGAAATGCACACCCAGGATGACGCGGTTTTCGCCCGCTTCCCGGCCGCGCGTATGAATCTCGGCGGTTTTTTCGGGCACCATCGCGGCCAGGAGGATGGCCGCCGTCATGCCCACGCTCGCGCCGCCGCTCGGATAGGAGAAGCTGTATTCGGTGGGACGCATGGCCGGGCAGATCGCCGGCATGGGACGGGACTTTTCACCGGCTTGCATATTGGCGCCCGGTTTCACCCGCATGTTTTCGGCTTGCTGGCCGGGAGGTTGCACCGCCTTGCTGACGGCAAAGGGGCGTTGGCGCTGCCAGCAATCCTTGACGAAGTCGACTTGTGCCGATGTTTCGCGCGTTACCTTGCTGATGAAAGCATTGGTGACGGGGATTTTGTCGGCCTTTAAATTCGCGCCGAGCGCATTGACGATGGCGAGATAATTGCCGCCGCTCTCCGCGCGCTTGATGAGCGCGTCGGTGCGCGTTTTCTGCACATCAAGCACTTCGGCGAGGTCGCGCTGCTGTTGGGCCGAGCCCTCGCCCGGCGGAGGCGGCACAATCTCGATCGGACTGTAAGACGCTGGAAGATACGGCTTGTCGGACAACGCCAAAGCCGGCGTCGACAAAATCACAAGTGCGAGCAGGAACTTCCGCATGGCGTCCTCCCTAGTGTGAGGCGCCACGATAGGAGCCCCGCTGCGGAGCGGCAACTTACCGTTGGGTTAAAGAGTCTCTAGCAAGGCAGATAGCGCGGCCCCGTATGGGCCGACGCAAGCGGAACGCTGGTGCGCATCGGCAAGTGCAGGCCGCGATCGAAAAGCGCCCCGGCGAAGGCGACGAGACTCTTCAGGCTCACGCGGTAGGCCGTGGCCGGCAAAAAACGTTTAAGCACCATGATGGCATGACCATTGTGTCCTTGCTGGCAAAGGGCTATGGCCCGCAGCAGGAGCATCTCGTCGTCGCCGACATGTGATTCGTGCGCCGCGCAAATCGCCGGCGCACGCCAAGCCGCCGTCGCCAGCATTTGCATGAAGGCTTCGAAATTCTCGTGCGCCGCGCCATCCAGATTGGCGGCGATGAAACCATTGCGCACCAATGCGCGCGGGCACGGCCCAGCGCCCACAATGCTGCTCCACCACAGGCGCAGATTCGACAGCGCGAATTGCTCGGCGGCGCTGAGGAGCCGGACCGTGGGAAGCCCCGAGTCGTCCGAAGTCTCCTCGGAACGCCACATCGCGCTGTCCTGCCGCCAGAGGTCCTGCTCCATGGAAATCCCTTTAAATCCGCGAATCTGCCCGCTGGAGAGCACAATAGTGAGAATGATTATTAATTGCAACATTGATCCGGCGCAGTTTTGGTCGGGCTAGCGACAGGAGATGGGCACGGCGAAGATTCCGCGGAGCCCAGCAACGCCTTGACGTGATCAACCAGCCGCTCGGTGTCGATGGGCTTGGCCTTATAGGCATCGCAGGCGGGGCCCTAGGCTTCATCGCGGTCTTCGGCGGTGGTGGGCGCTGGTGAGCGCGACACCGGAATGGCCTTGGTCGTCCCCTCGCCCTTCAGGATGCGGATGGCATTCCAGCATACCGCGCCTAGCCGTTATCCGAGCGCGGCGTCGAGCGTGATCGTGGCGTTCAAGACCTTCGACACCGGACAGCCGACCTTCGCTATGTTGGCCAGCTCGACGAACGTGGCGTTGTCAGCGCCCGGCACCTTGCCGCGCAGGGTCTGTTCATCAAAGCGTAACAGCAGCGGAAAAGTATGATCCTGGAAATGCGCAGCGCGCGCGCCACTCTTCAAAAGGCGGCAGAGCGCCCCAGGGGTGGGCAGCGGCACATCGACCGGAAGTATCTGCCAGGTTTTTGGGACGTCTTGTGTTGCGACATGGTCGCGAACGGCGACGAGGCCCGAAATCGGGCCGGCATCCTGCGGGCCTTGGAGGCAACGATCACCTGTTCGGCGCCAGCGTGACGGTGCCGGTAGCTATCCTTGCCGGGATGATCGATGTCGAAATCGTGATGGGCGTGCTTGATGGTCGAGACGCGCCACCCCATTGCCGTGAAGTGCGTTACCAGTCCTTCGATCAGCGTGGTCTCGCCGTTGTTCTTCTAGCCGACGATGCCGATGATCTTCATGCGAACATGCGTCCGATGGCCCGCACCAGAGGTTTCATGGTGAAGGTGGTCTCCGGCATGGCGTCGGCATGGTGGCCGCGCGCGGCCAGTTCCTGTGCGACGATGGGTCCGACAGCGGCCACGCGTGTGCGGCGGTAGGCTTCAGCCAGCACGGTAGATGTTCCGGCCTTCTCGGCCACCTCTTCGAGCCGGCGGATCTGTGGCGAGCTTGTGAAGGCGATGGTGTCGATTTTGCCGGCCGCCATGTCGGCAATGAGCTCCTGCACACGCGCATCCTCTGTATCGGAGGCGTAGACATAGGGAGCGACGATATCCACCGTCGCGCCCGCGCCCTTGAGATAGGACACCAGCCTTTCGTTAGGCTCCTGCCCGTAGATCTGCAGGCCGACGGCGCGCCCGCTCATATTCTGCTGCGACAATGTCGCGATGAGACCGTCGGTCGTCGGCGCTGCGGCGGTGAGGTCGGGCTCGAGGCCCTGTTCGCGCAAGGCTTTCACAGGTTTAGGCCCTCGCGTGATCTTGCGGACCCGCCCCAGCGCGGTGACGAAGTCAGGTTTGAGCACGGCGCGTTCGGCAAAACCGACCAGGCGGCGCAGACCCTCGCCCGTATAGAAAATGACGTCGTCGCATTTGCCGGCAATGACGCGGCGCAGCCAAGCTTCGACAGGCGCGGCATCAGGCGCGTCCTTGATGGCGACAAGCGGGCAGCGCACGACAGTTGCCCCCTCACGCTCCAGCATGCCGGCAAGCAGGTCGAGCTCGCGCGCCTCGGCCAGGGCAATGCGTTTTCCTTGAAGCGTGTCAGCCATGGGAGGGGTGTATCACTTTTGACGGTGTGCATGAAGTCACGCATGCACGGGGGTGGGCGCCGCGGCGCGCAGCAGGCCCTGGATTTGCGGTCGGCACGAGCCGCAATTGGTTCCCGCCTGCAGGGCGCTTTGCTAAGTCCGTGAAAGGCGGGCAAGCGCATGACCTATCGGCGGATGCGCCAGGAACGTCTCCACCATGGCGATTGTGACGGCGGCGGGATAGGCCGAGACGCCCTTGGCGGTAAGTCCGTGATCGCCGGCGAACACCAACAACAGAGCACTGTGAGCGGAAGCATTCATGCGGTTTTGGGTGAGGCCTATGCGCACCGCGAGGTCCTCGAGGCGGCCGAGGGAACCGGGCGGCTTGGCCAGACCGTCAAGGCGCGCGCGCAAGCGTGGGGCAAGGCCGTTATCCTGGGGCGCGATACGCGGCAGCGCTATCATGCGAGCCCCGCGATGCGTGCGAGCGCCGGAATATCGAGCACACCCTCTAGCTCCTTGGCGATATCGTCGAGCAAGGCATCGACCACAGCGGCGTGATGGCCGCCTTCGGATCTTGCTCCGAAGCGCGCAAGAAGCGCGGCGCGCGCGTCCCCAGAGGCAAACAAACCGTGCACGTAGGTGCCCATGACGCGCCCGTCCGCCGACATCGCGCCGTCGGGGGCTCCATCCATACTCAGGAAGGGCCGCTCCAGGGCGGGTCCGATGGTGCGTCCGACATGCATCTCGTAGCCGTCGAAAGCACCGCCACCGACAAGCTCACCTTTTACCGGCTGTAGAATCTTCTCACCCGTCAGTTCCGTTGCAACGTCGAGCAATCCCAGGCCGGGCGCGGTTTCCGGAGGGCCTTCGATACCGCCGGGATCGGACACGGTCTTGCCCAGCATCTGAAAGCCGCCGCAGATGCCGAGCACATGACCGCCGCGGCGCGCATGGGCGGCGAGATCGATGTCCCAGCCCTGGGCGCGCAAGAACTTGAGATCGGCGAGCGTCGCTTTGGTGCCGGGGAGAATGACGAGATCGGCGTCACCGGGCAAAGGCGTGCCCGGCGGAATAAAGCTGAAGGTGACGGCGGGCTCGCTCTGCAGCGGATCGAAGTCGTCGAAATTGGCGATACGCGAGAACATCGGCGCGACAATTTTTACGCCAGCACCAGTCTTGGCGCGCGCAGGATCGAGCACAACGGCGTCTTCAGCGGGGAGCCTGCGCACGGCAGCCAGCCATGGCACCAAACCGAGATCGGGCCAACCGGTGCGGCGCACGATCTCGACGCGGCCGTCCGTGAACAGCGTCGGGTCCCCGCGGAATTTGTTGATGATATAGCCCTGGATCATGGCGCGATCCTCGGGATCCAGCACGGTGTGAGCGCCAACCAAAGCAGCAATGACGTGGCCCCGATCAATATCGCCGATGAGGACCACCGGCACATTGGCAGCACGCGCGAAGCCCATGTTGGCGATATCGCCGGCCCGCAGGTTGAGCTCGGCGGGACTGCCGGCGCCCTCAACGACGACGAGATCGCTTTCCGCGGCGAGGCGGTTGTAGGACTCGAGCACGATGCCCAGCATCTCGGCCTTGCGCTCCTGATAGGTCCGCGCCTTCCAGGTGCCGGCGATCTTACCGCGCACGATGACTTGCGCGCCCACATCAGACTGCGGCTTGAGCAGGACCGGATTCATGTCGACCGTCGGCGGCGTGCGGCACGCGATGGCCTGCAACGCCTGCGCGCGGCCAATCTCGCCGCCGTCGGCGGTGACAGCAGCATTGTTCGACATGTTCTGCGGCTTGAAAGGCCGCACTTTGAGTCCGCGATTGGTGAACAGCCTGCAGAGCCCCGCCACCAGCACCGATTTGCCGACATCGGAGCCGCAGCCCTGCAGCATTATCGCAGCCATAGGAAGCCTCCGACCGCAGGCAGGCCCCAAAGCCAAAGGCAGGCGCGCATGTATATCTGCAAACCGCGACGTAGGTCGTCGGGCCGGGGCCGCGCTCCAGAGCCAAATACCGGCCGGTCGTGCGTGACCGAGTCATAGACCGTTGGACCGCCGAGGCTGACCCCGAGCGCGCCGGCCATGGCGGCTTCGGGCCATCCGGCGTTGGGCGAGGCATGTTTGGCAGCGTCGGCGAACATCACGCGCCATCCGCCGCCGCCGGCAAGGGCGATCAATCCACCGGCGATGCGGGCGGGAATGAGGTTCATGAGATCATCCGTCCGCGCCGCCGCCCAGCCGAAGGCGCGCCAGCGCGGCTCCATGTGGCCGATCATGCTGTCGGCGGTGTTGATCACTTTATATATGAAGAGACCCGGCAGCCCGCCGATGAGGAGCCAGAAGACCGGCGCGACAACGCCGTCGTTGAAGCTATCGGCGAGGCTCTCCAGTGCGGCCGCGGCGAGGCCATCGGCGTCAAGCTGGCCGGTGTCACGCCCAACGATCCTGGCGACGGCCACACGGGCGCCTTCGAGATTTCCTTTCTCGAGCGGCGCGGCAACGGCGGCGACGTGATCGTGCAGGCTACGCTGCGCGAGACCGAGCGTCGCAAAAGCAATGACCGCGATGGCATCAAACAGGCCCGGCGCAAAGAGATTCTCCAGGAGCGCGCCCAACAAACCCGCCGCAAGGGCGAGGAGGATGAGCGCGACAATGCCGCGCAGTTTGCGGCGGTCCTCGGCAATCTTCGTGTTGTTCCAGGACACTTCAAGTACGGCGATGGCGCGCCCGGCCCAGGTGACGGGATGCGGGATGAACCGCTGCACAGCGGCTGGATAACCGACCACCGCTTCCAACACCAATGCGCCCAGGGCGATCCACGGGGGACTCATGGCTACCCACGTCCGCCGACAATCTCGATCACCGGACCGGCGGCGCCGTCCCAGAAACGCGTCTCGACACCGTAGGCTTGCGTAAGAATAGCGGGCGCGAGCGCGCGCATGGGCGTGTCATCGGCGAGCACGCGGCCTTCAGCGAGCACGATCACGCGGTCGGCCATGCGCAGCGCCATGTGCAGGTCGTGGAGCGTGACGATCACGCCGCATCCATTGCCCGCCATCCGGCGAAAGAGCGCCGTGACCTCGAGCTGATAGCCGGGATCAAGGCCCGTGAGCGGCTCGTCGGCCAGCAGCCATTCAGGCTCGCCCGCCAAAGCGCGGCCGATGAGAGCCCGCGCGCGTTCGCCGCCTGAAAGCGAGGTGACGTCGCGGTTCGCCATGGCGGCAATCCCGGCGTTCTCCATGGCGCGGTCAACAATCGCGTCGTCCGCGGCGGTGAGCCCGCGGGCACCGATATAGGGTGTCCGCCCAAGACCCACTAACGTACGCACGTCGATGGCCCAGGCGACTTCAGGGATTTGAGGCAAATAGCCAATACGCTGCGCGCGGATGCGCGGCGGCAAGGCGCCGATATGCGCATCGTCGACCCGCACCTCGCCGCTGTCGGGCTTGCGCAAGCCGGCGAGCAGCGTCAGCAGCGTCGACTTACCCGCACCATTGGGGCCGACGACGCAGGTGATCTGGCCCGGCGCGAACATCGCGCTGACGCCCGCCAGCACCTGTTTGTGGCCCAGCCGCACATGGACGTCGCGAACGGTAAGGCTGCTCATGCCGCCTTCCGGCGCAGGTTAATGAGCAGCATGAGGAAGAACGGTCCGCCAATCGCCGCCATGGCGACGCCAAGCTTGAGTTCGGCGGCTGACGGCATGAGTCGTACGATGATGTCGGCGGCAAGCACGATCACCGCGCCTGCCAAGGCGCTTGGCAACAGCAGCGCGCCCGGGCGCGATCCCACAAGTGGCCGCAGGAGATGCGGCGTGACCAAGCCGACGAAGCCGATGACGCCCGTCACCGCGACGCTGGCGCCGGCGGCGAGGCACACACCGAGCGCAAGCCAAAGCCGCGTGCGCTCCATGCTGATGCCGAGGGAGCGCGCGCCGGCCTCGCCCAAGGTCAGCGCATCGAGCGCGCGTGGCATGGTGAACAGGATCGCGCAGCCCACGGCGATGAATGGCAGCGCCATACGCACTTCTTCGACGCTGCGGTCGGCCAGCGAACCCATCAGCCAATTGACGATCTCGTTCACGGCCCAGGGCGTGGGCGCGAGATTGAGCGCCAGCGCGACGCCAGCGGTGGATAGCGTGTTGAGAACCATGCCCGCCAGCACAAAAGTGAGGAGGCTCGATGCGGAACCCGAGAGCAGCAACAAGGTGCCGACGCCGATGAAAGCGCCCAACATCGCGCCTACAGGCAGCAACCAGGGGAACGTCACGGACATGCCGAGATAAAGCGTCATGACCGCGCCAAAAGCGGCCATGGATGACACACCGAGGATTCCGGGATCGGCCAGGGGATTGCGGGTGTAGCCCTGCAGTGCGGCGCCCGATGCACCCAATGCCATGCCGACGGCGATGGCCAGCACCGTACGTGGCAGGCGCAACTCGAAGACGATAGTCCAGCGCGGATCATCCACCGCGGCAAACCAGGCGCTCCACGGCACCCACATCTTACCGGCGCTGAGACTGGCGATGGCGAGAACGGCCATGGCCAACAGCAGGATTGCGAACAGCGCGCCGCGCGATATGGCCGTCATGGAGTCATCTCCTCCGCCTGCCGGCGCGCGGCGACCAGCGCTCTCGCCGCCTCTATCAGCACCGGGCCGCCGCAGTAGATGAGGCGGTCGGGAAAGGTGAAGCGCTTCATGCGCCCTTCGATATTGCGCAGCGCCGGGTGGCGCAGGACGCGATCCGCCCAGGTAGGCATGCCGGGCACATCCTCACCCGCTAGGATTATGCGCGGCGGATTGGCGACCACCAGTTCGAGCGAGATGTTACCCCAACCCGAAAGGCCATACCGGCTGGCCACATTGTCGAAGCCGGCGGTGTGCAGCATTTCATCCACCAACGTGCCGCCGCCGGTGGAAAAGCCATTGCGCTGATAGATCAACGCAGGCACCGGCGCGGCGGTCGGCGCCGGTGCGGCGTCTTTCAGTGCGATTTGTATGCGGGTGATCAGTTCCTCGCCGCGCTCGGCGTGCCCGACCAGTTCAGCAATGCGGCGCACGTGGGCAAGGCTTTCCTCGATGCTCTTGGGCTCGCTGAACAACTCGGTCTTGATCTCGACACGCCGCAGGGCATTGCGCGTGCCCAGCGACGAGTGCCGGCTGGTAAGCACCAGGTCCGGCGCGAAGGATAGAACCTCCTCGGCGGACTCGTAGGTGATGGGGAAGGATTTCGAGAGCTCGGCAATAGTCGAGGAACTGGTGTCGCGCGAGAAGTGGCTAAGGGCGGCGATCTGTTCGCGGTCGGCGACATTGACGAGGATGACATCAAGGCAGGGATTAAGCGAGACGACCCGGCGCACTTCGGCGCGGGCGGGCGCTGCGAAAGCGAAGGCGACGAGTGCCGCGGCGATGAAGGAGCGCTTGTTCAAAAGTCGACTCCCCGCTGGAACGGATGCTTGACCATCGTCATGTCGGTCCCCAGGTCGGCAGTCTCAACGAGCTCGGGGCGCGCATCGCGGCCGGTGATGCAGATGTGCTTGTCCAAGGACCGCGCCAGCCGAGCCCAATCCGGGGCTGGCGGCAAGCCGAACCGCAGCCACTGGGGTTCGTTCTCGAACGCGCGCACCAGCACCCCGCTTCAGCTCGCGTTGCAAAACAGCGCGCGGCGCGCGTGTGTGTGACGAGGCGGAATAGCGACGTACCGCCAATAACGGTGAAGCTGTTGTGTTCGAGGAGCGAGCTGAGTGTCTTGGCAGCCCTAGCGAGCCGCTTGTGTACACGAATTTTCCACGCGGTATCGGCATAAGCGGCGCGGCCAGCCGCAACTGCAGCGGCATTCACCGGCCAGTCACCCACGAGGGTGCGAACCTTGTCGGCCAACGCTGGATCGCAAACAACAAAACCGAGACGCAATCCCGCCAGCCCATAGAATTTGCCGAAGGAGCGCAGCACGATCAGGCGTCCGCCCGCCTTGAACGCAACGCTGAGATCGGGCGTAGCATCGGCAGAAGCTTCATCGACGATCAACCAACCGCCGCTGGCCTGCATGCGTTCCGCGAGGAACACGATCTCCGATGCGGTCAACGTGCGGCCATCGGGATTGTTGGGATTGACCAGCACCACGGCATCGTGGGCGAAGGGTTCGATCTGCGCGTCGATCGCCCGCACGTCGCGGCCGGCGGCCTGCCAGGCTTCGGCATGACTGCCGTAGGTGGGCGAAACAATGCCGATACGTTGTGCACCGAGGATATGCGGCAGAAGACGGATGCCCAGTTCCGATCCGGGCAACGCAACGACCTGCGCCGGACGCGCGCCGAAATTCTCGGCCGCCGCGGCTTCCAGTGCGGCGGTGTCGGCGGGATCGGGCAGCCGAGTCGCGTCGGCATTCCTGAATACCGCGCGCCGCCAGGGAAACGGGTTCACGCCCGTCGAAAGATCGAGCCAAGGCAGCGGCGCATGCGGATAGGCCGCGCGCGCATCAGCGAGGCGCCCGCCATGGCGCATGAGGGTGGCCGGTAAGCTACCCTCAGCGCGCACGGGGTCAGAACGACGCACGAACACCGGCGAAGACGCCGCGGCGCGCGGTGCCGTAGTTGCGGGTCGTGGCGTAGACCTCGTTGAAGAGATTTTCGATACGACCATAGACCTCTACCGTTTCGTTGATCTGCCATCCGGCGCGCAGATCGACCAGGGTGTAGTCCTGCAGAACGAAGCTGTTGGCGGCGTTGTCGAAGGCATCGCCAACGTACTTGACCGTAACGCCGGTTGAAACATCGAAAGGCCAATTATAAGTCGCCGACAAGTTGGCGGCATGCTTGGGACGGCGCTGCAAGTCCTTGCCGCGATTGGCGTTCCCGCGTGAGGTATTCTGGGTATCGGTCAGCGTGTAGTTGCCCTGCACGGTGAGCGCACCGACTTCCGCCGAGGCCGCAAGCTCGACGCCCTTGGCCCTGCTGCGCGCGACGTTGTCGTAAACGCCCGCGACGCCGACTTTGCAGAACGGATTGGCACTGGGGCAGGACACAAAGTCGATCTGGTTGAGGGTCTTGCGGTAGAAACCGGTCGCCGAGAGCGTGACGGCGTTGTCGAGCAGATGCTGCTCGACGCCGGCGTCCCAGCTGTCGGCTACCTCCGGGTTGAGGGCGGTATTTCCGTAAATGCTGTAGAGCTGATACAGCGTCGGCGCCTTGAGGCCCTGGCCAAAGCTTGCACGCAGAATGGTGCCGCCATCATTGAGCGACCAGGCTGCCGTGGCCTGACCGAGGACCGCGCTGTCAAAGGTGCTGTGGTCGTCGTAACGCAGGCCGCCCGTGAGGGTCAGATCCTCCACAACTTCCGCCTGGAACTGGGCGTAGAGGCTGGTGATGTTGGCGCTGGCGACAGCGGGCGTCGGATTGGGCGTGAAAGCCGAGGGCGAAGCCGTGCGGAAGCTCGACTTCTCATGCTCGGCGCCGAACACAGCGTCCCACCCTTCGACGAGGGCGTAGGTGCCCTGGTACTCAAAGCGCTTGTTGCGCCCTTGCGCATCAAAGGTGACTTTGGTCACGGCCTGATCGGGATTGAAGTTGTCGCGATCGGTATCGGTAAAAGCGTAAGCGACGCGGTTCTTGAAACGGCCATCCAGGAGTTCGAGGTTCGCGCCGGCGTAGCCCAGAAACTCCTTCACCTTGCCGAACTCGGCGGTGTCGGCGAAGGCAAAGGCCGGCGCGGGGAAGCCGTCGAACTGGTTGTGAGCTTTCGAGAAAAAACCGCGCAGATCAAAGGACAACTGCTCGGTCGCGGCGTAGCGCAGGCGGCCGGTCAGGCCGTTGTTTTGATAGCCGTCGTCTTCGCGGCCGCTCACGAAGGACGAGTGGCCGTCGGTGACATAGCGGCTGCCGGCGATGCGCCAGACGACGCGGTCCGACGCCCCGCCCGCGGCAAGTGTGCCCGAAGCCGTATTGCGCGAGCCACCCTCGACCTCCGCGTCGGCCTCGAAGGATGCGGTCGGCGAGACGGTGACAATGTTGACGACTCCGCCGATGGCTTGGCTGCCCCACAGCGTGGATTGTGCGCCGCGCAGGACCTCGATGCGCTCGATGTCGCCGGTCAGGAGGTTCCCGAAGTTATAGCCGCCACCGGTGGACGACGGATCGTTGAGCTTCACGCCGTCGATGATGACGATGGTGTGATCGGCTTCGGCGCCGCGGATGCGCAGCGCCGTGGTGCCGCCGATGGCACCGTTGCGGCTGAAACTGACGCCCGGGAGCTGCGACAAAAGGTCGGAGACGGCGACGGTCTGGCTATTCTGAATGGCATCGCGCGTCAGCACCGTGACCGACGAGCCGATTTTATAGAGCGGTTGCGGCGTGCGCGTGGCAGAGACGACAAGTTCCTCGACGTTGGTCGAGCCGAGAATGTCGGCTTCCGCAAGCTGCTGTTCGCCCGCGAAGGCGGACGAGGCGGACAGAACGGCAAAAAGACTTGCGGTAGAAATCAGCGAACGTTTCATAGATCACCCCAGTGTTGACGACGGAGCGCATGAACCGGACGGGGCGAAAGGGGTTGACCTCAACGACCACGTCCCGCGCATACGCGGTTTTCTCACGTGCCGTCTCTCGGGGTTTAGACCCGTTCGCGCGGCGCACCCCGGCCGGACGAAGGACAGCGGCGACAGGCAGGTCTCCTGGCTCGCGGGTTTGCGTCCATTGCGCATCGCCTTCCCGGGCTTAAGGCCCAGTGGCTCTGTGATGCGCGGACTAACCGCTTACAGTTGCGGGGGCAGCCCAGGCGTTACACCTGAGTTCCCTTTTGATCCTCAATCTGAGGAACCTGTCGCGGCTCGGATATTATATGCCGCTTTGCGGCAGGTCAATTCGGAGGAAGGATGCTCACTTTAGTGCTGGGCGGCGCGCGGGCTGGCAAAAGCGCCTACGCGCGAAGTTGTGATGGTCGTGGCCGGCCTGCCGCTGAAGGTCAAAGGTTAGAGATTGAGCAGCGCAGGATCGCCGCCTTGGGCAGTGGTGTTGACGCTGATCACGCGCTCCACGGCATAGCGCGTGAGCGCCTGCGGACCGACAGCCGTAGGTCCGGTGCCAGACAAGCCCTCACCGCCGAAGGGCTGTACGCCGACCACCGCACCGATGATCGAGCGGTTGACATAAGTGTTGCCCGCGGGAATGTAGCGCGTGATTTGATCTGCGAAAGCTTCGATGCGGCTGTGCACACCGAGAGTCAGGCCGTAGCGCAGCGATGCCACGTCCTGTGCGGCTTTTGGCAGATCGGCCGGCGCACAGCGCACCACGTGCAGGATCGGTCCGAACACCTCGCGGTCGAGGAAGGTGATGGACGGGATTTCCGCCAACTCGGGCCCAAAGAACACACCGCCAGGTGGGCTGGGCAGCGCGTGCAGACTCTTGGCTTCGCGCTCGAGACACAGGAGATGCTTTTGCAGGGCGGCGAGAGCGGGCACATCGATGATGGGGCCGACATCGGTGGAAGGATCGGCCGGATCGCCGATCACAAGTGCGTCCATGGCCCCGCAGAGACCTTCGATGAGCATGTCGGCGGTATCTTCAGGCAACGCCAGAATGCGCAAGGCCGAGCAGCGCTGACCCGCCGAACCGAAGGCGCTCAGCAGGACGTCGTCGAGCACCCGCTCGCGCAGCGCCGTGGTATCTACGAACATAGCGTTGAGGCCGCCTGTCTCGGCAACGAACGGCACGATGGGGCCCTTGCGCGCCGCGAGCGCGCGGTTGATGGCCCAGGCCGTCTCGGTGCCGCCGGTGAAGGCAACACCTGCAAGCAACTCATGAGCGACCAGTCCCGCACCGACAACCCCGCCGTCCCCCGGCGTCAGCGCCAGAAGATCAGGGTCGAGCCCCGCTTGGTGAAAAAGCCTCACGGCATTTGTAGCAATCAGCGGCGTCGGCTCTGCGGGCTTCGCAACAACGGCATTGCCGGCTGCCAGGGCCGCGGCGATCTGGCCGGTGAAGATGGAAAGCGGGAAGTTCCATGGGCTGATGCAGGCAGAGACACCGCGTCCATGCAAGACGATCGTATTGTTTTCGCCAACCGGGCCTGCAAGCACGTCCGGCGCCGCGAAGTGTTGTTCGGCTAGGGTCGCATAGTAGCGGCAGAAGCCGACGGCTTCGCGCGCTTCGGCACTCCCGTCGCTTAACGTACGCCCCGCTTCGCGCGCGAGCAGCGCGATGAGCGCGGGCGCCTCTTTCTCCAACGCATCGGCCACGGATCGTCGTGACTTCATCGCCGACGATGCGACACCCTCTTCGTTTCGCAGTCCACAAAAAAAGAGCCCGGCTCCGCTTTTGGCGGGGCCGGGCAAGGGCAGAGGAGTAGGAGGACTAGAACTCGGCGTGCAGCGTCGCGATGAACGTGCGGCGGTAGCCAGGCTGGCCCAGAGCGGTGCCCACCAAGTTCGGCGTCATGTCGGCGAGGTAGTTCTGGTCGAAGAGGTTGCGGATGTTGCCCTGGATATAAGTATTCTCCAAGCCGAGGGAGTCGAGCTTGAAGCGCACGTCGAAGTCCCACAGAGAGTAGCTGGGGAATTTCTCGGTGTTGACCAAGTTCGTCCAACGGCTGCCGACGTACTTGCCTTGCAGACCGAGGCTGACGTATTCGACGGGATCCCACTGGGCGCGCAGGCTGGCTTGGAATTCCGGCGTTTCATAAAGAGACTTTCCCTTAGTGGGTAGCGCAGCGCCAACGACGGTATTCGGGATGTCCTCCTGGATCTCGGACGTGATGTAGGAGGCCGAAGCATAGAAAGACACTGTCTCGATCGGCTTGAAGCCGACCTGACCATCGATGCCCATCAACCGCACGTCACCGACGTTAGCTGAGAAAGCGATGCCGTTGACTTCGTCCAGGACGCGTTCAATGCGGTTGCTGAACGAGTTGTAGAACACCGCAGCCGCAGCCATGAACATGCCGCTCTGATAGCGGGTGCCCAGGTCGAACGCCGAGGCCTTTTCCGGACCCGGATCGATCAGCACCTGGTCATAGAGGTCATCGGTGCGCGGCGCCGACAGCGTCTGAGCGAAGCTGGCGAAGACCTGCAGGTCTGGTGTGAAGTCGTAACTGACGCTCACATTGGGCAGCACCTCGTCATACTTGCGGTCGAACGAGCGGGGCTGGCCGTAACGCAAGGCCGCACTGGTGTTCAGGGTGGCGGCCGGGAAAGTTACCAGTGGCCGGCCGGTACCGTCATTTGTGCCGGCGACAGGCGTGCCCGTCTGCGTGGTGCAGTAAGCATTGAAGGTGTTTTGCTGGTAGCAGTAGTTGTTCAGGTGACGGGTGAAGAACGGCGCGCGTACGCCGAGGTTCAGCAGCAGCTTTTCGTCCATGAAGCGGCCGCGATACTCGGCCGCGAACTGGTTCAACAGAGCGATCGAGAAGCGGTTGCGGCGCTGCAGAAGGGTGCCGTCGGGGAGACGGATCGGGGTAGCGCCGTAAACCGATTTACCGGCAAACGGGCTTTCCGGGTCGAAGCTGCCGTCAGCCAAGATGAAGCCGACGTCGCCGGTCTGGCGGTGACGGGCGCGGTCATAGGTGTAGGCGGCGCGGACGCTTTGCGTGTCCGAGAGCTTCCAGATCAGCGACGATGTGGCGCCGAGGCGGTGCGTGTTGGTGTTGTTAGGACGGTACAGGCGGACCGTATCGCCGAGATCGCCGTCATGATTGAGATCTAGGCCCGGCGCGCCGGAGTTGCCGCGAAGCTGGAAGTCCGTTTCGGCCCAGTTGGCGGCGCCGCCGCCGTTCGCCATCACGAACTGGAAGTTCGGGTCCACGGTTAGTGTGATCTCGTCGGTGATGTCCCAGCTCGACAAGACGCGGACGTTGCCCGTGTCCGACGGGTTTATGCTCTCCGAAGCCCCCTGCTCCGTGACCGTCGGAATGGTGTTGGCTTTGAACTGAGCGAGGGTAGCGCGGCCGAGGAAGGCGTTGCGGTTGGAGTTCCAGTTTCCGATCACGCTGATGAACCCGAAGTCGAAATCCTGGTCGATGCGGGCGTTGAACTGGGTCTTCCTGATCTTGCCGGCCGGCTTGATCGCCATACCCTTCGGCTGGAAAGCGTCGTTGCCGGTTTTGAGTACCGATACCCAACCTTTTGTGCCGAACGGAGTGAACTGGCCCAGCTCGAGCGTCCCGTAGTAGCGATACATATTGTTGCTGCCGAAGCCGACTTCACCGCGAATGCCGAATGTGTCGGAGGCGTGGCGCGTGATGTAGTTGATGGTGCCGCCGGCGGCGGCGGCCGTCGGGCTATCAACGTCAGTGGTGCCGAGATTCACCATGACTTTCTCGATCAAGTCGGATTCGAGCTGCTGGTTCGGATAGATGGCGTAGTTGCCGCTGTCGTTCAGCGGCACACCGTCCTGCAGGAGAGCTACGCGCTGGCTATCGAAGCCACGCAGGGTGAGATCGCCGCCGGAAGACCCGTAGGCGTCGTTGTTGGTGAAATTGACAGCCGGCAGCAGGTTAATGGAGTCCAGAATCGATTGTCCGGGCGCCTGGCGGGAAAGCAGTTCCGCGGTCATCGCGGCCCGCGATTTGGGCTCGCGCTCGGCCGTCATGACGCCGCCGAGATCGATCTGCCGCGCAGCGACAATGATTTCTTCAATCTGCAGCGTACCGGTGGACTGCGCCCAAGCCGCCATCGGCACCGTTACCGCAGCCACAATCCAACTTGCACTTAGTGACAGCTTTGTGCGCAAACGCATTGCAATCTCCTGCTCAGAGAAACGCGCAGGATGAAAAGCGGCCATTGAAAGCCGCCGCCCACGAACCAGACTTCGAGAAGTCCCCGCTCGCTCACCCCAATCGCGGCGCCGGCCCAACGCGGCGCAAGGGCATGAGTAGCAAAGCAGTGTTACGGTCCGGAGATAGCTGTGTTGCAGTTGTGCGGCAACTTCGCACCGGCATAACTTAGCCTATGGCCGTGTGAAATCGGCCACAGCGGAAGACGCATAGGTACGGAACGCTTTAGGCCGGCACCGGCCCAGGCTTGCCGTTTTCGACGACGAAAGATTTATAGGTCGTGTAACTGGCGTTACGCAGACGCACGTTGTCGGCGACACGCAGGTTACTGCGCCAGACATTCTTGTCGACGTCGCATAGGATGTAGCCGCGCCGCGTATCGTCAACGAACTTGATGTGTGGATTCTCGGGCAGCAGTGAGTTGAACAACGCCGCGTTGTAGCTCTCCGACGTGACGGAGGTTACCACGAACTCGCTCATCAGCGTTTGCGACTGCGTATTGAGCGGATCGTCCTTCACATCGGAGACGAAGTAGCCGTGGATGTCGCCGGCGAGCGTGATGACGTTGCCGATATTGCGCTGCTTGATGACGTCGAGCAGCATCCTGCGCGTCGCCGGGTAGCCGCCCCAGCTGTCGGTGTAGATGCCGCGCGCCGGACCTATGATCTGGTCGAAGTCGGTGAACATGAGCGCGTGCGCTAGCACGTTCCAGCGCGTATCGGAGCGCGCGAAGCCGCCGCGCAGCCAGTTCTCCTGGACCTTGCCGAACATGGAACGGTTAGGGTCGGCGAGATCCGCACACTGCGCCGCATCGTAAAGTCGACCTGCGCGCCAGTCGGGCGACTGGCACGGCAAAGGATCGCGGTACTGGCGGCCGTCGGTAATGTCGAACTGCGCGAGGTCGCCGAACAGCACGCGCTGGTACATGATCATCTCAGCGTCGTTGTACGCCGCGTAGGGACGAAGCGGCATGTGCTCGTAGTAGGCTTTGTAGGCGGCCATTTTGCGCTGCTGGAAGGCCCAGGGATCGGGCGTGGCCGGCGCGAAATCCTTGGAGTAATCGTTGGCGACCTCGTGGTCGTCCCAGGTGAAGAACCATGGACAGTGGGCGTGAGCGGCCTGCAGGTCCGGATCCATTTTGTAGGCGGCGTGATAGGCGCGGTATTCCTCGAGCGTGCGCGGCTCGGGCCCTGGGTGATGGCGCACAGGTGTGCCCCAGGACGACTCATAGAAATAGTCGCCAAGATGCAGAATAAACGCCGGATCCTGCGTGACCATGTCGCGATAGGCCGAAAAGTATCCTTGTTCGAGATGCGTGCAGGAGGCAAAGGCGAAGCGCATGCGGTCGACCGGCGTGCGCGGTGTCGGCAACGTCATGGCGCGGCCGACGCGACTGGTCACACCCTCGCAGTTGAAACGATAGAAATAGGGGCGCTGCGGCTCCAGGCCGCGCACATCCACGTGCACGCTGTGGGCCATGTCGGGCCGCGCCCAGACTTGGCCCTTGGCGATGATCTTCTTCATGGTGGCATCAGCCGCCACTTCCCAGCCGACGGGGATCGCTTCCGGCGCGAGCGCCGCCGGATCGAAAGGATCGGGTGCAAGACGCGTCCAGATCACAAAGCCGTCGGCAATCGGATCGCCGCTGGCCACGCCGAGCTGGAAAGGATCGTTAAGGAAAAGGGTTTTGCCGACGGCGCGCTTGACCGGGCCAAGGCCGGTGAGAGCTGCGCCGGCCCAAAGGGCCGCGCCGCGCATGAACGACCGCCGCGATGGCACAAATCCAGTCATGGGTTCCCCATTGATAATAAGTGGGATGGTTAAAGGTGCACGCCGGATTCGATCCTAAAATACGCCGGCCGGGTGCAATGTGAAAAGTCCATGACGCAAGCGCCCCCATAAGCCGGCCCAAACCATCATATTATTTCGCGCTCGGACGGCCCGATTTCTCCAAAGCTTCATGCCTTGGGCGCGAGTCTGGGCCTAGGACAGGCCTAGGAATCAGCCCCTCTTCGCATATAGTTGAGCATCATGAGCAAAGCCCCCCCCTCCACGCCGCCGCAAACTTCGCGCCGCCAGGTCCTCGCCGGACTATCCGCCGCTGCCGTTGCCAGCGCCGCGGGGGGGCCGTCGTTCGCCGAGGCCGCCGCGGAAGCAAAGACACCACCGTTGGACGGCGGCGTGTCGTCGCTGACCTTTACTGAAATAGAACACCACCTCGAAGCCACGCACGCGGTTTCCCCGGGTCATGACGTGCAGGTGTTGCTCCGCTGGGGGGATGCGGTGCTGCCGGGCGCGCCGGCCTGGAACCCAGATGCACAAACCGCCGCTGCGCAGGCCACGCAGTTCGGTTACGACAACGATTTCATCGCCTTCAAGCCGCTGCCTTTCGGGTCCAACTCATCCGATCGCGGACTCTTATGCGTCAATCACGAAGCGGCGCGCAATCATATGATGTTCGCCGGGTTCACCAACGTCGATGTGCAGCCGAAGGCGGAGATAGATATCGAGATGGCGGCCGTGGGCTTTTCCATCATCGAGATCGCGCGCAAGGGCGACACATGGAGCGCCGTGCCGGGCAGCACCTACAACCGCCGCATCACCGCGACGACACCCATCGCCGTGAGCGGTCCGGCCGCCGGTCACAGGCGCATGCGCACCAAGGACGATCCGACGGGCCGCACCATTCTCGGTACGTTTGGCAACTGCGCGGGCGGCGAAACACCGTGGGGCACCGTGCTGACGGCCGAGGAGAACGTGCAGTACTTCTTCGGTGGCGATCCCAAGAAGTCCTCCGAAGCGGCCAGTCACGCGCTGATGGGTCTCAATACGCGCGAACGGCTGTATTCGTGGGATCGGCATTACGACCGCTTCAACGTTGAGACTGAACCTCAAGAGCCGCACCGCTTCGGCTGGATGGTTGAGATCGATCCTTATGATCCCAAGCGCCAACCGATGAAGCGCACGGCCTTGGGCCGCTTCAAGCACGAAGGCGCAGGCATCGTGGTCAATCACGACGGGCGCATTGTCTGCTACATGGGCGACGATCAGAGCTTCCAGTTCATCTACAAGTTCGTCAGCCGCAGAGCTTACGACCCCAAGGACCGCACGTGGAACTGGGGCTTGCTGGACGACGGCACCTTGTTCGTCGCCAAGTTCAACGACGACAATACCGTCACCTGGATGCCGCTGGTGTGGGGCACAGACCCGCTCACGGCAGCGAATGGCTTTGCCGATCAGGGTGATATCGTCATCGATGTCCGCCGCGCCGCGGCCCTGCTTGGCGCTACGCCGATGGACCGGCCCGAAGATATCGAATTCAGCAATTCCACCGGCAGCGTTTTTGTCGCCCTCAGCAAGAACCCGCGCCGCAATGAGAAATCGGTCGATGCCGCCAATCCGCGCGTCAACAACGTGCAGGGCCATATTATGGAGATTCTGCCTGGCGCAAAAGGCGATCACGCCGCGCAGGAGGCGCGCTGGCAAATCTTCCTACTCGCCGGAGATCCGAGTGATCCCAAGTCTGGCGCGCAATACAATCCGGGCACGTCGAAGAACGGCTGGCTCTCGAACCCCGATAACTTCGTCTTCGATCCAAAGGGGCGCATGTGGATCGGCACTGACGGCGCCAACGACTTCGGCTACGCCGATGGCCTGTGGGCGACCGATGTGGTCGGCGCGGGGCGCGCCTTGACCAAGCTGTTCTTCAGCTGCCCCATCGGCGGCGAGATGACGGGACCGGCCTTCACTCCAGACGGCACCACATTGTTTTGCTCCATTCAGCATCCCGGTGATGTCGGCGATATGAACGGCTCGAACTTCGACAAACCGCTCACGCGTTGGCCGGACTTCAAGGACGCCACGCCGCCGCGCCCCAGCGTCATCGCCATCCGCGCACCCGGCGGAAAGCCCATTGGCTAGAGGATATCGCTGGAATCTGTAGGCAATCCTGGCCGGGTTTTCAAACCTCCCGCCGGCGTGCGATAAAAGCGCCATGAACGCCCCAACGCCCATGGCCGAACAATTCGCCGCCCTTGCCGATCCCGGCTTGTGGCGCAAGATTGCGCCGCAGCTTCATGTTGGCGACGGCGCTTTTTCAGCGTCCCAGATAAGGCCCATCGATTTCGATGCAACCGCCTTGGCCGCTTGGCAGGCTGATTTGAAGCGCGAGGGCTACATCCAACTCCCTCCGCTCGACTGGGGCTTCGACGTTGGCGTCTTTGGCCAGGGCGTGAGCGCCCTGGTCGCGGCGGGCTACTTGCCAGTCTTTGCCTTCATGTACGACGAAGCCTGGTGCATGTACGCGCGGCTCCGGCGTCTCATCGCCATGACGCTGGAGGATGGCTACAAGATCATGCCGGCCTTCTGGGCCTGGCATGTGGACGGCGTGCGCGAAGGCGCCGGCTGGGCGCCGCACCGCGACCTCGGCCACAAAACGCTGCGCCCGGACGGACGGCCCAAGGCCATGACCTTCTGGCTCCCACTCACCGACGCCACAACGCACAACGGCTGCATGTATGTTTTGCCGGCGGACCGCGACGAGCTTTACGGCACGTCGCGCGATCATCAGATCAACGTCCACCTTCAGAACGTGCGCGCGCTGCCGGCGGCGGCTGGAAGCGTGCTGGCCTGGACACAGGCGCTGTTCCACTGGGGCAGTCGGGCGCGCAACCCCATTGGCGGACCGCGCATCAGCATTTCGGTCGAGTTTCAGCGCGGCGACGAAATGCCGATCTACGAACCCCTGCTCGATCCGGGCGAAATGCCGGACCCTGCGATGCGTCTGCGTCTGATCCTGCGCCAGGTCCTGCAGTACCAGCACATGTATCCAGCCCCGCCGGCCATACGCGCGATGGCCGAGGCCATGGCCTTCAAGTCGGGGCCGACGCCCGCCTTCTTGGAAACCTTGAAGGCGAAGTAGTCACATCTTCGTCTTTATGCGCCGGTTTGTGCCGACGTGTGCGGAACCATTCCACCCCTATCCGGTTCTCCTCGTATAGACGGCTCCCCTACTGGTGTGATGGGACATCGACAACACGGCAACAAAGATGCTCGGCAGCCCGCATCGATCAAGTCGGCACCTATGCTTGCCGCAACGTCAACTCGCGCATCACCGGGTCACGCAGTCAGCACGCCACCGCCAATGCCATCGATATCGCCAGCTTCGTCCTCGCCGACGGACGGCGTGTCACCGTCAGCCGGCATTGGAAGGCCGACACGCCCGAAGGCCGCTTTCTGAAGACGGCGCACGATGCGGCCTGCAGGTACTTCAACGACGTGCTGGGACCTGACTACAACACGCTGCACGCCGATCATTTTCATCTCGATCTGGGATCGCACCTGATCTGCCGATAGCAATAGGGCGCCCCGCGGCGCCCTTTTTGGCGTGAGATGGGGAAGCCGCTAGGGCTTGGCCGTGTGCCAGTAAACGCCGGCGCGGCCGTTGACGTCGACCAGGAAGGTGGCACGCTTGAAGGACTCGTCGGCGCCGTCGGTGATCAGACTGTCGTAGAGGTCGTTGCCGTTCATATCGCCCGGGGTTTTGTCGCCGGCGTAGGTATAGAGAGCATAGCCCTTATAGGCCCACTGCTTGCTGCCATCGTCGCGGACGATCACTTCCCAGAAGCCGTTGGATTGGGCATCGGCGCCCGGACGGAAAGGCTTCCAGGCGGCGAGACATTCCGGGGTATCGCAAGTGCGGCCGCCCATGAGTTTGCCCTTGTAGTACATGTTGCGGTAGCCATCGCGCAGATTGCGTCCGCCCCAGCGCGCTTCGTAGGCGACGCCGGTGTAAAGCGTCATGCCGTTCACCGTCAGCATGGCGCCGTAGCCGTCGCGTTCGGTCACGGTGACACCGGCGGGCCGGAAATCCTCGGTCAACATGGCTACCGACCACTTCTGGTCAGCGCCTGCGCCATGCGCGTCGCCGGGAAGCTTGTCGGCTTTGTGGCGGTACAGCGGCTTCTTCCGATAGGCCCACTGGCGCGTGCCATCGTTGCGCGCAACGATGGAGAAATCGCCCACGCCCCCGGCCAGGGAGGGCGCCGTCACAGGGGCCCATTGGGTCGCGCAGCCGGCCGATGAACAGGCCTGACCGTCCTTCTTGGCATCGCCATCGAAGACGTACAGCGTCATGCCCTCGAAGTCGGTGAGCGTGACCCCCTGGGCAATGGTGTTGTTGCGCGCGTCAATGCCGTCGGGCAGCGCCATTTTGATCGAGTGCTCGAAACGCACGACTTTCCAATCGGCCGGCGGGCGCAGTGGATTGAGATCGAGGACCTTCTGCGCCAGCTTGGAATTGAACACGGCGTCAACGCCGACGCCGGTGGCGACGTCGCCCGGGCGCTCTTCCTTCACCCAGGTGTAGACGGGCATGGACTTGTAGGCCCACTGCCGCGCGCCACCGTCGCGCTTGATGATCGACCAGTCGCCCGCGGCCTTAGCGCCCTCAACGACGGAAAGCGGAATCCATTCCTTGGCGCATTCGGCGGTGCAATTGGACACGCCGGCTGAATCGCGTACTGAGGTAAACAGCGTGCGGCCTTCGGCATCGCCAGGACGCAGCCACAGGAACTCAGGCGATGAGAATTCGAGCTCGCGGAAGACATCGACCAGAGTGATGCCTTGAGGCGTCGTTGCCGGAAGCGGCGAAGCCGCCCAGGCGGCGGAGGTGAAGGCGGCGGCGACGAACGCCGTGGACAACAAAAAGGTACGCATGGCGTTCTCAGCTTACGGCTTGGCGATGTGCCAGTAGACACTACTGACGCCGTTGACTTCCACCAGCAGCGCATTGCGCTTGTAGTTGTCTTCGGACGTGTCGTTGTAGTCGGCGATGTCGTAGACGTCGTTACCGGTCATGTCGCCCCGCTGCTTGTCGCCGGTAAAGGTGTAAAGGGCATAGCCCTTGTAGGCCCACTGCCGGATGCCGTCGGGACGGTCGATCACTTCCCAGAAACCGTTGGATGTATCTTGGGGACCCGCCAGGAACGGCTTCCATGTGGCCAGGCACTGCTGAGTGACGCAGGTGTTCCCTGCAAGTTTTTTGCCGCGGTAGTAGGCGTTGCGGTAGTTGTCCCGCAGGTTCCGCCCGCCCCAGCGCTTTTCATAAGCGATGCCGGTGTAGAGCGTCATGCCGTTCACCGCCAGCGTCGCGCCGTAGCCTTCGCGGGACTCGACGGTGACTTTCGCCGGCCGGAAATCATCGGCCAGGGCGACGATGCTCCAACGCTTGTCGGCGCGGGCGCCAAACACGTCGCCGGGAAGTTTGTCGTCCTTGAAGCGGTAGAGCGGCTTCTTGTTGTAGGCCCATTGCTTGGTGCCGTCGTTGCGCGACACCAGCGTGAAGTTGCCGACATTGGCGGCGAGCGCCGGCGCGACGACAGGAACCCAATTGATGTTGCAGCCGCTGGAAGCGCAGACCTGACCGTCTTTCTTGGCGTCGCCGTCAAAGGCGTACAGCGTCAGGCCGGCATGGTCGGTCAGGATGAGACCTTGCGCGGCGGCGACAAGCCGCACATCGACACCGTCCGGCACGCTCATGTCGGGGACGGGATTGAAGCGCGCGACTTTCCAATCGGCCGGCGGCTTCAGCTGGCCCAGCGGGCGCGCGTTCTCGGCAAGCTTGGAGTTCTGGACCTCCAGCACCGCGACGGTGGTGGCGACGTCACCGGGAAGTTCTTCTTTGACCCAGGTATAAAGCGGTTTGTTCTGATAGGCCCACTGGGCCCCGCCGCCTTCACGCTTGATGATGCTCCAGTCGCCGAACGCTTTAGCGCCCGGCACGACGGCTAGCGGGATCCACTCCTTGGCGCAGTCGGCCGCGCAGGCGGAGACACCCGCCACGTCCCTGTCATAGACAAAAAGCGTGCGCCCTTGAGGATCGCCAGGACGCAACCACAGGAGCTCGGGCTGGGAAGAGGACAGCTCGCGCACGACTTCGATGAGCGTGACGCCTGTCGGCGTCGTGGGTTGCGCGGCGAGCGCGGCGCCGGTGACCAAAGATGCCGCGATGATAGACAGGGCCGCTGATGTCTTGCGCATATCAAACATCTCCTCATGAACGCGCATCGGCCAGGAGTTTCTAGGCCGACTTCCTCAGATCGAACAACAAATGCGCGCCTTCGAGACCGCCGGTGCGGACGGCGGCGGCGAATTCCTCGCGCACGAGGCGGTGCACGCGCGATGCCGAGGGCGAGAGCTCGCCTTCGGACGGGCGCGCCAGGATCAACTGCTTGGTCAGCTTCGGCCGGATGATGGGCGCGTACTTCAGCTTCACGCGGCCTTCCTTCTGTTCGTGCAGGAAGGACGACAGCGGCAGCACGGCATAGCCCACGCCGGCGGCGGTGAGCTCGTTGAGCACGCTGAACGAGTCGCCCTCGAAGCGTATATCGAGCTTGACGCGCATCTTGGCGGCAGCGTTCTCGACAATGCGGCGCATGCCGTTGGGATTGCTGGGCAGCACTAGCGGCATGTTGATCAGTTCTTTGACCGAAACCGGGCGGCTAGGATCGAGATTGCTCTCGGGCGAGCCGATGACGATGAGTTCATCAACGATCAGTTCGTCTGCCTGCATGTGCAGATCCATGACCGTGCCGCAGATGATGGCGAGGTCGAGATCGCCGCGGTGCAGCCATTCGACCAGATGCAGCGAGAAGCCGTCGGTGATGGCGAGCGTGATGCCGGGGAATTCTGCGGCGACGCGCTTGGCGATGCGTCCCGTCATGGCACCGCTGATGGTCGAGACGAGGCCGAGGCGTACGTGGCCGCTGGGCGTCTTCGACAGCGATCGGATGTTGCTGAGCGCCTGGTCGAGCTCGCGCACGGCGCCCGAAACGGTGCGGCGCAGCTCGACGCCGGCGGCGGTGAGCTTCATGCCGCGCCATTGGCGCATGAACCGCGTCGCACCGGCTTCCTCTTCGAGCAGGCGGATCTGGCGGCTCAGCGCCGGCTGAGCGATGCGCAATTGCGCCGACGCTTTGCTGACCGAACCGACCTCGGCGACCTTCAAGAAGATCTTCAGTTGGTGCAGGTCTTTCATGCTCTCCTCAGCCCCACCCTAAAGGGGCAATGCTCCCCTCTACGTGTAGCAGAATTGCAGCTTTCCATACAGTCCCGCGGGCGGCAGCCGCGCACTTACAGCAGTGTCGGCGCTCGCAAGGGTGCTGCGCCGCGCAAGTGCGGTTCTATGTGAAAATCTGTGCGGCCAATATGTCCGCACATACCGGTGCCTCGACGCGGAACGCCTCCCAACGCTCCAATAAGTTACGGCTTGGCGATGTGCCAATACACGCCGGCGCGGCCGTTGACCTCGACGAGCACGGCGGCGCGCTCGTAGCTGTCTTCGGTGCCATCGCTGACGATGTCGTAAACGTCGTTTCCGTTCATTTGTCCAGGCGCCGTGTCACTGGCGTAGGTGTACAGCGCGTAGCCCTTGTAGGCCCACTGCTTGCTGCCATCTTCGCGGCTGATCACTTCCCAGAAACCATTCGACGTCTCGCCCGCGGCCGGACGGAACGGCTGCCAGGCGGTCAAACACTTCTCGAGGCAGGTGTTGCCGCCGAGCTTTTTGCCGCGGTAGTAGGCATTGCGATAGTTGTCGCGCAAATTGCGGCCACCCCAGCGCGCTTCGTAGGCGACGCCGGTGTAAAGCGTCTTGCCGTTGGCAGCCAGCGTCGTGCCGTAACCTTCGCGCGGCTCGACCGTCACCCCGGCCGGGCGGAAGTTTTCGGTCAGGAGCGCCGCGGTCCAACGCTTATCGGCGTTGATGCCGTTGGCGTCGCCGGGCAGCTTGTCGCCCTTGTAGCGGTACAGCGGCTTTTTCTTGTAGGCCCACTGCTGCGTGCCGTCGTTGCGGGAGACCAGCGTGAAATCGCCGACGTTCGCCGCCAGAGCCGGCGCCGTCACGGGAATCCATTGAACGTTGCAGCCACTGGAGGAGCAGACCTGACCGTCCTTCTTGGCATCGCCGCTGAAGGCGTACAGCGTGAGCCCCGCATGATCGGTCAGCGCCACAGCTTGGGCGCCGGCGACGACCTTCACATCGATGCCATCCGGAACGCTCGAAGTGAGTGAAGGCTGAAAGCGCGCGACCTTCCATTCTGCCGGCGGGGTCAACGTGCCGATCTTGAGGGCGTTCTCGGCGAGCTTGGAGTTGCCGACTTCCGATACGCCGACGGTGGTGGCGACGTCGCCCGGAATTTCTTCCTTCACCCAGGTGTAAAGCGGCTGGCCTTTGTAGGCCCACTGCTGGCCACCTTCGCGCTTGATGATCGTCCAATCGCCCACGGGCTTGGCGCCCGCGGTCACGGCGAGCGGAATCCATTCCTTGGCGCAATCGGCGACGCAATTGGAGACGCCGGGTTTGTCGTTGGCTGAGACGAACAAGGTGCGTCCTTGAGGATCGCCGGGCCGCATCCAGAGGAGTTCGGGCTGCGACAGCGCCAGTTCCCGCACCACTTCGACGAGGGTGATACCCACCGGGTTAGTCGGTGGCGCCGAAGCCGCCATGGCGGAGGAAAAGCCCATCATCGACATAAGTACTGCCGCCGATAGTCCGGCGTGGATGCGGTTTCCTATGAGTTTCATGAACTTTTCCTCCTACCTAGAACTTCAAGCCGAGCCGCGCTTACACCAGCAGTTCGTTGAACGTCTGAGTCGCGCGGTTAGATTCGGTGCCCCAGCTGCCCGTGGCCACGCCCATCGCACGCATGATGGTCAGGCCGACGCGGGTCGCGGCGTCACCTTCGGCATTGATGTGATAGCCAGTTTTCATACGCCCACCGCCGCTGCCGGCGGTGAAGATGGGATACTTCTGCATCGAGTGCGTACGGGCTTCACCGTGATCGGTGAAGGCGTAAACGATCGTGCGGTCGAGGAGCGTCTTGTCGCCTTCCTTGATGGCGGCGAGGCCTTCAACCAGCTCGCGGAAGCTGGCCATCAGTTCTTCGGCGATGCGCGCGCACTTGACCTGGTAACCCAGCTTCGGGTCCACGGGCTCTTCGTGGGTGAGCGAGTGATAGGTGAGGATTTCGCCAGCCTTGCGCAGCGAGCCGAGACCTTGGCCCATCGAGATGTTGAACACGCGCGTCTGGCCGCAGGAAACAGCGTTGGTGAGCAGCCTGGCGAACAGGCGATGGCTCGAACGCGCCTGATCGACCAGGGCGCCGACATCTTCTTCCTGGAACGATTCGGGGACTTTACAGCCCGGCAGCGCGGCCGGCTTCTGCAGCTCGACGGCCAGCTTCTGTTCAAGGTCGCGCACCGAGGTGAAGTATTCGTCCAGGCGTTGCTTATCGATCGCCGATACTTCGCCCATCAGCTGCTTGCGGTAATCGGACACCGCCGAGAGCACGCTGTGGCGGACCATGACGTTCGGGTCGGGCGTGAAGTCTGCGGCGTTCGGATCAACGAACGAGGAGCCGAAAATGCGGCTGTACATGGCCACGGGCGATATCTCGGCCGGGTTCATTCCGTTCTGGCCGCGCGCGCTCCAGGACGACTTGCGGTCGCCGTCGTTGCCCACTTCGAGCGAACGGAAGCGCGTGCCCTTGCCGATCTGCTCGCCAATGATGGTGTCGATGCTGGTCGAGTATTCGGAGCCGGTCTTGGAGACCATGCCGGTCGCCTGACCCTGCGCGCCCGAGTAGTGGTTCTGGTTGATCTTACCGTCGAGGAACACCTGCATGCCGGAGAAGATGTTGATCTTGTCCTTGATGGGCTCGAAAACCTTCAGGTGCTCACGCAGCTCGTACTTGTTGCCGGTGGTCTTGGGTTCCCAATGACCTTGAGCGAGACCAAGGCCCCAGAACCAGGTGCCGAAGGCCGGCGGCAGAGCTTGGCCGGTGGCGGCCAGCGCAGTGCCATTCGAGGTCAGGTGACACTCGAGGATCGGAATGCCGACAGTGATGGCGGCTCCGCCAAGGACGCCGCGCAGGACGTTACGCCGGCTCAGTCTTTCGATCGCACTCATGTAGTCCTCCGTTTCCTAAAACCTGTCCAACTACTGCTGGAGTTCGGCCTTCTGGGGTTCGGCCGCGGCCGGAGCCGGGACCGTGTAGAAATCAGGATTGCTTGCCACGCGGCGCACGACATCGCGCCACAGGACGCCTTTCGCACGCAGATCGGTCTGGATCTCGGCTAGCCACTTGCGCTCATCGGCGTTCGGCGCGCGCGCCGTGCCGTAAGAGAACACACGGTTGATCAGGCACGAGGTCACCGCCGGATCGTCCTTGATGATCTGCGCCAGCTGGGCGATGCCGTCGAACTTCTTGCCCGACAGATCGCCGGTGACGTCGATCGGGATACCGTTCTCGTTGGTGCGGAACTCGCCAATCGAGTCAAATTTCTCGAACGACAGACCGATGGGATCGGTGATCTTGTGACAGCCGGCGCAGGCCGGGCTGGTGCTGTGCGCCGTCAAGCGCTGACGCACGGTCTTCAGCGCCGGATTGCTGACGTCGTTGATCAGCGTGAAATCGACGTTGCCCGGCGGCGGCGGCACGCGCTGGCAGAGGATGTTCTCGCGCAGCGCCTTGCCGCGCAGCGTCGGCGAGCTCTTGCCGGGATGCGAGTGCAGGGCGAGGAAGCTCGCGTGCGTGAGCAGGCCAACATGGTTGTCGTTGGCGGGGAAGGTGTAGGCCACCCACGGGGTCGCACCGCCCATCTCCTGCGAGCGCGGCAACGGCACGCCGTAAAGGGCGGCCAGTGCCGGGGTCAGGAAAGTCTCGCGCGTGGTGAACAGCTCGCGGTAGTCCTTGTTGCGTTCGAGCAGCTGGTCGACCAGCGTGCGCAAGGTTTGTTCGCGGGCGTCGTCATAGGCGTTCTTGGTGAATTTTGGGAACAGGTTGGTGTCCTTCGACAGCGTCGCGAAGCCGTCGAAGCCCAGCATGTCCGAGAAGTAGGCGCGCAGGCCGAATTCGGCGCGGGGCGAGCTGACCATGCGGTCGATTTGCTGGGACAGACCCTTCTCGCTGTTCAGCTTGCCCGATTCAGCGGCCGCCAGCAGCTCGCTGTCTGGCGTCGAGTCCCAAATGAAGAAGCTGAGGCGCGAAGCCACCGAGTAAGGATCAAGGCGCATGGCGCCCGGTTTCTTCGGATCGGGCTCGGAGCGTTCGATGCGGAAGAGGAATTCGGGCGCAACCATCATCTGCACGAGCGAAGCGGCAACGCCGGCGTTGAAATTCTTGAGCTTCGTGGCCGCATCGTTGGCGCGCGCCACGAGCGCGTTGGTTTCTTCGCCGGTGAGCGGACGGCGATACAGCAAGAGGCCGGTACGCTTGATAAATTGTTCGGAGCACGCGGCGTCAGGCGCGTCGGCGGCCTTAGGCGTGCAATGCACCAGTGTCGCCGCGCGGCGCGGATCGACAACCTGAAGCGCGACCTGTTGCCCGAGCGATTCAAACTGCTCGAGGCCGGCCGACGTCATGGCGAGCTTGCGCGCGCCGACAGCCAGCAGGCCCTGATCACGGAAGCCGGTTTCGACTGCGTTGGCGTCCAGCTTGATGCCCGCGCCGAAAATGTCGTGGACCGAGCGCTGATACTGCTCGGGCGTAATGCGCACGAAGGTGATCTCGGGCGCCGCCATGGCGCCGAACGCAGCCGATGCGCTCAACGTGACGCCGGCCACAAACGCTTTGAACTTTGAAGTACGCAACATCTCAACAAGCCTCCGCTTCAACTTCATCCGAACCAGCTCTAGCGATTTTTCGCGAGCTGGGTGTCGCCGCTCTCCGCGGTTTTGTTGTCCTGCGCATGGAACGCCGGCACGGCTTCGAGCCAGTAGGCGACCGAGATCGCCGTGTTCTCGCCGGTCTTCGGATCAGGCACGCCGTCGGCCATGCGCTTCATCGCATAATAGGCGCCGGGAAGATTGACTTGCCCGGTGCCTTCGCCACGGATCGCAAGGAACGTATAGTAGTTCATCCACGGCTCGTAGCCGCCGAGGAAGCCGGTGAGCTTGCGGTCGGCGCCGATCTTCAAGCGCAGATGCGTGCTCGAGAGCTGGATCATCGGATGGAACGGCGCTTCCGACAGCATGTAGAAATCGCCGGGCTGGGTGATCTCGATGAAACCGTCCTTGATGCGGCCTTTGAATTCGCTGTGCGAGCGCGGACTCGGGTCGACCATGAAGGTCACGTCCGACGCGGCGCCGCCCTTGGCGTCGCGGATCAGCGTGTTGAGCGCGCGGTCGAAAGTGATGGTGATCGGACCATCCTTGCTGAGGTCATCTCCGGTGATCGACATGAGCCACGCCGGCATCGCATCCATGTTGGTATCCCAGGTGATGTCCTCGAGATACGGACGCACCGGACGGCGGATGTCGTAGACGGCAAAGCAGCCGAGCGCGCGGATGAGCTGATTGTCGATGCCCTTCTCGCCTGTGTCGGGATCGGTGAAGGAGTTCGGGCCTTCCTTGCCATCGAGATTGAAACCGTTGGCGAACTTGCCAACGTTGGTCTCGACCTTCGGATCAGGCGCGCTGTAGGGGAAATTGGAGATATCGACGGCTTTGCCGTTGAGCTTGCCGCGCCGCAGAACGTCGACGCGCTTGCCGCTCGCGTCCTTGTCGTTGTTAGCGACGATCTGCTCGGCCTGGTCCTTGGTGTAGCCCATGTCCATGATGACGCGCATCTTGATGTCGTTCGCGGTGCCGTTGCCGCCGGCCGGACAGTTGCCTTCGTTGGCGTAGGTCGCGGTCATGAATTGGGCAATGGCGTAGCCGCGCGTTTCGGCAAAGGCGCTGGTCGATACGCCAGCGGCAAGAGCGAGCCCCGCCAAAGCAGCAGACGCGCGAAGAAGCTTACGAACAGCCATTTTCAACCTCCCTAATTCCCGCGCCCTGGAGCAGGGCGTCAACGCCATGATGGACAAAACTAACGGCGTTCCGTGGCGACAGTGCGGCACCCCGCGAGGGGCCCCCAGTCCCGAGCCTCCTCCGGACCGGGCGGCGCGACCGAAACGGGCGCACCGGCGCAAGGCTTACGCACTGGCGTCGTAACTTAAGTAGTCCCGACGTCCCATCTCCAGAAATACAATTTGCGAGCCGATGCCAAAGACTCTTGGCATGTCATTCCTGGATTTGATGGCTCTACGAGATAAACCATTGATTAATATATGACATTTCTGGGCATCGCCCACAAGGTCTGGTCCTAAACCGACAATCTAAAATGTACGTAAGATGGGACGGGTCCCGCGCGGATGGCCTGCTCCTGGTAAGCGGTCCCGCAGCCGCACTTTCCGTACAACATATTGAAATTACTTATATATGTCGCACTGTGCGCCCGAAGCGGTCGGGGAAGCCCAGCGGGATTTATTATAGCAGCACACGCTGCACTGCACCCATGGCGGCGAGGGATGGACTCCCTGCCCCCCACCCAGACCGAATTTGTATGTCTTGGAAAGCAAGAGGGGAAGGGCGCCGACGCGGGAGAGTCGCCGGCCCCCTTCCCCTCACCAGCGCGAACTAGCGCCGCTGGAAAACCTGGACGTCTTTGCAGTCGCGGCCCACGAAGGTGCTGGTCTGCGTCATGCTCTGGCCGTCGACCGACACTTCGCGTGTATAGGTCGAAGTGATTTTGTCCTGCTTGTCGTAGTGCGTGAACTCAAGATGCCGCGGATCCACCAGCTTCCACGAAATCCCTTCAGAGGTCGGGGTCTCCGGACGCGTGATGTTGTCCGGATACTTGCCGCCGTCGTAGCGCGCGACGTAGCGGTTGACGATCGGCTTGCCCTCGGCGTTCTGGCCGCCCCACTCCGTGACGATCAGCCCCCAGCCCGCATCGAAGATGTGACGGTCGCTGGCCTTCGGCGCTGCGCCGCAGAACTTCGACTTCGAGAGGTCGAGAGCCCATTTGCCTTGAGTGAGGTCTTTGGCGTTGGGCGGCTCGACCGCGAAACTCGCGCCGACGCTCGTGCAGGTAAGCGCGACAACGGCGGCGATGCCGCGTGTCCGTGTGAACAGTTTCATGGATCCTCCTTGCTGACTGGCAAATTACGCATCGCTGCGCGCGCGTGAAGTATCAACGCTCCGCACCTGCCAGAGCCGATAGGCATAGCTACTTCACGCGATCGAAGACCTGCGAATCAATGCATTCACGGCCGACGAATTTGCCGGTTTGCGTCATCTCCTGACCGTTCGCCGATACCGTGCGCACATACTCGGACGTCATCTTGTCCTGCTTGTCGTAGTGCGTGAACTCGACGCGGGTCGGACTCACCAGTTTCCAGACAATCGCCTCGTTGGCGGCGCGCGTGATGACATCGGGATACTTGTCGCCATCGTAACGATAGACGTAGCGGCCGCTGGTGGGCTCGCCCTTGGCGTTCACGCCGCTCTGCTCGACGACCACCAATCCCCAGCCGGCATCGAAGATTTGGCGCCCGGCCTTTTGCGGCGCGGCGTTGCAGAACTTCGACTTGGTCAGATTGAGTTCCCAATGGCCTTGCGTCAGGTCCTTGGAATTGGGCGGATCGACGGCGGCAAAGGACGCGCCGGATGCGAGTACGCCTGCAGCGGCGATGACAAAAAGGCTACCGTGTTTATTCATGTGGTTTCTCCCGATGTAAGGTGACGCATAAAAAAAGAGGGGGAACGATGTTCCCCCTCTTGTCTCGAGTAGGTATCCGCTTCGATTACATCTTGAAGCGAACGCCCGCACGCATCACGCGGCCCAGGAGGTCGAAGCCGCTCGAGGCTTTCGAGGTCGGGTACGTGTACGTGAAGTCCGTCGGACCTTGCGGCACGATGCCGGGATCCTTGTTCAAGAGGTTGCGGACGTTGAAGAACGTCTCAACTTCGCTGGAGCCCACGTCCCACGTGTAGGACACGGCGGCATCGATGTAGAACGTGCCTGGGATGTAGTTGCTTTCGATGGTCTTGGCGACCGCGCCGGAGACCGGGCAACCCGTGGTGCAGACGATGTAACGGTTGTCGATCTGGCCCGAGCTCTGCGCGCGGAACGTGAACGACGTGCGCAAGGCATCGACGCTGTAGCCGAGGGTCGTGGTCTGGCGCCAACGCGGCGGACCGGTGAACAGCTGGCCTTCGTTGCCGAGGGTGCTGTAGGGACCAGCGCCCAAGCCTTCGTCGGTCATGCTCTTCGTGTAGAAGGTCCACTGGCTGCGCAGCGAGAGGTCGCCGCCGACGCCGCCGATCAGGTCGTCGAGCGGCAGGTTGTAGCTGCCTTCGACGTCGATACCGGCTTTTTCCTGTTTGGCCAGGTTGAACGGCTGCTGCGTCAGCTTGTTGATGACGCCGATCGTCTGGCCGGCCGCCGGCGGATCGCGGCTGATCGCGCCGCAGAATTCGGTACGACCCTGGAAACAGTACAAGAGGACGAGGTTGTCACCGGCAGAACCGATGGCATCCTTCAGCCTGATGGTCCAGTAGTCGACCGACACCGTCAGACCAGGCGCGAAGCCGGGCGACAGGACGACGCCGCCTTCGTACGTGTTGGCCTTTTCGGGACGGAGATTGAGGTTGCCGCGGTTCTCACCGAAGAACTGCGGGGTGGTATTGGTGAACGGATCGAACGCCGAACGGAAGCCCGAGTTGTTGACCGCGAACAGTTCGTTGAAGTTCGGCGCGCGGATGTCGCGCGACGCCGTACCGCGGAACTTGATGTCCGGGATCGGAGCGTAGACCGCGCCGGCCTTCCAGGTCGTAACCAGTCCCGACAGTTTGTAGTCGGTCAAGCGGATGGCGGCGTTGAAGTCGAGACTGTCAGCCCACGCCTCGTCCTTGGCGAGCGGGATGACGGTTTCCGCCGCGCCTTCGGTGACGTTGTTGCTGCCCGAGAAGTTCGAGAAGTTGCCGGCGAAGAACGTATAGGTGCCGGGGGCCGGGTCGGGCTTGCCGATGGCCTTTTCATTGCGGTGTTCGAGGCTGAGCGCAAGCGACACCGGACCAGCCCACAGATCGAAGGGCTCGCCGGTGACCGAACCGGCAAACACGTTCTGCCGGATCGACTGGTTCACGTGGCTCAGATCGGTGATGTACTCGAGGCCGGCCACGTCGTTGACGCCCGTGCCCAGGTTGTTCCACGGCGAGCAGCCGTTGGTCGGGTTGGTAAGGGTCGAACGGCAGACGATGGCGCCGGTCGTCGGATGACGCACCGCGTCGCTGGCGAGGTTCCAGCGGGTGATGTTCATCACATCGATGACGTCCGTAGCCGCACGGGTCTTGCCGTATTGGTAGTAGGCATTCCACGACCACGACTTCTCGAAGGCGTCGAACTGGCCGTCGGCGCCGACGACGTAGCGGTTGGTGATGCGCTTGGCGAGGTTACCCACGTTCGGCATGTCGTAGTTCATGCTGCCGATACGGAACTGGGTGACGCCCAGCGCCGTCATCTGCGCCTGAACCGACGCGGGGATGTACGGGTTGCCCGACAGGATGGTCTGGCCGTTGCCGGCTTGGAACGGCGGCCAGGTCGAGGTGTAGGTCTTGTTGTCGCCCCAGGCGGCCTGCACGAAGACGTTGACGTTATCGGTCACATCGTACGCAGCACGCAGGAACGCGTTGTGGCGGATGTTCGACGGCTCGATCGTGCCCGAACGGTCGTGTCGGATTTCGGTCGACTCCCAATCGCCGCCCTGCATCCAGGGATACAGCGTGAGGGGTCCGTAATTGAAGGCATAGGGAACGCCGCCCGCGCCAAAGGCCGTGCCCTTGAGCGGGCCAGCGATGATGATGCCGCCGTGGGTGGCGTTGCTGAGCGAGACCTGCGGACGGACGAGCTGTTCCGGCACGCTGGTGCTTTGACCTGCGCCCGTACCGTAAGCCGGGTTGGTCATGATGCCCCAGCCCTGATAGTTCCACTTGCGACCGCCGTCACCGGGGGTGACGCCGTCGCGATCGGCCATTTCAGCGCTGAGCAGGACGTGGCCGCGGCCACCGCCGAAGGCGAAGCCGCCGGCAAGCGCGACCTTGTAGTTGAGATCGTCGCCATAGGTGGTGCCGCCGCCTGAGACTTCACCCTTAATGCCGGTGAATTCCTTGTCGAGGATGAAGTTGACGACGCCGGCGATGGCGTCCGAGCCGTACACCGCCGAACCGCCGCCCGTCACCGTGTCGACGCGCTGGATCAGCTGCTGCGGGAAGTTGTTGACGTCGACTTCGCCGCTGAACACCGAGGGAACCGAACGCTGGCCGTCGAGCAGGGTCAGCGTGCGCGTGCCGCCCATGCCGCGCAGGTTCAAAACATTGAGGCCCTGCGTTGCGGCGCTGACGCCGTTCGAAGAGCTGGCCGGTGAGGTCGAGTTGGCGAACACCGGCATGGTGTTGAGCGTGTCGGCGACGTTGGCGGTCGCGGTGCCCTGCGCGAGTGCATCAGCGGTGACGACCGTGAGCGGCGTCGGCGCCTGATAACCGTCGCGGATAATGCGCGTGCCGGTGACGATGACTTCTTGCAGATCACCCTCGGCGGCCTGGTCTTGCCCGAATGCCGGCGCGGCCAGGGTTCCGATTGTCAGAGCGATGGCGCTGACGGTGGTGAGCGTGCGGCGTTTAAATGAGTCGGGTGATGTAATCATTTCCCCCCCTTTTGAGTTTGAACAAAAAATTGGTTACGAAAAGAGCGTGCGCGATGCGCAACGCTCGTCACAACAGGCGGCGCATCCGTTCCCGAAAATACGCCGCTGACTGAACTGGAAGCATGTTTACTGACTCGGTTTTCCGTAACGAAGCCATGAATTGACTCGGATGCTATAACGGCCCGGTATAGTAATTTACAAACGATCCAGCTGGCCTTTCGCCGCCTTGCCTTTATATCCCCAGTGCCCTGGGGGTCGCGGCGCATTCTCTAAATACGCGCAGCATCACGCTAAAACGCAGGCTCGGCAGCGTCGAGCGACGCTAAGACCAGAGTGCCCAAAGGGCGAGACTGAAATAAAGAAGGATCGAGGATGAATCAAAGCCAATGGGCACGGCGCGGACGCTTTCTCAAACAGCGATGCAAAAATGCCACGCGCGGGACAGCGGAAGCATTGTTGTATGGCTCTGTCTTTGTACTGACAATTTCGAATAGCGCACACGCACAGCGCGCCAAGGAGAACGCTGTCGCGGAGGCGAGCGATGCTTTCGGTACCACTGTGGGACGTGAAGAGGTCGGCCTCTATTCGGCGAGCAGCGCACGCGGTTTCAGCCCCTCACAGGCAGGCAACCTGCGTATCGACGGGCTCTATTTCGATCAAGCCAATCAGGCGCGCCCGAATACCCGCATGATCCGCGGGTCATCCGTTCATGTGGGCATCAGCGCACAGGGCTATCCCTTCCCGGCGCCCACCGGCGTTGTCGACTTCAAGTTGCGCGCACCAGGCGACGAAGCCGTGGCGGGCGCACTCGTCGGCGTGGCCAGCTTCGATCAAGCCTTCGGCGAATTCGACTTTCAGACACCGGTTGTAAGTGACGTGCTGCGCGTCGGCGGTGGTGTTGGCTATGCGCGCGGCTCGTCCTACCGCATCGCCGCACGCTCGTGGGAGTGGACCGCCGGCGCGCTCGCGCGTTGGACGCCGAACGATGTCCTGACGATCACGCCGTTCTGGAGCTACACCGACCACCAGGAGCGCGAAGAGCGTCCTTATGTGTTCATCGGCAATTCCGGCGTACCGCCGCGCTACCGCGCGACGGCGCTTACGTCGCAGCCATGGACCACATACGGCTTTGCGGGCGGCAACTACGGCGTCACGGCACGTCTCCTGCTCGGCAACGAGCTTACCGTCGATGCGGGTATGTTTCGTTCGGAGTCCAGCACAGCGGTGAACGACGAGCCTCTGTTGCAGAACGTAAATACGCTGGGCCAGGGCACCTATGCCATCACGCAAGCGCCCAAGCGCGACAATCGCGCGAACTCGGGCGAAGTGCGCATCGCCAAACAGTTCGATACCGATGTCTTGCACAATACGGTCTACGGCAGCGTGAAAGCGCGCGACCGCATGAGCGAAGCGGGCGGTTCGGACACCATCGTCGTCGGTCCCGGGTCCCTCACCTCCGCGCCCATCACTCCCCGGCTCGCTTTCAATTTGCGGCCCGTAGCCGTGATCAAAGCCGACCAGGTGACTCCGGCGCTTGGGTATGAAGGCGTTTGGCGCGATGTCGGCCAACTCAGCCTTGGCGTGCAGAAGACGTTCTATCACCGCACCTTCGCCGTGCCGGGCAGTCCGCTGTTATCGAGCCGCAGTAAACCTTGGCTCTACAATGTCGGGGGCGCCGCTTACGTCTCCAATGCTCTCGCGGTCTACGCGAGCTATACGCGCGGGTTCGAAGAGATCGGCAACGCACCGGTCAACGCCGCCAACCGCGACGAAGTCGTTCCGGCCCAGCTCACCACGCAGATCGACGCTGGCGTGCGCTATCAGATCACGCCGCGCCTGACCTTTGTCGCCGGCGTCTTCGAGATCGAAAAGCCGTTCTTCAATCTCGACGCGGTGAACATCTTCCGCCAGCTCGGCAGCACCACCAACCGCGGCGCCGAAGTCTCACTGGCCGGCAACATCACCGATCGTTTTACAGTTGTGGCCGGCGCGACATTCATTGATCCGAAAGTGAAGTACGACACCGGCGCAGCCGGCGGCCAAGTCGACGCCACCGCTGTGGGCCCAATCCCGGGCCTGATCCGCGCCAATTTCCAGTATCGCCCATCTTTCCTCGAGGGCCTGACGCTGGACGCCAAGGTCGAGCGCACGTCCAAGCGCTATGCCAACTCGGCCAATACCATCCGCCTGCCATCGGCCATCACCCTGGATGCGGGCGTGCGCTATAACACCGAACTCTTCAGCAAGCCGGTGACCTGGCGCCTGCAATCGTTCAACCTGACCAATGAATACGTGCTGACGCCGAGCGCCAACGGGCAACTGAATTCCTTGGATCAGCGCCGCTTCGAGCTGTCATTGGCCATAGACTTCTGATTTCGGAACTTTGCCGCCCGGCTTCCGTTCCGCCCATGAGGAACACCTGCAAGCGGAGGACCCGATGGCAAAGTATTCGGAAAGCGCCGGCAAGGACGTTGAACGCGCCATGCACAAGCGCAAAAAGGGCACGCTGAAGAGCGGCCCCAGCGGCAAGGGCGGCAAGGTCACGAGCCGCAAGCAGGCCATCGCCATTGGCCTTTCGGAAGCGCGCGCCAAAGGTAAAAAGGTGCCGAAGAAGAAAGCCGGCAAGAAAAAGGGCTCTTAGCACCGCACGCGGATTACGTGTCTTTGCGCGCGCCGCGCACGAGCGCGAGGGCCAACAAGGCCAGCGCGGCATTCATCAGCACCAGCAGCACCGAGATCGCCGCGAGCATGGGCGTCATCTCGTAGAAAATGCCGTCCAGCATGCGCTTGGGCAAAGTCACCGCTTGAGTTCCGCTCAGGAATTTAGCGATCACCACTTCGTCGAACGAAATGAGAAAGGAAAAGATCGCCCCGGCGGCGATCCCGCGGCGGATGAGCGGCACTTTGATCTGCCAGAACGCGGCCACGGGGCCAGCACCCAGACTCATGGCGGCTTCATCGAGGGCGCGGGGCGCGCCGGCCAGCGCGCTTTGCACGTTCAGCAACACGAAGGGGATCGTGAGCACGGCGTGGGCGGCAACGAGACCGAGCGGCGTGCCGACCAGACGCAGCGCCGCATAAACGCCGTAGATCGCGACCGCCGCCACAACCGTCGGCAGGAACAGCGGGCTCATCAGAATAAGAAGCGCGGCATTGCGGACGAACGGCGAAGCCTGCGCAAGGCCCACCGCGGCAAAGGTGCCGGCGACGGTGGCGAGCAACGCTGCGCCCAGCGCCACCTGAAAGCTCAGAATGGTCGAGGCAATCCACGCGCCATCTTTGAGATAGTCGGAATACCAGTGCAACGAGACGCCCTGCGGCGGAAAACGCAGCATCGTCCCAGGCTCGAGGGAAAGCGGAAACATCATGGCGATGGGCAACAGCAGAAACATCAGAGCAGACGCCGCGATGACGTGGAAAAAGACGCTGACCCAGCCATGCTCAACCCGCGGCATGTTCGCCCCCCGGCAGGTTGAAGGCGGCGATCCGCCGATATAGCGCAACGAGGATCATCACCGCCGCGAGCAGAATGAGCGAGGCCGCCGCCGCCAAGGGCCAGTTGAGGAATTCCTCGACCTGTTGGGTTATGAATGTCGCCGCCATCAATACGCGCCCGCCACCCAGCAGCGCGGGCGTGATGAAGAAGCCGAGCGCGGTTGCAAAAGCCAGCAGCGCGCCGGCGTAAATTCCGGCGCGGCTGAGCGGCAAGGTAACCGTCCAGAACACGCGCGCCGGGCTGGCGCCGAGGCTAGCGGCCGCCTCACGCAAAGTTCGCTCCTGCGCGGCGAGCGCCACGAACACCGGAAAGACGCTGAACGGCAGCAATGTGTTGATCATGCCGATCATGACGCCGATCTCATTGTAGAGCAGCTGAACCGGCTGGTCGGAGCCGACGAGCGTGCCTGCGAACGAACTCGCTACGCCGCCGTCGCGCAAAAGATAGATCCAGGCGAAATTGCGCACCAGCACGCTTGTCCAGAACGGCAGCAGCACGAGCAGCGACAGGAGCGCGCGCCGCCGCGGCGTGGAAAAGGCAAGCACGTAGCCGATGGGATATCCGAGCAGCAGGCATCCGACCACTACTGCCGCGCTGATGCGCAACGTGCGCAAAAGAATGCCGCCATAGGACCACGCGCCGAACAATTCCGCGTAAGCATGGAGTGAAAGGGTGGTTTCGCCGAGGCTGAGCCCGGCCAGGCGCACCAGCGGTACGATGAAAAGCACGCAGACCAGCAGCAGCGCGGGTGCAAGCAAGCCGAGACCGCGCGGCGTACTCATGACAGCGGCACCGTATCGGCAGCCGGCCACGTCAGAATCACCTCGTCGCCCGCGGCGAAGTGAGCGCTGTCCGTGCGGTTCAGATCGCGCACCACGATCTCCTGCGCGCCCGCGCGCACGCGGTAGAGGCAGGCGTCGCCCAGGAACCGCATGTCGATCAACCATCCCTGCAACAGGTTATCGCCGGCGTTCTGATGACCTGCCTTCCCGATGCGGATTTTCTCGGGCCGGACCATGAGGGCAGTGGGCGGAGCGCCGTTCCCTGCGAAGGCGATCAGCACTCCGTCGGCGAGGCGCATGCGGCTCTCGTTCACGGGGCCGCGGAAGATATTCGAGTCACCGACGAAGCGCGCAACGAACTCGGTCCGCGGCGCTTCATAAAGCGCGCGCGGCGCCGCGATCTGTTCGATCTTGCCGGCATTCATCACGGCAACAATGTCCGACATCACAAAGGCTTCGGCTTGATCGTGGGTAACGTAGACCGTCGTGATTCCAAGGCGGCGCTGCAATGCGCGAATCTCGTCCTGCAGCCGTTCGCGCAGGTGCTTGTCGAGGGCGGCAAGCGGCTCGTCCATGACCAGGATGCGCGGCTTGAACACCAGGGCACGGGCGAGTGCCACGCGCTGCTGCTGACCGCCGCTGAGCTGCGACGGGGCGCGGCCGCCGAGCCCTTCCAGTCCGACCATTTCGAGGGCCTCAGTGATGCGCCGGGCGCGCTCGCCTGTCGCCACGCCACGCTGCCGCAGCGAGAAGCCGACGTTCTCGGCGACGTTCATATGCGGAAAGAGCGCGTAGCGCTGAAAAACCACGCCGATGTCGCGCTTGTACGGAGGCAAGCGGCCGATGTCAGCGCCGCCCAACGCGATGCTGCCGGCGTCAGGTGTCTCGAAACCGCCCAGCAGACGCAGCACCGTCGTCTTGCCCGAGCCGCTGGGTCCAAGCAGCGTGAGGAATGTGCCGCCCGCGACTGAAAACGAAACGTCATCGACCGCGGCGACCTTGCCGAAGCGCTTGACGAGATTGCGCACGGCCAGCACCGGGCCGACAGCAGATGCAACAGGGGGCGGGTTGGGAGACGTCATGCGGCGCTAGAATTGCGCCCCCGGCGGCCAAAGACAATGCCGCGCTTTAGCTGGTGATGAGCTGATTCCAGCGCGGGCCGAGGTGGTCCTGGTTCTCGCCCCACCAATCGGCGTCGAGCACGATCTGTTTGGCGAGATTGGCCCCGAAAGTCGGCAGGCGTTCAAGAATCTTGCGGTCCTTGATAAGCGCCAGCGCGCGCGTGTTGGTAGGCCCGTGATTGATACTATAGGCAAATGCGGCTTGCGGCGCGGGCGCGGCGATGAATTCGAGGAACCGGATCGCGTGCTCGGGGTGCGGCGCGCCTTTGGCCATCACAAAGGTGGAAAGATTGAGGATCGCCTGATCCCAGACAAACTCGACCGGCACGCCTTGGTCTTGCAGGTAGAACGCCCGCCCGCTGAAGAATTCGGCGTAGTCGATCTGCCGGTCCAGCAACAGCTGCTCGCACTGCACGCCGGTCTGATACCAGACATTGATGGCGCGCTTGATCTCGGCGAGCTTGGCAAAGGCGCGGTCGATCTTGGCGTTGTCCAGCGGGTAGATGTCCTTCGGGCTGACCCCGGCGGCCATCAGGGCATATTCGAGATGGCGCGCAACGAACGGCCCGAATAGAGCGCGCCGGCCTTTGAAAGCGGTGGTATCCCAGAAATCGCGCCAGCCCGTCGGCGCCGCGCCGCGCTCCTTATTATATGTGATGCCCCAGGCGACCGTGGCGTAACCAAAGGCGTAGTCATCGAGGGCGCCCGGCATGAAGTCGGTCTTGGTTACATTCCCGAGGCTGATACGTTCGAGCAGGTTCTGCTTTTTGCCAAGGACCACCCAGAAAGGCGCCCCGTCCAGTAGATCGACTTGCACGCCGCCTTCGGCCAGCTGTGCTTTCACCCGGGCCAGGCCCTGGCCACCATAGGTTTGTTCGACCACTTCGATGCCGGTGGCCTGGGTGAAGGGCGCAAAATAGGCGTCGCGCATGGCCTGCTGGGTCGCCCCACCCCAGCCGCTGATGACCACCCGGGGTTTGCCTTGGGCGCGAACCGAGCGCACGAAGTGAAATGGCGCAACACCGACGGCGGCGCTCGCAAGCGCGCTGCCGAGAGCTTTACGGCGGGTGATTTTAGCCATTGAAGATATCGCTCCCAAGTGCCGCTTACTTAATACTTTTGTTTTCGGCCCAGCAATAACCACCCGTTCAAATCTACGCGTCTACCATCGAACCAACCGCGGGTCGGTAACGTTACCTCAGGGAGGGACCTCCCGATGTATCTCGTCCAGCTCCTTCTGCCCGTTGAGGACAGCTTGCCCCCGTCGGCCGACAGCGTGCTCGAAAAGCTGAAACGCGAGCTCGCTTCGCGCTTCGGCGGCTTCACCGCCTTCACCCAGGCGCCCGCTGAAGGCCTATGGGCGCCTGGATCAGGACCAGAGGAACGTGACCGGATCATCGTGGTCGAGGTCATGACCGACTCCTTGGACCGGCGCTGGTGGCATGCCCTGCGGCTTCAGTTGGAGAACGAACTGCACCAGGATTTGCTGGTGGTCCGCGCGCGCACCATTGAGATGCTGTAGCCGTTCATTGGCCACGCATTTCGCGGCGCGCGTGTGTTTCGAGGCGCTTCTTTCCATATCGCTGTTTGAAATAGTTAATCAACTATAAAGACCGCGCGTTATGCGGGATACTTCATCCTGGGGAAACACTCTCGGGGTGCAGAATGCGCTTTCAGGGGATGGTCGCAATGGCGTGTAGCGGCTCTGTTCGTCGTCCGGGTCTCCTGGCAGCGCATCGCGGATCAAAACGGGTTCGGTCCCGCGCGCCAGAGTGGCTACGCCGTTCCAGGTCTTCTGGCCTTTCCAGACCGCCATAGCCTCCGGCGCTGAGCGCGGCCACCGGGAAGGCATGTTGAGCTGCCTTCAGTTCCTGCAGACAGACGATGTCGGGCCGACGCGTCCGCAGCCAGGCGATCAGATTGGGCAGTCGGCGGTTGACGTTATTCACGTTGAACGTCGCCAGCGTGAGCCGGGTGGGCTTAGTCTTTGGTGTGGTTTTATTCCGCAGCATCTGACACGCGAACGCTGCTCCGGGTCGAGAGTTGCCGCCGATACCCGCACGCATCGCGTGAAAACACTTATGCGAGCTCCCGACGGAGTTATTTCAACCCAAAACCGCAACCCCTGGCGCGTTGCCCCGTTTTCCGTAAGACGCTGAAGTTCCGTCAGGGGCTCCCGTTTATGCTGTCTGCCTTAGCGATATGCTTTCACGCGACCGGCTGTGTTATCGGCCATATTCGCGCGCGGGCGACGTTGAGCATTCTGTGCTTGGCGGCGACCGCCTTGCCGGCACACGCCGCCGACGTCAATGTCGGTCTCTTGCGGAAGCACAAGAGCCTCGCCAGTGGCGTCGCTGCAGCCAAAGCCGGCGACCGGATCTTCCTTGATGCCGGCATCTACCTGGACGATTCCGCGACCATCAACGTGCCGCTGACCATCGAAGGTAACGGCGCGATACTGCGCATCACCAAGCCGCTGGCCAACCGCAAGGGCATCCTAGTGGTCAACGCCGACCTCACGGTGCACCGGGTGACCTTCGAGGGTGCCGAGGTGACCGATGCGGACGGCAAGAACGGCGCCGGTATCCGGCACCAGACCGGTAACCTGACCGTCGAGGCGTCGAGCTTCGTCGGCAATCAGAACGGCATCCTCGCCAATCCAGGTGATAGAAACACCGTCACCATCACGCGCTCCTTCTTCACCGGCAATGGTGCCGGCGATGGCTACACGCATGGGATCTACATCAACGCGGTCGCGCGCCTGATCGTGAGCGACAGCGTCTTTTCCGGCACGCGCGTCGGCCATGACATCAAGAGCCGCGCTCTTATCACCATTGTTCGCGATACGGTGCTGGACGACGGCATCAGCGGCACACCGAGTTATGCCATCGATATGCCCAACGGCGGCGAAGCAGTGATCGAAAACGTACGCATCACCCAGGGGCCACGCACCAGCAACAACACGATGATCGCCTTCGGCGCCGAAGGCAAACTGCACGCACGCAGCAGTCTCACCGTGCGGGGCAGCGCCTTCATCAACAGCGCCTCCAACGCGACGGGCATCAATAACTTCACCACCGAAGCGGTGACCCTCATCGACAACACCTTTCAAGGGGTCGGGACCCGGCTGCGCGGTGCGGGCGAGACTTCGCAGACGGTCGGCATCCTGCGCCAGGCGGACGTATTCTCGGGCCGTGACGGGGCGACGCAGTCTTTCCTGCGGCTCCATAACACTGGAAGCGAAACGGGCGCGGTTCATGTCGCGCTGTACGACGGCGTATCCGGCGCACGGCTGACTCAATGGACCAGCCCGCCCATCCCTCCCAACGCATCGCCACAGTTCGCCATCGCCGCAATGGAAGCCGCAGCGCAAAAACCCGCGCAGTACACACTGGTGATCACGTCGACCATGAAGGGCGACGTGCAGCATGTTCTCTTTCGCGGCACCGACGGCACGCTCACCAATGCCAGCACTTGCGAAACGGGCGTCGGGCGCGCCCATGGCAGCGTCGCCAATGTGCACGCCTTGCGTCTAGGTGACGGGTTTCCGAGCACGGTGGTCATTCACAACAGCGGACCTACCGCGGCGCGGGCGCAGTTGGCGGTATACGATTCAAGCACCGGCGCGCGGCTCGGAACCTACGCCACCGCGCCGATCCCGCCCGAGGGACAGGTCAACTTGACCGCGCCGATTCTTGAAGCGCGTATCGGTGAGACTGGCGCCTATCACTATACGATGGCCATTGAGAACGATTTCATCGGCACGCTGCAGCATCTGGTCAGCAACGAACGCGCCGGCGTGACCACTGACATGACGACCGTTTGCGCGCTTCGGAATGAAACGCCCGCCACGACAACGGCAAACACGCGCATGAGCGCCGTGTTTGCCGCGGCGGACGGAGCGGCACAGTCGTACTTGCGTTTCTATAACGCCGGACCGCAACCAGGGTATAGCCGCGTGGCACTGTTCGACGCCTCCGGCACTGAAGTCGGACAGTGGCGCACGCCCGACGTTCCGCCGGGTGCATCATGGCAATACAGCATGGCTGAGGTCGAACGCAGTGCGGCCGCCGCGCCCGGCGCGCTCTATAGCGTCGCGATCGAGCCCTTCATGAGGGGCTCGGTGCAACATGTCCTCTTCCGCCGTGCCGACGGCACACTGACGAATCTCAGCACGTGCGAAAGCGGAACGACAATCACTGCGCAGAATTTGATGAATGTGCATTCATCGCTGTTCAATGACGACTATCCGAGTACGGTGGTGGTGTACAACACGGGCGACTCCGCCGTCGGCGCAACGCTGACGGTCCGCGACGCGCGGAGCGGCGGTGCCCTGGGCAGCTTTACAACCCAGACTATTCCATCCAACGGGCAGCTCACGCTCCCGGTGGCGGAGATAGAGAGCGCTGCCGACATTGGCGCCGCGGACGGCCCCTATTACCATTACAATATCTCCGCCGCAGGATTTGGCGGTGTGATCCAGCATCGTGTGCACAATATGCGCGCCGGCGTCACCACGGATATGACAACCGTTTGCGCGCTCGAAGCACGTTAACCCATAAGTAAAATGCGACCGGCCATGGAACCCTGGCGGCATATTCCAGTTATTCCCATCCGTGCAGTTGAATCCTCGACTGCGCGTCTGCAAAAAACGGGAGCATCATTCATGGCGAACGAAGACCGCAACCAGAACCAAAGCGGCCAGAAGCAACAAAAGAGCGACCAGCAGAATCAAAGCTCGGGCCAGCAGGGTCAGCAGGGCCAGAATTCGGATCAGAGCCGGCAGAATCAGCAGAACCAGCAGGACCAGGAGAACGATCCGAACCGCCAGCAGAGCCAGCAAGGTCAGACGAAACAGAACCAGCAGGGCCAAAACCAGAGCCGCGACAAGGACACTGACCGCTAATCCTCATTGCACATAAAATCGAAGGCCTCCCGCTTGCGGGAGGCCTTCTGCATTTTAGGGTCGGGCTTTAGCCTTCGACATGCGTGCCGGGGCGATCATCGCCCTTGGCGACTTCGCTGTGCCACTGGCCTTGGCGATCCTCATAAGAAATGCCGGTGGTGGCGCCGCCTAAGCGTTGGCGCGCGGCAGCCGATTCCGCGACCGCGCGCGCTTGATCGTGCGTTCGGTAGGTCTCGGAGTAGACGCTGCCCGCCTTATAGGCCCACCCACCATCATGCTCGACGATCTCATAAATCACTTTACTCATGCGCGCTCCGTCTGTTGTGGCTGATGATTACCCTCCCAGGGAAAACAGCCGCCAACTGACAAAGTTCCTGACGCGCCGGTTGTGACGGCCCGCGTATTAGCGCTTGGCTGTCGGGCTTCCGGGCTTGAGCATCAGGCGCTGCACGCGCCAGTTCAGAAGCTCTCCGACCCAGATCTCGTTCTCGGCTACGCATGAGAGCGCATGGATCCAGCCCACCTGACCAATCTTGCGCCCGGCGCCGAGACGCACTTCGCCCAGAAGCTTGCCGTCCAGCGACCACTTCTGGAGGTAACCGGGGAACATGTCATGGGTGTAGAGGTATTGCTGCTCGCCGTTGTTGCCGGGTGTGATGCACAGAGTATTGGGCCACATGGAATTGACTGCCGGTGAATTCTCATCGGCTTGCGTGCGCGGGCCGCCGCGCCCCTCGCCGCCGAAATCCGGGATCGGCGAGACGTAGTCCTTGGGGATCGCGGTCTTGTGCTTGATCTCGCGCACGAAGTTCAGATTGTTGTCGAGCACCTGCACGCGGCCGTTGCCGCGGTCGGCGACATAGACGTTGCCCTGCTTGTCGACCGCGATGCCGTGCGGCGTGCGGAACTGCAAGGGGCCGGGGCCGGGACCGCCCACCAGTTTGACGATGTTGCCGTCCTTATCGAACTTATGGACGTTGGTATTGCGATAACCATCACTGATGAAGATGTTACCTTGCTGATCCCAGGCGACATCGGTCGGCTCGTTGAAGTAGCCCGGACGCGCGGGCGGCACGGGCGTGCCCGCCGGCTCGGGCGGACGCGGATGGCGCGAGCCCACCGCTTCCGGACGGCGGCCGAGCACCATGCGGCGCTTGTAGTCAGGCGTCAGCGAAACGATCAGATCGGAGCCGTTGTCGACCAGCCACACATTGTCGTCGCGGTCGATGCGTACCGAGTGCGCCCATGCCATGGAGTAAAGACCCTTGCCCACTTCCTGGATGAAGTTGCCGTCGGGTCCGAATTCGAAGAGCTGCGCGCGCTGGCCTTCGTTGATGGCGCTGCCTTGCGTGCCGGTACGCGTGTAGACGTACACGTGTTTCTTCGAGTTCATCGCGACGCCCGCGACTTCGCCGAAGTACATGCCGTCAGGCAATTTCAAAGGCTCGCTGGCGTCAAACGGGATCGACGGGGCCTGCTGCGCAAAGGCAGCTGAACACCACACAGCGGCGACGGCCGCGAGCAAAAACTTTTTCATCGGATCCTCCCCAGGCATGCCATGAGCCTTAGTTGTAGCAAATCCTGGGCTTAGGCGGACAGGAAGAAAGGGCTAAAGGCACAGCCTTTTCCTGACGGAGGGATGACCTCTAGCGTCGCCCCTGCCCCAGGACACCAGGGCTGCCCCAGGTGGCCGACAAGTGTGCCGTCAGCGAATGCGACTGGCGTTAGGGCGCGGTCACCTTTTTCAGACGGACAGGTTCCGTAGCCACCACGGGCTCCGCCCCGCCGCCCCGGGCGATGACATTTGGCTCTACATCCTTCTGCATCACGCCACGCACTTCGGGCGCGATGGTTTTCAGGAGCTGCACGGCGATCGAGCTGGTGAAGGTGTAGTTCGCCGAGTCCGGTCCCGGTACGTAAGCCGTGATGGTGCCGAAAATCTTGTCGCCGACGAAGAAGGCGAAGGTCGCGGTGCGATCGACGCTGCGCGATGCCGTGACGTTGCCGTTGGCGTCAAAGGTCTTGAACTGGTTGTCCCCGGTGCCGGTCTTGCCCCCGACGGGAATGACGCGCCCGTCGGCGTCGCGGAACGTATTGTGAGCGCGGATCGCTGTACCCTCTGCGACGACACCCAGCAGCGCCCGGCGCAGCACACCCGCCACTTCCGGCGCGAATACGCGCACGGGGCGGCGCGGCGGTGCATACTTGAGCTCGGTCTCGAAAGGTGTCGCCTGGGCAAAGGTGACGCCCTCGACCGTGGCGACGGGCAGATCGATGCCCTCGTTGAGGATAATACCCATAAGGCGCGCGAGCGCATCCGGGCGGTCGCCGGAGCTGCCGAGCGCCGAGGCCAGCGATGGGACCATGTGATTGAAGGGGTAACCCTGACCACGCCACTCTTCGAGGACACGCTTGAAAGCGTCTTCTTCGCGCAGAACGCGGATGCGCGTGTCCTGACGGCCCTTATTGGCCTTGAAGAGCCACTCGTAGGCGTCCTGGCGCACTTCGGCACTGGCGGCAAACATCGACTTGCGATCAGACGTGGAGTTGTCGTTGAGATAGTTGACCAGCCACAGCTCAAGCGGATCTATGCCGGTGAGCCAGCCGATGTCGTTGGTCGAATAGCCGTCCTGTACCTTGTGCAGCCGGGCGATGATCCCATCGTCGGGAAGCTCGTTCAGACGACCCTGCAGGAATATCTTCAGCGAGGCCAGAGAGGCATTCGGATTGAGAGCCAAGTATACGGCAGCCTGGCTGCGCGGAGTCTGTTTGGCGCGGCTCGCGGCTAGCGCGAACTGGTCGGTACGCGGGAGACCCTTGTAGTCGGCGTAGAACCGGCTAAGGAAAACACGGCCTTCGTTATCGGCGAAGCGCTTGAGATAGGCGTTGCGTTGCGCGGCTTCGAGGTCGCCCGTGGCGCCTTGCTCGCTCGCGGCGTAGTAGCGCACGACATCGCGCATCAGGCGGACCATGGGGAGGTTTATGGAATGGCGCAAAGCCGCTTCGACTGTGGGAGTACTGTCGTTGTCTTCCTTGCGGAAGTTGGCGAAGCGATGCAAGCCGCCGCCGGTGTAGAACCCTTCCCAGGGGCTGGCTGAATAGCGGCGCTGCATGGCCGCATCCAGCATGGCTTTCAGGCTGCGGTCGCCGGTCGCGATCAAGTAGCTGGTCGCCCACGTCGTGATTGGATCGCTTTCCGTATCGGCGGCGGCGCGCAAATCTTTAGACGAGAGCTGCGCGTACTTCTGATGCAAATCGTAGATGATGTTGAGGTAGGTGGCGACGGTGCGCAATTTCGCCGTCGAACCCAGAATCAGCTTGGCGCTGCTGTTGATGTCGAAGGGCCCATTGAGGCTGTCGGCGTGCACGCGCACGGAATGGTGTTCCTCGCCGCGTTCGTAGAGCACGACGCTGTAGATGACCTTCGAAGGATCGACTTCATCCTCAAGCAGGTTGATGCCGGTGAAACCCAGCTCCTTCGCGCCCAAGGGCGTGCCGATCTTCTTGAGTGCGCTCACGACCCCGGCTTGGGCCGAACGGTCGATGGTCGAGCGCACGGAGAGGTCGAGGCGGTCCAGGCTGTAAAGGCCCGGCACGTCCAATGTCGTGAGCAGATCGGTGCGGATGTCGTCGATGGCTTTGCGGTCGGTAAACGATGGTTGAGCGAGGACCGGCGCGCTCTTGCTCACCCGCAGCTTGGTGGCGCGGGCAGCGCGGGCGTTCTCGGGCGAGAGCTTGCCGTCCTGTTGCAGCAGCGCGACGTACGAATTGGCCACGCGGTCGAGCTCGCTAAGATCGGTGCGCAAGTAGAACGCCGGGCGCCGTTGCGCGATGAGCAGGCTAAGCACCTGCTTGTAGACCAATCCCGCGCGCGCGATGTCGGTTTTGCTCTGGTTCTTGCGCGTCAGCACTCTGTTGGCTTCGGCAAAGTCGGTGCCGTACCAGACCTTGAGGCCGTCCGAAATGCCGTTGATTTCTCCAAAACCTGCGCGCGAACCGAGCGGTGTGGAGTTGAGGTAATCCACCACGACGCGCTTGCGCGAAGCCATGGAGTCCGGGCCGCCCATGTAAGCGCGCACGCTGGCCGTGGCCATCTGACGCAGCTTCTCTTCCGAAGACCCGGTGCGCCCGCCGGGCGAGTGGCGGAACTTCTCGATCTGGGTCGCCAGCGTGCTCGCGCCGCCTCGGACCGTGCCTGTACCTTCGAGGCCGATGACCCGCGAGGCGGCGGCGATGGTGAAGCGGTCCCAATCGACCGCCGGATTTTTGGCCGGGAAGCGCGGGTCGAGCAGCTCGCGGTCTTCGATGAACAGCAGCGTGTTCACCACCAAGGACGGCACATCGGCAAAGGTCGCGTAAGCAGCCTCGGGATAGACCTTGCGATAGAGCGCCGTGCCGTCACGGTCGAGAATGGATAAGCCCGCCTGGTTCTTTTCGCGGTACACGGCATAGCCGCCGCGCGCGATGAAGGATTGCAGCTCCGGCGTCATTTCCGCCTGGCGTTCGATGCTGAAGCCCTGCTTACCCAGGCGCTCAACGAATTTCGGAATCCCCGTGTAGCCCAGACGCTCGTCGTAAGGGCCGCTTTCGGGGAAGGCGATGTTGGATGCTGCTCCCCGCTTCAGCGAGAACGACATGCCGGCGGCGGCGCGGCTGAGCAGGCCAGCCTGGGCGGCCGAGCCGCGCACCTCAAAAGCGATCCAGGCGCCGAGCAGCAGCACGCCGGCTACACTGGCGGCCACGGGCCACTTCACCAGGCCCTTGGCGGAATTTTCGTCCGGACCGGCGGGCGTAACGGAATCAGTCTGACGCCGGAAACGCGCGAAGACTCCTGCAACGGGAGGTGGCACCGAAGGAACCTCAAACACTGAGCGATACGTGAAATCTCAGTGGTTGCTACGATTTAAAGGTGGTGTTTGTTCCTGGGGTCCGTGGATTGTGATGTGGCGTGTGGTTCACGCCACGCGCGCCGAGTCGGCTTTACATCGGCGCGTGTTATTCCACCCAATCGGCGATGAAGACATTGGTATCCGTAGGGCTTTTTGCGTTCCGATTGGATTCCCACACAATCTGTCTTCCGTCGGGCGAGAACATTGGGAAGCCGTCGAAGGTCTCATCGAAGGTGATCTGCTCGGTCCCCGTGCCGTCGCGGTTGGTGACGAACAAGTCGAAGTTGCCGCTGCGCGGATTGTTCATGTTGGACGTGAAAATGATCTGCTTGCCGTTGGGCATGAAGTAGGGCGCGAAGTTAGCCGCGCCGTTGTTGGTGATCTGCCGTTGGTCGGTGCCGTCGGCGCGCATAACGAACAGCTCGACCTTGGCCGGCATGACGAGGTCGCGCGAGAACAGGTCCTTGTAGCGCTTCACATCGGCCTCGGCGGTCGGGCGGCTCGCGCGCCAGACGATCCATTGGCCGTCCTGCGAATGCCAGGCGCCGCCGTCATAGCCGAGGGTGTGGGTCAGGCGTCGCTGGCTGGTGCCGTCGAGGTTCATGTCGTAAAGCTCGAGATCGCCGTCACGCACAGAGGTGAACACGATCTTCTTACCGTCGGGCGAGACCGTGCCTTCGGCATCGTAACCCGCCGCATTGGTCAGACGCTTGATGTCGGTGCCGTCGGCGTTGGCGGAGAAAATGTCGAAGTCGCGGAAGAGACCCCAAACATAGCCTTCAGACTTGCTGGGCGGGGCCGGGCATTCCTTCGAGCCCAGGTGGGTCGAGGCATAGATGATACGCTTGCCGTCAGGCATGAAGTAGCCGCAGGTGGTGCGGCCCGTGCCGGTGCTGACCAGCTTCACGTCCGAACCGTCGGTGTTCATGGTGAACTGCTGGTCGCATTTGTAGGGCGCGCGCGTCGACTGGAAGATGATCTTCTTACCGTCGAGGGAGAAGTAAGCCTCCGCATTCTCGCCGCCGAAGGTGAGCTGGCGGATGTTGCGTAAGTGCTTTTCCTTGGGATGAGGCTGGATGGTCTCGGCGCTCCGGGCCGGACCGATCATCGCCAAGGCCACCAGAGCCACCGTGCCGAACCACACCTTGCGCATCACTCTCCCCTTTTACTTTCTGGCTTCCAAAGTCACATCCACGCCCACTTCTTTGCCCTCGCGCTTGACGACGACATGCACAACATCGCCCGGCTTCTTCTGCCGCAGCACGAAGGCGTAGTCGGCAAGCGAGGTGACGTCCTTGCCGTCGAACTTGATCATCATGTCGCCGCCCTTGAGGCCCGCTTTACCCGCGGGGCTATCGACCACCACGTCGGCGAAGGGAACACCTCTCACGTCGTCGCGGAAGTCCGGCACCGAACCGAAGTAAGGCCCGTAACCGCCGCCCGAGCCGCGCGTCGCCATGCGCGGCGCCTGCACTTCGACGTAGGTGATCTTCTGCGGCTCGGTAGCGACTCTGTTCGCGAGCTTATAAACCAGCGACAGCACCTTCATGGCCCCATCGACATTGATCTTGTCGGCAGTGTCCGAAGGTTTGTGGTAGTCGGTGTGCGCGCCGGAATAGAAAAACAGCACCGGGATTTTCTTCGCATTGAAGGACGTATGATCGGACGCGCCGTAGCCGGACTCGGTGGTGGTGATCGTAAGGCCGCTGGTTGCTTGCAACGGATCCAAGGCGGCCTTGAAAGCCGGCGACGTTCCTACGCCGCCCAGCAGGAGTTTTCCTTCCGCCACACGGCCGATCATGTCCATGTTAAACATGGCGTCGATAGAGGTGATCGGCACCGTAGGATGATTGGTGAAGTAGGACGAACCGAGCAGGCCAATCTCCTCGGCAGCGTAGGCCATGAACAGCACTGAGCGTTTCCACTCGCCTTTGTTGGCCGCCGCGATGCGCGCGAGTTCCAGTACACCTGCCGTGCCCGAAGCATTGTCATCGGCACCCAAATGCGCCTGCCCGATCTGCGATGGGGCCAGCGAGCTTGCGCCGCCCAGACCTAAGTGATCGTAGTGCCCGCCGATCACCACCCACTCCTTGGCAAGGGTGGGATCGGAGCCCGGCAAAGCAGCCATCACGTTACGCACGGTCTTGCGCGTGCGCACGACTTCAGTGGCGATGCGCGCGCGCACGGTCGGCAGTTCGAAGGATTGCGGCGCGAGGTTCGCATCGATGGCCTTCTGCGCCTCGACCAGATCCTTACCGCCCTGTTTGAACGCCGCAACGATGGCAGCGCGCTTGGCGTGCACGGCAGCGATGCCGGTGTCGCCCTGCTCGCGGCGCGTGGCGGGACCAACGTCTTCGTAGTCGTGACCTGGGTCGGTGATGAACACGATGCCCTTGGCGCCGTGCATGCGCGCGTTGATCGCCTTGTTGACGTAGCTGGCGTGCACGGTGAAATCAGTGCCGGCGAAGACGCTTTTGGCGTCGAGCTCCTGCGGTTCATGACCGAAGACGACGACGATTTTGTTGGCCGCATCGATGCCCGTGTAGTCGTCGTACTTATACTCCGGCGCGGTGATCCCGTACCCGGCGAACACCAGCGGCCCTTCGAACTCCGAGGTGTCGGAGAAGGCGATCGGCACGAAGTCCTGATTGATCGCGAGATTCGCGTCGTTCACGGACAGCACGTTGTGCCTGCCGAGTTCGGCGCCTGTGGTCACTTGGAAGCTTTGGAAGAAGCCCTTGTCCTCGCCGGCCGGCACGAGCCCCGCTTTCTTGAATTCGGCGGCGATATACTCGGCGGCTTTTTCCAACTCGGGCGAGCCGTTGCCGCGGCCCTGGAGCGCGGGGCTTGCGAGGAACTTCACGTCTTCGAAATAGCGCGCGGGTGACGGCTCGGCGGCAAGGGCCGCCGCAGACGCCAAAAGTGCCGTCAAGCCAAGGATGTTGCGAATCATTCTCATCTTCTCTTTATAGCACCGGGACGCGCGCCCCAACAGCCGCGATCAGTAGGGTTAAGCTGTTACAAAAGCTTAGTTATTACCGCTGACGATGTCGCCGATGGTGCCCAAAAGCGAGCCTTCGCCCCGGTTTTGGCCGCCCCGGCTTCCGGCCGCCGCCAACATGCGTCCGGCCGGCCAGGCGCGAGAACGGCAGCGACTGGATCCAGACTTTGCCGGGACCGCGCAGGCGCGCGAAGAACAAACCTTCACCGCCGAACAACACGCTCTTCACGCCGCCAACGGTCATGAGATCGAAGTCGATCGTGGGCGTGAAGGCTGCAAGGCAGCCAGTATCGACGTGCAGCTCTTCACCGCGCGCGAGTTCGCGCTCGACCACCGTGCCGCCCATCTGCACGAACACCCAGCCGTCGCCCTCGAGTTTCTGCATGATGAAGCCCTCGCCGCCGAACAGCGCCGTCAATATGCGGCGTTGGAAGAAGAGCCCGATGGACACACCCTTCGCCGCCGCAAGGAAGCTGTCCTTCTGACAGATGATCTGACCACCGTAGTCGCCAAGACGCATGGGCAGGATCGCGCCGGGCGTCGGCGATGCAAAAGCGACGCGCGCTTTGCCTGCGCCGTTGTGCGTGAACACCGTAGTGAACAAGCTCTCGCCGGTAATCAGACGCTTGCCCGCACCGAGCAGCTTGCTCGTGATGCTGCCGTCGCCGGCGTTGCTGCCGTCGCCGAAGATGGTGGTCATACCGACGCTGGCATCCTTCCACACCATGGCGCCGGCTTCGGCAACCGCGCTTTCGCCGGGATCGAGTTCGATCTCGACGAACTGCAGCTCCTCGCCTTTGATCTCGAAGTCGATATCGTCGGCGACACCGGCCTTGCGCTGATGTTGCCAGGGACTTGGTTGCGGCATGGATACCCCCTCTGGAAGAGTGTCCAATCTTAGCGCGAGCGGCACCTCCACTTCCACCTGCCACAATCCGCCCTAGATTAAGTCTATGAGTGCACTACTGCGACTTGAGGGCGCTTCTGGTTTACACGCTCGCTATCGGCGTATGAATTTTGGCAGAGACGAATCGCCGCGTGAAATGGACGGGAGCGGCGGGCGCGTCTCACCTTTTTATTGGGGGCGCATCCATGTCCGTTCGGATTTTCCACGCCACGTCTTTGCTTGCTTCGCTCGCATGGGCCGGTCTCGCTGCTGCGCAAGATGCGGCGAAGGGTCCCATCACGGAGAGCGACCGCTATGAAGAGCTCGATCTGCTCGAGGGCGATCCGGCTCAACCCAACAAGACTACGATACTTACGCCGCCGATCCCGATGAATCGTCGGTGACCGAAGAACAGCCGGAGCAGCCGCGCATCGCTGTTGCACCGCCGGTGGACAATTATTAGACGAACCGGCCCGCGCCTCGTCATCCGCGATCGCATCGGCACGTACAAGCAATTCGAGCATACCGTCATGATCGACGGCCGTGAGCGCGCCGCTTACGGCACCGTGACCAGCCCCCGCTGAGCGGTCCGAGTTGAATGTTAGTTGAAGCGGTGGTGTCTCGGCCGGTGGCGCGATGGCCCCCTAGCGCGCGTGCACCCAGCCGGGCTTGGCGGTGTTGGGCGAATTGATCAGCGTGATGCCGCAGGTCTTGCACACAAACGCGCGTTCGAAGTGCTCGATGTCCTCGCGCTTCGCCTCCGTCAATCCCTCATGAGGAGCCGACCCACGCGCCTTGCACAACTGCAACTGACAGGCCGGGCAGCGCACAGCGACCATACTTCTATCCACAGGAGTTACCTCGCCTCAAAAACAAAACAGCGCGTGAACTAAGCGCGGTTTACAGCGCTAAGTCCACACACCGTGACGCGAAAGGGCCAGGAGGCCAGTTCGCCTGTTACTCGTTCTTCTGCAGTTTCACGATCCAGGAACATCCGGCGACGTTATCGATCGCGCCGGCGGAGATCGTGCTGCCTTCGACCAGATGGCCGTCGAGTTCAGCTCTGGCGCCGCTTGCCATCTTCATCGAAGCGTCAAGATAGCCTTCTTCGGTGATAAAGCCACTGACACTGACGTTGGAGTCGTTCGATTTCAGCTTGCCGTCCTGAATTGTGACACTTTCAATCGCCTGCGACGCGCAGGAAGAGGCGCTGGTCTTCTCGACGACTTGCGCCGTGCCACTATATTTTCCGTCAAATTTCGCGCTGATGCCGCTGAAGGCGATGGCTGGAGCCGTGCTCAGCAGGACCATAGCGCATATAAAGCCAGGTTTCTTCAGCATCTTTCACTCCTTTGCCAGGCGCAGCCGACGGCCACGCTTGCCACCTGGAAGGCAAACGCCAGGGTCTTCGGCGGTGTTCCGGAGATGACAGAGTTCGTAAGGTTGCTAGATGACGCCGGCCTTGCGGAGCGCGGCCAGGCGTTCGGCATCGACGCCGATTCGTGCCAGGACCTCGCCCGTATCCGCGCCCATGGCTGGACCGCTTTGGGTGGGGAGAGTCTCGCCGCCGATCTTAAGCGGACTTGCGAGCAGCTTGACGATTTCGTCCGATCCTTGCGGGTCGGTGTAGTCGACGATGCCGCCCATCTGTTTGACGTAGGGATTCTCAAGCGCTTGCGCGACGTCGTAGACCGGGGCCGCCGGCACTTCGCCGTCGAATGTACTGATCCATTCGGGGGCGGTGCGTGATGCAAGCGCTTCGTCCAACAGCGCTGTCAGGGTCTCACGGTTCTTGAAACGCGTTTTTGGATCGGCAAACTGCGGATCGACCGGCCATTCGGGATGACCCACGCGCTCGCACAGCGAGCGCCAGAACTTCTCCTTGTTGCACATGATGAAGATCCAGCCGTCCTTGCAGCGGTAAAGCTGCGATGGCGTCACCGAAGGATGCGCCGAGCGCGGCTCGCGCTGCTGGACGTGGCCTTCATTGAGATACCAGGCGGCGAGATACGTGAGGTTATGAAGCGCGGTGTCGAACAGCGAGGTATCGATGTCCATGCCCTTGCCGGTGGTCCGCGCACCATGCAGCGCCGAGACCAAGCCAAAGGCGGCCATGACCCCGGTCATGTAGTCGACCATGGACAGACCCATGCGCGCCGGCGGCCCGTTGGGCTCGCCAGTGACGCTGAGGTAGCCGGCTTCCGCTTGCATGAGATAGTCGTAGCCGGGCCAGGTCTTGCGCGGCCCTGTGCGCCCATAGGCCGAGATGTGACCGCAGACGATCTTGGGATTGATGTTTTTCAGCGCCTCATACGTAAGCCCGAGTTTTACGGGCTGATCGCCGCGCAGGTTATTGCAGACCGCGTCGGCCTCGCGCACGAGAGCATGGAAAATCGACTGACCTTCAGGGTGCTTGAGATTGAGGGTGATGCTGCGCTTGTTGCGGTTGAAGGCCTGGAAGTGGTGGCTGCCGCCCTTCTCGAAGAAGTAGGGCCCCACGGTGCGGCTGACATCGCCGCCTTCCGCGGGATTCTCGATCTTGATGACCTCGGCGCCCATATCGGCCAGCAGCATGGACCCGAAGGGACCGGCGCCGTATTGCTCGACCGCGATGACGATGAGGCCTTTGAGCGGAAGCATTTAGATCGGATTCTTTTCGATGAGGCGCTTGGCGATGGTGATGCGCTGAATTTCATTGGTGCCTTCGCCGATGACCAAAAGCGGCGCATCGCGATAAAGCCGCTCGACGATAAATTCCTTGGAATAGCCATAACCGCCGTGGATGCGCATGGCCTCGAGCGCATTCTCGACAGCGGCTTCGGTGGCGAACAGCTTGGCCATGCCGACCTCAAAATCGCAGCGCTCGCCGCGGTCGACGGCGGCGGCGGCGCTTTCGGTGAGCAGGCGCGCGGCAGTGACCCGCGTGACCATGTCGGCGAGTTTGATAGCGATGGCCTGGTGCTCGTGGATGGGCTTGCCGAAGGTGTGGCGCTGCTGGCTGTATCTGACGGCTTCGTCCAGCGCGGCCGCCGCGACGCCGACGCCGCGCGCGGCGACATTGAGCCGACCCAGTTCGAGCCCGCTGATGGCCGAAACCATACCCTTGCCTTCTTCGCCGCCGATGAGGCGGTCGGCCGGGACATGATAGTTGTCGAAGATCAGTTCGGCGGAATCGATGCCCTTGTATCCGATCTTCTCGAGCTTGCGGCTGACCTTGAACCCCTCGCCCTTCTCGGCCAGGAACATACTCATGCCCTTGTGGCGCGGCTGGATATTGCGGTCGGTCTTGACCAGGAGCGCAAAGCAGGTGCCGTGGATGCCGTTGGAGATCCAGGTCTTGGTGCCATTGATGACGTAGGAATCGCCGTCCTTCTGGGCAAAGGTGCGGATGGCCTGCAGATCGGTGCCGCAGTCCGGTTCGGTCAGGGCGAGGCCGCCGCGTATTTCGCCGGTGGCGAACTTCGGAAGGAAGTGCCGCTTCTGCGCTTCTGTGCCGGTTTTGGCGACAATGTACGCCATGATCAGGTGCGAGTTGATGATGCCGCTGACCGACATCCATACCTTTGCAATTCTTTCGATGATCTTGGCGTAGGTCGAGGGACGCAGACCCAGACCGCCGTACTCCTGCGGTATGACGGCGCCGAAGAGACCGAGTTCCTTCATGCGCTCGACGATCTCGGCGGGATAGGTATCGTCGTGTTCGAGCCGCTGGGCGACCGGCTTGACGTCGCGCGCAAGGAAGCGGTCGACGCTGTCCAGGATCAGGGCTTCGTATTCGTCACGATCGGCGGTGTCGCGTTGCTTTTGGCTGAGGTCGTTCAAGAGGCGCTCGCCCCGAGGATGCGCACCAATGCGCTGGGATCGTTGGCTTGCTCGAGAGCGAGCACGCCGCGCTCGACTTCGGTGATCGTCCCCGCACTCATGGCAAGTGCCGCGTTGCCGCGGAATTTCTCAGCAATCTCGGCGTTGCTGAGGGGCCGGTCGGCGGCGCCCCGGTTGATGTGTTCGCGGTGGCGCAGCACCTTGCCGCTTTTGGTCGTCACGACCAATTCGCCTGAGTACGCCTTCGGGAATGGCGAGTCCGGATCGGCCCGGTAGCTGCAGCGGCTGGCGAGGTCGAGGATTTTCTGATCCCGCAAAGCATCCTCTTCCAACTCCGACAATGTCACGCGGCCACGCACGAAGGCGGCGGCCGTGAGGAACGGCACGCTGAACTGCGCATCGTAGCTGTTGGCGGGACGCTTCTTGTTGGCTTCGGGTTCGCAGACGGTTTTGATGACGTCCCCCGGCACCAGCGTTTCGATCTTCTCGATGTCGTCGGCCCTCAAACCCTGCTGACGCAGAATGAGCGCGGAATCAATGCAGGCGTGCACGAAGTGGCAGGTGGGATAGGGCTTGATCGCGGTGTTCAGCAACTCCCAGGTTTGGCCGAGGCCTTGGGTAGCCAAACGATAGTCGGCGCGCGCGACTTCCTTGCCCATATAGGCATTGAAGAGACCGAAGCGTCCTTCGTAGGGGCGCGTGATTCCGATGAAGCCGCTCTGCGCCAGTGAGACCGCCGTAATGGCCGCTTGCGCCGCCCAGCCCGGGTGCAGGCGCTTGTTCCACGCGCCGTCCTCGAGGAACTCCATGCTGCCTGCCGCCATGGAGACCGCCACGCCTTGTGCATGCGCGAGCTCCGCGGGCGTCAAACCGAAGATTTTGCCAACAGCCAGCACGCATCCGAAGATGCCGATGATGCCGGTGGGATGGAAACCGACCTGGTGAAACGCGCCGCGCGCTACCGCCGCAAGGCGCGTTGCCGCCTCCATGCCGATGACATAGGCGGTGATGATGTCGGCGCCCTTGGCGCCTTTCATAACTGCCGCCGAGAACACCGCGGGCATGATGCTGGCCGTCGGGTGAATGATCCCGCCCATGTGGGTATCGTCGAAATCGAGGCCATGGACGAGGAAGCCGTTCATCATGGCGGAATCGCGCGGCGAGAGATTGGTCGCCATGCCAATGACCGGCACCGCGCCCTGACCGCCGAGTGCCACCGTACCCGCCAGCATCTTGCGCGCAAAGTCGAAGCGGCCGGAGGCGAAGGCGATGCCAATGGCATCGAGCATGTGATGCTGCGCGCGCAGACGCACGTCAGCCGGGATCTGGCTACCGTCGAGGCTGGCCGCGAAGGCGGCCAGCGTGTGGGAGATATTGCCGCTGCTTTGCACGTTCATCTGCTAGTTCCTTTCATCGCTCACGCCGTGGCCGCGTTTGGGAATCAGGCTGACGCGTTCGAAGCGCATGAATACGGTGCCGTCGGCCTTGTACCCTTCGGTTTCGGTAGTCACGACACCCTGCGTCGGCCGCGACTTGGATTCCCGCACGTCGAGCACGCGCGAGCGCGCATATAAGGTGTCTCCGGAAAACACCGGCGCGGTGAGTTTGATGTCCTTCCAACCGAGGTTGGCGATGGCACGAAAGCTGATGTCATCAACCGTCATGCCGACGACGATGGCCAGCGTCAGGGCCGAGTTCACCAGCGGCTTGCCGAACTCCGACTGCGCCGCATAGGCGTGATCGCAATGCAGCGGATGGCGATTCATCGTGAGCAGACTGAAGGCGGTATTGTCGTGGTCGGTCACGGTGCGCCCCGGTCTGTGTTCAAAGGCGTCGCCAACCTTGAAATCTTCGAGATAGCGGCCCATGCGGTAACCCGCCATAAATCCCGGTGCTTTGCTCATGTCATCCACGCGCACTTCCCAACATCGCCATCGGCTTACTCATGCTTAACATGCAGGCGCGCGCAGCCGCCACCCCTTGGCGTGGGCCGGTGTTGGACACAAAAAAGCCCGCGACACTGTCGCGGGCTTTTTGCCGTGTTTGAGGTAAGATGCTAGTTCGCGAGAGGGTGCGGGCGCACCTGGAACTTGACGAGCTGCGGACCAGTGGTTCCGTCCTCGCCGCCTTCCTGGTGCCAGACCGGACCGGACGAGTAGGTCGCCCAGCCGCCCTTGCCGCGCCAACCACCTTTGGGGTCATCGATACGTCCATCAATGCCGCGCGTCCGGAAGCCAAGCGGGTAAGGCACACGCAGAACCGTGTACTTCTTGGTCGCATCGTCGAAGGCCAGCAGTGAGTCCGAGTTCGACCCCGCGCTGATCACCATGTCCTTGCCAAGGCCGATGGTGTCATGGAGATCGACCCAGCCGAGGTAGTGGAAGTCGGCGCTGCCGTACTTCACGCCCTGGATCTTCGGGCCGGGCGCATCGAAGGCCGACCAGCCTTCCGGACAATGCTGGCCGCCCGCGACCGCGGGGCCTGCGACGACCTTGCACTTGGCGCGCTCGAAGCGGCTGAGCTGGCCATTGCCGGTGAAGCCCCAGGCTACGCCCTTGGAATCCGCGCTGATACCGCGCACGCCGAAGGACTGATAGCCTTTGCCGTCTGGCATAAGGGGCGGTTCGAACATCTCGGTCTGGCAGGTCTCGGGCGGGTTCGTGCCGGCTTGGAAGCGGATGAACTGGCTCGGGAACGGACCGGTCTTGGCCGCCCACATGCTGCCGTCGGAGATGTCGGCATCGATGCCGTAAAGGAAGCCCTCGACGCGCGTGTCCTTCTTCGGATCGATGACTGTCTTGGCCGCCGCTTCGCCGCCGCCTTCTTCACCTTGCTGGAGACGGCGCGCGGGCGCCGGCTCATTCCACTGGGTGCGGTCGGCGGTGACGGTGATGTCGGACGGCGCCGGACGCTTGTTCGGCTGAGTCGAATTGGAGTCCAGCACCATCGGGCACCAGCCCATGGACTTGACCGGATCCTTGGTCTTCTCCCAGGCATCGACGTCGACCCAGCTGACGACTTTCTGGTCGCCGCCGGAGAAGTACATGTCCCGATTGTTCACGTTCATCATCAGGTGATGCATCCCATTGCACATCGGGATGCCTTCGATCTTCTGGGTCTTGGGATCGTAGATGATCGCCGTGTTCTTGGTCTGGCCGGGTTGTGGGAAGTACTTGGCGTACTTGTTCGCAGGGTCCGTGCAGTAGGCCATCTTCTCCGGATACGGCGCGTCACCCGGGCGCGGGGGACCATAGCGGCCGAGGTCCGTGAGCCAGAGGCGGCCATTCTTGTCGAGCATGGGATTGTGCGGGAAGGCATGCGGCAGGGTGTCCGGCGGCAGGACTTCAACGCTCTTGTTGTGATTGACCTTGTAGCCGAACTCGAAGGGCGTGCCCCTCACCACGTCAAGCGCCTCGACGAAGCCCCACATCACGGTCACGCCGTAGATCGGCCCGTTGGCGTTCACGGTCGGATTGTGCCGGTCGCTGGCCACGACGTCGTGGGTATAGCGGCCGTTGGCCCAATCCCAGGAGGTCAGCACGACGTTACGCTCGACACCTTGCGGGCGCGGCGGCGTTTCCGTCGGCAGCGCGCCTGCGGCGATGCGCTGCGTCCAGTCTGCCCACATGGCCAGGCCACGTCCGCGGCCGAAGCCGGTCATGGCGTTCATCATGTTGTTGGCATAGTCGATGCCGTGCACGTTGAGCGCTTGATCACCCGGCCCGCGGGCCTTGCTGATGCGCTCGGCCCAGCCTTCAACGGTATTGTTGTCGAGATAGCGCGTTGCGGCGGTGCCGATCTGATGGCAGGTCTGGCAGGTGTTGCTGGCCTGCTGCAGCCAGTTCTGCTGCGTCTGCATCGACGGGGCAATGCCGTTGCCCTTGGGGCCGGTGCCGGGAAATTCACTTTCCGCGGGCATCTTGATCAACGCATACCAGTAGTTGGCCGGATAGATCATCGCCGCGGCCTTGGCGTCCGGGGCGATGACCGCGGTGAGGTTCAGGTTCTTGCCGGGCGCGCCCTGGACACGCTTGGAATCCACCAGGCCATAGCCGCGCGCGAAGACCTCGTACTTGCCCTTCGGCAGATCGGGAATGAAAAAGCGTCCTTGATCGTCAGTGACGACGATCTTGATGAAGCGCGTCGGCGTATCGGTGGTCTCGGCGACCACCCAGACACCAGCTTCGGGACCCTTCGTGCTGGTCACCACACCGCCGATGCCATCGGCGGCGGTGGGAATATCCGAGTTGGATGCGGCTTGACTGCCACCGACGGCAAGCACGCTGACGCCTGCAAGCAGCGTCGTCGCTAGCAAGGCTCTCGTGAACGGGCGTGTCATGGTCTCTCCTCCAAGACGGACGTGAACGGACCGGTTTACGTTGGTTGCGCCAGCGCAAGGCCGACCAGGCCGACCGACGCGAGTAACGATGTTTGATACTTCCGCGACATTTCCCCCTCCATGTTGGTGCCCGACCCCAGCCGGGCGAGACAGTTTTTGAATCGAACGATTCAAATGTACGGATAGGTGACAGGCCACCCCTTGACCTGGTACGTGCGCACGGAACATTTTTTAAAATGCCGAACGCGACAGTGCAGTATTGCTTGGGTGCGACGAAGCATTTTCTTCGACCGGCCCTTAAACCCGTTGCAATCAATCACTTACAGCGCGACGCGCTTGAATCCTCAGGTCCAATTGATGGAATCGCGCTGTGGAGCGCGAATCTTAGGCGGGACATTGTCCGGGCGTTCCACACCGTGCGGCTTTCTGGCAACAGTCGAAGATACTTTGTTAGGGTAACGGCATCAGCTTTGGACCATGGGATGGGCTGCGGATCGTGATCAAAGTTTTATTTCGCGCACTCCTGCGACCATTCCGTCACCGCGCCATCGCCCGCCTGCCCTCGCGGCGCTTCATCATCGAGACGCTTATTCCGGCACTCGCCGCCGCAGGGCACCGGCGCATGCTGCTCGTGGGCGTGCAGTCCTACAATTTGCCGCTTTATGAGGCGTCTGCGCGCGCAGGTATCACAGTCTGGAGCATCGACTATGACCCGGCCAGCAGCGCTTACGCCGCACCCGCAGGCCACTTCGTCGGCGATATCCGCGAGGTTGATGCGCTCGTGAAGGAGCTGCGCTTTGACGTCATCCTGTTCAATGGCGTGCTCGGGTTTGGCATCAACACGGCTTCAGCCGCTCTCGAAGCTCTAGCCGCTATGACGAAGATCGCCGCGCCGGGAGCGTTACTCGTCGTCGGCTGGAACCCCGGACGCACCGACAATGCGGAGATCGAAGCCCTGCGGCCTCGCCTGACGCCCATGTCCCTCCCGGGTATTCTGGCGCCGGTGGAGTTTGGGCCGCGGGGCCGCGCCCAACGCGACCCGCACAGGTATGAGATCTTCGCTTTCGGCGGTGCGTCCTGATGCCGCTACGCAAGGACATCTGGCGGGTCGGCATCGCCCATGCGCCGCTGCCGCGCCTCTTCGACCAACACGCCCTCGACAGCGTGCCCATCACTTGGCTGCCGGAGTTGCCGTCGTTGCAGTTCATGGCCGATCCCTTCGGCTTGTGGCGCGACGGACGCTTCTACGTTTTTGTCGAGACTTACGACTACCGTGACCGCGTTGGGCGCATTGAGGTTCTGACATTCGATAGCGGGCTCTCCCTTATCGGCCGCCGACTGGCCTTGGCCGAGCCTTGGCATCTGTCCTATCCGTTTCTCATCGAAGATGGGGGCGAGACCTACATGCTGCCGGAAGCCAACCGCTCCGGCCGGCTGACCCTGTATCGCGCGGTCCACTTCCCGGATCGTTGGGAGCCGGTGCAAAGCTTCACCTTCGACCACGCGCCGATCGACGCAACGCCCGTCTTTCACAACGGGCTCTGGTGGCTGTTCTACACACCCGCCAAGACGCGCGCCGAGAAGTTCGGCGCGCTTCACATTGCTTATGCTGAGCGTCTGATGGGCCCTTGGACACAGCACTCACACAATCCCGTGCGCTTCGATGTTACCAGCGCGCGTCCCGGCGGCACACCTTTTGTAACGGACGGCCAGGTCGTATTGCCGGTGCAAGACTGCAGCACGACCTATGGCGGCGCCATGCGCGCCTTGCGGATTGGCACGCTCACACCCGAGCGGTTCGAGGCGCAAGCCGGCGATGCTCTGCATGCACCGCGCGGCAGCGACTATCGCGAAGGTTTCCACACCATGGCGGCAGCGGGCGGATTCACGCTGATCGACGCCAAGCGCACGACTCTCTCGCCACAGTCTTTGGTGTTAGACGTAAGCCACGCCTTCGGCAGACTCGGGCGCGGGCACTGAACTTTCACGGCGTGCGACCACGCTGTCGAATAAAGCCAGGTGCTTGTCGGCGATCGGACCGATGCGATAGCCCTCGACGACGCCGGCCAGGAGGCTTGGATCGGGAATAGAGCGCGTCATGACGCGATCAAGCGAGTCAGCCATGGCTCCAGCATCTCCGATGGGCGTGCTTTCGCATCCCGGCAATCCGTAGAGCAGATCGGCCGTCGCCGGGGTGCAATCGGTGCTGACCACAGGGCGGCCGGCGGCGAGCGCTTCAACGATCACCGCGGCGTATCCTTCGTAGAAAGACGACAGTAGGAACACGCGTGACTGCTCCAGCCACGGCGCGATGTTGCGCACATAGCCGGCAAAATGCACGCGGTGAGCAATGCCGAGCCTGGCCGCAAGGGCGCGCAACGCGCCTTCCTGCGGTCCCTCGCCCAGGATCGCAAGTTGCGCGGTGGAATGCTGCATGCGGGCGAGCGCGTGCAACGCCACGTCGAAGCCCTTCTCCTTGACCAGACGCCCCGCGGCAACGATGAGATCGCCGCGCGCAGGCGAAAGCGCCGTCCCGGCCTCGCACTCATCAAGCACCGGCAGGCGGATGCATTCGGTGATGTTGCGGCCAAGCACGCGGTCGGCATGGCCGACCGTCAGGGGCGAGAGCGCCACGGCGGCATCCACGTGACGCAGCCGGTGGCGCGTGAGCGCCGTGTAGGCAAGCTGATGCAGCGGTCCGCGGCCGAGGCGGAACAACGGCGTGCTGATGTGCGTAACGACGGCCGGGCGGATCTGGCGCGGTACGTCCGCGAGCGCCGGCAGCACGGGCCAGTGGAAATTGCCGGGCGTGAACAGCACATCGACCGGACGGCGCTGCAGAAACTGTGCAAGGGCTTGTCCGAGACGCCGGCGCGATCCCAAGGCGCGGGGTATCACCGGGGAACATTCCACCAGCTGGACGTCTGGGCTGATCAGATCGACAAGCGGACCGCGCCGTGCGCCGCACAAGGCGACCACGGCGCGGCCGGTCTGGGCCCATCTGTTCATGAGGCGAACCGCGATCCGTTCCGATCCCCCGAGCGGAAAGTCGTGGAATACCACCCCAATCGTTTGAGCCTGCTGATACAAAGCGTTGTCCCCCAACCCCAGGTCGATCAGGCGCCGTATTTGTCCGGACTGCCGCCGGCGGCTGCACATATCGGCCTTGCAGGAATAGGACTCCGCCGCGGCCCTCCCGCCCTACCCGGTCCCCTGGGAAAACTTGGCGAGGAGGCGGAATCGGGATAAATCAGCACTTTGCGCCGCGCGGGCGGCGGAAGAGCTGCGGGCAGCAAAACGTGACCGAAGAGGTCTTCAATCGGCTGGTTTCTGTCTATGTCGGCATGCGCGCCGAGCTGCTGCGCTTCTTGCATGCGCGCCTTGGCAACGAGGCCGCAGCCGACGACGTCTTCCAGGAACTGTTCTTGAAACTACGCTTCGCGCAATTGCCCGAGCACGTCCAGAACCCGCGCAGCTTCATCTACCGAACGGCCTTCAATCTCTCCAACGCCCATGCCCGCTCAGCCCGCCGCCGCGTGGCGCGCGACAGCCAATGGTCGGAAACCACTACGCAAAAGGTGGGCGGCGAAGCCATCGCCGATGTCGCGGGGGCGGAGGACCGACTTGCCGCCAAGGAGCATCTTCGGGTCGTGCTGCAGGCCATCGAGGCCCTGCCCCCCAAGTGTAAAGAAGTTTTTATCAACTGCCGGATCGAAGGCCGTTCACATCGCGAAGTCACTGAACGGCTTGGGATTTCCGCCAAAACCGTGGAGAAGCATATGACCACGGCCCTCAAGCACCTTGCCCTCACATTGGCCGACGTCAGTAGGGATTGGGGTTGAGCATGGCATCTATAGATGAAGGCTCAATATGACACGCCATGCCGCCGAAAAATCCGATCCTGCGCGCCTTGAGGGCGCGGCGGCTTGGCATGCCCGCTTACACGACGGCCACGCGCCCGATTGGGCGGCGTTCACCGCCTGGCTAGAGGAAGATCCGTGCAACCGCTTGGCCTTTGATGCCGTAGATATGGCGGCGGCCGAAGCCACCGAAGCTTGGGAACAGCGAGGAAGCGCGCCGGAGGCGCGGCTGCCGGTGGGCTTTGCCCGCCGCGCCGCGTTCGCTGCCAGTGTCTTGGCTGCCGCGGGTCTCGCACTCGCGGTCATCTTGCCCCCGTTGCTGCGCGCGCCTGCCGAGGTGCTGCGGGTTGCAACGACCGTGGGTGAGCAGCGTGATGTCACATTAGCCGACGGCTCGGTGCTGCACGTCAATACGGCGACCAGCCTGACCGCAACACTCGACGGCGATAGCCGTGGGGTGCGTCTCGACAAGGGCGAAGTCCTGCTCGAAGTTGCCCGCGACCCCAAGCGGCCTTTCCACGTGATGGCCGGCGACCGCGAGGTCACCGTGGTCGGCACCACCTTCAATGTCGTGCGGGACGCGGGCGCGGTGAACGTGTCTGTGGCCGAAGGCATCGTGCAGGTGCAAAGCGGGGCCGCCGCTGTCCGGCTGCAGCCCGGAGATCGTTACCGGGGGCGCGAAGGCTCACCGGCCTATGCCCTGACCAAGTCCGACCCAGCTGCAGTGACGGCCTGGCGCGAGGGGCAGCTCATTTTTGAAGAAGCCTCTCTAGCTGACGTTGTATCTACGATGAATCGCTATTTTGAGAGACAAATCACCCCTGCTCCTGAGGTCCGCAACTTGCGGTTCTCAGGCGTTCTCAAGATGGACGACCAAGTTCTTATGTTGCGCCGCCTCGAGGCCTTCCTCCCCGTCGCTGTCCGCGAAAGCGGCAATGAACTACACTTGGAGCGAAGCACGTCCAAGTAAGTCAACGACCGGCGGATGCGGGGGCACTTGCGCCGTTTTACTTCATGGCTGCGAAGGCCAAGCCGCCTCGCGCAAGCGGGCGTGCGGCTGCTCGCATGCCTTTGCCTCGCGCAAGCGGCGAGCGCCGAAGCAGCCCAGGCGCCATCCTTCGACTTACCGGCCCAATCCTTGCGCAGCGCGCTGTTTGCGCTGGCGACGCGCGCCGACATCTCGATTGGCCTCTCAGGTGTCGACCTCACCAATCTCACGAGCCGGCCCCTGTCCGGAGCAGCCAGCATTGAGGATGCGCTGAGCCAACTCCTCACCGGGACGGGGCTCGCCTTTGAACGCATCGATCCTACGACGTGGCGCATCTTTGCTCCGTCTGCATCAACCGCCGCACGCGCACCCAAGCCGCCGACGGTGCCGCTGACCCTGCCGCCGATCGAAGAGATCACCGTTACGGCGTCGAAGCGGCCTTTGTCGCTGCAAGCCACCGCGCTGTCCGTGGCGGCGGTCACCGGCAACGTGATGTCGGATTACGGTGTTCGCTCGCCGAGTGAGCTCACATCCTTCGCCGCCGGCCTCGGCGCCACAAATCAGGGACCCGGCAACAACAAGTTCATCATCCGCGGGCTGTCCGACGGCCCGACGATCGGCAACACACAATCGACCGTTGGTGAGTACCTCGACGAAACTCGCGTGAGTTTCAACGCGCCATTGCCCAACTTGCAGCTGGTCGACATCGAACGCGTCGAGGTCATCCGCGGTCCGCAAGGCACGCTCTACGGCGCCGGCACCCTCGGCGGCTTGGTGCGCATCATCACCCGCCAACCCGTTTTCGATCAATTCACCGCCGGCGGATTGATCGACGGGGCGCTGTCGGAAAGCGCCGATGCATCGGGCCTCGCGCAAGCTGTGCTCAACGTACCCCTCGTCAAGGACGAGTTCGCCTTGCGGGCCGTGGCCTATGTGCGACGTGACGGCGGCTATATCAACAACACGCGACTCGTCCGCTCGAATGTCAACGATTCCGACACGTGGGGCCTGCGCGCGACGCTGGGTTGGCGCATCAGTCCACGCTGGATGCTGCGCGGCGGTATCGTCTCCCAGGCGACGCGGGTCGACGATACCCAGTATTTCGACCGCGCCATGGGAGTTTACAGTCGCGGTGTCTTCCTAAATGAACCCAGCCGGAACCGGTTCTTCACCGCACATCTCACGGCTGAAGGCGAGATGGATTGGGCCGACGTCGTCTCGACCACGTCGTGGCTCTCGCAGGACTTCCGTGCCACCTACGATGCTTCGCTCGCGCTTCCGTCCCTCATTCGCCAGCCCGTTTCGCCGACCGCGTTCCAACAAAATAGCGACTATCGGACCATCAACCACGAAAGCCGGCTCGTCTCTGCGCCTGGCGGCACTGTGGAATGGCTTGCCGGCGCTTTCTTCTCGTTCCGGCACGATCGCTCGCAAACCACGCTCACGTTGCTCGCTCCCACCCCGGACAACGTCTTCTACGTCAAGAATCGGCGCGACGGCGGCACCGAACTCGCCGCCTTTGGCGAAGTCAAGTATCGCCTTGCGCCGAAGTTGACGGCGGGTGTGGGGCTTCGCCTGTACCGCGGCACCGCGTGGGTCAACGCCAACAACTCCGAACTTATCGATCCCGGCCCGGCCGACGCTGTCGGCGAAAACCGCAAGTTCGGGATGACGCCCAAAGCGGACATCTCATACCAGGCCGATCCCAATCACTTTCTTTACGCTGAAGTCGCGCAAGGTTTCCGTCTCGGCGGCATCAACATCGCCAGAAGCCTGACCACCAATCCTGGGCGGATCACGGTGTCGAACTTCGAGTCTGATCGGTTGTGGAACTTCGAAGTCGGCTCGAAATCGACATTCTTCAATCAGCGCATTTCACTCAACGTGACGGGTTTCTACGCCATCTGGAACAACGTGCAGGCCGATCTGACGCGCCCTAACGGATTATCGTTCACGTCCAATCTTGGCGATGCGCACAACAAAGGCTTCGAGTTGGAGGCCGACTTTGCGCCCGACGACCGCTGGCGTCTGCTGGCCAACGTTGCCTGGAGCGCGCCGCAGGTCCCAGAGATGACGGGCGCAGTCACGAGCCGCCTGCCGCTCGCGGCAAAGTTCTCCGCCACTACAGCCGCGCAGTACCAGTTTCCGTTGGGCCCGCGCACGGCCGGTTTCTTCAATGCCAAGTACACGCTTACGGGGCGGACGCGCCTGCTGACCGGCGCAATGGTGATGGCAACGGCCCCGACCTATCATCTCGTCAACCTGCGCGCCGGCATACAGCACGCGGACTGGCGGATCTCGGCCTATATCAACAACGTGCTCGACAGCCGCGCCAGCACCTACGCCGCCGGCAATCCGTTCTCGCTGGGCCGCATCTCGCAGATGATCCCGCCCCGGCCCCGCACTGTAGGGATCAGCGTCAGCTGGGCGCAGTGACACCAAAGAAAAAGGGCGCCGGCCGAAATCGGCGCCCAGGCGCGGTGCGGAGGGGCTAGTTGAGGTACAAGCCCAATGAGAGCCCGTTTCCGGAATAGCCGTACCCGTCGTAATATGGAGCACCATAAAAGTATCCATAGGCGTAGGGGGAACCGTAGTAGTACGGCGTGCGATAACGCGGGGCGTAGTAGCTGCGGTATGACCGGCGATTGTCCCAGCGGTCGCGCCCGCGATCGGACCTGTGATCACGTTGCCAGCCGCGGTGATCGCGGCCGCCATCGCGGTCGTAACTGCGGTGATCGCGGCCGTTGTCACGGCCACGCCCATCGGCAGCGAGGGCCGGCGTAGAGAAGGCAAGCACAGCAGCGGCAGCCAACAGAAGTTTTTTCACGGAAGCCTCCCTGAAGGAAAAGCCAAGGAGACGGAATCTAGAGGGCGCGCACGGCCGAACTACGGCGAAATCACATCGTAATTATGGGCACGCGTGCGGTGCACCAAAGACGACGTGCACGCGTACGCTGCGCGCACCGCGATGTATGATTG
>CAISTS010000022.1 GCA_903888485.1 uncultured bacterium | reverse complement strand
AGGAAAGTCCTCGTGGCTGGTCGGCTACCTAGGGTGCGTACCTGGACCTGCCATTTGCCGTTTCGTTTGCGAAAGGTCGCCATTTCCTGTCCCCGTTGTGACTGGGTTGTGACAGGTCTCGATTTCGGGGATTGGTCTGGGTCACGGTCGTTAGGCTAAAGGACTCATTTGCCTAGCGTTTGTGATGGTGCTGCCGCGCAGGATTGAACTGCGGACCTCCCCCTTACCAAGGGGGTGCTCTACCACTGAGCTACGGCAGCGCCACAAGGGCGAGACGGGGCAAGCCCGGTCTCGCGAAGGCGCGGAACATGCCATATCACCCCCACGGGCGCAACACGGGTGCAAGCAACCCCGGGGGCGGTGGTTTTCGGCGGTTTTCCGCGGCTTTCAAGAGCACTCGCGCGCCCCTGCAAAGTGTGAGAAAACGCCCCCATGACATCCGATCCATCGCCGCCGTCGCGCCGCAAGGGCCCCAAGCTGAACTCGGCTGAAGCCCAGGCGCGCCTGGCCGATGCACTGCGCGAGAACCTCAAGCGCCGCAAGAGCCAGCAGCGCGCCAAAGCCGAAGGCCGCGACGCCGATGACGGCGGCCCAAAGGGCGGTGGCGGCGGCGGCAAAAGCTGAGTGGATTGCCCGGGCGGAACCGGCTACAAAAATTCACCGCAATGATGAGTAGGATACCGCTGCAATGTCGGTGATGCCCGATACCTGGATACGCAAGATGGCCACGGAGAAGGGCATGATCACGCCGTTCACCGAAGCCCAGCGCCGCGACGGCGTCATCTCCTACGGCGTGTCGTCTTACGGCTACGACGCGCGCGTCTCCGACGAGTTCAAGATTTTCACCAACCTCGATTCCGTTGTCGTCGATCCCAAGAATTTTTCCGAGTCCGGCTTCGTCGACAGGAAGACCGACGTCTGCGTCATTCCGCCCAACAGCTTTGCGTTGGCGCGCACCGTCGAGCACTTCAAGATCCCGCGCGACGTGCTGGTGATCTGCCTCGGCAAGTCGACCTATGCGCGCTGCGGCATCATCGTCAACGTCACGCCCTTAGAGCCCGAGTGGGAGGGTCATGTGACGCTGGAATTTTCCAACACCACGCCCATGCCGGCGCGCATCTACGCCAACGAAGGTGCGGCGCAGTTCATTTTCCTCAAGGCCGACAGCGTCTGCGAAACCTCCTACGCCGACCGCAAGGGCAAGTATCAGGGCCAAATGGGCGTTACGCTGCCCCGGCTCTAAAAGGATCTCATTAAGTGGATGCCATAAAGATTGTCGGCGGCGTGCCGCTGAAGGGTGAAATCACCATCGGCGGGGCCAAGAACGCTGCGCTGCCGTTGATGGCGGCGACGCTTCTCACCGACAAGCCGTTGACGCTCATCAATATGCCCGAGCTCGTGGACATCTCGACCATGAGCAACCTGCTGCGCCAGCATGGTGCGCGCATCGACCAGTCGGCGCTGGCGCCGGGGCAGGGTGAGGCGGGCGCCACCGGGCGCTCCATGACGCTCACCTCCGAACGTATAACGAGTGTGGTCGCACCCTATGATCTAGTGCGCCGCATGCGCGCTTCGGTGCTAGTGTTGGGGCCCTTGCTCGCTCGCATGCACGAGGCCAAGGTCTCGCTGCCGGGCGGCTGCGCCATCGGCACGCGTCCCGTGGACTTGCATCTGAAAGCGCTGGAAGCGCTGGGTGCGAAGATCGATGTGAAGGGCGGCTACATTCACGCCACCGCGCCGGGCGGCCTCAAGGGTGCGAAGGTCGTTTTCCCGAAGGTCACGGTCGGCGGAACAGAGAATCTCCTGATGGCTGCCGCGCTGGCCGCGGGTGAAACGATATTGGAGAATGCTGCGCGCGAGCCCGAGATCGGCAACCTCGCCGAGTGTCTGAACGCCATGGGCGCGCAAATCACCGGCATCGGCTCGGGCACACTGCGCATCACCGGCGTCAAGGAGCTGCACGGCGCGCGCGTCGCCGTCATCCCCGACCGCATCGAGACCGGTACCTATGCCATCGCCGCCGCCATCACGCGCGGGAAGGTGGTTCTGAAGGGCACCCGCTTCGAGCTTCTGGACTCGGTGTTCAGCGCCATGCGGCAAGCCGGCGTTTCGATCGAGCCCGGTCCCGATAGCCTCACGGTCTCGGCCGACAACGGGCTTAAGGGCGTCGACGTCATGACGGAGCCGTACCCGGGCTTTCCCACCGACATGCAGGCGCAGTGGATGGCGCTCATGGCTACCGCCGACGGCGCGTCCATGATCACCGAGACCATCTTCGAGAACCGCTTCATGCACGTGCCGGAACTGACGCGCTTCGGCGCCGACGTGAACGTGCACGGCGCTTCGGCCATAATTCGTGGACGCCGAAACCTCTCGGGCGCGCCGGTGATGGCGACCGATCTGCGCGCGTCATCATCGCTGATCCTCGCGGGCCTCGCCGCCGAAGGCGAGACGCTGGTCAACCGCATCTACCACCTCGACCGCGGCTACGAGCGGCTGGAAGAAAAGCTGGGCGCTTGCGGCGCACGCATCGAGCGGATCGTCGGCGGCTAGTGCTTCGCCGGATCGGCGGCCAGTGATTCCGTGTGCAGCGCGCACACCCAATTGCCGTTTTTCTTCACCCAGGTCGAAGCGTCGGCGGCATTGAGAGCGACCTTCTTGTCGATCTGCGCAATGCCCTGTGAGCCGGTGACGATGCAGTGGTCGTCGGTGAGGCTCATGGCCGCGTCGGCGTTCTTGTCGCGGGTGGAATTCCAGAACCGAGTCTCCAGGTCGAGCAGATGCCTGCTCAAGTCTTCGGTCTGCATATGATCGTCCGTGGTTGCCATGAGCCAACGGGCCCAGCTGACGGAGGTTCCGGTACATCGGGATGTGTCCATAGAAGCGTTTTATATCAACAACATACTCCCCTATTGCAGTGCAGCATGAAACCATCGAACATGAGCGTGTAATATAAAAGCAACGGCGATGAAGCCGTTCTCGCGGGGGCCGCAGCAACATCGATGGCAATCCAAGTCGCGCTCACCCACCGCACGCATTACCGCTACGACAAGCTCATCAACCTGGGCCCGCAGATTGTAAGGCTGCGCCCCGCGCCCCACTGCCGCACGACGATTCTCAGTTATTCGCTGAAGGTCACGCCCAAGCAGCACTTCCTCAATTGGCAGCAGGACCCGCAGTCAAACTATCTCGCGCGCTTCGTGTTCCCGGAGAAGACCAACGAGTTCCTGGTCGAGGTCGATCTTGTCGCCGAAATGGCGATCATCAACCCGTTCGACTTCTTCCTTGAAGCCAGCGCCCAGCAGGCGCCGTTCACATACGATCCGGCCCTCGCGCACGAACTTCAGCCTTATCTCGAGAAACAAACCGCCGGTCCGTTGCTGCAGCAACTCCTCGCCGGCATCAACCGCACACCGCGCGGCACCATCGACTTCCTCACCGACATCAACCGCGACCTGCAAAAACGCATCGGCTATGTGATCCGCCTCGAGCCCGGAATTCAGACCTGCGAGCAGACGCTCGGCCTCAATAAGGGTTCATGCCGCGATAGTGCGTGGCTCCTGGTGCAGATATTGCGCCACCTCGGGTTCGCGGCGCGCTTTGCGTCGGGCTATCTCATTCAGCTTGTGGCCGATGAGAAATCCCTCGACGGTCCCAGCGGTACCGACAAGGACTTCACCGATCTCCACGCCTGGACCGAAGTGTATCTGCCGGGCGCCGGCTGGATCGGCCTTGATCCCACCTCGGGCTTGCTTGCGGGCGAGGGGCACATCCCGCTGGCGTGTACGCCCGACGCCTCCAGCGCCGCGCCCATCAGCGGCGGACTCGATGAGTGTGAAGTCACCTTCCATCACGAAATGTTTGTCACGCGCCTCAACGAGCAGCCGCGCTCGACCAAGCCCTACACACAGCAACAATGGGGAGCCATCGAAGCGCTCGGCCAGGCCGTTGATCGCGAGCTGATTGCCGGCGACGTGCGCCTGACCATGGGCGGCGAGCCCACGTTTGTCTCGATCGACGACATGGATGCGCCCGAGTGGAACACCGCGGCGCTCGGCGACAAGAAGCGCCTGATCGCCGCCAACCTTGTCACCAAGTTGATGCCGCGTTTCGCGCCCGGCGGCCTTTTGCACTTCGGCCAGGGCAAGTGGTATCCGGGCGAAAGCCTGCCGCGCTGGGCGCTGACGGCCTATTGGCGGCGTGACGGTCACGCCATTTGGGCCAACACCGAGTTCCTGGCGCGCGAGGACAAGAATTACGGCTATGGCCCCGAGGAAGCCGACCGCTTCATCGCCGCCGTCGCCCGCCGGCTGAACGTGGCGGAAGGCTCGATCCGCGCCGCCTTCGAAGATCCGTGGCATTACATCCGCCGCGAAAGCCTTCTGCCCGCCAATGTCGATCCTTTGGACTCCAAATTGGACGACGAAGAAGAGCGTGCGCGCCTCGCGCGTGTTTTCGACCGCGGTCTGGAAACGCCGCGCGGCTTTGTGCTGCCGCTCTCGCGCCGCCACGAAGCTACCGGCCCGGTCTGGCAGTCGAGCGCCTGGGTCATGCGCCGCGAACGGCTTTATCTGATGCCGGGCGACAGTGCCATCGGCTATCGCTTGCCTCTGCCGTCGTTGCCGTGGGTGGACAAGGCAAACTATCCCTACATCTACGAACAGGATCCCTTCGACGACCGCCCGCCGCTCGCTCCGCGCAAGGACTACCAGCCGGAGCAAACGCAACTGCAAGGCGCTCCCGATAGAAACGCCAAAAGCGGCGAGCAACGGGCGATGCAAGAGTTGAGTGGCCGCAAGCTCAAGCGCGGCGAGTCCGCGCCCTGGGTGGTACGTACCGCACTCGCCATCGAGGCGCGCGACGGCAGGCTCTACGCTTTCATGCCGCCCACCGAAATGCTCGAAGACTATCTCGACCTGATCGAGGCCATCGAAAATGCGGCCGTGGATACCGGCCTCTCGATCATCATCGAGGGCTACCCGCCGCCGCGCGATCCACGCCTCAACCAAATCGCCGTCACGCCCGATCCCGGCGTCATCGAGGTCAACGTCCATCCGGCGGCGAGCTGGGACGAATTGCTGCGTATCACGCAGGGCGTCTACAGCGAGGCAAGGCTGTCGCGCCTCTGCACCGAGAAGTTCATGCTCGATGGCCGTCACGTCGGCACCGGCGGCGGCAACCACCTCGTGGTCGGCGCGGCGACGGCGCCCGACAGCCCGTTCCTGCGCCGGCCCGACCTCTTGCGCAGCCTCATCACCTATTGGCAGAACCACCCGGCGCTCTCGTACCTGTTCTCGGGATTGTTCATCGGGCCCACCAGCCAGGCGCCGCGCATCGACGAAGCGCGCGACGACGCGCTCTATGAACTCGAGATCGCCTTCGCCCAAATCGACAAAGCGGGTCCGAACCCGCCGCCGTGGCTGATCGACCGCGCGCTCCGCCACATCCTGACCGATGTCACCGGTAATACCCACCGCGCCGAGTTCTGTATCGACAAGCTCTACTCGCCCGACTCATCGAGCGGGCGCCTGGGTTTGGTCGAATTCCGCAACTTCGAGATGCCGCCCCATGCCGAGATGAGCCTCGCGCAGCAACTTCTTTTACGCGCGCTCATCGCGCGTTTCTGGAAGCGCGCCTATGCCAACAAGCTTGTGCGCTGGGGCACCGAATTGCACGACCGCTTCATGCTGCCGTTCTTCGTCGAGCAGGATATCGCCGATGTGCTGGCCGAGATGCGCGAGGCCGGCTACGCCTTCGAGGATGCCTGGTTCCTGCCGCATCTCAATTTCCGTTTCCCCGTGCACGGCAGTGTGGTGGTCAAGGGTCTTCACCTCGAAGTGCGCCACGCGCTCGAGCCCTGGCATGTGCTGGGCGAGGAACCGGGCGGCGGCGGCACGGTGCGCTTTGTCGACAGCTCGGTCGAGCGTCTGCAGGTGCGTGTGCGCGGCATGACCGGCAATCGCCACACCGTCGCCTGCAACGGCATCAAGCTGCCGCTGCACCCGACCGGCGTCGAGGGTGAGTACGTCGCCGGTGTACGTTATCGCGCCTGGCAACCACCCACGGCGCTGCACCCGACCATCCCGCCGCACGGCCCCCTGGTGTTCGATTTGGTCGACACGTGGTCCGGCCGTTCCATCGGCGGCTGCACCTACCACGTGAGCCACCCGGGCGGGCGCACGTTCACAACCTTCCCGGTCAACGCCCACGAGGCCGAAGGCCGCCGCCTGGCGCGGTTCCAACCCCTGGGCCATACGCCGGGCCACTTTCAGATGAACGATCCAGGGCCTAACCCTGACTTCCCTTTCACGCTAGACTTGCGGCGTGTCTGACCCCTTTGCCGCACGCAACGCCGCTGGTTCCGCATCCGACGCCGCCGTGCGCGCCGGTGAAGCCGCGGTCGGCTATGCGCCGAATAAGACCTCCGAGCTGATCTACGACGAGATCGTCACCGGCACCGGTTCGCTGCGTACGCACTATCAACCTTTATTGTCCCGTCTTTCGCCGCTGGCGTCCAAGGAGATGGCCGACCGTGTCGAGGAGTCCATGCGGCTCCTGCGCGAGAACGACGTCACCTACACGATCTATGGCGATCCGCAGAGCGGCGAACGCATTTGGCCGCTGGATGTCATGCCGCTTTTGATCCCCGAGAGCGAATGGCGCGCCATTTCGGCGGGCGTGCTGCAACGCGCGCGCCTCCTCAACGCGCTGCTCGGCGACATCTACGGCGCGCGGCGTATGGTCGCCGAGGACGTGCTGCCGCCGGCGCTGATCGAAGCCAACCCGAGCTTCATGCGGCCCTGTCAGGGGGTCGTCCCGCAAGGCGGCGTGTACTTGCATCTTTATGCCGTCGATCTTGGGCGCGCGCCCAGCGGCCAGTGGTGGGTGCTCGCCGACCGCACGGAGACGCCCAGCGGCGCCGGATACGCGCTCGAGAACCGCAGCGTCGTCGGCCGCGTGCTTGCCGACTGCATGGCGGACGCGCCGGTCGCGCCGCTGACACCCTTTTTCAATATCCTGCGCGATGGTCTTCTCTCGCTCGCACCGCCCAACCGCACCAGCAAGGACGCGCCGCGCATCGTGCTGCTGACGCCCGGCCCTTACAACGAGACTTACTTCGAGCACATTTTTCTGGCCGGCCATCTAGGCGTGACGCTGGTGCAAGGCGCCGACCTCATGGTTCGCGACCGGCGCGTCTACATCAAGACCGTCAGCGCGCTGGAGCCGGTCGACATCATCCTGCGCCGCGTCGACGACAAGTTCTGCGACCCGCTCGAGTTCTACCGCGACAGCGCCTTAGGTGTGGCGGGCCTGCTCGAAGCGGTGCGCGCGGGCACCGTCACGGTGGCCAACGCCCTCGGCAGCGGGGTCGTTCAGGCGACGGCCTTCAAGTCGTTCTACCCGTCGCTCGCGCGCAAGCTCCTGGGCGAAGATCTCCTGTTGCCCGACGTACCAAGCTGGTGGTGCGGCCAGGATAAGGAGCGCGCCCACGTGCTCGCCAATCTCGGCACCCTCGCCGTGCGGCCCGCCTTTGCGCCTGTCAGCATCATGCGCGCCGCCGCCGAGCAGGGTGCCGCTGAAAATATCGCGGCCCGCGTTCGCGCGAGCGGTATCGACTATGTCGGCCAAGCGCGCATGGCGCTGTCCAATGCGCCGGTGTGGGACGAGGGGCGCCTCTCGCCGCGTCAGGTCTCGCTGCGCGTTTATCTCGCCGCTGGACCCGATGGCTTCGTTGTCATGCCTGGGGGACTGACGCGCACGTCCAACCCCGACGGCGGCAACGTCTCGATGCAGTCGGGCGGGGGCAGCAAAGATACCTGGGTCCTCAGCGCAGCCGCCGCGCGCGGCGCCGGTACTTCGAGTATCGTCGCGTTGCCCGAACCTGCCATGCGCCGGCTCTCGCCCGGCGCCCTCCCGAGCCGTGTTGCCGATAGCCTTTACTGGACTGGCCGCTACGCCGAGCGCACCACCAATGCCGTAAAGCTCTTGCGCTCCATCGTCTCGGGCCTGACCGATCCCGCGCGTCGCTGGAATCTGGTGGACGCCGAGCCGCTGCTCAATCTCGCCGCTTATCTGCAACTCCTGCCATGGATCGATCCGGCTGAGGCTACGGCGGGGCAGGTGCTGGGGCTGGTGGAAAAGGCACTCACCGATCCCAATTATCCGAGCGGTGTGCGCGCGCTGCTCACGCAACTCACGCGCGCCGCTGGCAGCGTACGCGACCGGTTGCCCACCGATTGCTGGCACGCCGTCAGCACGCTTGGCCGCGCTTCGCAACACATCGGTTACCGCGCGAGCCCGGTTCAGATGCTGCTGCGGCTCAATGAAATCGTGACGCTTTCGACCGCGCTGGCCGGCACGATCGACGAGACCATGCCGCGCGGTGACGCCTGGCGCTTCCTCGAGATCGGAAAGCGCCTGGAGCGCGCCATCCATCTCGTCACGGTTTTGCGTGGCATGTCGGACGTGCCGCGCGGGGCAGGCGGCGAAATCGCGCATGTCAGCGAGCATCGCATCCTGCAAGCCATTGTCGCGCTTACGGGTGCGAGCCTGCCGCTCAGCCCTGCGGCGCTCGACCGCAAGAGTGTGCTGGAAGCCATCCTCATCAACGGCAACGATCCGCGCACATTGATTTTCCAGCTCACCGGCCTCAGCTCGCACCTCGCGTGTCTGCCGCACGTCTCCAGCGGCTCTATGATTAGCGTCGTGGCACTGGCCGCCCAGCGTGTGGGCGAAGCCATGGCACTGGTGCCGCAAGCGGTTGCAAAGGCCAGCCACGGCACGCTGAAAAAGCGCACCGCGGGCGCGGCGCCGGAGAACAATTCCATCCGGGCCGCATTCTCCTTGCTGGATGAAGTGCTTCCCGAGATTTCCAATCTCTTGAGCAGGGCTTACTTCACGCACGCATTTGCGCGCCGGGCCTAGGGAAGCACCGTGGAGATGCCTGACGTGCGCGATACCACTGTTGAGCCTGCTGCGGACTTGAGCCCGGCCGATTCGGCTCCGCCGGCGGCCAACCTGCCCATGCGCTACCGTATCCGTCACAAGACCGAGTGCACCTATACCGAGGAAATCCAGCACGCCCAGCACACGCTGCACCTCAATCCGCGTGCGCTGCCGCGCCAGACATTCACGAAAAATCTGATCACGCTCGAGCCGCCCGCCGCCCGCCTCGCGGAGCACATCGATTATTTCGGCAACCCGATCACCTATCTTGCCATCGAGCTTCCGCACAAGCGCCTGATGGTGCAGGTGGACTTCGACGTTACCGTCACACCCGAGCCGGAGTACTATGCCGCCGCGACGCCGGCTTGGGAAAGCATCCGTGACGCCATCCGATCGCCCAGCGACGACATGGCCAGAGATTCGAACCTTTTTGCCTTCTCTTCGACGCTGATCCCCCCGCTGCCCGGTTTAGCTGAATACGCGATGCCCTCGTTCACGCCAGGCCGGCCCATTGCCGAAGCGGCCTTCGATCTGATCACACGCATCCACAAGGAATTCGTCTTTGACCCGGTCGCGACCACGATCACGACGCCGCTGGGCGAAGTGCTCGCGAAGAAACGCGGCGTCTGCCAGGACTTCGCGCATCTGGCCATTGGTTGCATGCGCGGCATAGGCCTCGCTGCACGCTACGTCAGCGGGTATCTCCGCACGCTTCCGCCGCCGGGCAAACCTCGCATGGTCGGCGCCGACGCCACGCACGCCTGGCTCGGCGTGTGGTGCGGGGGCGACATGTGGATCGACCTCGATCCCACCAACGGCGTACGCGGCACCACCGACATGATCACGCTCGCCTGGGGCCGCGACTACGACGACGTGAGCCCGATGCGCGGCGTGCTCATCGGCGGCGGGGGCCAGACCTTGAAGGTCGAAGTCGATGTCGCGCCCCTTGAAGCCGGCGCAAATTCCTAATAATTCTTCGACAAATCAATAGTTTATGTGCTACGCAGAAGATAGCGTGCCGGCCCGCTTTTGCACTGCAAGAGTGGTGGCACCCATGAAAAGGGTGTAAAAGCCGCGCCTGTTTTGTCTTTGGTCTTAAGTCATTGCCATGAGCCAAGAACCGCTAGTCATCGCCGTGCCCAAGGGCCGCATCCTCGATGAGGCCCTGCCGATCATCCGTGCGGCGGGCATCGTGCCCGAGCCTGATTTCGGCGACGAGGGTTCGCGCAAGCTCATGTTCGCCACCGACCGGCCGGAGGTGAAGCTCATCCGCGTGCGCTCCTTCGACGTTGCCACTTTCGTCGCCTTCGGCGGTGCCCAGCTCGGCATCGCAGGCAATGACGTGCTGATGGAGTTCGACTACTCCGAGATCTACGCGCCGCTCGACCTCGGGATTGGGAAATGCCGGCTCTCCATCGCCCAGCCGAAGGACCTCAAGGAGGATCTGGCACTGGACCGCTTGAGCCACGTACGCATCGCCACCAAGTATCCGCACATCGCCAGCAAGTGGTTCGCGGACCGAGGCATCCAGGCCGAATGCGTGAAGCTCAACGGCGCCATGGAACTCGCGCCTGTGCTGGGCCTGTGCCCGCGCATCGTCGATTTGGTGTCCACCGGCTCGACGCTGAAGGCCAATGGCTTGGTCGAAGTCGAGACGCTGACGCACGTCACTTCGCGCCTGATCGTCAACCGCACCGCGCTCAAGGTCCGCTCGCAGGAGATCGGTGGCTGGATCGAGAAATTCCGCGCCGCCGTGAAGGGGTGATCATGGCGGCGCGACTCTCCCATCGCGACCCGGATTTCGCCGCCGCTTTCTCGGCGCTGGTGGCAAAATCGCGCGAAAGCAAGAGCAACGTCGACGGCGTGGTTGCCGGCGTGCTGGCCGACGTGCGCGCGCGTGGCGACGCAGCGGTCATTGAGTACTCGAAGAAATTCGACCGCATCGATCTGACGCCGGCCACCCTTGCCTTCGACAAGGCCGAGATTGCGGGCGCCGCCGAACAGTGCGATCCCGCGACCTACGCCGCCCTTGAACAGGCCGCAAAGCGCATCCGCGACTATCACATGCGCCAGCTGCCCAAGGATGAGTTCTACACTGATGCGTCAGGGATCGGCCTCGGCTGGCGCTGGACGGCGCTGTCCTCGGCGGGCCTCTATGTGCCGGGCGGCACGGCGGCGCTGTTCTCTTCCGTGTTGATGAACGCCGTCCCGGCGAAGGTCGCAGGTGTCGATCGCTTGGTGGTCGCCATGCCGACGCCCGGGGGCAAGACCAATCCGCTGACGTTGGCCGCTTGCGCCGTCGCCGGTGTCGATGAGGTCTACCGTGTGGGTGGCGCGCAAGCCATCGCCATGCTCGCTTACGGTACGAAGACCGTGAAGGCCGTCGATAAGATCGTCGGCCCCGGCAATGCCTACGTCACCTCGGCCAAGCGTCAGGTGTTCGGCACCGTCGGCATCGACATGATCGCGGGTCCCTCCGAGGTCACCGTGGTGTCCGATGGCCTCAGCGATCCCGAATGGATCGCCGCCGATCTCCTGGCCCAGGCCGAACACGATGCCTCGTCGCAATCGATCCTGATCACCGACGATGCGGCCTTCGCCGACAAGGTCGCGCGCGCCGTCGACGTGCAGCTCCAGTCTCTGCCGCGCGGTGAGACCGCCGCTAGAAGCTGGCGCGACAACGGCGGTATCGTCGTGGTCGCCAGTTTGGCCGACGCGCCAGCGTTGGTGAACCAGATCGCTCCCGAGCACGTCGAGCTTGCCGTCGCCGAGCCGCACAAGCTCGCGCAAGGTATTCGCCATGCCGGCGCGATCTTCCTCGGCCGCCATACACCTGAGGCGGTCGGCGACTACATCGCTGGCCCCAGCCACGTGCTGCCTACCTCGGGCGCGGCGCGGTTTTCTTCCGGACTGGGTGTGCTCGATTTCCTCAAGCGCTCGTCGCTTATCGATTGCGGCCAGAGCGGCCTTGCGGCTATTGGCCCCGGCGCCGTGGCCATGGCCGAAGCCGAAGTCCTCGACGCCCACGCCGCCTCGGTGGCGCTGCGTCTCCGGGCGCGGGGTCCGTGATGATGCTCCCCGGCGGTGACTCCGGGGATGGCGACTTGGGCGCCGGTGAAGGCGATGCCTCTCCGCGTCGGCGCTCGATTGTCAAAATCGACCTGGATGAGAAATCCTTCCTGCGCCGCCGGCCCGAGGTCGAGCACGAGCGCGAGGTCGCGCTGTTCGATCTGCTGGAAGAGAACATTTTCGTCCTCAAGGGCGAGGGTGCGCCGACCGGCCCCTTTCATCTCAGGCTTGGCCTCGCCGAAGACCGGCTGATCTTCGCCGTACGCGACACGTCGGACGCGCTGTGCCGCGAGATCGTGCTGGGCGTCAAACCCTTCCGCATGGTGATCAAGGACTACTTCCTGATCTGCGAAAGTTACTTCGACGCCATTAAAGCCCTGTCGCCCTCGCAGATCGAAGCCATCGACATGGGCCGGCGTGGCCTGCACAACGAGGGCGCGCAGATGCTAAGAGAGCGCCTCGCCGAGCACGTCGAGCTCGATGCCGGCACCTCGCGGCGCTTCTTCACACTGCTGTGCGTCCTGCATATGCGCGGGTAGGGGGCATCCATGATCCTGCCGTCGTCCGTGCTCTTCTGCTGCACCATGAATGCAATCCGCTCGGCCATGGCCGAGGGCATCATGAAGCGCTTCCACGGCCAGCAGGTGTTCGTCGATTCCGCCGGCGTGCGATTGGGAGAACTCGACCCCTTGATGGTCCAGGTGATGTCCGAGATCGACGTCGACATGTCGCGGCACAAGCCGAAGGTGTTCGACGCACTCACGGATGATTCCTTCGACGTCGCCATCGCGCTCTCGCCCGAGGCCCGCGGCGCGGCGGACGACCTGACGCGCTACCGGCATTGCGACGTGCGCCTGTGGAATGTCGTCGATCCTTCCTTGAGCGAGGGCAGCGGCGACCAGCGCCTGGCCGCTTATCGCCAGACCCGCGACGAAATCCAGCATAAGATCCTCGAGCTGTTCCCGCGCGTCCGCGACCACTTCAAGCTCTAGGCAACAATGAACACCCACACGTCCCCCTTCGTCCTTGCATCCGCTTCCCCGCGACGGCTTGCGTTGCTGCAGCAGATAGGCCGCGCACCGGACATTGTCGCGCCCACCGACATCGACGAGACTCCGCGCGCGGGCGAGCCGCCGTCGGCGCTGGCCCTGCGGCTCGCAGGCGAGAAGGCCGCCGCGGCGGCCGCGGTACACCCCGGTGCGCTTATCCTCGCCGCCGATACGGTGGTTGCCTGTGGGCGGCGCGTCTTGCCCAAGGCCGAGACGGAAGCCGAAGCGCGCGAATGCCTCGCGCTGCTCGCGGGGCGTCGTCACCGTGTCTACGGCGGAATCGTGCTACGCGCGCCAGACGGCAATATCTGGCAGCGCAGTGTGATGACCATGGTGAGGGTCGCACGTTTGTCCGACGCGGATGTGGATGCCTACATCGCGACCGGCGATTGGAAAGGCAAGGCCGGCGGCTACGCCATCCAAGGGCCGGCTGCGGCCTTCATCGGCGCGATCAATGGGTCGTATACGAATGTGGTGGGACTGTGCGTGCATACGACGGCGAAACTTCTCGCCGGCGCTCGCTCGCTACCAGCTCCGGCCCTGGCCCGATAGGACGTGACCGAGGTCGCAGCCGCCGTCCAGAGGCTTCTGCGCAATCAGCATTAAGCTGTCGAACAGGGGCTTTGCCGGAGTCTTGGCGAAGTAGGGAAATAGGACGTTGGGCGCGAACCCAATGGCCGCCTTGCGGTCAGCCAGTACACGATCGTCTGCGCTCGGATTGCCGGCGACATCGAAGACGAAGGGGAACACATCGAACTTCGCGCAATGGGCCGCCGTAATGTATTCGCTAAGCCGATAGTAGTGGTCTGAGTTTTCCTCGTGAAGCGTGACGCGCCCGTACTTCTTTATAGAGCCGGGGTCTTCTTTTTTGTAGCGCGCCTGCAGCTGATGGTTGGTCTCGCTGTCGGGCAAAGTAGGCTCGGTCGCCACCAGCCAGCCACCGGGTTTCAGCGCCTTGAAACACTCCTTCATTGTGACGTAGAGGTTCTCGGAGTGGTGCAGCGCGCCGATTGAAATTACCACGTCGGCCTCGTCGGCCAGCGGCAAGCTATTGAAGCTGCCGAGGGCGCGCTGAATCTTGTGCGATGCCGCGCCCAAAGTCTTTTGCACCTGCGGCATGAGATGCTGGACAGAAACGGGATCGTAGTCGCTGCAGTATATTTTCTCGACGCCGGGAATTGTCGAGAGCAGGCTGGAACACCAACCGCTGCCCGCCCCGATCTCGAGGATTGTGCCCGCATAGGTGCGCCGCATCACGTGCTGGGCGCGAATGACCACCTGTTGGCGCCAAAACGACCGGTCGGACGTCATGAACGCCGCGGCGGCGTTCTCATCGCCGAAATTGGCCATCAGATTCCGATGAACTGAACTCTGCAAGTCGACCGCGTGCGGGCGCGTGTAGATATCGTGACGGCCTTCAAGCCAGTTGAGGATGGGGTAGGAGGTCATGCGCTTGCCCTAATGTGTCCGCTTCAGTCGGTCAAATAGCTGTCGGTGAATTTCTTCATGATCTGTGCCACGTATTCGGCGCGAATATGAATGGAGTCGTCATGCCAAATGTCACGCGATGAGTGCATCACGATTTCATAGCTTGGGAAGTAATCGACCGTCGCGTAACGCTCCGCCGTGGTTTGCGCGGCCGCAACAAGCGTGGACTTCGAGCGGGAGTTGGCGACGATCACGTCCTTGTCGGTAAAGGTCGAGCCCATGGGGACGGGTGACACCGTGAGAATGATGTTCGGCCGCCGGCTGCAGTGCAGAGACACCTTGTCGATGATGGCCGCGAGGGACTGCATGACATGCGCGTAGTCGGCCACGAAGTAGCGGAAACGGTCCGGAAAACGCTTGACCTGCATAGGGCCGGGCGGCGTGGGGAGGACCGCGCCGCTGTCATTGTCGATCCAGGTTTCCGTCATGCCTAGGGTCATGACCACGACGTCGGCGTCCTTCATGCTGACGATGGCGCGGTCGAGCACCCCGCGCATGCGTTCGGCAAAGGCGCGGTCGGCGACGATAAGGTTCTTAAGCTGGGGGTCCCAGACCTTCTGCGCGCCGTCGAGCGGGATCACGGTCTGATCGAACGAGTGCTTGTGCTCCAGAGCGCGCTCGATGTCGTAGAGCATGGATGCCGGCGAGTACCGGTTGAGCGGCGAGCGCGGACGCGCCTGCGCTGCATCCAGGTCGGCATCCGCCCGGCCTGGCACGGCGCCATGCATCGGGTTGAACCATTCGTACAGGAAAGTCTCTTTCTCCGCCGTGAGACGAATGCCGAGATCACCAAGCGCAATCTCGACTTCACGGGCAAAGCAACTACCAGTGGTGAAAAAGCCGCTCGACTTGGGGATCTTGAATTTGGGGACATGATGGACAGGGCACAGGACATTCGCGCGCATACGCGCGCCCGCGGAGGTTTCGTCACCCAAACGGGCGTTGAAGGCGCGGTACGGATTTGCCTGCGCGCGTTTGAGAACGCTCAGCCCGTTTTCCACGATGGTCCTATTCCTTCACCAAGAAGGCCGGGGTCATGGCGTAGGGGAACTTCTGGATGCGCACGCTGCGTCCCGCGAAATACTTGTCCACCGCTTCGGTTTCGCCCGGGAAGGTGCCGTAGTCGTCGATGATCAGGATACCGCCCGGCACGATGCGCGGGTAAAGGTGCTCGAGCACCGTGACCGCCGGCTCATATATGTCGGTGTCGAGGTTGAGCAGAGCGATCTTCAGTTCGGGATGCTTCGCGACATAGTCGGGCACCGTTTTGCAAATATCGCCTGCGACGAGGTCGATATTCTTGTTGGCGCCCTTGTGCTCCAGAACGCTCTTGAGTTGGTCGATGCCGATGCTCTGGTCGCCGGCGCTGGCGATGAATTTTTCACGCAGGGGCTGGTCGCCCTTGTGCTCCGTCGCCGGGAAGGCGCCGAAGATATCGAAACCGATGAGGCGGCGCGAATGCTGGGCTTCAAACAACGCGCGGAACATGGCGAAACGCGCGAGCGATGCACCCTTGAACACGCCGCATTCCACCAAATGGCCGGGCAGGTCGAGGATGCGCCGGTAAAGGTCCAGGTGTGCGACTGTCTTGGACAGTCGATTGGGCTGACACGAGAGGAAAAACGCATTCTCGTGGTCGAACGCCTTATTGAAGTCGGGAAGTTCGATCATGGCGGGCTCTAAAAACTGTGCTCGAGGCTGATGCTGCCGGCGGGGCCTTCGACGAGGGTGTAGCAGAGAAGGCCACCGTATTCGGAGTAACAGGTGAAGTATCCCGTTTGGCCGCCGAGGTGCTGGGTGAGCGTCGGGAAAATATCTGAGAACGGAATGCCGCGGCTCAACGCCGGCATGTCGGCGGCGCCCAAAGTCGCTGCCAGGTGTGCGTGGTTGATCGCCGAGTACGCGCGCACCTCCATGGTGCCGTTGGCCGGGAACACGCCCTTGGCCGGTGCGAAGTCGGTCACGACCAGGGACGTTTGCAGCCGGTCGGGTGCGGCGCAGGGGCCCCAGGACAGACGCTTGTCGGGCCGCTTGGCGTGGTGGACGCCGAGCGAGATTTCCGCAGGCAAACGCGCGCCGTTGCCGTTGATCATCAGGCCCGTGACGATACGCGCCGGCAGGGCGCCGTCCTGGCGCGAGAACGTCAACGTGCCGGCTTCAACGGGTTTCAGCACCAGATCGCCCGGCTTGAAATGGGTCGCCGCGCCGCGATCTTTCATCGTGTAGGCGCCCGGCGAGAATTCGGGGTAGACGACAACGCGGCGCGCGCGCCCGCCGAGGTCCGGGATCATCATATAAGCCTCGCCGACGCTGTCGGGCAGGGCCTCGGTGATGTGATCGGCGTAATTGAAGTTCGAATGTGTGACCTGGAATTCCTCGCGCGTCTCGTTGCCGACCATCAGGCGCGTGAACGCGCCGTTGACGACAAAATCGAGCGCGGCTGTGCCTTCGCCTCCGCCGAGGAATTCTTCGAGCCCCGCGATGTGGTCAGCTGCCACCAAACGTGCGGTGGCGAAGGGCGGCAAGGCCGGCAGAGCGACGTCGGCGGTGCGGCGTTCGCCGGCGTGGTTGCGAACATAGAGCTTGGCGCCTTGCGCGGGCTGAACTTGCGCGCCGTTATGAAACACGCAGAAGCTGGCAACGCCCGGTGCATCGCGCAACGTCCAGCCCATCTCACGGCCGATGGGTACCGTGCGCCCCTCTTCGATCTCGTGAGTCGAGTAGGCGCGGCCGTAGGCGTGTACCAAACACGCCGAGCGCGGCGCTTCGTAGAGCGCCGAGATGGCCGTAAAAGGAATCTTCAGGTTGCGCGCCGAGAAGGCTTCGAGTTCGACGCTGCCTTCGAAGTCTTCGCCCGCGAAGGGGCTGTAATTGATGACTTCGCCCGCGTCGAAACCCAGGGCTTCGCGCAGGACCAGCTTGCCCGCCATGTCACGCACCGAGGCGAGAATCGCCGCGTCGGCACCGTTCTTGAGCTTGAAATGGTTCCACAGCGTGAGCGTGGAGCGGAAGTCTTTGCCCGCGCGATAATAGAACGTGCCCGACGAGCGAAAGATATGCCCGTGGTTCTTCGCAAAACGGTCGGACTGCGAGATGCGCACTTTATCGGTCATTTTCGCACCTTAAGGGGCAAAAATGTAAAAAGTCTTAAGTCATGGTTAATGTATTGCGCTAGCCCAGCAGTTGCGCAAGGGCGCGCTGCGCGGTGTCCGAACCAGCGTCGATGAAGCGATCGTGCAGAGGTGCGCGCGGCACGGCCAAACAGGCGGCGATATGCGCGTTCAACTCCTCGGCAGTCGGCGTATAGCGGCAGACGCGGTCGGCGATGTAGCGCGCGAAAGCATCCCGACCCACCTCGGTCGTCAGGCTGCTGCGCACGTCGAAGGCGGCGGCTTCGGCGACGACCGAAGAGAATGCCGTGACGTGGTGATCGACGTGCCGCAGCAGGAAGTACAACGGAAGCGTGGTGGACTCATCCATCTCGACGTTCGTCACGCTCGCGCGCGCGAGAATCTCTTTGATCTCCGGCGCTATGTGGCGGCGCAAAGGGTGCAGCCGCAGCAGCCACAGCCACTCCGGCGGGGATTGTTTCATGGCGCGCAGAAGCTCACCGACCATCGGGACATCGTAAGGCTGCAGGCTCACAAGGATCTTTCGCCGGCCTGCGTGGCGCTCCAGGAAGGTCTGCGCCTCTTTTGGCTCCAGGGCGCTGGTGTCGCCACGCCATTTGGCCAGCCAGGCGTTGCCGCCGACGATGCCGCCGTGGCGCAAGCAGTCCGGGTTCTTGTGCGCCGCGATGTCTTCCGCCGTTGTCTCGCCCCAGCACCAGATATGATCGGGCAGAATGGCATACCCGTCGCGGGGCGCTGCCGTCAGATGGGTGTATGTGCCGTGCGCGGGTCCAAGGCGGCCATGCTGAAGGTCGACGGATTTCACGCCGGCCCAGCGGCAGGCCAGCATCCAGGCGTAACCCACGGGGTGATACGCGACCGACAACACGAACAGTCTTGGCAGAAGCTGCCGAAGCAATTTTTCGAAAATGCGCGCGAAATAGAAGATCTTGCCGAGATCGGTGGTGAGGGATGCGTGATCAAGCGTGATGCCCGGCACGCGCGCCGCGATGAGGGCTGCGATGTCTGCAAATCCACCCAGTTCGCCTGGCGGGTCGAAGGCGACACCTTGGCCCGCAAGGTTGAGGTCAATGAACAACGAGGGATGACGCCGCGCGAAGGTCATCGTGCGCGGATCGGCAAGCTCCAGCTTCGTTACGGGCCCGACGTCCGCGGCGCATTCCAACACGCTATCGATGAAGCGCGCGAAGGCTTTGCCCGCAACTGTGTCGCTATATTCCTCCGGCCGCGCAAACATGAGCGTTGTGGGCGTGAGGTGCCCGGGCTTTGGCGGCTTTGCATCCGCTTTGAGCAGTCCCAGGTCCGGAGGCCCCGCCAGTGCCGCGTTCACGCGGCCCACGTCGGGCCACTTGGGTCCGGTGTTGGTCGTCAGCGCCGGCGGATCTCCTTCGCCGCGCGCCACGGCGAGCTGGCGCAAGAGCCCGCCCCAGACGCGGGCGCGCACCAGCGGCCAATAACAGATATCCCGATAGACCAGCGCATTGGTATCGATGCGCTGCTCCAGATCGGTGATGATGTCGATGATCTCGCCGTGCATGGCGCGTTTGCTAAGCCCTTGGGGAATTGCAGATACTCTGCGTCATCTGCAGGGTAAGAGGGCGGAGTTAACAAGTGGCAAAATGCACCATCTCCCGCGCCGTGTCGGGTAGCTAAACGTTAACAAAGACTTGTTAGGCATTCCGCCATGCTGACACCCGCGCAAACCTTCGGCGCTTTCGACCCGGCCCAGGTCTCCCTGGCGCGGGAGCTGATTTATCGCGACAGCTTCACATCCGTAGACGACATCGCCGAGACTGTGCGGCGCTGGGGCATCATCGTGTTTCCGGCGTTCGTCAGGGACGCGGCGCTGGCCCGCTTGAACCAGGAATTCGATGCCATGATCGCGGCGCGGCGCGAGATGGATTTCGTTATCGACGACTACGACAATATCGTCAACATCCGCGTCCTGCGTCCGAAGCTGGATGCGGCGCGCTTCCCGGAAACCGCTGCGTTCTTCAGCCAGCCCGTCATGAGCGAGGTAGCCGATGCCACGTTCGGCGCTGGCAACTATCGGCTCAATGGCGAAATCTTCGTTTCCGACTTGGGCGCAACCAAGGGTCCGCAGCACACGCCGCCCTTCGCGCTGCACTTCGACAAGCGTCAGGTGCTGAAGTTCTTCATCTATTTGACCGACACGGATGAATGCAACGGCGCCATGCGCGCGCTGCCGGGTTCGAATCTGCAGAACCGCGCCACCCGCGAATTGGCCATGAGCCGCGGCGCTATTAACGAGATCGCCAATGTCCTGCCGGAACCGGAAACACCCTCGATGCCGGTGACGGGTCCCGCGGGCACGATGTTCGTGTTCGACACCGACATGTGTCATGGGGCAAGCACCGTGCAGCCCGGCTTTACCCGGCGCACCATGCGCGGCCACACGCACAGTTACGACATGCTGAAGGCCATGGGCGTGCATTGATGTCGGACGATCGCACCGCCAACATTCTCGTCGCTTCGCACCGGCGCTCGGGCACGCACCTCACCATCGATACCATTCGCAACAACATCCTGGGTGCGAGCAACACGTACCTGACCATGGAAACGTTGCTGCCCACGCACAAAGAGAATCTGCCCAAAGATGCATTTGAACAGCGCCGCCACACGCCTGGCCGCCCGATCCTCAAGCTCCACGACTTTCCGACGCTCGAGACGTTCCCCGTGGAAGGCGGCTTACGCGCTTATGCTGCGCAGCTCGTGCAGGCCAGCCGCATCGTTTACGCCGTGCGCGACGGGCGCGACGTCATGGTCTCGTTCTACGAGTACCGCAAAAAGATCGACCCTGCGCTCGCCAACGTTTCGTTCTCGGAGTTCTTGCGCTTTCCGCGGCCGGGTTACTCCAGCGCGGCGGCGCAATGGTCGGCCCACGTTCATGCGTGGATGGGCCGGGATGAAGTGCTTCCGATCTTTTACGAAGACATGCACGACGACTTTGCCGGCGTTGTCGGGCGCCTCGCGGACTTTCTCGAGCTGCCGCGCCGCGCGCAGCTGTTCGACGTCGTCATGTCGCGCAATCCCGCCGCGGCCGGCGCCACCACGGCGGTCATGTTCCGCAAAGGACAAGTTGGAGATCACGCTGCCTACTTCAAGGCCGACGACCGCGCGTTCTTTGAGCGCGAAGCGGGCGAGGGCATGGCGCTGTACCAAAGCCGGCGCGCATCAAGCGCGGCCAAGGCGAAGTCGCCGCAACCGGCGCAATCAGTACCTGCATCGGCGCGCCCCACTCGGTTTCTGCAGATCAATACGTTCTATCCCGACTACCTGATGGATTTTTACACGGCGCGGCCGCATCTGATGTCGGCGTCCTATGACGTCCAGATCGATGCTCTACTGGACGACGGCTTCGCCGATCCGCACATTTTCACGCGTCCTCTTCGTGCTCACGGCTTCGAGACCATGCAGGTTGTCGCCAACAATTCCGTCGCGCAAGGGGCCTGGCTGCGCGAGCAGGGGCTCGCCACCGGCCAGAAGGTGGACTCCGCCAAGGCGACCCTGGAGCAGATTGAGCGCTTCGCGCCCGACATCGTCTACACGACCGATGTGCATACGCTGCATACTGGGTTTTACAACCGCCTCGCCAAGCGCCCGCCGGTCATTGCCGGATGGCGCGGGTTTCCTCTGCCGGCGGATACCGACCTTTCCGCCTATGATCTGATCCTCACCAGTTTCGACCGCATCTTCGACGAAGCCACCGCACGCGGCGCCAAGCGCGTCGAGCGGTTCCACCCGGGTTTTCCCGAGCACATTCCGGTCCTCAAAGAGCCGCGCAAGATTGAATGGGATGTCGTGATTTCCGGCACCATGACGCAGCAGCACGCGCGCCGTATCCAGATGATCGACATGCTGGCCGAGCTCAGCCGCGACCCGATTGCGCCGTTTTCCCTGGGACTGTTCATGCCGAACGTTTCGTTCCTGTCGCCCCTCGCGCAATCGCTCAATCGCGGCGCGCGCTGGGCGCAGGACATGTTCCGGCTGCTGCGCAGCGCGCGCATCGTGGTCAACATCGATATCGACGCCTTCGGGGCCCAGCCGCCCAACATGCGCCTGATCGAGGCCACTGGCGCGGGGGCGTTCCTGCTGACGTCCCACCATCCGCAACTTCCGGAATTCTTCGAGCCCGGCCGCGAGATCGAGACCTTCCGCACGCCGCAGGAGCTGGCGTCGAAGATCCTCTATTACCTGTCTCAGCCGGCGCTGTGCGAAGAGATGGCGGCGCGCGCGCAGGAACGCTGCCTCAAGGAACATAGCCTATCTAAGCGCGCGGCTTGGTTCGCCGATCTGATGCGCGCGGCGCTGGCCCGCGCCGCTTAGCCGTTTTTCTGAGTCCAGCGCCAGGCGTCGCGCACTTGGTCTTCCAAGGACCGTCTTGGAGTCCAGCCCAGCGCGCTTTGCACGCGGCTTGAGTTGGCCACCAGCACAGCAGGATCGCCCTCGCGCCGCTTCTCGACAACAGCGCGGATGTCCTTGCCGGTGACGCGCCGCGCCGTCTCGATCACCTCACGTACCGAATTGCCCGTGCCCGTGCCGAGGTTGAAGACATGCGCGCCGGGCGCTTTATCCATGTACGCGAGCGCCGCCACATGCGCCGCGGCGATGTCGCAGACGTGGATGTAGTCGCGGATGCAGGTGCCGTCGGGCGTAGGGTAGTCGTCGCCGAACAGGCGCAACGTTTCACCTTTGGTGGCGGCATTGAGCACGTTCGGGATCAGGTGCGTCTCGGGCTCGTGCCATTCGCCGGTTTCGGCGTCGGGATCGGCCCCGGCGGCGTTGAAGTAGCGCAGCACCACCGATGACACATCCGCTGCCGACACACGCCGCTCCATGCCGAGCTTGGTCTCGCCATAGGGGCTGATGGGCGCTATCGGCGTGTCTTCGGTGATCGGCGTCGTCTTCGGCATGCCGTAGACCGCGCAGGTGCCGGACACCACGATCTTGTCCACGCCCGCGCCGCGCATGATTGCGAGTAACGTGCTCGTGCCTTCGACATTGACGCGGTGATACACGTCGGGCTGGCTGACGGACTCGCCAACCAAGGCCATAGCTGCGAAGTGCATGGTGGCGACGGGCTTGTGGCGCGCGATGACGTCTTTGAGGCGCGCTGGATCGCAGATGTCGCCGACCTCGAGCGGGCCCCACTTCACCAGTTCGCGATGGCCGCGGAAGAGGTTGTCGTAGGTTACCGGCACATAGCCCGCCTGGGCGAGCGCCTTACAGGCATGGCTGCCGACATAGCCCGCGCCGCCGGTGACGAGGATAGTCTTGTCCACCATCAGTGTGCGCCCAGACGCCGGGCGTCGGCGAGCGTGCGTTCGTAGAACGCCTTATAGGCGGTTGCGTTGGCCTTGAGCGAATAATCGCGTTCCACCAGCGCGCGGCCGCGTGCGCCGCAGGCAGCCAAGTGTTCGCGATTGCCGAAGGCTTTTATGAAGGCGAGCGACAGGCCAGGCACGCTGCCCGGGCTGGCGAGGAATCCGGTCTCGTCTTCACGCACCAGGTCGGGGATGCCGCCGGCGGAAAAGCCCACCACCGGCGTGCCGCAGGCGAAGGATTCCAAAATCGTATTGGGTAGATTGTCCTGCCGCGACGGGATCGCCATCACATCCGCCGCCGCATAGACCATCGCTGTCTTGGCGTCGTCGTTGATGAGCTCGAGCTGCGTGACCTTGAAAGGTGCATCGACCGAGAGGATGTGGCTGTCACCAACGCCCACCAGCAACAGGTTCTTCAAGTCCGGCAAGAGCGACAGCCCGTGCACCAGCTCGCGGAAGCCCTTGCGCGCGAGGCGAATATGATTGGAGACGAACAGCACGATATCGGCCTCTTGGGGCAGTCCCAGCGCAGCGCGCGCCTTGGCCTTATCCATGGGCTTGAAGACATCGGTCTCGATGCCGTTGGGGATCGTCGTGGCTTCATACTTGCTGAATAGCGCGCTTCTGCGCGCTTCCGTGGCTAGCCAGTGGCTGGGGGTGACGATCTTCAGCATATGCGCCGGCCAGTCCGCGAACAGCTTGGCCTTGGCCGCGAAGACTCGATGCGAAAGGTCATGCGGATCGTCGGTGCCGAGCAGCGGGCACGCCTTGCAGTGTGACTGCCACTTGCCGCAGCCTTGATCGTAGTGACAGCCGCCCGTGAAAGGGTTCATGTCGTGCAGCGTCCAGACCACGGGCCGGGTGATGCGTTTGGTGAAGAACAGGTGGTAGTCGACGAAGCCCGCGACCCAATGCAGGTTAATGATATCGGCGCGCGGCATTTGGATGAAGAAGTTCTCATCGCCGTCCACCTGCTCCTGGCTGAAGAGTTCGATATCCGGGCTGCGCGTCGCGGCATAGGCGTTGTAGGCGGCCTCGCGTGCCGCTTTGCACGCGGCGCGGTGCTGGGCCGACGCCGGTGCGGGATCGGGGATGAAACGCCTGATGGAAGGATCGGCCCGTGTCTGGTCGCGCACATAGTAGGTGCTATCGACGCCGGCCGAGACCAAGCCCTTATGCAAGCGAAAGGCGGCGCGTGCGGCGCCGCCTTTCAAGTCCATGGTGTTGATCAGCGCGACCCGCATGCCGGAAATCCAGAGATGCGGGCGGCGCGCCTCAACTTAGTTCAGGCCGCAGGTCGCTTCGGCGCCGCTCACCTCGTACTTGCCTTCGTCGATGTTGAGCTTTTCGACCTTGCCGTTGTTCACGACCATCGACCAGCGCTTGCCGCGCACGCCGAGGCCTTTGCCGCGCAGGTCGAGCTCAAGGCCCAGCTTTTTGGCATATTCGCCGTCGCCGTCGGCCAGCATGGTGACCTTGTCACCCGTCTTCTGGTCCTTGCCCCAGGCATCCATGACGAACACGTCGTTCACCGCCGTGCAGGCGATGGTGTCTACGCCCTGGGCCTTGATCTTGTCGAAGTTGTTCACATAGGACGGCAGATGTTGCTTCGAGCAGGTCGGCGTGAAAGCGCCGGGCACCGAGAACAACACCACCTTCTTGCCCTTGAAGAGTTCGTCGCTGGAGACGTCTTTGGGACCTTCCGCGCCCATGACCTTGAAGGTGCCCTGGGGCATGCTGTCGCCTACTTTGATCGTCATGTGGTCCTCGTCCCTGTTGGGTTTTGAATTATGGGATACGCCGGCCCTAGCGCTGCCGGTTGGCGGCTAAGGTAAGCAGTCGCCGCACAATTTCCAAATGTTTTAGGTGGTAAGCGCTAGTTGGCGGTGCTGCGGCGCACGACGTAGTGATCGCCTCTGAACTCGTCGAAGTAGGAACCGACTTCGGGGTGACGCACGGGCTCGCCCGTTTCGTCGGCCAACAGGTTTTGCTGCGAGACATAAGCGACGTAGTGGGTCTGCGCGTTTTCGGCGAGCAGGTGATAGAACGGCTGGTCCTTGTCAGGGCGACGATCTTCGGGGATCGCCAGCCACCATTCCTCGGTGTTGGCGAATTCCGGATCGACGTCGAAGATCACGCCCCGGAACGGAAAGGAGCGGTGCTTGACCACCTGGCCGATGTTGAATTTGGCGCTTCGCTGTTCCATGCCGTGCATCCAGCGGGGTCTAGGGCCCGTTCGCAACAGGATAAGAATCCGGCGTCCAAACGACAAGCGCGACGGGTAAGTATTTGTAATATAATAGGTATTGTTGTGATCTCTCTTGGCCGCCACGCGCATAGAGCGATATTCGGGGCTCGTGTACAGTTGCTGGTGGGGACGGAGGGGTTCGATATGGCGGTTGGGGCCAGCCCAAATCTAAAACAGCGCACCCTGCTGGTCGCGGGCATGGCCATCGGTATCGTCGCCGTGATGGTGGTTGGCCAGATTTGGCAGACCTACGACAGCAGCGTCGCGGCCGCGCGCCGTGACGTGCAGCAATTCACTCAGATCATCGAGGCCAATACCGACATCACCTTCCAGTCCGTGACCCTGGTGCTCGACCGCGCCATCGATGCCACCCGCGCGCGCCAAGGCGTCGCAGTGCCCGACGGCATTATGGCCGAGCGCTTCATCAACATGGCCGACAACTGGGCCCTGATCAATTCGGTGATTTTCATCGATGCTGCGGGCGTCGGCCACGGCGGTGTTGTGCGCGGCGGCGATGACCGGCTCCATCCCATCGGCGATACGCTCGACGCCGCGCAGCACCCCATTTACCTGTTCCACCGCGGCGCTAATGCCGAGACCCGCGCCTTTTTCATCACGCGGCCGCAGCGCGACCTCGTCTCGGATCGGCGCATCATCGGCGTGACGCGGGCGCTCACGGACGAGAAGGGCGCCTTCGGCGGCGTTTACATCGTCACCATCGCGCTCGACGCCTTCACCATGGTCTACGCCGACCTTCTGCCGTCGCGCTATGAGGCCGTCGATCTCATCCGCCGCGACGGCGCGCTGCTGGCCAGCACCAATCCCGCGCGTGCGCGCGAACTCACTGAAAACGAGAAGCTCCTGATCAAGGAGATGGTGCCGGCCGCGCGCGCGGGCGTGTACCGGGTCACCACGGGCGAAAACTACAGCGGCGACTTGCTCTCGTACCGCGCGCTGCAGCGCTATCCCATCGTCATCGCGGTCACCGCCGATTGGTATCAATTCACCGAAAAGTGGCGCGAGGCGAGCCTTGCGCTCATCGCCTCGGCGTTGTCGGGAGCGCTGGTGATCTGCGCGCTCACGTGGTGGCTGATTCGCCGCATCGCCGCCGAGCAGGCCACCAAGCACGCCCTCCAGATGAACGAGCTGCGAATCCTCGAATCCCAGCGCCTATCCGGCATCGGCTATTACGAGGACACGATCCCCTCGACCAATTTGCGCTGGTCGCCGAATATGTTCGCCATTCACGGCCTCGATCCCAAGACCTTCCGTCCCGGCCAGGACACCTTCATCCACCTGGTCGTGCCCGAGGACCAGCAACGCATCGTCAAACAGTGGGCGGCATTTGCGGATAAACCGGAGCCCGGTAGCGTCGAGTGCCGTATCACCCGTCCTGACGGCGAGGTGCGTCACATTCGTTACAACCATCAAGTCATGGAGGATCGGCGCATCTTTGGCGTCGCTCAGGACGTGACCGCCATCCGCACCGCCGAAGACACCATCCGCGATGACGAAGAGCGCCTGCGCGACATTGTCGAATGCTCGAGCGACTATATCTGGGAACTCGGCGCCAATGGCGCCATCACGCTGTTCAGCGGCGCGGCCACCAACCGGTTCGGCGACGGCATGGGGGCGGGCTTGCGCATCCTTACCGGCGACGCGCCGGACGCCGACGGCGGCGACTTCGCGCTCCTGCAGCGTGCCATCAAGCTTCGCACCCAATTTCGCAGCTTGCTGCTGCCGATCAAGAACGCTGAAGGCCAGTTGCGCTGGGTGCGCCTCTCGGGCAACCCGCGTTTCGATGCGGCCGGGCGCTATCTCGGCTACCGTGGCGCAGGCACCGACGTCACCGAGCTCAATAACAAGCAGGAGCGTGACGAAGCTGACCGCAAGGCCGAAGCGCTTGGGCGCCTTGCCGGCGGCATGGCGCACGAGATCAACAATCTGCTCCAGCCGATCGTCATCTACGCCAATCTTGGCAACGCGCAGAGCGATCCTGCCGCCGGCGTGCGCCAATACTTCGCCCGCATCGGCATTGCTGCGGAACGCTCCATGACCATCGTGCGCAACGTGCTGGCGTTCGCGCGCCAGAGCCCGCCGAAACGCGAAAATGTCAGCGTGCTCGACGTCGTGCGCGAGACCGTGGATTTGATCGGCGGCACGCTCGATCCGCGCACCACGCTCGTGATCAACGATAGCCTCGACGATCTGGTGGTGCGGGTCGACCGCACGGGGCTCACGCAACTCCTCACCAACCTTGTCACCAACGCCGCCGAAGCTTCGCCCGCAGGGGCGCGCATCGCGGTCACCATCGACGCCGCCAATTTCGAGGCCGGCGCCGCGCGCGCGCTATCTTTGGCGCCGGGCCTCTACTGCCGCCTCTTGGTGGAGGACAATGGCCCTGGCATCCCGGTCGATCAGTTGGGCAAGGTCTTCGATCCGTTCTTCACCACCAAGTCGCAAGGCAAGGGCACCGGCCTCGGCCTTTCGGTTGTCTCGGGCCTCGCCAAAAGCTGGGGCGGCACCGTGACCGTCGAGAGTGCGGTCGGAACAGGCACCTGTTTCACGGTCTATCTGCCTGTGGCCGAAGCCCAGCTCCAGGCCGCCCAGTAGGTATTGCCCCACCAACCTCAATATTTTATTCCGCGCGCGAGCCTGTTAGGCTCGGCGCGGATGCTCGAAAAGGTTTTCGTCGGCCATGCTTGAATCGTTGCCCTCCACCGAAGGCAATCTTGTCTGTTTCCGCGCCGTCGGCACGCTGACCGAGGAGGACTACGCGGTCGTTTTCGTGCCGATGATGGGAGATGTGCTCTCGCGTTATCCCAACTTCCGCCTTTATGCCGACCTCTCGCGCCTTCTGGGGTGGGACGAGGCCTCAAGCTGGGAAACCGGCGCCATCCTGCATTCCAATCTGAGCAAGTTCGAGCGCGCCGCCATCGTCGGCGGCCCGTCCTGGGCGGGGCTGGCGCTCGTGCTGCGCGATTCCCTGCCGCCCGGCGCCTACGAGTTCTTCACCGACGGCCACCAGAAGAAGGCGCTGGCGTGGGTCAGGGGTTGAGCTGGCAAGCCGATCCACGGGCATTCCTTGAACATCTCTTTGCTGTCGCCGTGGCCGCCGCCCGCGCCGCGCCAGCCATCTTTCCATATCTGCCGCCTCCGCCGGCCGGCGGGCTGAGCGTCGGCGGCGCGGGCAAGGCCGCCGCCGATATGGCGCGCGCTGTGGAGCAACACTATGCCCGCGCCCTTGAAGGGATCGTCATCGTTCCGGACGGTTACGGTGCGCCCTGTGCGCGCATAGAGGTGGTGGAGGCTTCCCACCCCGTGCCCGATGCGCGCGGCGCAGCGGCGGCGCAACGCATCCTCGCCCTGACGCAAAGCGCGGGCCCGGATGACCTCGTGCTATGTCTGCTCTCAGGCGGCGCATCCGCGCTCATGGCGCTGCCCGCGCCGGGCATTGCGCTTGCCGACAAACGCAAGATTACCCAAAGTCTGCTGCGGGCCGGCGCGTCGATCGACGAGATCAACTGCGTGCGCAAACACCTCTCAAGCATCAAAGGCGGGCGCCTCGCCGCAGCCGCGGCACCGGCCAGGCTGGTCAGCTTGATTATCTCCGACGTGGTCGGCGACGATCCCGCGGTGATCGCCTCGGGGCCGACGGTGAGGGATCCCACGACCTGTGCCGATGCGCTGGCGTTCCTCGCGCGCTATGACGCTGAAGTGTCTGCGAACGTGCGCGCTCTGCTCGAGCAAGGCGCGCTTGAAACACCAAAGTCTGTCGCCGCCGGCGCCGTTCACATCATCGCGCGCCCGGCAGATGCTTTCCGGGCTGCGGCGATCTGCGCGCGCGAACATGGCCTTGCCGTCATCGATCTAGGCGACGGCTGCGAAGGCGCGGCACACATCGCCGCCGCCGCGCAGGCCGCGCGCGTGCGCGAAGCGAAGGCGCCGTGCGTGATCCTGTCGGGCGGCGAGCTCACAGTCACCGTGAATGGCGATGGCCGCGGTGGCCCCAACACCGAGTTCGCCCTGGCACTCGCGCTTGCGCTGGACGGCGCAGCCGGCATTTATGCGCTCGCGGCCGATACCGATGGGGTCGATGGCGCGGCGCGCGCGGCGGGTGCTTTGATCACACCGACGACGCTGGCGCGGGCCCGCGCCGCGGGGCTCGACTCCGCAAATTCCTTAAGACGCAATGATTCTGCGGGATTGTTCGCCGCCCTCGGGGATCTCGTCGATCCCGGCCCGACCCGCACCAATGTCAATGATTTCAGGGCGATTCTCCTCCTGCCCCCGGCTTAACGCGTGTCCGGCGGGCAGACTCGCGTGACCCGGGATGGAATTGTTTGAAAAGGCGCTAAACCCTATACTTTGTCGGGTTAGGGGACGCCGGCGGGGCAGGTGGCGGACGATGAGCGACGAAGCGAAAAAAGCCGAGATCCTGGTGATGAAGGCGGCAGGTGAGCTGCGCAAGGCCGCGTCGCTGGACAAGAAGCGCTACGCCGAGCTGTCGGGCGTCGCCGACTATCTCGAAAGCATTATCCACGAGACCGAACTCGGTTATGGCCAGCCGCTGTATCCCGATGCGCCCGCGGCGGCGTCCGCGACGATGTCGGCGGATGAAATCAAGAAGATGATCAAGCCCTTCAAAGTACGCTTGAGCCGGTGACACGCGTTTGACCACGTCCGCAGCTGCCGCCTTCGACACCGACGCGCCGGCGCTGCGCGAATTCGACAGACTGACCGCACAAGCGCTGCTCAAGGCCATGCCCTCGGCGGCGGTCGTGCTCGATGCTGCCGGTACGCTGATCGCTCACAATGTGCCCGCCGTCGATCTTCTGCAAACCCATGTACTCGCCGTCGTCGGCAAGCCCATCGAAGGGCCCTTCCGTATCATGGCCGAACGCGCGCGCCGCATGACCGGTGGCGACGCTCCGGCCTCGTTCGAGCACGCGGTCGGCAACAGCTGGTATCACATCGTCACTTATCCGGTGCGGGCGCGTGAAGACGGTCCGGCTCTGCAAATCATCGCCGCCGCCGACATATCGCCGCAAAAACATGCCGAATTCGAGATCCGCGAGAGCGAGGCGCGGCTCGAAGAAGCGACGCGCATCGCGCAGCTCGGCACCTACAAGCTGCAATGGGACACCGAGGCGGTGCAGTGGTCACCGCACATGTACGTCATCCACGGCCTCTCGCCCGATACGTTTCCCGCGACGCCCGAGAGCTACCTCGAACTCGTTCACCCCGAGGACCGCGAGCTCTACGAGGGCTATCGCCGTAATCAGTTCGAAGGCAAGGCGCTGCATGGCGCGGAGTACCGCATCGTGCGCAAGGGCGCGGTGCGCTGGCTGCGTCTCGACGGCCGCGTGTTGTTCGATGCCGACGGCGAGCCCTATGCCTCCTTCGGCACCTGTCAGGACATCACCGAAGGCAAGCAGCGCGAACAGGAGCTGAAAAACCTGCTGCGCCGCAACGCAATCCTTTACGAAGCGCTCGATGCCTCGCCGATCGGTGTTGCGGTCGTCACAACCGAGGGCCCGCGCCCCGAGGTATTCTACGTCAATGCCGAATTCGAGCGCCTCACGGGCTACAAGACCTATTCGCTCGCCAAACGATCCTTCGCCGCGCTTCAGGCTGAAGACGACCGCGGCGAGTGGGAGAATGTCTTTCGCGCGTTGGCGACCTCGAGCGGCGGCTCCTTCGAGCTCAAATGCCTGCGCCGCGACGGCACCTCGTTTTTGGCCAATCTGCAGGTCGCGCCGGTGCGCGACCACCCCGGGCGCGACGCCACCGTCTTTGTGTTCAACATCCGCGACATTACCGAGGATCGTCAGCGAGCCGAGCTTTTGTTGCAGTCGCAGAAGATGGAAGCGCTGGGCCAGCTTTCGGGCGGCGTAGCGCACGAAATCAACAACCTTTTACAGCCTGTACTTGCATTGTCCGAGCTGGGCCAGGATCTGATCGATAGCGATCCGGCCAAAGTGCGCAAGTATTTCGAGGTCATTGCCTCGTCGGGCCGCAAAGCACGCGACGTCGTGCGCCAGGTTTTGACCTTCGCGCGCCGGGATGTACCGCAGCTTGCGGCCTACCCCATCGCCGTCCTGGTCAGCGACGCCATCAACCTCCTGCATAGCGGTTTGTCGCCGGGCACGCGGCTCAACGTCACCATCGACGCTGATGGCGCGCACGCCGTGGTCAACCCCACGCAGGTCTCGCAAGTCGTTCTCAATTTGGTGAAGAACGCGGCCGACGCCATGCACGGCGCTGGAACGGTCGATGTTGCGCTGATGCTGGCCGATCTCGATCAGGCCGCGGCGGCTGCGTTAAGCCTCCAGCCGGGCCGTTGGATCACGCTGCGCGTGATCGACCGCGGGTGCGGCATGGACACTTACACGCTGTCGCGGGTGTTTGAGCCGTTTTTCACGACCAAGCTGGCGGGTAAGGGCACGGGTCTCGGTTTGTCCGTCGCTTACAGTATCGTCATGGGATGGGGCGGCTTGCTCAAACTGGAGAGTGAAGTTGATAAAGGAACGACAGCGATGGTATACATCCCCGCGGCGTCCGCCCCTTAGTCTTTCCCCCAAACCGTACTCACAAATCACTCATGGCGCACATCCTGCTTGTCGAAGACTCTCCCGAGGTCAGCCTCTCGGTGCGTGAGATTCTCGCCTCGGTGGGGCACACCGTGGAAGAAGCGGCGTCGGGCAAGGAAGGCTTGAAGCGCCTGCGCGCGGGAAAATTCGACGCCATCGTCAGCGACATTTGGATGCCCGAGATGGACGGCATTGCGCTGCTCAAGGAAATCAGGGGGGCGGGCAACGAGATTCCGGTGGTGGTGATTTCCGGTGGCGCACCCAATGCGCCGCTGACCTATACCGCGCCGCTGGCCGCGACGTTCGGCGCTAACATCGTCATCTATAAGCCGTTTGAAAAAGCCGAGCTGCTCAAGGCCATCGACAGCGTGCTCGCCGACTAATCGGCGCTGCACGGCTCAGATGTGAATGAGCTGCCGCAGCACTTTTTCCATGCTGACCGCGAGCGCCCAGCGCTCCTCCTGCGTCAGCGATTCCAAAGCCTGGCCGAGTTTCTGCAAAGGATCGCCGCGCAGCAGCGCCTGGCTTTCGTCTGTCAGCACAAGGCGATGCACGCGCCGGTCCTGCTTGTCGCCGACGCGGCGCAAGTACCCTTTGCGCACCAGCGCCGCGACTGTTTGCGACGCCGTGCCTTTGGTCGTGCCTTGGAACTGCGCGAAGCCGGTGACTGTGCGCCGTTCGGTGGTTGCTTCATCGAAATAGCGGAGCGCGGCCCACTGCGCGGGATTGAGCCCGGGCGTGAAGCCAAGATTATACGCCGCCTTGCCGACCTGCTCGATCAAGCGTGCAAGGCCTCGCGTCGACAGTTTTGGATCGTTTCGCACTTAGAACGGTCTGCTTTGAAATTCCCCAGGTCCGGGCAATATAACGGCTTGCTATGACAACAAAAAGCCTTTCGCGACGGGACGGTCGTAATGCGCGTGCGACTGCGTTGTAATTGTCACGAATTTTGGGGTGCGCGCGACGGCCCTAGCTATTCGTGGTTGAATGTGCAGAGAGTCTTTTACACAGGCCCCCCGCCATGTGCCGCCATCTGGTGCTTTGCGGCACGGGCCGCGTACGCTAGTAGAGTGTCGCATGGTTGATCCCTACCGCCTCATTTTTCCGATCCTCCGGCGGATCGATTCAGAACGCGCGCACCGTTTCGCATTGTGGGGCTTGAAATCCGGGCTCACCGCCCGGTTTTATCCGCCCGCGCCCGACGACCCCGTGCTTGCGACCAACGTCTGGGGCAAGGCCTTTCCGAATCCCCTTGGCATGGCTGCGGGTTTTGACAAGAACGCCGAAGTGCCCGACGCCTCGCTGGCACTTGGGTTCGGCTTCACCGAAGTCGGCGGTGTGACGCCGCTGCCTCAGGCTGGCAATCCGCCGCCGCGCCTGTTCCGGCTGGATGAAGATCGCGCCATCATCAACCGCATGGGTTTCAACAACGAAGGACTGTCCGTCGTGCTCGACCGGCTCGCACGTCGCAAGCGTGTTGGTATCGTTGGCGTCAACCTGGGCAAGAACAAGACTTCGACGGACGCCGTCGCCGACTATGCCGCGCTGGCCGGCCGCTTGGCGCTCCATGCCGACTTTCTTGTCATCAACGTCTCCTCACCCAACACGCCGGGCCTGCGTGACCTGCAGCACGCCGAGAGCTTGCTGGCCATCGTGCGCGCCGCCCGCGCCGCGCGCGATACGGCAACCATCGGCACAGTCCCGCCGTTGCTCATCAAGATCGCCCCAGACCTCGATTCAAGCGATATCAACGACATCGCGCACATCGCCCGCGACGAGAAGCTCGACGGCGTGGTTGTCTCCAACACGACGATCAGCCGGCCGCATCTGCTCTCCAAGCTGCAAGGGGAGTCCGGGGGCCTCAGCGGTGCGCCACTCCTCGAGCCTTCGACGCGGCTGTTGCGCCGCATGTACGAACTCACGGAAGGAAAAATCCCGCTCATCGGCGTTGGTGGCGTTGGCGGTGGGGCCGACGCATATGCCAAGATCCGCGCCGGCGCATCGCTGGTCCAACTCTACAGTGCGCTGGTCTTCGAAGGGCCCGCGCTGATTACGCGCATCAAGAAGGAACTGGCGGTCTTGTTGAAGCGCAATGGATTTACGAGTGTCGCGGCCGCTGTGGGTGCCGATCACGCTTTGCGTATTCGTGGAGTGCAAGCGCCATGATCCTCCGCGCTTTGGCCGGCCTGTCCGATGTGGCCGGCGAGTTTGACGGTTTCATCCTCGATCTTTGGGGCTTGGTGCACGACGGCGCGACCGCCTACCCGTGTTCGGCCGAGACGTTCCGTAGTCTCAAGGCCGCGGGCAAAAAGACGCTGCTTCTTTCCAACGCGCCGCGCCGCGCGCGCGTGCTGGTCGATGCCATGACGCGCATGGGCATTCCCCGCGATCTTTACGGCGAGGTGCTGTCCTCGGGCGAAGCGACCCGCGAGGCGCTGATCGCGCGCAAGGATCCCGGCTTCGCGGGCCTTGGAAAACGCGCCTATCATCTGGGACCGGAGCGCGACTGCAGTGTCTTCGAAGACACACACATCGAGCTGGTGCCGGCGGTCGCGGCGGCCGAGTTCATTGTGAACACTGGACTCGACGGCCTCGATGATGTGGTCGAAGACTATAGCGATGTCCTGGAATCCGGGGCGCGGGCCCGTCTCCCCATGGTTTGCGCCAATCCCGACATGCTGGTAATCCGCGACAACAAACCGGTGGTCTGCGCGGGCGCCCTTGCCAGGCGCTACGAGACGCTCGGTGGGGTTGTGGTCTATCGCGGCAAGCCCGATCCCGCCGTCTATGAACTCGCAGTGGCAAAGCTCGGCGTCGATCGGGGCCGCGTTGCCGTGGTTGGCGATGCCCTGGAGACCGACATCAAAGGCGCCAACGCGGCCGGGCTAAAGTCGATCTGGTGCACGGGCGGTATCCACGCCGAGGCCTTGGGAACGCGTTACGGCGTTCCGGCCGATCCGGCGCGCGCGACGGCGCTGGCGCGGGCTGAAGGTCATGTCCCCAGCGCAATCATTCCTGGGTTCTTATGGTAAAAAAGCCCCGCAACTGCATTCAGCTGCGGGGCCAGAGGTGGTGATCTGAGACTCAGTGCGCCAGCTGGCCGCGCTGGATCTCGGCATTCTTCATGGTCAGCGTCGTCGGTGCCGGTAAGCCCGAGGCTTTGAACTCGGCCGTGAGCTCATCCTTGCGGACCGTCATTTGCTGGCCAAGAGCCTCAAGGTCCATATCCGAGGCGCTCGCCTGCGCGAAAATCCCATCGCGCCGCTCCTCTTCCTTGACGTGATGCTTGATCATCTCGGAGAGCACCTTGACCTTGGCGTCGTAGAAGTCTTCGTCGGGCTTGCCTTCACGCAATTCGGCGATGAGCACTTTGGCGGCGTCATGCTCGACGAAAGCTTCGTCGATCATATCCTCTTCGATGCCCGCTTCCTCGCATGCCGGATAGAAGATCTCTTCTTCGATGGTCGCGTGAACGGTGAGCTCGAGACAAATCTGCTGGGCAATTTCGGCTTTCTTGCCCTTGGCCTTTTCATACTTTTCGAACAGTTCTTCCACCTTTCGATGGTCTGCTTTGAGCAGCGTGATCGCGTTTTGCTTCACTTTGCGTATTGCCATTGGGAGCTTTCTTCTTCTGGGTGTGAATTCACATAGCGGAAATGCGGGGCCAGTAAGACTGGCGGAGAACTACGGTTTTAGCGGCAGATTGTTCCCGCTTCCCGCGAATAAAGGCCCCGGTCCCGTTGCTGCATTTGTGTAAACCGGCAACGAAATCCAGCGACGCGCGTTCCCTCTGCACAACCCCATTAGGAGATTGTCATGGGAAAAGGTCTTATTCTTTGGCTGCTTGGCGTTCCGCTTTCAGTGATCCTCTTGCTCGCCTTCGTGTTCTGATGTCGACCGATCCAAATCCCATCGTTCCCAAAGCGGTGCGCGATCGCGCTGCAGCCGATGCGCGTGACAAGCTTGTGTTCAGTGAGCGCCGGCAACGGGAATTGGAAAACGCCGCGAAAACGGCCCGTCTGCGCGCCATGCGCCTCGCACGCGAAGCCGCGAAAGCTGAACAGGCCTCCGCCGAGTGAGAATGCCTAAGTGGTGCGCGGCCCAAAGACGATGACGGCCGCGCCCGCGAGGCATACGACCGTGCCAAACATATCCCAGCGGTCGGGCCTGACGCCCTCGACCACCCATAGCCACGCTAGCGACGCGGCAATGTAGACGCCGCCGTAGGCGGCGTAGGTACGCCCCGCTGCACCGATCTCAACGCGCGTCAGAAGATAGGCAAAGGCCCCCAGCGCAACTGCGCCGGGAACGAGCCACCAGTGCGACGCTCCCTTGCGAACGTGCGCCCAGACGGCAAAGCAGCCGGCGATTTCGAGACCTGCGGCGGCGAGGTAAGCAGCGACGATTTGCATGGGGAGTGCTAGGGCTCGAACTGCTCGGCGACGATGCGTTCTTCGAGATTGTGCTCGGGATCGAACAACAGGCGCATGGAGCGGGTGCGGTCTTCCCGCACCGTCACTTCGACCACATCGCGCACTTCGTCGCGGTCAGCCACGGCGCTGACGGGGCGCTTTTCGTGTTCCTGCATAACAAACCGTACGACTGCCGTGTGCTGCAGGATCGCGCCGCGCCAGCGCCGTGGCCGGAAAGCGCTGATCGGCGTCAGTGCCAGTACGTTGGAGCCCAGCGGCAGCACCGGGCCGTGCACCGAGAGGTTATAGGCGGTCGAACCGGCGGGCGTGCACATCAGTACGCCGTCGCAGGACAGCTCGCTCATGCGTTCCTTGCCGTCGATGATGATGCGGATCTTCGCCGCCTGGCGCGTCTGCCGCAGCATCGAAACTTCGTTGATGGCCAGCGCTTCATGGGATTTTCCGTCGGCCGTGACCGCGGTCATGCGCAAGGGGTGGATGGCGACCTCGGTCGCCTTGCCGAGGCGCTGCATGAAGTCGCTTTCCTCGTAGCGGTTCATCAGGAACCCAACCGAACCGCGGTGCATGCCGAAGATAGGTTTCTTGAGGTCGATATAGTTGTGCACGGCCTCGAGCATGAAGCCGTCGCCGCCGAGCGCGACGATCACGTCGGCGTCCTCGGGCTTTTGCTGGCCGTACTTCTGGGTGAGCGATGCAAGCGCTTCACGCGCCGGCTCACCGTCGGCGGCTACAAAAGCGACGCGTGAAAAAGGCATGGGAAATCCCGGGTCCTGCTAGGGGCTCACAAAGTCGGCGGTATATTGGCGCGAGACGTTAAAAATTTATACCCGAAAGAGGGGACTTCAGCCGCCCCTTCAGCCGCCTGTGACGCTCATATGACGGGCGACGGCGGGGCGATTATTGCGCCGATCAATGATGAAATCATGCCCCTTGGGCTTGCGCGAGATGGCTTCCTTGATGGCCGTCGCAAGCAGCGCGTCATCGGCGCTGGCGCGCAAGGGCGTGCGCAGATCGGCGGCGTCTTCCTGGCCGAGACACATGTACAGCGTGCCGGTGCAGGTGAGGCGCACGCGGTTGCAGGACTCGCAGAAGTTATGGGTCATCGGCGTGATGAAGCCGACGCGCCCGCCGGTCTCGGCGCAGCGCGTGTAGCGCGCGGGGCCGCCGGTGGTGTCGGGGATCGGGTTCAGCGTGAAGCGGCGTTCCAGGTTCGCGCGCACCATCGACAGCGGCAAGTACTGCTGCGTGCGGTCACCGTCGATGTCGCCCAGCGGCATGGTTTCGATGAACACGAGGTCGAAGCCCTCGGCGCCGCACCAGGCCACCAGGTTCTCCAACTCGTCCTCGTTCACGCCCTTCATGGCCACGGTGTTGATCTTGACCTTGAGGCCAGCGGCCTTGGCGGCACGGATGCCGTCCATGACTTGCGCATGATCGCCCCAGCGCGTGATCTTCTTGAAGCGCGCGGGGTCGAGACTGTCGAGCGAGATGTTGACGCGTCTGACGCCGGCGCGTTTCAGATCGTCCGCGAATTTCACGAGGTTGGTGCCGTTGCTAGTCAGCGTTAGCTCGTCGAGGGCGCCGGTTTTCAAATGCCGCCCCAGGCTCTCGAACAGCGACATGACGTTACGCCGCACCAGGGGCTCGCCGCCGGTGATGCGCAGCTTACGTACGCCTTGGGCGACGAAGGCGCTGCAGACGCGGTCCAACTCTTCCAGCGAGAGCAGATCCTTCTTGGGCAGGAAGCTCATGTCCTCGGACATGCAGTAGACGCAGCGCAAGTCGCAGCGGTCCGTCACCGATACCCGGAGGTAACGGACGGCGCGGCCGAAGGGATCGACCAGAGGCGCGGCCTGGACGGGGACGGAATGGTTCATGACGGCCAGAATATAGGCCTTTTACCCCCGGTTCCTAGGGTCCGGGTCCCCGTCTAAGGGTTCCAAACGGGCGCCGGCGAGGTTCATGGTGACCTTGCCGGCGTGCTCGAAGTTCACCGTGACCCGGTTTCCAATCGCCGATTGCACCTGGCCGATGCCCCAATCGGGCCGATCAGGGTTCTGGACCAGCATCCCGGGCGTGAAATCGAAGCTCACAACTGCGCTCCTACCGAATGCAGCTAATACGCGCTATCCTGCTGAGAGTTCATCATTTTTCCTTTTTTAATGCCTTTTTGCGATGGTGTCTGCCCTGGTAAGCTCCAGGCGTGGGAGCGGTTGGGAACCGCGGGGATGATGACCGATACGAATTTGGAACTGGCGCAACTTCTGTGCACGCGGCTTTGCCATGATTTGGCTGGGCCGGTCGGCGCCGTGGCGGCCGGCGTCGAGCTGATTGGTGGCGATCCTTCTCAAGCCGATGCGGAAACGCTGGGTCTCATCGGCAACAGCTCGGGTGCCGCCTCGCTGAAGCTTAAATTCATGCGCGCCGCGCTGGGCGTGCCGGGCGCCGCGGGCGATCCCAAGACCTTGCTCGATGGTTATCTCGATGCTGTCGCCGGCCCCGGCGGCAAGCCCGCTGTGACGTGGCCCGCTGCGGACAGTTTAGCCGCCGGCGCCGCGGCTCTGGGTACGGGGTGGGTGCAGACGGTGCTGAACCTCTGCCTGCTCGGGCTCGAAGCAGTGCCGGCCTGCCGCACGCTTGCGTTCAAGATCAACACCGGCTCCGCGCTCGATCTCGTGGTCGAAGCGGGAAGTGACCGCGCCGCGACGCTGCGCGAGGATCTCCTCGGCGCCGTTGCCGGCAACGGCGCGGCCCCGCTCTCCGCCAAGAATGTGCACGGCAACGTCACCGGCCGGCTCGTGCGTGCCGCCGGCGGTATGGTGGCTCTCGTCAGCATGAGCGGCGGCGTGCGCGTCACTGCGACGTTCCCGAAGGGCGGACAGGCGCCCCCCATGGTCACCCTATGAAAAAATGTTTGGTCGTCGATGACTCGCGCGTCATCCGCCGGGTGGCGCTCAAGATCATCCAGGATTTGGGAATCGACGTCGACGAGGCGGAGAACGGCAAGAAGGCGCTGAACGCCATCGCCATCCGTATGCCCGACCTCGTCCTGGTCGATTGGGATATGCCGGTGATGGACGGCATCGCCTTCACAAAGGAGCTGCGCAAGCTGCCCGGCGGCAACGAGGTGGCCGTGGTGTTCTGCACCACCGAGAACGATGCGCCGCATATTCGCCAGGCCCTGGATGCCGGCGCCGACGAGTACATCATGAAGCCCTTCGACGGCGAGATCGTGCGCTCCAAACTCGTCCTTCTGGGGCTGCTCGGATGACACCGGAAGAGTTCGAGAACGCGGCGCGCTTCATCAGGGACCGCTCGGGCCTCGTGCTCACGCGTGACAAGACGTACCTGCTGGAAAATCGCCTGATGCCGGTGGTGCGCGATTTGCGCAAGAAATCCGTGAGCGAGCTTTTGGCCGGCGCGCTCGGCGGCGACGAAGCGCTGCAGACCGCGGTGGTCGAAGCGATGATGGCCAAGGACACGGCGTTCTTCCGCGATTGGAAGCCGTTCGTGCATTTCCGCACCGTGGTGCTGCCGAACCTGCGCGTCTCGCGCGGGATGAAGCCGCGCTTTCGCATCCTCTCGGCAGGCGTCTCGAACGGGCAAGAGGCGCACTCCATCGCCATGACAATCCGCGACGTCGCCTCGTCCTTCCCGGGCTGGGACATCGACGTCGTCGGTATCGACATCTCGGGCGCGGCGGTCGCGGCCGCGAGCAAGGGCGCCTACAGCCAGTTCGACGTGCAGCGCGGCCTGCCGATCCGCACATTGCTGCAATACTTCACCAAGCAGGACGACGCCTGGGTTATCAACGACGCCATCCGCGGCATGGTGTCGTTCCAGACCTGGAATTTGCTCGACGATCTGTTTCCGCTGGGGCGTTTCGACGCCGTCTTCTGCCGCAATGTGCTGGTCTATCTAGACCTCAAGACCAAACAGGACGTGCTCGGCAAACTCAGCCGCGTGCTGGTGGACGATGGTGTGCTCTATCTCGGTCTCAATGAGACCATTGCCGGTGTCACTAGCCACTTCCGCACCATCGTGCCCGAGCTTGCGATCTACGCCGCGCACCGCGCCGACCGTCCCGCCGCGCTGTCGCTCGCATCTAAAGTGGATCTCTAATCCGGTTCGAAGTCGACGCTGTAGTCCAGCTTCAGGGCAGGGTCTTGCTCGGTCTTCTTCAGGAAACAATTCCCCACCACCAGCACGTCCAGCTCCGTGGCCATGAAGCAGCGGAAGGCGTCTTCGGGCGTGCAGACGATGGGCTCGCTACGCACGTTGAAGCTGGTATTCACCAGAACCGGAATGCCGGTGAGCGCACCGAACTGCGTGAGCAGAGCGTGGAATCGCGGATTGACGTCGGCGCTAACGGTCTGCACGCGCGCCGAATAATCCACGTGCGTTACCGCCGGGATCTGCGAGCGCACCTCGTTGAGCTTGTCGATGCCGAACTTGCCTGAGTCCGAGCTCGCAACGCGTTTATCCGGTTTCACGCCCGCGACCAGCAGCATGTAGGGGCTATCGGTATCCATTTCGAACCAATCGGCCACATCCTCGCGGCGTACGGCGGGCGCGAAGGGTCTGAAGCTTTCGCGGAATTTCACTTTGAGGTTCAGCGTGCGTTGCATATCGGGTGCAGCCGGGTTGCCGATGATCGAACGCGCGCCGAGCGCGCGTGGTCCGAACTCCATGCGCCCTTGGAACCAGCCGATGGCGGCATTCCCCGCGAGGGCTTGTGCGGTCTGGGTAACGACATCGGTATCGGTGAGCGTCGTCAAACGCGCGCCAGCAGTCTTGAGCCGCGCCTCGATGTCGGCTTGGGCGAATTCCGGACCCAGCAGCGCGCCGGCCATGCTGTCGCCGAGGGCGGGGACCTTGCGCGGACCATTGGCGTGCAAGTGATAGGTGGCGAGCGCGGCGCCGAGCGCGCCACCGGCGTCGCCCGCCGCGGGTTGAATCCAGATGCCGTCGAAGATCTTTTCCTTCAGCACCTTGCCGTTGGCGACGCAGTTGAGCGCGACACCGCCGGCAAGGCAGATATTCTTCGCGCCGGTCTCGGCCTTGATGCCGCGCGCGAGGCGCAAAACAGCTTCTTCCGTGACGGCCTGCACCGATGCGGCTAGGTCCATATGCACCTGAGTGAGCGGCTCGCTGGCTTTACGCGCCGGCGCGCCAAAGAGCCTGGCGAACTTCTCGTTCGTCATAGTCAGGCCGGTGCAGTAGTCGAAGTAGCTTTGGTCCAGCCGGAAACTGCCATCGTCCTTAAGGTCGATGAGGTGCTTAAGGATGAGGTCGGCGAAGCGCGGCTCGCCATAGGGCGCAAGGCCCATGACCTTGTACTCGCCCGAGTTGACCTTAAAGCCTGTGTAGTACGTGAAGGCCGAGTAGAGCAGGCCAAGCGAATGCGGGAAGTGAATCTCTTTGATGATCTCGAGCTTGTTGCCCGCGCCCATCGCCAGTGAGGTGGTCGTCCACTCGCCGACGCCGTCCATGGTGAGCACGGCGGCCTCTTCGAAGGGCGACGGGAAGAAGGCCGAGGCCGCGTGGCTTAGGTGGTGTTCCGAGAACACCAGCTTATCCATCCAGTTCACATCAGGCGCGAAGGTCTTCAGCTCTCGGATCAGCAGGTCTTTTTGGAACAGCTTCTCCTTGATCCAAAGCGGTAACGCCTGGCGGAAGGATGTGAAGCCCTTGGGTGCAAAAGCTGCATAGGTTTCGAGCAGGCGCTCGAACTTCACGAAGGGCTTTTCATAGAATGCTACGAAGTCGACATCGTTGAGGGTGATGCCGCCGATCTCCAGGCACGAGGCGATGGCGTTCCGGGGGATGCGCGCGTCGTGCTTCTTGCGCGTGAAGCGTTCTTCCTGCGCGGCGGCGACGATGCGTCCGTCCTCGACCAGCGCCGCGGCGCTGTCGTGGTAGAGCGCAGAGAGGCCAAGAACGCGCAAAGTCTAGAACAGCGTGTAGATGAAGGGCGCGACCGCCGAACCCTGCGCCAGCACGATCAGGCCGCCGAAGAGCACGAGCATGAACAGCATCGGCAGCAGCCAGAATTTCTTGCGGATCTTGAGGAAGTTCCAGAATTCGATGAGGAAAGCCATGCAAACCGTCAGAATTGAGTCTTGAAGGAGGAAAGGGCGTCTTTGCGCGGCTGCCAATAGCTGCGCGCGGCGGGGTCGCGCTTCAAGCGCAAAGGATCGACGCCCCGCAGACGTAGATAAAGACCCGTCGGTATGACCGCGACCGTATAGAGCAAGCCCAGCACGACAGGGCTAACGATGCGGTGCAGAACCTTGCCGATCGCCATCCACACTCTGTTGAGCGGCGCGAGCGCGCGCGGGAGCACGAACGCCAGCACCAGGAAAAGCGCAGCGACGCCCACGGCCCACCAACGCGGCGCATGGCCGGCGATCAGCGGCAAAAAGCCGATGAGGGCAAAGACGACGGCGAAGACAATGCCGAAGGACTTCTCCGAGGCGCGCGGCTCGGCGCCGTCACGGCGATAGGTTTCATGGGCGCTCATAAACCGACGATATAACACGCTGACGCGCTTGGCAAAATGCCGGAGATTGGCTTGGGTTTAAGCCAGATATGTAACTGTTCAGACGTGCAGTAAGATGGAGGCGGTGGGTATCAAAAGCGGAGGGCCACATGCGCCGGGCGTTTGACGTCGTTATGCGGATTGTCAGCAGCCTGATCGGTGTCGCGATGATCGTCTTCGGCGGTATCTGGATTCTACAAGGGCTCGGTATCGCTTTTCAGGTCGGCTTCATGGCCGGCGATATCACGTGGGCCCTCTACGGCGCGATTTGCGCCATCGTCGGCGCGGCGCAGGTCGTGTGGTCGAACACGCGACAGAACGCGCTCATTATTCCCGGTTAGCGCGCGCCCGCGCGACGCGAGGGAAGGCGATACAAAAGGTTCCCACATCCTTCGCTGATTTAATGGGCGAGGCGCCCCACATGCGCCGCATTCGCGCTCGACCCTTAGAGTGTGCGCCGAAGAGCGACGGGCGCTCATGATTGGTGCGTCGGCGCAAAGCGGCTTTTGAATCGATAGGAGGTCTCTATGAGAAACGTAGCTCTGGCAATCGTCGGCGCGGTCACCCTTGGCGGGGTCAGCGCGATTGCCGCCTCGTTAGTACAGCCCTCGTACACCGATCAAATCGCCCAGCGAGATGCAATTGCGGTGCAGGCTGAAGCGGTCCTGCAGCGCACGTCGTTCGATACGGCGACCTTGCACGTCGGCCCGTCGAAGCTGGAGAGCGTCAATAAGTTCAATCGCCCGCTCAGCAACGGCGCGGCGCGGAACGCCCTCGAGTACTACCGCTTCAACTATACGGCGCTTTAGCGTCGCGATTGGATAAAACCAAATAGGCCGGGCCCTCAAGCCCGGCCTTCGCTGTTTTTGCACAAGGTTTGATGCTACCGTCCCAGGCAGAAAATGCAGCGGGTTGAGACGGAAGCATGAACCAATCCCCAGACTCAGATGTCCTCGGCGGCGTGCTCGACCGTGTCGGCGCGGTTCCCGTCCTCGTCGATGTGGGCGCCTCCGGCAAGGCCCATGCGCCTTGGCAGCCCGTGGCGCGCAAATCGGTCTTTGTCGGCTTCGATCCCGACAGCCGCGACATCGATCCCACGCTGCGCGCCAATTACGCCCAGTACAAAATGGTCCCCAAGATTGTGGCCGGACAGGACGCTGCCGCGCGCTCGCCGTTTTTTCTGACCGCCTTTCCGCACTGCTCCAGCGCGCTTGCGCCGGATCATGATGCTCTCAAGCCCTACATCTTCGCCGACCTGTTCAAAGTCGAGCGGCAGATCGAGATCGAGACGACGTCGCTGGCCGCGGTCATGGACGAGCTCAACCTTTCCGCCATCGACTGGCTCAAGGTCGACAGCCAGGGCATCGACCTTTCCATCATCATGGGTCTCGACGCCAAGCGCCGGGAGCGTTTGCTCTGCATCGAAGTCGAACCGGGTCTTGCCCCCTTTTACCAAGGCGAACAAACCTTCCACGACATCAACCAAGCTTTGATCAAAGAGGGGTTCTGGCTCGCGCATCTGAAGGTGCAGCAGTTCGCGCGCGTACAAGCCTCGACGATCAAGCAGGTGTTTGGTCTCGACGTGAAGGCAACCGATCCCGTTGCGCGCCTGTTCGGTCCCAGCCCGACGGCGGCCGAGGCCCGTTACTTCCCGACGCTGGAATCCCTGAAAGCGCGCGAAGCGCCCTTCCGCGACTACGTCGTGACCTGGACCTTCGCGGCATCCACGGGCCTCTGGGGTTATGCGCTGGACCTCGCGCGCGCGGCCCATGAGAACACCACCGATCCCGCGCAACAGGCCACCGCCAAGTTCCTCACAAATTGTGTGAAGGCCACAGTCATCGGCCTCGCGAATCAAGCCGCATAAAGCAAAAGGCCGGGCGTGGGCCCGGCCTTTGTTATTTCGCAGTACTGAGAAAGCTCAGGCGTTGGCGGCTTTCTTGGTGACGCCGCCGCCGGTGCCTTCGGCGCTTTCGGTCTCGCGCAGCACGTAGCCGCGGCCCCAGACCGTTTCGATGTAGCTCTCGCCGCCCGTGGCCGTCGCGAGCTTCTTGCGCAGCTTGCAGATGAACACATCGATGATCTTGAGTTCGGGCTCGTCCATGCCGCCGTAGAGATGGTTGAGGAACTGTTCCTTGGTGAGGGTCGTGCCTTTGCGCAAAGCCAGAAGTTCGAGGATGCCGTATTCCTTGCCGGTGAGGTGCAAGGGCGCGTTGTCGACTTCGGCGGTGCGTGCTTCGAGGTGCACGGTGAGACGGCCGACTTGCACTTTCGGCTGGGCGTGACCCTTGGAGCGGCGCACGATGGCCTGCACGCGCGCGATGAGCTCGTCGCGGTTGAACGGTTTAGTGAGGTAGTCGTCGGCGCCGACGCCGAAGCCCTGGACCTTCTTCTCCGCTTCCTGCAGACCCGAGAGGATCAGCACCGGCGTCGCCACCTTGGCGCTGCGCAGCTGGCGGATGACGTCCATGCCGTCCATGTCGGGCAGCATCAGGTCGAGAATGATGAGGTCGTAATCGTAGATCTTGCCGAGATCGAGACCGTCTTCCCCGAGGTCGGTAGAGTCGATGACCCAATCTTCCTTGCGCAGCATCGCGGTGATCGCTTGCGCTGTTGAGGGGTCATCCTCAACCAATAGGATACGCATGATATTGTGCCCCGTTTACAACCTACCCACTAGGTCCAGATTAAGATGTTAACACAAGTTATCAACAGGTTCCACCCCAAACCTGACAAACACGTGTACGGAGACGGGTTGTGGGATCGCCAAGGGTTGTAAAAATCAATATTTTACGCGGTGTTAACGGGCAGGCCTTAAGACTTGGAGCCTGGACGAAGTGTTTCCGGACGGCCTTTTGGGCGGCAGAATGCAGCTAAAGGCCGCGTTCCGGTCCCGCGGGGAGTAGAAGTGGTCAATATCACCTCGCTTTTGAGCGAAATCGAACGTCTGCCGACCCATCAGGTCTTCGGCAAGGTGGCCGCTGTGCAGGGCCTCCTGGTCGAGGTCTCCGGCGTTCAGAACAATCTCTCGGTCGGCGACCGCTGCAATGTGGTGGCCCGCGACGGCCGCATCGTGCCGTGTGAAGTGGTCGGCTTCCGCAACAGCCGCGCGCTGGTCATGCCCTTCGGCGCCCTGGAAGGTATCGGCCTTGGCTGTCGCGCTGAACTCGCCGAAGCTGCGCCCTCTGTTTATCCCGACGATACCTGGCTGGGCCGCGTCATCAACGCCATGGGCAAGCCCGTCGATGGGGGCGGTGCGCTTGGCGCCGGTGATCTCGCTTATCCCATCAAGGCCGCGCCCCCGCCCGCGCATACGCGCAAGCGCATCGGCGGCAAGCTCGATCTTGGCATCCGCGCGCTCAACGCCTTCACCACCAGCTGCCACGGGCAGCGCATGGGCATCTTCGCCGGCTCCGGCGTCGGCAAATCGACAATTCTTTCGATGATGGCGCGCTACACCAATGCCGACGTCACTGTCGTCGGGTTGGTCGGCGAACGCGGCCGCGAAGCGCGCGAATTCATCGAAGACGATCTCGGACCAGAGGGACTTGCCCGAAGTGTTGTTGTCGTCTCCACCTCCGATGAGCCGCCACTGATGCGCCGCCAGGCGGCCTACGTCACCATGGCCGTGGCCGAATACTTCCGCGACCAGGGCAAGAACGTGTTGTGCCTCATGGACTCTGTGACCCGCTTCGCCATGGCCCAGCGCGAGATCAGCCTGTCCGCCGGCGAGCCGCCGGCCACAAAGGGTTATACGCCCGCGGTATTCGCCGAATTGCCGAAGCTTTTGGAGCGCGCCGGTCCCGGCAAGCGCAAGTCGGGCAACATCACCGCGCTATTCACCGTGCTTGTCGAAGGCGACGACCACAACGAACCGATCTCGGACGCGGTACGCGGCATTCTCGATGGTCACATCGTGCTCGACCGCAGTATCGCCGAGCGCGGACGCTTCCCGGCCATGAACATCCTGAAGTCGATCTCGCGCACCATGCCGGCGTGCAATACCGACGAACAGAACGCGCTCATCGTCCGCGCGCGCAAGTTCATCTCCTCCTACGAAGACATGGCCGAACTCATTCGCCTTGGCGCCTATCGCAAGGGCACGAACCCCGATGTGGACGAGGCGATGTTCTATTACCCGCGCATCGAGGAATTCCTGCGCCAGGGTAAGGACGATCACACCGATCTCGACAATTGCTACAAGCGCCTCGCCGAAGTGCTGAAGCCGCCGCAGGCGGAAGGCATGGCCGCGCCCGCGCCCGAACAAGCCCCGCGCCGCGCAGCTCCCGCGCGCCCGCAAGGACGTTGAGTTAGATGGCCAAGAAAGAACTCCACACGCTGATCCGACTGCGCAAGTGGGATGTCGATGAGAAGCAGCGGGCGCTTGCGGTCGTCTTGCGCGCCGAAGAGTCCATCATCGCGCGCCAAGAAGCGCTGGAAGCCGAGATCAAGAACGAGCTGGCGCTGGCCGCGCAATTGCCGGCCGATCAGCGCGGCACCCTGCATGGCTACTTCAAGCGCTGCGAAGGCTACCGTGCGGCGCTGACCTCAGCCCTCGATGACGTGCGTCAGCGCATCGTGAAGGCGCAAGACCAATTGGCCGAAGCTTATCGCCGCCTGAAGACCTTCGAAGTCACCCAGAAACAGCGGGACCTCGCCGAAGAACACGAGGAAAACCGGCTGGAAACCATTGATCTCGACGAGATCGGCCTCAATCTCCACCGGCGTAAATCCGCTTAGGTTGCGCTATGCCCCTTTCTCGTCAGGACGGCGACCCACCACGGTCGCTATCGCGATGGAATTGGACGTGAACGGCTATCTCGTGAAACCCGTGACGCCCGATAAGCTCAAGACATCCATCGCCACGGCGCGCGCGGGGGCGGTCCGCATCAATTTCCAGAAATATTCCGGCGTCGTTATTCCCGCCTAAGGGGCAGCCGGGCCAGCTTCCGGCTGCGCCGGCTTGGCGAAGCTGCCCATGTCTTCGAGTGCATCGATACGTACGTCGGGGCTGAGCTGGGCCAAGGCGATGAAGCCGCTTGCGCCGTCGGGCGTGGTGACGCGCATCCATTGGCCGGACGGATCAGCTTCCATCACCAGCACTACGGTGCCCTGATTGAGCAGCGCGAGAAGCTGGTAGCCCGCGCCCGGTCCGGTGCGCAGCGACGCCTGCTTGGCCGAGACGGCGTAGACGCGCCCTGTCGGCAACGCCGCGGAGGAAGGCGCAGCGGGCGGCGTTGAGGACTCGAAGAGCCCCGGTAAATCGACGGTGATCCATTGCCGGGCTAAGGTCGAGAGCGGCAAGGGCGCAAGAAAGCTCGCCGCCATGCTGAGTCCGCCTACGACGACGGCAAGCGGCAACACCTGCACCGTCGCCGCCCAACCCGGTTTCTCCCAGCGGTCTTTCAGCGAACGCGCCGGATGGGCGCTGAGGGACAGAAGCAAGCTGTCGACTTCGTGACGCAGGCTCGGGGTCGCGGCGAAGCCAATCGCCTGCTCCGCGGCATTGCGCGCGAGCTCCATTTCGCCGCGGGCGCGGAACGCGCGCGCCTGGCGCATGAGAAGACGCGCGTTGCGGTCGGCCGGCTTGCGTCCGCCGCGAATGTTGTTCAGCAGCGCTTTGACGGTTTCCTTGGGTCCGTTGGGCCAGGCCCGCCAGCCCGCGAGCCAAGTGACGAGCGAAGCGCGCACGGCGGTGCGGTCGGCGCAGCTGCGGCAAAAGATGCCCGACACGCCGCGGCGCTGGACTTTATTGAGGCGTCCCCAGACCAGGTCGAAAATGACGTAGCGCGGCTGCGCCGTGACCTTGCCGCAGCGACAGACGGCCGGCTGGTCGCCGGCGGCAGCTCTCGGTTTCGGTTCGGCGCGCGCTTCACGGGGACGCTCTTTCGGCGGCGGTTCGCGGCGGGGCTCCTCCGTGCGGGTGTAGGAATGCGCGCCGTTGGTCTTCGGCGAATCAAACCGCCACGGCTTGTCGTAAGCCGCCCGCTTTTCCGGATCGCTCAGGGTCTCGTAGGCCTCGTGCAGACGGTGGAACTGCTTCGCCGCGATCGGGGACGGATTGAAGTCCGGATGCAGGCGCTTGGCCTTGTTACGGTAGGCCGACTTGATGACGCCTTCGTCGGCATCCTCGTTGATGCCGAGCGCGATGTAATAGCCCTTGGGATCGCGCATCGCCATCAGGGACTCTTGTGCAGCGCCGTGTGATCCCAACCCGGTTGCCGGTCTTCGACCGTGACCGAGTGATTGACAATGCCGCCGGCGGAGCGGTTCACCGTGACGCGCAGCCACCGGGGCACGAGCTCATTGGCGACGTCGGCGGCGATGGAGTTGGCGAGGGCTTCCGGCGTCGTATCGGCGTGCTGGGCGCGCGCGGCGACATAGGCGTCGAAGCCGGAGCGCGCCAGCACCAACTGATCGGGCACGTAACTGAGCGCAATGGCCGTCGAGGGATCAAGCGACGCCGTCAACGACGCAATCGTCATCAGCCCCGCAGCCGGCGCGGCTGTGGTGGTAAGCAAATGGCGGCACGTCGCCGCATCGAAGACGGACGTTGAAGGTTTGCTCATTTCACCAGTTTGCCGAGCACGCGGAAACGATTGGTTAATAAATCCAGCAAAAGCGTGGAGTTTAGGCCCAAACCCCGGGCTTTTCAGCCCAGGGATTGGCTTGGCCGAGCGGGCTCGCGAACTTCTTGACCACCTGGAAGGTGAGCCCGCCTTTGAGCCCCATGGCGGCGTTGGAGTTCGCAAATATGCCGGTGAGGTCGCGGCGGATGGTGTCCGGCAGCTCGGCCTTGGTGCGGATCATCAGGTCGAGCGCGCGCGCCTGATTCTTGAACATGCCGTCGAGCTGCATGCTGCCGAGGCGCGAGAGTTCGAGTTCGATCAAAAAGCGCGTGCCGCCCCCGGCGGTTTTCTTTTTACTCTCGTCATCGCCCTCGCCTTCGCGGCGGGTGATCAGCGCGATGCGCTCGACCTGGCCGTCGGCGTTCCACGGGATCGGCAGTGCGCGCCACTCGGCTCCGCCTTCACGGGCGCGCGACGATAGCGCCGCGACTTCGTCGGACAGCGTCGAAGCAAGATGCGCGCCGCGTGGCCCGCTGCGTTCCAGCGCCCGCAACGTGACATCGCCCGGCCATTGGCGCGCATCGCCGCCGCGCATGGCTTGGGCGAAGGACATCAACGCCGCCGCGGTGCGCGGTCCGCCGTCGGGGACGGCTTGCGCCAGCTGCTGCGCGGCGATGGGATCGATGCGCTGCAGCAGCGCGAGGGATTCGGTCAGCGTCGGCCAACCGGGATTGGCAAGGCCCGTGAGCGGGAGTGATGTGATCGGCAGGGGCGCGGTCGTTGGTATCGACGGCGGTTGTTGACCTGTGATCTCGAGCGTCACGCGCGTACCGGGCGGTAGATTGGCGCGCACGTTGAGTTGCACTTGGATGGCAGCGGTTCCGGTCTCGATGCTGACAATGGGCGCGCCGGAGGGCGATAGGCCGGTGACTGTGGCGGTAACGGTGGCCAACGGCGGCGCGGGCTGCATCGTCAGCGGCGGCTGCGGCGTGGGTGTCGGGAGTCCGCTTTTGGTGGGAAGCACGAGACCCGGCTGCGGTTCAGGCGTGAGGGGCAGTGGCTGCTGTGGCTGTGCTGTCGCGAGGGGTGTTGTCTGCGGCACGATGATGGGCGTCTGTGCGGCAGGGGTTACGACAACCGCTTGCGGCGTTGTGATCGGAGGCGGCACCAGCGCGATGGTGCTGGGCGCGAGCGGCGCCGGCGCGGCGTTGGGCGGAAGCTGGACGCCGGTCACGCGCACAGCAAGGTCCGATGCGGTCGGCGGCGAGAACAGGGGTGCGGCAGGCGTCTGCGGTGCCGCTTGTGGGATCGTCGGCGTTTGAGGCTGCGCTTGCGGCTGTTCCGGCGGCACACCTTGGATCACGAAGGCGGAGAAGGTCCCCAGCGCCGGCAGCGGCTGTGGACCCGTCGGCATCCAGGCCACGCCGGGCTGAAGCAATGTTGGCTGAAGCAGCGGGTTGGTGGGCACGGGTTGCTGCACGATCGGCAACGGCGCGCGCGCTTCGACGCTCGCACGCGCCAGCTGCGCCAGCGCCTGCGCGGCCGGTTGATCGTTGACGGTGACCACGCGCGCACTGACCTGCGGCGTATTCGCTTGTGCCGACCGCAGGATTTCCAGCGCGACCTTCGCGCCGTCCGGAAGCTGCACGGGCAATTTGATGGTCACATCGCCCTGCGGCGTGCGCAGCGTGACGGCGGGCTTGTTGACGTCGGGGGTTGGAACGACAACGGCTTCCAGCACGGTTCCGGCGGGCAGCGCGGCGACGGCGGGCGGCGGGCTGAGAATGAGCACGGCCGTCGCCGCCGGCGGCGCCGCCGGCATTTGAGGCTGCGGCGTGGTCGGCGGCGGAACGGTCGTCATGGTTTAGACTTGGAGAAGGCGCTCGGCGATGGCTTCCACGTCCATGGCGGCTTCGGACGCCGGCGAGCGGATCAGGATCGGCGTCTGGTGACGGATGCATTCACGGACTCTGGCGTCACGGCGAATGATGCCGGCCAGCGGCGGCGAGATCTTGAGGAAGCCCTGGCACGCCTTGAACAGCGTCTGATAAGTGCGCTCGCCTTCGCGCGTCGAGTTGGAGGCGTTCACCACCACGCGGATGTCGGTCTGCGGGCGTTCCATGGCCGTGATCTTGATGAAGGCGTAGGCATCGGTGAGCGAGGTGGGTTCGTCGGAAGTGATGACGATGATCGTGTCGGCGGCCTTGGCGAGCTGGCGTACGGATTTTTCGACGCCGGCGCCGAGATCGAGGATGACGCGGTCGTAGCGTCCGGCGAGCAGGGAGAGGTCCTCGCCCATGATCTGGAGGCGCGACAGCGGAATGTTGGCGAGCGTGCCGGAGCCCGAGCGCCCGGCGATCACATCAAAGCCGCCCGGCTCGTACTGCATGGCCGCCTGATTGAGCGATAGTTTGCCGGCGATGACGCTGCCGAGGTCGTACTGCGGCATCAAACCGAGCTGGATGTCGATGTTCGCGAGGCCAAGATCGCCGTCGAACAGCAACGTGCGCTGGCCGCGCCGCGCCAGCGCGTGACTGAGCGTGATCGAGAAGAACGTCTTGCCCACGCCGCCCTTGCCTGAGGCGACGGCGATGAGCTTGCCGCGCTTAGCGGTGACGGCGGGCCGTGTCGGCAGACGCGGTGTGAGGGCGGGCTGCGCGGCAGCCGCCATCTTCAAGGCCGCGGGGGGTGTGGCGTTCGTCGTCATCTCTTGACCTCAGAGCGGATACCAATGGGGCGCAGCTGTTCGCGCGGCGGTTCCTCGACGCGCGGCTGGAGTTCTTCTTCGGGCGGCAGGATCAGGCGCGCCATGGAAACGGGGTTCACCGCGCACAAACCTGTCGCGACGTGCGGGTTCAAACTGACTTCGCTGAACATGAGTTGGCCGGCGTCGGCGGCGGCGAGGATCGCGCCCAGGCGCCGCGTCATGTCGAGGCGCGTGGCGAGCAGGCGCGTGGCGCCCGATTCCCCGAATGCCTCGCCAATGTCGGCGGCTTCCGAGGCATCGCCGCCGGCCGCAAGCACGAGGATGGGCTCGACATCGGCGGCGTTGATCAGGTTCTTGAGGAAATCCATGTCGTGCTGGCTGAAAGGGTTCAGGCCAGGGGAGTCGATGAACACCAGGTCGTACTTCGACATCATGTCGTTGACGACGAGGCCCAAGCCTTCGGCGCCGCGCACTTGGCGCAAATCGACCTCGAGAATGCCGGTGAAGGCGGCGAGCTGTTCGACGGCGCCGGCGCGGATCGTGTCGGCCGTGATGACGCCCACGGGCCGGCCAGCGAGACGCGCGCGCGCCGCGAGCTTGGCGGTGGTGATGGTCTTGCCGGAACCAGGCGGTCCAACCAGCATGAATGGGCGCGGCGACTTGCGCTCGGGCAGGGGGGCGAAATCGAAATGGTCTTCGAGGGCAGTCGCGCAGGCCATGGTCGGCGAGCCGACTTCCACCGCCATGGCGGCCTGAACCATCTTCTCGACCAGACGCGCCGGCGTGCCGTGATACTCCAGCGCCTCGCGCACACGCTCACCGAAAGGAGTGGTGTCGCGGCCGGTCAGCGCGCGGTTGATATCGTCGTCGTCAGATGGATCTTCCAGCGCCGCGGTGATGCGCACGCCCTGCCCGTCGGAGGACCGCTGGGTGGAAACGATGATCGCGTTTTCCCCCAGTTCCTCGCGCACCATACGCATGGCTTCCGCCATGGTCGGGGCGTTGTACGACTTAAGCCTCATCCCGTTCCCAACGGACAAGGTTTCACCCGTGATAAGGGTGTGGCCCTGCCGCCCGCTTAGTTCCCCTCAGATCCCCAGGCTAGAATTGACCGTTAAATTTGGCCGACGGTCCGGATCTTCGCCTTAGGGTGTATCTCGTTCTGCGACATTACCACCGTCATGGGCCTAAAGCGGTCAATAATCGACCGGACGTAAGGCCTTACAGTCGGAGATGTCAAAAGGATGGGCGTTTCGCCTTGCATGGCGAAGCGTTCGAAGTTCTGACGCACGGCAGCGATGAACTCCTGCAACTTAGACGGGGCCATGGACAGCTGGCGATCGTCGGCATTGCCGGTCAGCGATTCGGCGAATTCCTGCTCCCACTCCGGCGACAGGGCCACCAGCGCGATGACGCCGTTCTCGTCGACCGATGCGTCGGAGAGCTGGCGGGCCAGGCGCGCGCGCACGTGCTCGGAGATCATCAGCACGTTGCGGGTAATGGCGCAGGCTTCCGAAATGCCTTCCAGGATCGTCGGCAGATCGCGGATCGAGACGCGCTCGTTGAGGAGGTTCTGCAGGACTCTCTGGATGCCGGCGACGCTGATCTGCGACGGCACCACTTCGGTGATGAGTTTCTGCTGGTCCTTGTCGAGTTCGTTGAGCAGTTTCTGGGTCTCGGTGTACGAGAGCAGCTCGGACATGTTGTCGCGCACGACTTCGGTAAGGTGCGTGGTGATGACGGTCGGCGGATCGACGACGGTGTAGCCGCGGAAGAGGGCCTCTTCGCGGTTGGACGGATCGATCCACAGCGCCGGAAGACCAAATGTGGGTTCCTTGGTGCGTTCGCCCGGCAGCGAGATTTCTTCGCCGCGCGGGTCCATGACCAAGAGCATGTTGGGACGCAGATCGCCTTTGCCGGCTTCGACTTCCTTGATGTAGACGGCGTAGGAGTTGGCCGGCAGCTGCATGTTGTCCTGGATGCGCACCGCCGGCATGACAAAGCCCATGTCGGTGGCGAGCGCCCTGCGCAGCGACTTGATCTGGTCGGTGAGGCGGCGGTTCTCGTTGTTGATGAGCGAGAGCAGGCCGTAACCGAGTTCGAGGCGCACCATGTCGATCTTCATGGCCTGCGAAATCGGCTCTTCCTGGACAGGGACTTCCTGATTGGATTTGATCTGGTTGACCTGGGCCTGCTTCTTTTCCTTATCGGCGTTCTGCCAGGTGACGAAGATCGCGCCGCCGCCGGCGACGAAGGCCAGCAGCATGAAGGGCATGGCCGGCGTGCCGGGCAGCAGGGCCAAGGCCGTGGCGAGCAACGCGCTCATGCCGAGCGCTTTCGGATAACGCGTGAACTGCGTGCCGATGGCCACGTCCATGGTGTCTTTGAGGCCGCCCTTCGAGACCATGATACCGGCGGCGGTCGAGACCACCAGCGCCGGGATCTGGGTGACAAGGCCGTCACCCACGCTCAGGCGGGTGTAGGAGTCGGCGGCGTGCATGAACGTCAGGTCTTTCTGCGCCATGCCGATGATCATGCCGCCGATGACGTTGATGGCGGTGATGATCAAGCCGGCGACGGCGTCGCCGCGCACGAATTTCGAGGCGCCGTCCATGGCGCCGAAGAAATCGGATTCTTTCTGCAGGTCTTCGCGGCGCGACTTGGCTTCCTGTTCGTCGATCATGCCGGCGGACAGGTCGGCGTCTATGGCCATCTGCTTGCCGGGCATGGCGTCCAAGGTGAAGCGCGCGGTCACTTCGGCGATGCGCGTCGAACCTTTGGTGATGACCATGAAGTTCACCAAGGTCAGGATCGCGAAGACGATGACGCCGATGACGAAATTGTCGCCCATGATGAAGCCGCCGAAGGCTTCGATGACGTGACCGGCGGCGTCGGGGCCCTCGTGTCCTTTAGCTAAGATCAGGCGGGTCGAGGCGAGGTTGAGGGCCAGGCGCAACAGCGTTGCGATCAGCAGCACGACGGGGAAGGAGTTGAACTCCATGGCCTTCCTGATGAAGACCACCGTCATCAAAATCAAAACCGCGAGCGTGATCGAAAGGGCCAGCGCAATGTCGAGCAGCCACGGCGGCAGCGGCATGATCAGGACGACCATGATCAGCACGAGGCCGAGCGCGAAGCCGAGGTCGCCGCGCTTGAGGCTGTCGACGAGGCGCCCGCCCATGTCGCCGAAGCTCACCGTCGGTACCGCCGCAGGCGCGCGCGGTCCCGGCGCCGGTGCGACCGCCGTGCTTGGCGCGGGCGTATTGCCCCCTGATCCAACAGCCTGTTCAGCCATGAAAAACCCCAAATTCCCCGGCGGTTGCGCCGCCAGAATCCCGCTCGCCCCAAAGTCGCTTACCGGGGTTAAAAAGGGGTTTAGATGGGTAATTTTTGCCGGGTGGGTTTCCCGGCTCGGAATGCCGCATTAATTGCGACAAATCAATATGTTACGTGGAACGTCCGTCGGCTATTGCCGCCAAAAGCGGCATTTACCTTTGGCTTTACTTCTTCGCCCCGGGCGCAGCCTTCCCAGCCGCCGGCTTTGCCGGCGCGGCTTTAGCCGGGGTTTGCGCCTTGGGGTTCTTGTCGGGCGGCAGGCGCGTCATCTGCATGGAAAGCTGGATCGGTGCGCCGGCGAAGAATACGCCGGACTGGTCTCCTCCCATGAAGGTAAATTTGTAGCCTTCGCCCGAATCGTCGGTGACGCTCATTTCAAGCAGCCGCGACTTGCCGGTCTGGGTGGTGAAGGACTGATCCTGTTCGGTGTTGACCTTGGTGCCGGGACGCGCGGCTTCGTTGACCAACTTCTTGAAGAGTTCTTCGGCGGTGGACGGATCGCCGGTTTCGGCCCAGACGGCGCAGGTCTGCGAGCCCGCGCGCACCGAAAGGGTGAACTTGCGGTCGTTGGGGCTTGGCAGCACCCAGGCCGCGCCTTTGGGGCCTTGCGCCTGGCCGACGAAGGTGGCCAGCAGGCCCACGTCCTGGATCGGCGTCAAGCGCGCATCGCGCGCCCAGGACTTGATCTCCTCGGGCATACCGAGTCGGCGCATGCACGTCGCGGTGAACATGCGGAAGGTGACTTCGGCGTTGTAGTCGGCGGCTGGTGCGGGCGTGCTCGACAACGTGAGCGCGGCGCTAAGCGCGAGTAAACTGGTGCGGACGTAACTCATGCTCCGCGTCCTCCCGGGAAATGAGCACATTTCAGATCGGTGAAATCTAGCCCGGCTGCGTGCAGCGGGCTAGGGCAGCTACGGGAATGTGACGAGGAGTTTAGGAGAGGAGCAGACAACGACCCCTCCCTGACCCTCCCCTTTCAGGGGAGGGAATGAAGTGTTCCTCCCCCTGCAAGGGGGAGGTGAGGAGGGGGTCGTTTTACTTGTGACTTTGACGGACAGCGGGACCAAGTAACCGTGGCGGGAGCAGGGGCCGCGCTCCTGAGCTTGTTTTGAATCCTGAAAAATCTAGACCGGTGGAAAGCCCACGCGCTCGTGCGTGCGCGACACACAGGAGATTTTTGGATGGCCCTTTTTCGTAACGACAGCCCCGGCGCTCTTTCCTTCGAGCAAGGCGTGCGGAAGGCGATGTGGCTCGAAGAGTTGCAGCGTAAGCGCGACGCCGCCGCGGTTTTGCGCCGGCAAGGCCGCCCGGTTCCTCCCGAACTTGAGGACGAAACCCCGCCGGAAGACTTCAGCAAGCCAGAAGAGTTCAAACGATTCACCAATGAGAGCCCGGGTGCGCTGACACTTGATCAGGCAGTCGAGCGTCATATGGCGTTCCTTGAGAAAACAAGGCGCCGCATCGCAACCGAACAGAAAGCCAAGGTCGAAGCCAGGGCACGTGCGAAGAAGGCGCGCATGGCCGAGAAACTCGCCGCCGAAGGTCGCGGCGCCGACAGCGAAGTCGCGCACATCACGCCCGGCGAGATGGTGATCCCGCGCGTATTCCAGACGCCGGAGGTGCTGGCCGCGCTAGCCAAGGTCGCTGCGGCGCAGGGCGTGCCGCTGGACCGGTTCCGCGTCGGTGATGCACGCAACCGCATCAACCCGGAGACGGGCGCGCCGGAGTTTGGATTTGTGGATTGGATAAAGGGAGTTCCGAGGCAGCTTTTCAACGCAGCGACTCCGGTCCAGGCATACATTGCTGAACCATTCGAAAGCGAGAAAAGCACGGCCGTAGTTTTGCCACCAGGCGGTGCTTCTATGCCTCCAGCAACAGCGCCGTCGGATACGTCTCTGGGCTATGATCCCAACGGTCCCGGTTTATTTGGCGCGGTCAAAGCCGACCCAATGGGCGCCGCGCAGGCTCTGTGGCATGCAGGCCGTGCGTGGCAAGAAGCGAGGGATAGATATGAAGGCGGCCCAGCAGCGACCACGCTGTATAATGGGGAGGGCGATGCTTGGAAACATGCGCGCTGGAATCAGCGGATGGTGAACGCAATCGGACCGGAGCGCGCCAAGACCTTTGCTGACTTTCATGAACGCGGGCCGGATAATCCAGTCGGAGAGCGTGGAATGGACCTGTTCAACAATCAGGTTGGCCGGACGTTAGAGGGCGACACATCAAGAATGACTATCGATGAACTCATTCGTACTGGCCGTCTGAAGACCAGCCCATATTAGCTAATGAACCGCAGGGCAAAATCGGCAATCAAGTTTGTAGGCTGGCTGCTGGTCGCAGTCCTTTTGCTGACCATCTTGTTCTTCGCTGTTTTGTTTGTTGGCGTGTACTTCTATTTTGACGCGCCCCCACCAGACGTTTCTCAAAACGGTCTGCTTAAGAACGAACAGGCCGTTTTGTTAGCCTTGATTGGCTCGGGAAACGCGGAGCAGAGCTTGGAAACGGAACGGGTCGTCTTGGGAAGCGTTGAACTACGCCGTCTCGCCCACACCCGGGGCCGGCACGGAGACGCCTTCCTGCACGTAGGCATTCAACTTGTTGCGCAGGGTGCGGATGGAGATGCCGAGGATCTTGGCCGCATGGGTGCGGTTGCCGATGGTGTGCTTCAGCGTGTCGATGATCAAATCGCGTTCGACGTCGGCGACGGTGCGTCCGACCTGGCTGCCCGCGGCGGTGGTGCTGCCCAGGTTGCCGGCGCCGGCGAAGTCGAAGGCATCGGGCCCGATCTCGTCGCCGCTGGAAAGCAGCACGGCGCGGTGCATGGTGTTCTCAAGCTCGCGCACGTTGCCGGGCCAGTTGTGGGTCTTGAGCACGGCGATGGCTTCGGGCGACACGCGGCGCAAGGGGTAGCCGTTCTCCTCGGCGCTCGCGCGCGCGAAGTGACCCGCGAGGACTTCGATGTCCTTGGGGCGGTCGCGCAAGGGCGGCAGGGTCAGCTTCACGACGTTGAGCCGGAAATAAAGGTCCTCGCGGAATTTGCCGCCTCTGACCGTTTCTTCCATGTTGCGGTTCGAGGTCGCGACGATACGCGTGTCCACCTTCACCGGTCCGTTGGAGCCGATGCGCACGATCTCGCGTTCTTGGATGGCGCGCAGCAGTTTAGCCTGTAGCTTCAGGTCCATCTCGCTGATTTCGTCCAGCAGCAATGTGCCGCCGTTGGCCTCTTCGAACTTGCCGATGCGGCGCGCGATGGCGCCGGTGAAGGCGCCTTTCTCGTGGCCGAACAGCTCGGATTCCAAAAGCTCGCCCGGAATAGCCGCGCAGTTGACCGCCACGAACGCCTTGTCCTTACGTGGGCTGTTGCGATGCAAGTAGCGCGCGACGAGTTCCTTACCCGTGCCGCTCTCGCCGGTGATCAGCACGCTGGCTTGGCTGGCGGCGACCTTCTTGGCCATCTGGATGACCCGGTCCATGGCCGGATCCTGGAAGATCAGCGCGTCCTGCTCGGCGGCCACGGCCTCGAGCACCGCGGCGATGAGTGCGGCGTCCGGGGGCAGCGGCACGTATTCCTTCGCGCCGGCCTTGATGGCGGCGACGGCGGCGCGGCTGTCGGTCTCGACGCCGCAGGCAACCACGGGCAGGTGGATGCGCTCGGCCTTCATTTGGCTGATGAGGTCCTGGATGTCGTAGGTGACATCGCACATGACCAGGTCGGCGCCCTGGCCCGAGCGCATGACTTCCATGGCTTGAGAGAGGCCCTCGGCCTGAATCACCTTGGCGCCCCGCTGCATGGCAATGCGGCTGGCGGCGCCAATCTGTCCACTCAATGATCCAACGATCAGAAGCCGCATTTCAAACCTGTGGTGACCCCAGAGTCTCTAGGTGAGTCTTTATGTGCCGTGACGCCTTCCCAAGTCAAATTTGGCGTCAAACCGGCGGTGGTTAATCGAAGAATCTGACTTTACTTTCCGCCGGTAAGGCGCTGTTCAGCAGCATCTCGAGGCGGCGGGGATTGTCTTTGCGCGAGATTGCCAGCACGCCGACGGTATAGAGGTAATGGATCAGGTGCTCCTCGGCCGCGTTACGCTCGAGCTTGGAGGCGAGCGGATTGAAGACGACGTTGGCGAGCAGCACGCCATAGAAGGTGGTGATCAGCGCGACCGCCATGGCGGGGCCGATGGCGTCGGGGTTCTCGAGGTTGCTCAGCATCTGCACGAGGCCGATCAGCGTGCCGATCAGGCCCATGGCCGGAGAAATCTCGGCCGCCTTGCGCAAGACGCCGGCCGAGCGCTGCACGCGCGCGGCGCCGGTGGCCATATCCTCGGAAAGAATGTCGTTGATGTCCTTCTCGGGCAGGCCTTCGACCACCATGCCGAGGGCCTTGTGCAAGAAAGCCTCGCGCGCGAACTTTTCCAGCGCCCCGCCGGCAAGACGCAATACGCCGTGTTTACGGCAGTAGTCCGCGACTTCGAGCATCGAGTAGGCCGCGTCCTGCGGGTCGCGCTCGCGGTAAAAGATGGTGCTGCTCAGCGTACCAAAGGTGCGTCCGACGTCGCCCAAGCTGAAGCTGACGGCCGTGACGGCGAAGGTGCCGCCGACGACGATGAGCAGGCCCGGAACGTTGATGAACGCTTCGGCCGAGCCGCCGAGGAAGATCGCTCCGGCGATGAGCGCGAGCGCGCCGACGAGGCCGAAGACGGTCGCGCCGTCGAACAGCGTCCGGCGCGGCGCCGCCGTGATCTCGGCCTGTTCAGTCATGGTGGGCTGATCCAACACGGGGACGGTTCACTTAAGCTTTTTGCGTCTTGATGATTTCCGTCATGGTGATGCCGAGACGGTCATCGACCACGACGACTTCGCCGCGCGCGACGAGACGGTCGTTGACGTAGATGTCGATGGCCTCGCCGACCTTGCGGTCGAGTTCCACCACCGCGCCGCGGCCGAGCTTCAGGAGTTCGTTGACTTGCATCGACGATTTACCCAGCACCGCCGAGACGCGCACGGGAATGTCGTAAACCGCTTCCAGGTCCTGGGCCGAGCGCGGCTTGTCCGGGATGTCAGCGGGATCGCCCCACGAATCATCCAAGTCATCGTCCTTGGCCTTGCCGCCCTCAATTTCGTCGAGCGACAGGTCGCTGACCGTCTTGCCGGGCTTCTTGCCGCCTGTTTCTGTGTTCTCTGCCATCTTCATCTCCCGCCCACGTGTGGCGATGCATTATTCCACTTAGGTTCTTAGCGCCCGGTTGATCCGGGATTTCACCATTAAGCTTGTGCTTGCTCTGGTCCTGGTTCCGCCGCTTCTTGGTCGGGTGCCTGGGCGGCCTGTTCTTCCTGCGTCAGTTGATCGGCCGCGCGGTCGAGATCGGCCGCGTCGACAGCGCCGAAGTTGCCGGCCACGACCTCTCGGATGTCGCGCCAGATGCGCGCCTCGTTGCGGTCGGCCCCGCCACCGTCCCATTCGAGACGGCAGTCGCCCGGCTGAAGTTCGTAATCGGTGATCACCATGTAGGTGCCCTGGAAGCTCGCGCGCTCGAACACGCTCTTGAGGCGGGTGTTGAGATCGTCGGCGATCCTCGGATGGGCGCGCACCAGCAGCTTCGGCTCACCGACGGCAATGGGCAGCGCGGCGCGAACGAAGTGCTCGATGCTGTCCACGGCGTGGGCGTGGGCGAAGGGCGGCAGCAGCTTCTGCGTGATGCCGTAGATCATGCGCATGGCGAGATCGGCGAGCACGGCGTTGGCGGCGTGCTGCTGCTCGTCGAGCTTGGCCAGCCCTTGCGCGATCAAATTGATCGCATCGGCGACATAGTGCTCGCGCGCCGTGGCCGCTTCCTCGAGCGATGCGGTGTGGCCTGCGATGTAACCTTCCTCACGCGCCGCATCCAATTGCGCCTGCGTGAACTCAAGCTTCACCGCCGGTTCCGGTGGCGGTTCGTCCTTGGCCTCGGGCAGCACAAGCGGCGCTTGGGCGGCGGCGACGGCGGCTTCGGCCGCCGCGGCGGCTTCGATCTCCGAGCGCTTGCGCTCGCCGGGCAGGTAAAGCTTCGCCGGGTCGTCGAACGACCGCTCGAACATGAATTTCTTGGCGCTGCGAGAAACCATCTTCTAGTCCTTAATACACGTTCTTAGTAAACCAGCGCGTCGTCGTCCTTGCCTTCGGAGATCGTGATCTGGCCGGAGTTCGACAGTTCTTTGGCGAGGGTGACGACAATGTTCTGCGCTTCTTCCACGTCCTTCAGGCGGACGGGGCCGAGCGAGTCCATATCTTCCTTGAGCATCTTGGCGGCGCGCGCCGACATGTTCGCGGTGAACAACTCCTTGATCGCGTCCGAGGCGCCCTTGAGGGCGAGGGCGAGTTTGTCCTTCTCGACGTGGCGCAACAGCGTCTGCGCGCCGGCGGCGTCGAGGCGGCCCAAGTCCTCGAAGGTGAACATCAGCGCCTTGATCTTCTCGGCGGACTCGCGGTTGCGTTCTTCGAGGGCGGTCAGGAAGCGCGCCTCGGTGGCGCGGTCGAGATTGTTGAAGATCTCGGCCATCATTTCGTGGCTGTCGGTGCGCGCGGTCTTGGCGAGGTTCGACATGAATTCGTTGCGCAGTGTTTTCTCGACGCTCTCGAGTACATCCTTCTGCACCGACTCCATGTGCAGCATGCGCATGACGACTTCCATCGCGAAGCCTTCGGGCAGCAGCGACAGGACGCGGCTGGCATGGTCGGCTTTGACCTTCGAGAGCACGACGGCGACGGTCTGCGGATATTCGTTCTTCAAATAGTTGGCGAGCACTTGCTCATGCACGTTACCGAGCTTGTCCCACATGGTGCGACCGGCTGGGCCGCGGATTTCTTCCATGATCAAGGCGACACGCTCTTTGTCGAGGCCCTTCATCAGCAGACGCTCGGTGGATTCATAGGTTCCCACCAGCGAGCCGGTATTGGAGATGGCATCGGCGAAGTCGACGAACAGGCGCTCGACCAGGTTGGCGTCGATGGTGCCGAGGTTGGCCATGACCTGCGAGAGTTCCTTGATCTCGTCGTCTTCCATCAAGGCAAACAGTTTGCCCGCCTGCTCATCGCCGAGGGACAGCATCATGATGGCTGCCTTCTGCGGGCCGGTAAGACTGCGATAGTCTTCCTTAACTCGGGCCATAAAACTCTAACCAAACCTTCCTGCCTCAAAAGCCGGCGGGGGAGGCGATTATACCGCCGTTCCCCCCACCAAACTCCTTGTTTCTGTTGTTCCACGCGCCCTTAAGTTTCTTGATAGAGCCAGGTCCGCACGATCGATAGGGCTTCCTCGGGATGCTTATCGACGATGTCGCTGATCTTGCGCAGCGATGACGCTTTGACTCGGCCTTCGACCTTGTCGATGTCGATGAGCTCGTCGAGGTCTTCCTCTTCTTCCTGCTGACCGCCCGGCATCGGCACGCCGCCGGGGCCGGTAAGCTGCGCCATGCCATCGCTCATCAGGGCTTCTTCGCCCTGCGGCATGGATTCGAAAGCACGAGTGACCAGCGGGCGGACAACCAGGAGGATCACCAATACGGCGACGATCGCTACGCCCAGGCCTTCGGCCATGCGCATGATCTCTTCCTTGGTGAATCCGAGCAGGTTGAACTCCTCGGGGCCGGCGGCCAGATCGTCGAAGCCGGTGAAGGGCATGTTGACGACTTCCACCGCGTCGCCGCGGTTGGCGTCGTAGCCGATGGCCGATTTCACCAGGCTGTCGATCTTGGTCATGGTGTCTTCGGGCAACGCGACGTAGGTGCGCTCGCCGGTTTCGGCATTGGTGGTGTAAGTGCCATCGACGAGCACGGCCACCGACAGGCGCTTGACCGTGCCGCTCTCTCTCACTCTGTTCACGGTCTGCTTGGAGATTTCATAGTTGACGGTTTCTTCGGTGCGGTTCTCGCTCGACTGCGCGCGGCCGGTGCCGGCGCCGTTGACGTTGGCGTCGGGCTGCTGGTTGGCGACCGACACGTCCGAAGGCTGAGTCTCGTTCGAGGTGTTGTTCTCGGTCACCGTCACTGTTGAACGTTGCACCTGTTGGTCGGGGTTGAAGATCTCCTCGGCGGTCACGACCTTGTCGAACTCCATCTCGGCGCGCACTTCGGTGCGCACTTTACCGGGACCGAGGGAGCTTTCGACCATTTGCGTCACAGCCGTCGAAAGGCGGCGCTCGAGATTGATGCGCGATTCATCCTGCTGGGCGGTGACCATCTGCTCGTCGTTTTGATAGGAGCGCGACAGCAGCGCGCCGCGCTCGTCGACGATCGAGATGTTGGACGGCTTCAGCTTGGGCACCGAGGCGGCGATCAGGTGCTGCACGGCGCTGACCTGGTTCTCGGCCAGGCGCCCGGAGCGCATCTTGATGTAGACCGCGGCGGTGGGTTCTTGTGTCTCGCGCGTGAACATCTCGCGCTGGGCCATGACGAGGTGGACGCGGGCGCTCTGCACGCCTTCGATCGACTTGATGGTGCGGGCGAGTTCGCCCTCGAGCGCGCGCACCAAATTCACGTTCTGCATGAAGTTGGTCGAGCCGAGCGCATCCATATTGTCGAAGACTTCGTAGCCGACCGAGCCGCCGGACGGCAGGCCCATCTCGGCCATTTCCATGCGCACCGGGGTGACGCGCTCGCTGGGCACCATGATCTCGGCGCCGTTATTGGCGACGGTGAAGGGGATGGCCTTGAGTTCGAGCTGCTGCGTGATCTCGCGGCTGTCGGTGGCCGAAAGGTTGCCGTAGAGCAGTTCCATCGGCGGGGTCGAAAACCGCGTGGCGAAGAAAATGATGAAGGCGATCAAACCAACCGCAACGCCGGCCATGGCCGCGAGGCGGGCGGGTCCCAAGTTCTTAATCTGGGTCACAAATGGGTTCACTGTCAGGTCCTCTCGCCGGGTGGATGGCGGGCCCCGCGCCCCGGCCAAAAATGGCCATGAGATCCCCAAGATGCGAAAGGACCCGCCTATGGTGCCGACGGTACGCGGCGCGCCGTGAAGAACAGGTTAACAGTGGGAAATTTTTGCCCAGTGAAGCGGCCCAAAAGTCACACCCCAAACACGCGTGTGAATGAGGGCCAGGCGGGCATCATCAATGCTATAGTAAACAATGTGCTAGCGGCCGGTTACCATGGCGGAAAGCACGCGGGGCAAGGCCTGATGGGCGGCATGGCGACGAGCAGTACGGCAGGGGTAGTGATCGAGCTGAGCGCGGCCATTGTCGCGGTCAGTGACGAGACGCCCAAAATCCTGCTGATCAAGGCGCCGGAGCCGGCGCCGCGCGCCGGCTTGCCCAGCGGCGCCTTCGACCCCGCCGGGCACCGCACCCTCGAAGAGGGCTTGCGCACCTGGGTGGACGAGCAGACCCAACTTCATCTCGGCTATGTCGAGCAGCTCTATACCTTCGGGGATAGGTTCCGCGATCCGCGCGAGCGGGCGGGCGGCCCGCGCCCGGTGTCCGTGGGCTACCTCGCCCTGGTGCGGGCGGCCTCGCTGAAAGACTCCGGCGATAGCACCTGGGGCGACTGGTATCGCCATTTCCCGTGGGAAGACTGGCGCGACGGAGCCCCGGCGGTGCTCGATGCCATGGTCGCGCCCAGCCTGACGGCCTGGGTCGATCAGGCTAAAACCAAGCCCGACCGCAGCCGACGCCGTGAGAGGGTGAACCTCGCTTTTGGCCTAGGCGGAGCGGCCTGGGACAACGAGCGCGTGCTCGACCGCTATGAGCTGCTGTACGAGGCCGGCCTCGTGGCCGAAACCAGCTCCGACGCCCGCATCGAAACCACGCCTGCCACGATGGCTGTGCAGCCGCATACGGGCGCGCCCCTGATCAAGGACCACCGGCGCATCCTTGCCACGGCCATGGGCCGCCTGCGCGCCAAGATCAAATACCGGCCGGTGATCTTCGAGCTGATGGCTCCGACCTTCACGCTTTTCCAGCTCCAGCGGGCGATCGAGGCGCTCTCGGGCGGGCGACTGCACAAGCAGAACTTCCGCCGCCTGGTGGCGCACGAGGGGCTCGTGGAGCCTACCGGCCACATCTCCGGTCAGACCGGCGGGAGGCCCGCCGAGCTCTTCCGATTCCGCCGCGAAGTCGTCCATGAGCGCCCCGCGCCGGGCGTACGCGTGCCCGTTCGCGTTAGCAAACGCGCGGGATAAGGCGCGCGCACAGAATATAAGTCATTGATGTATATAGATATAAGTGTGCCGCGTGGCGGCGCGCAAAAAAAGCCTTAGGCTCATTATAAGCATATCTTGACACCGGGAGACCTGGGTCATACGGTTTCGGTTAACACGCTGAGCACGTGTTTTTTCTACGGCGTATATATGCTCAACATAAGCATAAGTTTCGCGAAGCCGTAACATCGTTAGCGAAAAATAGAAGGGGCGACCGCCATGAACGTGGTCAACAGGACGCACAGCAAGGACCTGCGCTTCACCTCGGAAGTCGAGCGCAATACGGCCCACCTTTACGAAAAGGTGAAGCATGTCATTCCTGAGGTGGAGTGGCCCATCTTCGCGCCGATGATCGACCGCATCAACCAGCTTAAGAAGCAGAAGAACGCGGTCATCCTGGGCCACAACTACATGACGCCCGAGATTTTCCACTGCGTCGCCGACATCACCGGTGACTCGCTCGCGCTTGCGCGTTCGGCCGCCAAGACCGAGGCCGATATCATCGTCATGGCCGGCGTGCACTTCATGGCCGAGACCTCGAAGATCATGAATCCCGGCAAGAAGGTGCTGATCCCCGACATGGGCGCGGGCTGCACCCTCGCCGAAGCCATCACCGCCGAAGACGTGCGCAAGCTGAAGGCGCAGTATCCGGGCGTACCGGTGGTCACCTATGTGAACACGTCCGCCGACGTGAAGGCCGAGTCCGACATCTGCTGCACGTCGGCCAACGCGGCCGCCATCGTCGAAGGGCTCGGCACGCCGCGCGTCATCATGCTGCCGGACGAGTACCTGGCGCTGAACACGGCCAAGCTGGTGAAGTGCGAAGTCATCACCTGGAAGGGCCGCTGCATGGTTCACGAGCAGTTCACCCCGGCCGACATCCGCGGCGCGCGCGTGAACTATCCGGGCGTCGTGGTCCTCGCGCACCCCGAGTGTTCGCCGGAAGTGGTCGCCGAGTGCGATTTCACCGGCTCGACCGCGGGCATGATCGACTACGTCGCCAAGAACAAGCCGCCGAAGGTTATTTTGGTGACCGAATGTTCGATGAGCGACAACGTCGCCGCCGACTTCCCGGAACTCGACTTCGTCAAGCCGTGCAACCTCTGCCCGTTCATGAAGAAGATCGAGCTTTCAAACATCCTGCATTCGCTCGAGCACGAGACGATCGAAGTGCATGTGGAACCGGCGATCGCGGCGCGCGCCCGCGTCGCGGTCGAGCGCATGATCACCGGCTGGAAGTACGGCACCTAAAGCCTCATCCATGGCCGATCTCAACCCGCCGTCCCAGGCTCATATCGATGAGCTTGTCCGCCGCGCTTTGGCCGAAGACCTGGGCGACGTCGGCGATATCACAACGGACTCCGTGATCCCGGCGGACCACCGGGCCAGCGGCGTGATTGCGGCGCGCAAAGCCGGCGTCGTGGCCGGGCTCCCGGTTGCGCTGCGGGTTTTTCAGCTCGTTGATCCCAAGGTCAAGGCGGCCGCGATAGTAGCGGACGGCGCGGCGGTGGGGCCGGGAACGGTGCTGCTCGAGGTCGAAGGGCCAGCGCGCGCGCTCCTGAAAGCCGAGCGCGTCGCGCTCAATTTCCTTGGGCATCTTTCAGGCGTCGCCACAGCCACAGCCGAGATCGCGGCGGTGATCGCACATACCAAAACGAGGATCTGCTGCACACGCAAGACCACGCCTGGCCTGCGTGTGCTCGAGAAATACGCCGTGCGCTGCGGCGGCGGGGTCAACCACCGCATGGGCCTCTACGACATGGTGCTGATCAAGGATAACCACATCGCCGCGGCGGGCGGGGTCGCCGCCGCGATCCGCGCGGCGAAAAAGTCCGCTCCGAAGGGCGTCAAGATTGAGGTCGAAGTCGATACGCTGGATCAACTGGGCGAAGCGCTGGCCGAAGGCGTAGACCAGATCATGCTCGACAATATGGCGCCCGCGCAGATGAAGATTGCCGTCGAACGGGTCGCCGGGCGCGCGGTCACCGAGGCTTCAGGTTCGATCACCAAGGCGACGGCGGCTGCTATTGCGGAATCGGGCGTGGATTTGATGTCCGCCGGGTGGATCACCCACTCGGCGCCGTGCCTCGACGTGGGCCTCGACTTCCGCGATTAGGCTTTCTTCACACCCACCACGACCAGCCCGATGCCGGCGACAATGGCAAGGACTGCGGCGATCGTGGGGATCGGCAGGTTGTGCTTTTCTTCGGCCTGCACTTCGATCGGGCCGAGGTCGAGCTTGGTTTCCTTGGTGGTGAACGACAGGCCGCCGAAGGCGAAGCCGGCGATGCCGATAAGCACCAGCACGATGCCGGCGATGGATGTAGCTTTCATGATGCATGTCCTGCAAACGGAGACGGTTGCAGTCCAAACGCGGAGCCGCTGCGCAAAGTTCCCGTATGCGGGGAATCAGCCGTAGGCCTGGATAAGGCCCAGCACGCCGATCAGGATCAGGTACAGCGCGATCACGTAATTCAGCAGGCGCGGCATGATGAGAATCAGCACGCCGGCAATGAGTGCGACAATCGGTTGCATGACGATCATGGTTGCAGTTGTGGCCATATTACGCTCCTAAGCTGCGCGATCTCGCGCGGTGTGCTCAGAAAAACGTCACAGCGCTCGCGGTGTTCCGGAAAGTTTGCAACCAAAAGATACGAAACCTGCCGCAATTTCACCGCACCGCCGCCTAAAAGGAACACCACACTCATAGGGCGCGTTGAGCCTGCAGAACTGAGAGCGTGCAGTTCATCTCTTTTAGTGGATGGTTCGCTATGGACGAGAATATGAGGACGTATATCTGGTTTGCTTCGGTCGTGCTGGCGATGACGATCGGCCCGGCCCTCTTGCTGACGTTGTTCATCTGCGGCATCGCCACGACGTGGAACCGCTATCGTGATGCGATCATCGAGCGTTTGAGATTCCGGCATGCGATGGTGCCGGCGCGTATTCAGGCACACGCGAACCGATAAGCCCGACACCGCTAAGATACGAGCCCACCAAATACGCGGTTGCGAAAACGAGAAACCCCGGCGCTTGTGGCGCCGGGGTTTCTTCTTTTTATCGGTCCTTAGTGTCGGAAGCGCCGGTTAGCGCTTGATGTTCAGAAGCTCGCTGAGCATGTCGTCGGCGGTGGTGATGATTTTTGCCGCCGAGGAGTAGGCGCGCTGGGTGGTGATCATGCGCGTGAACTCGGTGCCGAGGTCGACCGTCGAAGTTTCGAGCGTCGCCGAGTTCACCTTGCCCGCGCCGGCGTCGCCGGCTTCGCGCAGGGTCGGGTTGCCCGAGAAGTCGGTGGCGATCCAGCTGTTGCCGGACAGCGATTGCAGGCCGTTCGGGTTGGTGAAGCTGGCCAGCGGGATCATGAACACCGGGCGCGTCACGCCGTTGTCGAACAGCGCCGTAACGATGCCGTCGCCGCCGATGGAGACGCCCGCGAAGTTACCGAACTTGGCGCCGTTCTGCTGCAGGTAGTTGAGCTGGAAGTTGCCCGAGAGCTGGGTGAGGCCGTCCGGCGTATTGTAATTGCCGAAGAAGGTCTCGATCGCCGGACTGTTCTGAATGCCTTCTTCCATGTTCTCGGCGCCGTTGGCCCAGACGATCTCGATCGTGAACTTGGGCGAGGGGGCTTCGCTGGCGTCGCGATCAAACAACTTCGCGGGCGTGCCGTTGCCCGCGAATTCGATTGCCGGTATGCCGCGTTGCGGGACGCCGGTCGCGCCGATGACGCCGGTGAGGTCGTACCAGGCATAGATGAAGTCTGTTGTATCGTCGCCATCGTCGAGGCCCGGCACGGTGTAGCCGGCGGTGTCGTTCTGGAACACGAGCTGTTTGTTGTTGGCATCGACGACCAGCGCTGTCGGCTCGACTCCGAAGGTCATGTCGACGGTCGAAGCTTGGTCGAAGGTAATTCCGTTCTCGCCAGAAACGCGGCGGCACCAGTTGCCCGGAGGTGAAGGAGCGTCGCCCACGCCGGCGCCACCGTAGGCGGTGACCATCTGCGCATCGACCAGATCGGCCATCTCGTCGAGGATCTGACTGATGCTGCGCGACGTCGTATCGATCGTTGATACGCCGTCGTCCGAACCGGCTGTGTTGGAGAGAATGATGTTGAAGGCCGAGCCGTTGACGTTGAAATTGAACTGGCCGGTGAGTGGCAATTCGGCGGTGGGATCGAGGTCGATGCGTCCAGCCGCATAGTAGACCTCGCTACTCTGCGTAAGCTGGGTGATGACCGCCGATTTCGCCGGCTGCTCGACCGTCGCGGCCCACTTGTTGGCCGCCGTCTTGACGAAGTTGTAGCTAACATTGGACGGATTGCCCAAGCTGTCGAAAATCTGGGCGTTGACTCGCTCCTGTGCATTGAGCAACGCGCCCGACGGCAGGTTGGCGCCAATGTTCATTGTCGTCGTCGGGGAGGCCGTGCCGCCGATGGTCTGCAGGTTCATCGGGCGCAGGTTGGTGCTGTCGATGACGTTATCGTTGATGATGATCGCGTCGCCGCTCGACTGGATGTAGGCCTTCATGAACGTGTTGTTCCCGACCTGCACCTGCTTGGCGCTGAGCGTGCCGTCGTAGAAGGACAAGGGCCAGCCCTGGAGGTAACCGCCGCCGACGTTCTGCAAGTAACCTTCGCGATCGACCTTGAAGGAGCCGGCGCGGGTGTACGTGAAAAGATCGTTGGGGCCGGCGCTGGCCACACCGTTGGTGACAAAGAAACCAGCGCCCGAGATGCCGACGTCGGTGGAGGACGTGGTGGCCTGCAGGAGGCCCTGAATGTCGATGCCTTGACGCGGGCTCGACTGCACGCCGCCCGGCGAGTACTGGGTCAGCGAGGTCTGCGCGGTGATCAGCGTCTTGAAATTGACCGTCGTGGCTTTGTAGCCGATCGTGTTGACGTTGGTCACGTTGTCAGAGATGGCGCCCATGGCGCTCGACTGCGACTGCAGTCCCGACACGCCCGAGAAAAGTGCACCGAACAACGACATCTTCCGTCTCCTTGGTCTTATCCGCTTCGCCGCAAGTGAGTTTGGCTCAACTGCGACAGTGAAGCGGGCGGGTTAATTTCTTCCTAAATCCAACTCAAATTCATCTAGCTAGCGGTAGCTGCCGCCGGCTGCGTGATCGACAACACCTTGTCGACCGGGATGCCGACCTTATCGAGCAGCAGCACGGTCGTGCCGTTGATCGAGGTGACGCCCGTAACCTTGCCGAAAGCGGTAACGTAGTTCTCGACCGGCTTATCCTGGCCGTCGAGCGACGTGATCGAAATCTCGTAGGTGCCGTCCTTAAGTTGGACACCCATGCTGTCCTTGCCGTCCCACAGGAACTCGTGCACGCCTTTGCCGACTTCGCCGGATTTGTTGAACACGATGTTGCCGGTGTCGTCGCGCACGACGACGTTGACGGACTTGGCGTCGGCCATGAGTCCATAGGCCGCCTTGAGCGAGCCGCCCGAGAGCGGCACCTGGCTGCTTTGGCCTTCGACGGTCTTGCCGATGTAATTGACGGCGTTCGAGACGATGCTCTGTTGGGTCAGGCCAATCAGGTTGTTGAGGCTGGCGTTCAGGTTGATCTGTTGCTCGACCTGGGCGAACTGGGTCAGCTGGTTGGTGAACTCGGTCGAGTCCATCGGCGACAGCGGATCCTGGTTCTTGAGCTGCGAGGTCAGCAGCAGCAGGAACGAGTCGAGGTCCTTCGCCAACTTGTTCGATGAGTTGGTCGTCTTCTCTTGCGAACCAGCCAGGGCGTTGACGGCGATATCGGACATGACTCGTACTCGGATTGCGGTTTCTTAGGCGAAAGTATCGATGCCGCCGCGCGCATGCGCGGCCGCGGCATAATCCCAGGCCATCGCGACGGCTTCATCCTCGTCGGTGGCGCCGTTGTCGTTCGAGGCGTTGTTGCGCCCGCCCTGACGGCCGTCCTGCGCCTGCTGCGCATCGCTATCGCTGCGCAGGCTGAAGTGCAGGTTGTTGCTGTCGGTGCGCAGGCCCGCTTCGTTGAGCGCACGCTCGAGGCTGCGGCTGTCGTTCTGCAGCAGCGCCAGCGTGTCCTTGTTGTCGGCGGTCACGGTGACACGCACCTTGTGGTCTTCAGACATCTCGAGCTGGACGTCGACACGGCCGAGTTCGTGCGGCTTGAGCTGGATCGTGACCTTGTCGAGGCCGGCCTTGGCGGCGCGGGTGATGTTGACCTTGATCTGGTCGATGACTTGCTGCGCCGGCGGCATCGGGCGCTCGGCGGCCGAGGTCTGCGACGCACTCTGCGTGTTCGAGGTTTGGGTGTTCGAACCGGCGTTGCCGAAGCTGTTCTCGCCGAAGCTTGCATGATTGCCGGTGTTCGACTGCGTCGCCGCCGGGGCCGCGATGTCGGCACGCACGGCCGACGACGAGGGTCCCTGCTGCGGGCCTTGGCTGACGGGCTGGTTGGCGAGCACCGGGGAGGGAGGCGCTGCAACCGGGGCTTGGGCCGCGTCAGCAGGGTTCTTGGTGTTCTGGGCCACGACTTCCGCCGTGTTCACGCCGCCGTTGGCGAGCGCGCTCGGGCCGCTGCTGTAGCCGGCGTAGATGTCATAAATGCTGGCCACAGTCGCCGTCTGCGGACCGGTGTTGTGCGCAACGGTGACCTGCACCTGCGCCTTGGTCTCGGGACCGACTTTCTGCGAGAGATCGGCGCTTTGCGTTTGGGCGGCGGCGGAACGCTGTGTCAGCGTTTCGGCTTTCGCGCCGTCCTTGCCGGCGTCCTTCGTGACTTCGGTGGTGGCGGTCTGGACGGCCGCGGTCTCTTCGGTCACGGCGGTCTGCGCCGGACCCGTGGCCTGCTGCGCCGTCTGCTTGACGGTGTTCTGCACAACGTTGGTTGCTTTCTGCGTCGCGGCCGGCGCTTCGACCACCACGGCTTCCTTCACTTGGGCGCCAGCGTCGACGGTGGCTTTGGCGGTCTCGGTGACTGCTGCGGTTTCAGCGACGGCGGCCACGGCTTCGGTGGCAACCTGCTGGACCTGCGTGGTTTGGGTCGTATTGGTGGCTTGCTGCGCGATGATCACCGGCGCGACCGTTTCGGTCGCGGCCAGCGCGGCTTCGAGCGCGGTGGTATCGACCACCGGAGTGGCGTTCTGCTGGGTCGCCTGCTGCTGCGCGTCGGCGGCGGGCTTTTCAGCCGTGCCGTCGTCGTTGGTCGCGGCCTGGGTCTCGCCGTCGTCGCTATCGTCTTCGTCGCGCTTCTTCGCGTCCTTGGGCTTCGCGGCGGCGCGGTCGTCGTCCTTGTCGCCCCTTACCTTCGCGGCGTCGCGAGCATCGCGGGCGGCATCGGTCGCGGCGCGCTCGGCGGCGGCTTGTTCGTCACCACGGGCCAGCTTGGCATCCATCGTCAGCGTGGCGTCGGTCGAAAAGCGCGCGCCGACCATATCCAGCAGCGCGGCGAAGACGCCGGCGGCGCTGAAATCGTCGCTTGCGGCCGGGATCGCCGCCGGCGGTGTGCTCTTCGATGCAATGCCCTGAATGCCGTCCATAACTTGCTCCGTTTTCCTGTTCCTCGCGCCCGCACCATGGGCGGCGAACGCATGTGTCCGGCGGGAGCGATGCAAGCCTCGGGCCAGATCTGGGCCAAAGGGCAAGTTATTGAAATCAACAATATTTTTGAGAGAAGGCGGAGGGCTAGGTCGCCCTCAAGTGGCCCCGCGGCAAAAGATTCCGCGGGCCGAACGGCAGAATCTGCCTAGGTGTTGATGTCCAACATGCTTTGGGTGAAGGGATCACCCACGAAGCCGGAGAAGGCAGCCAGGTAGTTCGCTTGCTGGCTCTGAAGGTTCTGCAGGTTGGCCTGCATGGCGAGGTACTGCTGCGCGGCCTTCACGCGGATATCTTCGCTGCGCTGGGACTGGTCCTTGTTGGAATCGATGGTCCGCTGCGAAAGGTCGCCAAGGGCGCGGTCCGCGCGCCGCTGGTCGATTTGGGTCTGGCTGGCTGAACGGGCGAGGTCGCCCTGGGCCGACGAAAGATTGACCTCGGCGGCATTAATGTCGGCGAACGCACGCTTGCGGTCGGCGTCGGTCGAGAGGTCGTTGTAAAACCACGACTGCATCACCCCGAGGCCGTTCTTTTTCAGCTTGCCGGTGACGACGAGCGGCGGATCGTCGGGCACGACCGAGATCTCAACCGTGATCTGCTGGGTGCTGGCGTTATAGCTGATCAGCTTCACGCCGTTACGTGTCGAGGTGGCTTTGGCCACTTCCTGACCGTCGCCCGTGGTGTAGCGCTCCTCGGTAACACCGTTGCTGTCATAAGCCTGGATCAGGTCCGAGCCCAAGTCGGGGATCCAAACCTTGCCGTCGTTTGCTTCGATACGGTAGTCGCTGCCGATATAAGTGCCGCGCAGCGTCGTCGAGTTGAGGTTGACGTCGTTGCGGTACTCGACGGTGTTGGGTGTGCCGTCCTGGCGGTTGATATTGCCGACCAGATTGAAAGCCTGGCCGCCGCTGTCGGCCTCGTTGTTGATCGAGGTGACAAACGCGTCAAATTGTTCGCGGTAGAACTGCGCGTTCTCCTTGGGGTCGCCTGCGCCGGCGATGCTGCCGCGCATCAGCAAAAGCTTGTCCGCGACCGCTTGGGCGCTCTCCTGGCCGTTCTCGACGGCGATCAGCGCGTTGTTGATCTGGGCTTTGACCGAGATCCAGCGCTCATTCTCCACATTGATGGCGTCGTTGCGGTCCTTGGCCTCGGCGTTGACCGCTTGCAGCGCCTCAGCGATGCGCTGGCTGGCGTTGTTCTTGATCTGGTTGAAGAGCGAGCTGTTGGTGCCGGCGATGTTGCCGAACAGGGACGAAGCGCTGTCGGCGTCGGCCGCGCCCAGAATCGAGGTGGTGGCACCCGTCCCGAGGACCGCGGATCCAGTGACCAACACCGGAAGTGAGGCAAGAATGCCAACCATAGCAGCCGCTTACTCCTTGCGGGGTTTCACCCCTGACATCGCCGCGTGTCTCGCGGGATGGATGCCCTGGCCGTGGGACACCGGAAAGAGTGTTAACACGGCCCGCAGACTTATCCAAGGTGAGGCTAGCGCGCCCCAGGTTGCCAATTGGTTAATGCATTTTCGAGGGCAGCGAAGACCGCACGCCAATCAAGGTCTTTGCCTTGGCGGAACAGGCGCAGCGAATCGTACCAGGGTGTGGTCTCGCGCCCGAGCAGCCAGCGGTAGTCGGGTGCGAAGGGCAGGATCATCCACGCGGGTTTGCCGAGCGCGCCGGCAAGATGCATCACCGCCGTATCAACGCCCATGACGAGATCGAGTTGGCGGATCACCGCGGCGGTATCGGCGAAGTCACGCACGCGGCCGTCGCAGGCAAAGACGATCTTGTCCGCCGGGAGGTCGAGCGCTTCCCGCGCGCGCGGGCCCACCTGCAAACTGACGAAGTCAGCGTCCGTAGCGGCGACCAGCGGGGCAAAGAGCTTCGCCGGCAACGTGCGGCGGCGATCGATCTTGTTATCGGGCGAGCCCGCCCAGACGAGACCAATGCGCTGCCGCTTGGTGGTCGGCAGCTTGAGGCTATCGGGCGCATCCGGCGCCGTGAGATAGCCCGCGGACGCCGGTACGTGGCTGGGCGTGGTTGCGAACACGCGGGCGAGACTCATGAAAGGTATTTGAGCATCGAAAGCGGGCAGCGCGCCCTCGACGACCGCGTCGACGCCCGGCGCCGCTGCGAAGAGCCGGCGCAGCGGTGCGGGCGCATCAACGACAACACGGGCGCAACGCGTCTTGGCGAGCGCGGCGTAGCGGATGAACTGGATCGCATCGCCCAGTCCCTGCTCGGCGTGCAGCAGCAGGGTGCCCTCCAGTCTGCCCCCATCCCACATTGGTTGTTTGAAGCTGCGTTTCTTCGAACTGAAGTTGGGCAGGCTCCAGCGCCATTCGTATTCATGCCACCCTTCAATCCACTGTCCTGTCAGCAGCAGCGCCCAAGCCAGGTTGTAGTGGGCTTCGCCGTTCTTGGGACTGGCGGCGATGGCGAGACGATAAGACGCCTCGGCGCCGGCGGGATCGCCGCAGTCGAGCAAGGCGACGCCGTGGTTCGTAAGCGCATCGACGTTGGAGGGATCGACCGCGAGCACCGCGCGGAACAGTGGGATGGCCTCGAGCGGGCGCTCTTCGCGCACGAGGAACGCGGCGAGATTGGTGCGCGCCTCGACGGCGGCCGGGTCCAGCGACACGGCCTTGCGCAAGTGCTCTTCGGCTTCGGGTGCGCGGCCGACGTGGGCGAGCGCGTTGCCGAGGTTGGCGTGGATAAGCGCACGCTCGGGGGCCAGCGTGAGCGCTTCGCGATAGGTGGCGATGGCTTCGTCAATCCGCCCTTGGGCGCGCAGCACCACACCGAGATTGTTGAGCGCGTCGGCGTCGGCGGGCACGAGCGCCAGCGCACGGCGCAGGCTGGCCTCGGCGTCGGCATGGCGCAGCAACATGCGCTCGGTATTGCCCTTGGCGGCCCAGACGTCGGCGCGGGAAGGAAACTGCGCGGCGGCATCGGCGAGGAGAGGCGCAGCCTGGCTCCATCGCCCCAGCGCGCCCAGCGCGCGGGCCAGATACAGCCGCGGCTCGATCACGCCCGGCATCAGATTGGCGGCATCGAGTAGGTGCGCCGCCGCTTGCTCGGCATTGCCCAGGCGCAGGAGTGCGAGACCGAGGCTGGTGCGGTAAAGGCCGTCCTGCGGTTTGAGCGCCAGGCAGCGTGCGAGCAGTGGCAGGGCGCGCGCCGGTTCGCCGAGGTCGATAGCGATCAGTGCCAGCCCATGCACGGCGGCGATGGCTTTGGGTTTGGCGGCAAGAATGCGCTGATACAGCGCGCCGGCGTCCGCCAGCCGCCCGGCGGCGTGCAAAGCTTCGGCTTTACCGAGGTCAGCGGCGACATCAGGTGTTGGGAGTTGCGGCGTCATGGTGCAGAATCAGAGACATCGAACCCTAACATGCCGAATATGAGCGACGAACGCGAGATCATCGACGGCCTCCTTTCCGACGCCGAGGCCGCCCTTGCCCGCGGCGGCGTTTCCAAGGCCCAGGCCTTGTACCACGGCATCCTGCGGCTCGCGCCCGGCGACAGCGGGGCCTTGCGCCAGCTGGCCGCCATCGAGATCAACGGGGGCGATCCGGCGGTGGCGCTCGAGCTGTTCGAGCAAGCGCGCCAGAACGATCCCCTCGACGCCGATCTCTGTCACGGCATTGCGACCGCGCTGCGCCTACAGGGGCGGGCGGCCGAATGCGAACTCGCATTGAAAGCGGCGCGGCGCATCGACCCCGGACACGGCGCGACTCTCTACGACATGGCCATGCTGCGCCAGCAGCGCGGCGACAACAAAGGCGCGAGCCGGTTCTACCTCGCGCTGACGCAGCAGGGCGCGCTGCGCTTCGATGCGGCCTTCAACCGTGGGGTTTCGCTCTACCGGCTCGGCAATCTCGTGCCGGCCGAGCGCTGGTTCCATGTGGCCGCGCTGCTCGATCCCAAGTCGCCCAAGCCGTTCATGAACCTCGGCATGATCTACCGCACTTGGGGATTCGTGAAGGAAGCCATCGCTTGCCAGGAAGAGGCGGTGCGAATCGCGCCGGGCAATGCCGGTGCGCATTGGAACCTCGCCAATGCGCTTCTGGTGGGCGGCGACTTCAAGCGCGGATTTGCGGAATACGAATGGCGCTTCAAGCGGCCCGGTCACGCCGAACGACCGGCGGGGCTCGCGCTAGGAATCCCGCGCTGGGCGGGTGAAGACCTCACGGGCAAAACATTGCTCGTAACCCTGGAGCAGGGGCTGGGCGATGCCATCCACTTCGTACGCTTTGCCGAACCGATCGCCGCGCGCGGTGGACGCGTGGTTTGGGAGTGCTTGACTAACTTGGCGCCGTTGCTCGCGACCGCGCCGGGCGTGGCACAGGTCATTCAGCCGGGCGCGGCGGTGCAGGCTGACTACTACCTGCCATTTATGAGTTTGCCGCATGTGCTCGGTATCACGCTCGACAATATCCCCGCGCGCGTACCCTACCTAAAGGTCCCGCAAGGGGCACACGTGGATATGCAAGGCGAGGGCCTGCGTGTCGGTCTGGTTTGGCGGGGCAATCCGCAACATGAGAACGACAAGCACCGCTCGGTCGGGCTCGATCTGCTGGCGCCGCTGTTCGATGTGCCGGGCGTGTCCTTCTTCAGCTTGCAGATTGGCGGGGATGAAAGTCACACGCGGCTTACGGACCTTGCGCCGCAGCTCAAGGATTTTGGCCATACCGCGGCGGCGGTTCAGGCGCTCGATCTCGTCATCTCCGTCGATACGGCGGTGGCGCATCTTGCCGGCGCGCTCGGCAAGCCGGTGTGGATTTTACTCGCGCAAGGCAACGACTGGCGCTGGCTGCACGGGCGCGAGGACAGCCCGTGGTATCCAACGGCGCGCATGTTCCGCCAGGGCCGCGGCCGGCGCTGGCGCCCGGCGATCAGAGCGATGGGGGCGGCGCTGCGCGAGAAGGTTGGTCAGCCGCCGTAAGCGGCGATGGCCTGCGGCACGACTTGATTGAGGCGCGCCTGCGATGCGCTGAGCAATGAGGCGAGTGCCCACCCCAACGCTGTCGTGCGCGAAGGGACGATGATCACGTATTCGATGGCCGGAACCGCGCCGCGCAGCTTTTTGTAGTGACCTGCGCCAGCACCGAAGTTGATGACTTTCTTCTCGCGGGCGCCAACATCCAGCGCCAGCGCGAAGATCTGCCGGTACAGCCCGAGCTTGGGATCGGCGTCGATGGGATAGCCGATGAGCGGTACCGAGTCGAAGTCGCCGTGGTCGCGCAGCGCCACAAAGGCCGCGAGTGCGCCGTCCTTGCGCAATCCCCAGAACCGCGCCGCACCGCGGGCGTGCACGGCATCGATAAACGCCGGCGTGAAGCGGGGATTACGTCCGCCGTGACGGGTGATATAGACGCCGCTGTACTGGGCGTGGGCGGCGGCAAGATCACCCGCCGTGAATTCCTCGTGCGAGATGACGTCCAAATTGGCCTTGCGCAGAAGCGCCGCGTCGCGCACGGCGTTGATCTTCTCAGGCGTCTTGCCGCCGGTCATATTGAAGACGTAGCTGACACGGTTCGGGAAGGCGACGCCGCCAAGGTCGTGAGCAATCCCGCGCACCGCATCGAGCGGCGCGACGATACCGCGCGCGGCGACGATGCGCTCTGGCCACCGCCGCGCTGCAGCCGCCAAGGCGCTGCCAACAGCGGCTACGCCGGAGGGGCCCACCGGCGAGACGGACAGCAGTGAGTTGTTGACGATCGCCGCGCCTCCGATGCCCATGGCAACGGCAAGGTGCTCGGCCAAGCCAAGTCCTTGGGCGAGCAGCTTTCCACCGAGGCCGTGGCCCTCCCCGCGCACGATCTCATCCTTGGGCGTGCCGATCAGTGCGGAGGCAAGGGATGTGAGCCAGGTGGCGGCGGGACCCTGATCGCCCGCGCCAAGGGTCACGGGCCAGGATTCGCCGGCGGCATGTACTTCGGCGAGCCGCCCGCGCGCGTTGGCGACCCAGACGGCAAGATCGGCAGGCTGGTCAGCCAACCAGTTCATAGATATGGAAACCACCGTAAATGCCAGACCGGTCGCGTGTGTGCAGATCGTCGGAAAGCGCATCGATGCGCCGCCAGCGCGTCCAGGCCCCGGCGTCGACATAGGCCTCGAAGGGCGGGCGCGACCCTGCCGTGCGGAAGACGACGCGCGCCCCCGGGCGGGCGGTGCGCGTGATCTCGTCCCACAGCGCCACCAACGTCGGCAGGTCCATCCAGTCCTGGGCATCGAGCAGCACGTAACGGTCGAGGGTGGCTTCGCCGTTGCGCGCGAGCGCGGCGGTCATGGAATTGTGCACGAGGTTCAACCGGCCCAGCCGCAGCTTGATGGTGTCGAACAGCGCGGGGTCGAGGTACGGCGGAACGGAAGGATTGGGTCCCGGCGCGTAGCCCTGTGCGCAGGCCTGCCAGAGGAAGTAGTTTTGGCTCGAGGGCGCTGCCCCGGCCATCTGCTCGAAGCGGTCGGCGAGTACGCTCGCCATGCGCTCCGGTTTGCCGTCGCACAGGAGATGGAATTGGCGTGGCGGAATGCCCAACAGGAAGAGGGGGTGGCGCACCGAGAACAACAGCGAGAGCAGCCGGCCTTCGAACACCGGACGCACATGCCTGCGCGCCCAGGCGCGCTGCTGAGCCGCATTGTCGAGGGCAAGGAGGTCGGCAAACTTGATGCCGCTGATGGCCGCCATCGCACGCCCGATGCGCACCGCCGCGCCCAGCAAACCCTTGCGGAAGAAACCCGTGACGAACGCCTCGTGGCGCGGTTTGGTCCGCCCGCCATTCCAGTATGCGCGCGAGTCGGCCTGCAGATGGGGAGCTACCTTACGGTAGATCTCGCGGTTCTGCGCTCCCGCAGCTGTAACGAACAATGCGGCGACATCTTCGTGCCGCGGGAGAGCCTGGAAGGCGGCGCGCTTCAGATCCGTGAGGGCGAGGTGCGTGAAATTGAGGTCGACTGCTGTGACCTCGGCGGGGTTGGCCGCGAGATAAGAGAGCGCGTTACAGCCGGCCGAGCAGATGCTGATGATGCGGTGATGCGGCGCAATGTTCATGGCCTGCATGTCGACGAGGGGATCCTCCCAAATCTGGGTGTAGACCAGCCGCGCGAAGCTCTGGGCAAAGCGCTTGTTCGAGCGCGCGTAAGAGATGTTGTCAGCGCCGTGGACGGCGTCGCGGATGAGCGATGCGCTGGCCTGTTCATTCATAGTGGGTGTACCCGCAACCAGTGAAAACCGAACTACGGGAAGATGCGACGCTACGATGAAGTTGCCGTGACAGCCGTGTTAAGCAATCAAGTTATCTGCAGTCGGGCCTGTAACAGACCTACTCGCAGCTAATGCCGTCCCAAGCAATCCCGCCCTTGCACAGATTGTCGTGACTGACGTTCTGGCCGCGCAGGCGCTCGTAGAGGCAGTAGGGTAAGCTGCTGTCGGCTTGCGCGCCCTTCTGCTTGGCCAAGAATTCAACCGCTGTGATCTCGCCCTTCATATTCTTGCCGATGTTCTTGCCCAACACCCGCAATGTGTCGGGCGAGGAGTAGAGCACCGGCGACTTCCACGCCCGCAACGTCGCCCCTTCCATGCCGATTCGCGCGCCGCGCGCGTCGATCATGCCGTCCTGCTTGTTGTTCAGTGAAAGATTGCCGATATCGGCGCAGCGCAAAGATAGCCCGCCCAGCTCGCCGCTGAGGGTGGCGTTGATCAGGTTGGAATTGTCAAAACGCGCCTCGGACAGGCCCGCGTCGTTGAGCACCAGGCCGCTGACGTTGACCCCGGAAAGATCCTGGTGCGAGAGGTTGGCGCTGATGCGTGCAAGGTAGGCCAATGCCGCGCGTGATTGGGTCGTGGTGCCGGCCAGGGCCTCGATGGCCTTCATGCGCGCATCTTCCTGGCGCTCGTTCCACTCGTTCACCAGGAACAAGGCGCCGATGACGCCCAGGATGACGTTGAGCAGGCCCGCGTATGAATTGAGCGCAAAGATGAAGCGCTGGGTCTTGCGGGCCGCGGCGCCGATGCGCCCTCCGGCGGACTCGGGCTTGGTCTCGAGGGCGTCTTCACTCATGGCGGGGTGCCTTCTGGGATGACGAAAGGGCTCGGCTCTTCTACCATAGCAAATCCATGAGCGACGACATCCCGATCATCTTTGCCGAAGACATCACCCGTACCCAGGGCAAGGCCCCAGCGACGGCGGTCTTTCTGTCGGCCGGGTCGGCCTTGCAGATGCAGCAGTACGCCGCCGGCGGCTGGCGCGTGCTGGCCGCGCCGGGCTTTAAGTCGCCTGCCAAGATCGATCTCGCCGAGGTACCGGCAAGCGCCTGTGGCGAGGATGATCCGGCGGGCTGCACGCTCCTGTCCTGTGAGGTGAAGTTCCTCGGCGGCGACGCCGGCGCGCGTATCGGCCGCTGGAAGCCTGAGATCCTCAAGTTCAACTGCGCCTTCCAGGATGTGGCGGACGCGGCGTCGCTGGCGGCATCGATGGAAGGCATGGGCTATAGCGTGCTGGGCGCGCAGTGGCGCGACGACAACAGCTTCGCCATCCGCAGCATGGTGGGCCTTGCGCCCATTGCCAGCATCCAGCCGCCGGACTGGGACCGCATCACTCTCATCGGCGTGCGCGATGAGGCGCGGCTGCCGGCCTTGCTCGCGATCGGTAGGCTCTACGCCGGCGAAGAGAAGCGTATCGGCGAGCTGCGCGTCGCCAACGAAATCCGCAACGACCACATCGCGCGCCTTGAAGACGCACTGCTGGCGCACCAGCGCTCCGACACATTCAAATTACGGAAGTCCTGAGTTTTTTCTTGAGCGCCGCGATCAAGGCGTCGCCGACATGCTGGCCGATGCCGCGCTCGAAGTGCGCGTATTTTGTCACCTCGCGCACGGCCTCGCCGATCTCGCGGCGTAGGCTATGGTCCTGAAGCAGGCGTGTGGAGACCGTCACGTAATCGTCCATCGAACGTGTCACCAGCACGTCGAGGCCGATCTCGCGCAAGAGAGCCGCGCTTTGGCGGCAGCGCGCGGTATGCCCTTCGCGGACCACCGGCGGACAGCCCATGGACAAAGGGTCCATCAGCGATACGGCGCCGGAATAGGGGAAGCTGTCGAGGTAGAGGTCGGCAAGGCCGAGTACGCCGAGGATGGGCGCGCGGTTGTGCTGGGCTTCGAGCACATGCAGCCGGTCGATACCGACGCCGCGCTCGGCGAAGCGGTCCTGCACGAAACGCAGGAATCCCTCTTTATGCGGATAGTGCGTCGTCCAATTGGGGTTGAACGGATACATCAAAAGGTGCGCCGTCGGCACGTTCTCGAGGATGCGCGCCCAGGCATTGATGAGGTCCGGACCGATCTTGAAGAAATTGGCGCCGGAGGCCAGCAGCAGCGCCGCATCGGGCACGCCAATCTGCTCGCGTGTGAGGCGCGCCGGCTCGAGTTTGTTCCCGGGAAACACATAGTGGTTCGACGAGCCGGGGGTCAGCACCAGTTCTTCGGTGTAGTCGTCCTGGGCGTCGGCGGGTTCGTTAAGGGTGCCGTTGAGGTAGATGTCGACCGAAGGAAAGCCGGTAGTGAGGCTGGACGAGTGCATCGCGACCTGCAGATGCGCGAGGCGCTGGGCGATCAACAGCGTCCAGGGAAAGCGGCAGGTGTTGGTGGCGTTGGCGCCCATCATCAGGATGTCGAGATGCTCGCCGGCGATGATCTCGGCCGCCTGCGCGATGTCGCCCACGGGCAAGGCAATGAAATCGTCGGCGATGTCCTGGAAGCCGGCGCTGACGCTAGTCGCCGCTTCGTCGGGCACGAACGCGATGATCTCGAAGATATTGCGGTCGAGGCCGACGAGATGCCCGCGCACGGCGGCGGTCTCGCTGACGGTGCCGGGGCAGAGCAGGCCGAGGCGCACGGTGGTGTCGCCGGCCGCGCGCGGCGGGGGCTGGATGTCGCGCGCGAGGTTGTTGATCTCGAGATACATGCGGATGAGATCGGCGCGGCGCTGGGCCAGCGAGCGCAAGGGAACGTCCTCGGCGTATATGGCGGTAATCGCGTAGCCGTCCATGAAGCCGTTCAGGATCTCGTGGCGGAACTCGGGTTCGTCGATCACCGTCGCCGCCTTGTGGATCTCCTGCACGGCGGCTTCGACATGCGCCAGCGCCCGGCGGCGCGCGCCGTCGCGGGTGAAGAACATCGGCACCGACAAGAGCACCTTGACCACCGTCGTGAGCAGCGGCGTCGGCACATCCACGAGGTCGAAGGCGCGCTCGATGCCGTGCGGGAATGAGAACAGGCTGAGGGCGAGATAGGCCGCGACCTTGCGCGCGATGTCGTGCTCGACGCTGAGGATGCGGTGGCAGCGCTCGGCGACGGCCTGGTCGGCCTTGGTCATGGCCAGATGACGCACGCCGGAATTGATCATGGTCATGAGCGCGTCGCCGGCGGGGTTGCGGCACAAGGCGGCGATGCGTTCGACGCGGCCTTCCAGGCACACTTCGGCCAGATTCAGCCGCAGCTCGCGCAGTTTGCGTTCGGAATCTGAGTCCATGCCTGATGCTATCGGATTTGTGCGCCGTCGAGATAGGGGGCGAGATGCCCTAAGGTCTCGGCCACGGCGTCGGCGTGGCGCGCCATTGCGGCCTGACCGCTCTCGTCCATGGCCGCGCGCGTGCGCGTGTCCTTCAGGAGCCAGTCGACGGCGGCGGCCAATGCTTCGGCGTTGCGCACCTCAATCGCGGCGCGCTTTTTAATGAAGTCCGCGGCAACCTCACGGAAGTTACTCATGTCGGGGCCAAGGATGAGGGCGCAGCCCAATTGCGCGGCTTCGGCGGGGTTCTGTCCGCCGCCCACCGCCAGCGACTTGCCGATGAAGGCGAGCGGCGAGAGCCGATAGAACAGGCCGAGCTCGCCCATGGTGTCGCCCATATATACGTCCGTGGCGGGGACGATGGGTTCGTTCACACTGCGCCGCGCAACCTTAAATCCTCGCGCCGTGAATGCTGCCGCCATATCCGCTCCTTTTTGGGGATGGCGCGGGACGACGATAGTGAGCAGGCCCGGATGCTGCGGCTTGACGGCATGGTGCACCTGTCCAGCGATGACGTCCTCGCCCGGATGGATGCTGGCGGCCAGCCAATGCGGGCGCATGCCGATGGCCGCGCGCAACGCGGCAAGCACGGCATCATCAGCGGGTAGAGGCGCGGCGGCAAGTTTCAGGTTCCCGCTGCTGATGACCTCGCGCGCACCCAGCGCGGCAAAGCGCGCCTTGTCGTCATCGGACTGAGCTATCACCAGTGCAAAGGCTTTCAGCACGTCGCGCGCGAAGCCAGGCCAGCGGCGCCAGCCTTGAAAGGTGCGGTCGGAGAGGCGGCCGTTGAGCAGCACAGCAGGAATTTGGCGTGCGGCGATTTCACTCAGCGTATTGGGCCAGAGTTCGGACTCCGTCCACAGCACGAGGTCGGGCCGCCAGTGATCCAGAAAACGCCGGACCCAGGGCAGGTGATCGAGCGGGACGAACTGATGGATCGCGGGCGCGGGCATCCGTTCGGCCAGCAGCTTCGCCGAGGTCAGCGTGCCGGTGGTCACCAGCACCTGCCAGCCGCGCGTCTGCACAGCTTCGATCAACGGAAGAATGGAGAGCGACTCTCCCATGCTCGCGGCATGGAACCAGGCGAGGCGTCCGGCCGGGCGCAGCACCTGTGTGGCGCCGCTGCGTTCGGAAAGACGCACGACGTCTTCCTTACCGCGGCGGGCGCGGTAGTCCAGCCAGCGGGGCAGGGCGGGGCCTGCAAGGGCGGTGAGGGTGCGGTAGGCGCCGTACAGCATGGCGCTCACGCGAAAGACAAGCCGCGCAAACCGGCGCGGCGCGGATTACTTCTTGGCGTCAGCGAGCAAGAGATCGACGATGGCCAGGGTCTTGGGTGCATCGGTGCCGGCAGCGGTGACCTGCTTGGTGATGAAGTCTTTCACCGTCTTGGCATCGACCGGGTGTTCGCGCAACACCGCAATCAACACCGACTGGGTCGCGAAGATGTTGGCGGCCAAGTCGTTGATGGCCTCCAGCAGCATTTCGGTCTGCCCGGCATTGGTCCGGCTCATGCGGTCGATATCGTCGGCGACCTTGCCAAGCAGGCCCTGCACTTGGCTCATCATGAAATCAGACATGCTCAATTCCTTCCCACAAATTTATGGCCGGCCTAAGCCAGTCTCGTGCATTGCGCCACGATTAACGGAGGACTGGTAAATAACACTTTAATCAGAAACGAGGTTTCGCGTCAGCCGTACAGGTTTCCCGCCAGACCCGGCGCAGGGCGGCGCTGAAATCCTGAGCAAAAGCACGGCCATCGCAGACGGGAGAGGCTTTGAGCAGGGGGCGCAGACCCGCGCGCCGCTGCGCCAGAGCGGGCAGGCCGGCGGCCAGCGCCACGGCGAGGTCTTCATATCCGGCCCGATCGGCCGCGATGAGGTCCTCCAAGCCGGCATTGTGCAGGTAGGCCGCCGCGTGACGCCCAGCGAAGGTGGCACCCTGGAAGGCGACCACGGGACAGCCCATCCACAGCGCCTCGCAGGTGGTCAGGCCGCCCGAATAGGGGAAGGTGTCGAGCACAATATCAATGGTGTTGTAAGCCGCAAGGAATTGCGCGCGTGGCGCGCCGCCGGAGATCAGCAGCCGGCTGGCGGAAATACCGTGCGCGGCAAAGCCCGTCTGCAGCCGCGCTTGGACGCCGACATCATCGAGCCCCCGGAACTTGAGAACCAGGCGGCTGTTCGGCACGCGGCGCAGGATCGCAGCGGCGCTGGCGATGACCTCATCGTTGAGCTTGGCGGGATTGGCGAGAATACCGAAAGTAACAAATCCGGTGGCCAGGGCGGGCAGCGGGCCCACCTCGGGTGCGTCCGCCGGCGGATCGAAACAGGCGTAGCCGTGCGGCAGGCGGAGAATCTTCTCGCTGTAGCTCGCGTCATTGTCGGGCGGCGCTTGTACCGGGTCGGCGAGTACGTAGTCCATGGCCGGCAAACCCGTCGTGCCGACGTAGCCCAGCCAGCTGATCTGCACGGGCGCGGGCTTGGCGGCGAAGATTTTCAGACGATGCCCGGCGGTGTGGCCGGATAGATCGAAAAGGATATCGACGCCGGCGCGCGAAATGATCAGGGAGAGAGCATCGTCGCTGAGGCCGTCGACGCGCTTCCATTCGGTGGCCGCGCGAATGCGTGCGCTGATGGCGTCTTCCTTGATCTGAGGACGCGTGCTGAAAACAACGGCGCGGATGTCGTTCGGATCGAGGGCCTCGAACATCGGCACGCTCAGCAAGCCGACGGGATGCTGACCGAGGTCGGGCGAAACGAAGCCAACCACAAGCCGCTTGTTCGGATCGCGCGGCGCGTGCACCGCTGGTTTTATCCCGGCCGTGTGCAGCATATGCCAGCGCGCGTGCGCGAGGGACAAGCTCGCATTACTGACGCCCGGCACATACTGCTGTGCGGAAAGCCAGTTGCTGGCGGCTGCCATGTAATGGGGTGCGAACGACAGCGCGGCGGCGAAGGTGCCGACCGCATCCGCCGAACGTCCGGCGTCGCTGAGGATGACACCGAGGCTGTTGAGGGTCTTGGTGTGCTCGGGACGCAGCGCCAGCGCGGCGCGGATTTCGCGCTCGGCATCGGTGAGGCGGCCCGCGTCACGATAGGCATTGGCGAGGTTGTAGCGCGCTTCGGCGTAGTCAGGATTTTGCGAAGCGGCGGCTTCGAAGGCGGCGGTGGCCCCTTTGAGATCATCCCGATCGCGCAGCGCCGTACCGAGGTTGCTGTGCGCTTCGGGATACACCGGTTGCACGCGCACGGCCTCGCGGTAGGCGGCGATGGCGTCGAGCGGACGACGCTGCAGGGTCAGGAGGTTGCCGAGGTTGAAGTGAAACGGTCCGGTTGTCGGCGATTGGCTGATGGCCGTGCGCAGTGCTGTCTCGGCTTCGTCCAGCCGGCCCATGGTCTGCAGCACGGTGCCGAGGTTGCCGTGCGCCTCGGCGAAGGGCGTGCGTGCGGCAATGGCATGGGTGATGGCGTCGACCGCCGCGTCGAGTGCGCCGGCCTGGAACGCAGCGATGCCGAGCATGTGCCAGGCGTCGGCGTGGCCAGGTTCCTCGGCGACGGCGCGGCGGTAATGACCGGCAGCCGCCGCCAGATCGCCGGCCTGGTGACACGCCAGCCCCTGCTCGTATGCGCCCGTTTTATTCATGCGTGCGGAAGGTTTATGTCGGTGGCGCGTGATTTGATGTGATGCACCGCGACCTCTTGAAAGCGGTCGTAGAAGTCAGCGAGGGCGGCGATGCCGGCGGGATCGGGCGCGGCCGTGCCGGCCACGGGCTCGGTGCCGCGCGCGAAGACGCCGCCGTAAATGTGTGAGAGCACGTCAAAGAATAGATCGAACTGGCGGGCTGATGCCGCCTCGCCCTGGCGCGTGGATTTGCGCGAAAGCTCGATGACGGTGGCGACCAGAGAATGGAAGAAGAAGTAGACCGAATCATCCCAGCGCGTGTCGTGGGTCACATGCAGCGCGATGGGCGCGTTGAGTGTCTTGAGCGGACGGCCCTGCAGCAGCGTCACCAGCGGCATCCAGTAGTCCCAAAACGGCATGCCCATGCAGAAGGGGCTGTCGGCGAAATCGTCCAGTAGATCCGCCGACATGAAGAAGTAGTCGTAACCGACGGAGTAAGTCTCGTCGCCCGACGGACGATAGGCCGTGAAGGAGGCCGACGCATCGACATCCACGCGCGGACCCAAAACCAACGCGCCGCGCGCTTCGCGGCAGAGGGTTTCGGCGAGGCCCGCGACGGGGCGGAAAAAGATGTCGGCGTTGATGATGCCGACCGTGCAGTCTTCGAGCGGCGTATCGCCGCACGCGGTGCGCAACGCCTTGAGCAGGTCGTGGATATACGGCACCGGCTTCTTGGCGAAGCGTTCGGCCGTGGTAGGCGCAGTGACCACGCGCACATCGGGATAAGCGGCGCGCACGCGCGCGGCTTCCGCGCTACCGTTGACCGAGATCACTTCGCAGCCCGCAGCACGCCAGGAATCGATCGTGACGCGGTGCAGGGCGGTGTCACGGTCGGGCACGATGCTGGTGGCCAGGATGAGCGGAAGCTTGGCCATGGCTAATGGGAACTTTGCGTTTGTGTCAGCACAACGGGCTGGAACTGCGCGCGTTCCATCGGCGGCAAACCCGCCTCGCGCCGCAATTTGTCGGCCAACGGAAAGTAGATGTCCATGGGCGCAAGACCGCAGAAGTGGCACAGCACACCCGACCACGCCTGCGGTTTGCCGTTCGGCAGGCGTTTGACGACGTTGAGCGTGCCGGTGTCGATGTCCATCTCGGCTTCGGCAAGGTTGGGCGTGGTGACCTGCAGACGCTGAGTCAAAGGCGGCTCGAACGGCGCGATGCCGAGCGTGGCGAGGGCGACGCCGAAGAACGGCTCGTCGGCATATTCGCCGGCGTGTTTGTAGCTGTAGCTGATCGTATCCTTCCGCGGTCCATTGTAGAGTTCGCGTACGCGCGCGAAGACCGCTTTCGAGGCGTCGCTGCGCTCAAAATAGATCACACCGGCGTTGAACACCGTGATGAACGGCACATCGAACATGTCGCACAGTGCACCGGCATCCTTTTCGCCCAGCGAGCACGCAAAAGCCGGCCCGCTTGCCTGCTTGTGGCCTTCGACGGCGAAGGGGTGGCCGCGATAGCGGCGCCAAAAGAATTCGATGCGCGGGCTGAACAGGAGGCAGTCGGCGTCGATGTACATGGTGCGGGCGTAGGGCGTGAACTCGGAGAGGCGCATTTTGTTCATGGCGCCGCGCACCGTTGGATCGTCGGGGACGACGATCACCCGGTCGAAAAGCCCGTTGTAGGCAGGGTTGATCGGGACCGCCGGGTTGACCAGCACGCTGATGGGCCGGTGCTCAGTCCTGCGGATGGACAGGGCGAGGTTGGCCGCAAGATCGAGATAACGCGGGTCATCGAAGGCGATGACCACGTATCCTTCGGTCTCGATCTGGTCCTGGGGACCGTCCAAGAACGGTACTCCTCGCGCCTAATGGTTGTTTTTGCCGGCCGTAGGACCCGGGGCGGTCCGGGCCCAAAATCCTACGTTAAGTCATT
>CAISTS010000021.1 GCA_903888485.1 uncultured bacterium | reverse complement strand
GTTTCGCCGCCAACATGCAAAGGGGCCCGATCGGGCCCCTTTGCATGTCAGCGCATCCCCTCACTACTGGCCTGCTTTTACTCCGCCACGCTGGCCTGGAATCTCTCCGCCGTTGACATGATTGATTTCACAGCCTTCAATTCCCATGAGTTGAAGTGAAATGAGAACCTCTCCTTAACGATTTGGTTACTCCTCTCGCGCATCCTTCTTTCCAATAAGAAGAAGACCGTTAAGCCAGAGGAATCCGATGACCGAGTTCGTTTGTGATCACACGTTCAAAATCACGTTCGCCCGGACCAAGTTCGAAGCTTTGGTGACCAAGGCTTGCCGCGCGCCGTTCGCCATCGAGGTCGTCGGCCACGACCCCGGCCTGGTCCCCGCCCTCAGGCTGCTCACGGTCCACTTCACGACGCCCGAGGACCGCGACCGGGTGCGCATCGCCATGCGCTTCGTCGAGAAGGAACAGGCCTCCATCGCCGTCGCCTCAATCCGCACCGCGCCGGTCGGCGTGAAATTGGCGAGCGCTTAACTAAGAACTGCGGCATCGTCCTCGGGGTTGTTCCGAGGACCCAACGCCGTATTGAAGAACGGCTGCCAAAACCGCGCGCTTCACTGCACGGCTCGCTTTCACAAGCCCCGACTTACGTCTTGTCTACCCTGGATCCTCGGGACAAGCCGGAGGATGACAGCGGGGCTATTGGCGTTTCCCGCGCGATGAGCCCATTGATCCCCGCGACGGGCTCGGCGCTGGCGGCGGCGTGTATTTCGGCGGCTCCGTCTGGGCAATCGCCGCCATCTGCTTCAGAACAGCCTGCAGCCCTTTGACCCGGGCGCTCGGCGTCTCCCAGGGGCGCACGAACACCAGCTTCTGATCTGGCCGCAGCTTCAGTGTGCCCGCCTGCTTGCCGATATAGTCGATCAGCCCGACCGGATTGGGGAATGTATTCCCGCGCAGCGACACCACCGCGCCTTTCGGGCCGGCATCGACCTTATCGACATTGGCGATGCGGCACAGCGCCTTGATGCCGACGATGTCGAGCAGGTTCTCGACTTCCGGCGGCAGCGCCCCGAAGCGGTCGATGAGTTCCGCAGCAAAACCCTCGATCTCGGCCACATCCTTGAGGCCGCCGATGCGCCGGTACAGCGACAATCGAATGCCCAGATCCATGACATAGGTATCCGGGATCAGCACCGGCGCGCCGGTATTGATCTGCGGCGACCATTCCTCAACGGCCGGCTTGGCATCCTCGGTCGCACCGGCGCGCGCGGCGGCGACGGCTTCCTCCAGGAGATGCTGATACAGCTCGACGCCGACTTCCTTGATATGACCCGACTGTTCGTCGCCCAAGAGATTACCGGCGCCGCGGATATCGAGGTCGTGGCTGGCGAGCGTGAAGCCGGCACCCAGGCTGTCGAGGGTCTGCATCACATCGAGGCGCTTCTCGGCCGTGGGCGTCGGTTTGCGGTCCGGCGGCAGCGTCAAATAGGCGTAGCCGCGCGACTTGCCGCGCCCGACACGCCCGCGCAGCTGGTAAAGCTGCGACAGGCCGAACATATCGGCGTGGTGGATGATGATGGTGTTGACCTGCGGCATATCGAGGCCGGACTCGATGATGTTGGTGGACAGCAGCACGTCGAATTTGCCGTCGGCGAAGGAATTCATTACGTCCTCCAGCGCCGTCGGGCGCATCTGGCCGTGGGCAATGGCGTATTTCACCTCGGGCACCAGCTTCTGGAGGCGTTCGGCGACGCCATCGATATCGGCGACGCGCGGGCAGACGTAGAAGGTCTGCCCGCCACGGAAGCGCTCGCGCAGGATGGCTTCGCGGATCACCACGGGATCGAAGGGCAGCACGAAGGTGCGCACGGCCAGGCGATCCACGGGGGGCGTCGCGATCAAGCTCATCTCGCGTACGCCGGTCAGCGCCATCTGTAGGGTGCGCGGGATCGGCGTGGCGGTGAGCGTCAGCACGTGCACTTCGGACTTGAGCTGCTTCAACCGCTCCTTATGGGCGACGCCGAAGTGCTGCTCCTCGTCGACGATGAGCAGGCCAAGGTCCTTGAACTCGATGCCTTTGGCCAGCAACGCATGGGTTCCGACAACCACATCGACCGTGCCGTCCTTCAAGCCCAACTTGACCGCTTCCGCGTCCTTGGGTGTCACCAGGCGCGAGAGCTGCTGAACGCGCAAGGGGAAGCCGGCGAACCGGCCGCTGAAATTGCGGAAGTGTTGGCGCGCCAGAAGCGTGGTGGGCACGACGACCGCTACTTGCATCCCTGTCATGGCGGCGACAAAGGCCGCGCGCAGCGCCACTTCGGTCTTGCCGAAGCCGACGTCGCCGCAAATCAGGCGGTCCATGGGCCGGCCTTTGATCAAGTCGTCGAGCGTATCGGCGATGGCTTTGAACTGGTCGTCGGTCTCGGCGTAGGGGAAGCGCGCGCAGAACTCCTCGAAGGTGCCTTCGGGCGGCGGCAGCACGGCGGCTTCCTTAACTTGGCGCTGTGCGGCGACGTTGATGAGCTGCTCGGCCATGTCGCGTATGCGCTGCTTGAGCTTGGCTTTCCGCGCCTGCCATGCCGCGCCGCCGAGCTTGTCGAGCTGCACACCCGCCTGCTCCGAGCCGAAGCGCGAGAGCACGTCGATGTTCTCGACCGGCACATAGAGCCGGTCGTTGCCGGCGTAGCTGATGCGCAGACAATCGTGCGCCGCGCCGCCGACCGTCAGAGTCTCGAGGCCCTCATAACGCCCAATGCCGTGCTCGTTGTGAACGATCAGGTCGCCTTCGGAGATCTGCGATGCGTCGGCGATGAAGGCATCGGCCCGGCGGCGTTTCTTGGCGGCGCGCACCAGACGGTCACCCAGCAGGTCCTGCTCGGAGATGACCGCGAGTGTGTCGGTGACAAAGCCGCGTTCCAGCGGCAGCGGAATCGCCGCAAGCAGGCCCTTGTCGGCTTGCTGTGCTTCAGCCCACGTCTGCACGTCGGCGACGGCGGTGAACCCATGGTCGCGCAGCGCACCGGAAAGACGCGCCTTGGAGCCCGCACTGGTACCGGCCAGCACCACGCGCCGGCCCTTCTCCTGTTCGGCTTTGATGTGCGCGATGAAAGCCTCGAAGACATTCTCGTTAGGCCGTGCGCGCACGTCAGCAAAGTCCCTGCCGGGCCGGCCGCCGGCATCCTCACCCCCGCCGACATCCGGCGCGGCGTAGACACGCAAGGCCGTGGGATGGCGCGGCGTGAGCAGGTTCGCCCAATCGCCCTCATCCAAATACATCAGCCCCGGCGGCACCGGGTGATAGACGATGCCGCTTTCGTCCAGCGACAATTTACCCCCGCTCGCGCTATCGACCATGCGCCGCGCTTCGTAGTAATCGCGGATGGTCTCGAGCCGGACGGCAACGGACTCCTCGATATCGTGGTCGAGGCTGACGCTTGCGGAGGGCGCATAGTCGAAGATGGTGCCGAGGCCGTCGTGGAACAGCGGCAGCCAATGTTCCTGGCCGAGGAACTTGCGCCCCTGCGAGATCGATTCGTAAAGCGTGTCGTTGGTGCCGGCCGCGCCAAACAGCTCGCGGTATTTCGTGCGGAAGCGCGCGATGCTCTCGGGCGTCAGTACCGTCTCGCTCATGGGCTTGAGCGAGATCGTATCGCGGGTGCCGGTGGTGCGCTGGCTGACGGGATCGAAGGTGCGGATGGTCTCGATCTCATCACCGAAGAGATCGAGGCGCACCGGCTCGGCCACGCCCGGCGGGAAAAGATCGATGAGACCTCCCCTTAAGGCAAATTCACCCGGCTCCATTACCTGCTCGGCGCGGCTGTAGCCGTTGGCGGCAAGGAAAGCGTCGAAGACTTTGCGGTTGAGGGTGGTTTTGACCTTCAGGTCGAGCGCCGCGCCGCGCAAGGACTCAACCTTCGGCACACGCTGCAGCAGCGCGCTGACGGTGGTGATGACGAGACGGCACCTGCCTTGCGCCGGCGGTTCGGTGAGCCGCGTCAGCGCATCGATGCGCCGCGCCATGACCTCGGCGTTGGGAGAGACGCGGTCATAGGGCAGACAGTCCCAGCCCGGGATGGTGACGATCTCGACTTCGGGCGCGAAGAACGCCACGGACTCGGCAAGCGCCGTCAGCCGCAGCTCATCGCGCGCCACATGCAATGCCGAATCGCGCAACGCTGCACGCGCGCGATCGGCCAGCACCAGGGCGTCGTAGCCTTCAGGGACGCCGTGGAGGATCCGGGCTTTGATTTTAGTGAGAAAGGCTTCCATGGCTCGTTACGTTTGCGGCCCCAGCCGCCGGTAGTATTGCAACACCTCGTCGAAGATGGAGTCCCGCCAGCGTTCCGGGATCGGCTGGCGGCCCATGAGCCAGTCGAGAAGGTCGAGATCGAGTTCTTCCAGGAGTTCCTCTACTTCGCCCAGCCGGAAATCCGGAATCGCCGGCAGCGCTTCGGCGATCCAGCCGCCGATGATGAGGTCGGATTCCTTCGTGCCGCGGTGCGTGGCGCGGTAAATGATGCGTTTGCGGCGCGGGTCGAGGCCTTCGGTCATGAAATCTGCCGTTTAAACAAAAGCATCCCCCGGGCCCGGCCATTTTGATGGCCTCCCGTGAGGAGCGTGTGCTGGGTATAATCCCAAACCCGCGTCCTGTCAGCCTGTCCGTTTTCTCGGCGATTTCACCGTCTCATCAATCCCTTATGGCCGCCCTTCGCCCCCAGGTGCTGTTTCCGCTGTTCGCCAAGGTGACCACCTTGCCGGGCATCGGCCCGCGCTTGGTCAAGCTGGTGGAGAAGGTCGCCGGCGAGAACGTGGCCGATCTGCTTTGGCACCTGCCCTCGGGAATTGTCGACCGCCGCTTTGCGCCCAAGGTCGGTGACGCACCGCCCGGCAGGATCGCAACTCTCATCGTCGAGGTGCTGGCACACAGCCCGCCGCCGCCCCGCAGCAAAGTGCCCTATCGCATCACCTGCGGCGATGCGACCGGCAAGATCACGCTGGTGTTCTTCCGCGGCGATGCCGACTACCTGGAAAAGGTGCTGCCGGTGGGCGAGGAGCGCGTGGTCAGCGGCAAGATCGAACTCTTCGACGGCAAACGCCAGATGAGCCACCCCGATCACATCGGCACGCTGCAGCAGCTGGACGACATCAAACGTGTCGAACCGGTCTATCCCATGACCGAGGGGCTGTCGCCGAAGATTCTCGACAAGGCGATCCGCGCGGCGCTGGCGAAGGCGCCGGAACTGCCCGAGTGGCTCGACGCTGCTTATCAGCAGCGCCAGGGCTGGCAGCCGTGGCGGGAGGCTTTGCTGGCCGCCCACGCACCGGCGAGCGATGAAGACCTCCTGCCGACGCTCCCTGCCCGCGCGCGCCTTGCCTACGACGAGCTCTTGTCCAACCAACTAGCCCTCGCCCTGGTGCGCTTGAAAGCGCGCGTGCGGCGGGGACGCAGCTTGGTGGGTGACGGAACACTCCGCACCAAGGTGCAAAGCGCCCTGCCCTACACACTCACGGGTGCACAAGGCCGCGCGCTCGAAGAGATATTCGCCGACATGGCGAGCGACACACGCATGCTCCGGCTCCTGCAAGGCGATGTCGGCAGCGGCAAGACTGTGGTTGCGCTGCTGGCGCTGCTCGCCGCCGTCGAGGCCGGCGCACAGGCCGCGCTCATGGCGCCCACTGAAATCCTCGCCCAGCAGCATTTCGAGACGATACGCCCACTCTGCGCCGCTGCCGGCGTACGGGTTGAACTTCTGACCGGGCGCAGCAAGGGTGCGGCACGAACGGCACTCATCGAGGATATCGCCGCCGGCCGCGTCCCGATTGTCATCGGCACACACGCCCTCTTCCAGAAAGACGTGGAGTTCCACGACCTTGCCTTCGCCGTCATCGACGAGCAGCACAAATTCGGCGTGCATCAGCGCCTGGAGCTTTCCGACAAGGGCAGCGGCACCGATGTGCTGGTGATGACCGCAACCCCCATCCCCCGCACGCTCACCCTCACCGCCTATGGCGACATGGATGTCTCGCGTCTCGATGAGAAACCGCCGGGACGCATGCCCGTGGATACGCGGCTCGTGAGCCTCGAACGGCTTGATGAAATTGTCGCCGGAATTCAGCGCGCGGTGAATAACGGCGCGAAGGTCTATTGGGTGTGCCCGCTGGTCGAAGAATCCGAACTCATCGACCTCGCGGCCGCCGAGGAGCGCTACGCACACCTCAAGGCCGTGCTCGGCGACACCGTCGCCCTCATCCACGGCAAGATGAAGCCCGCCGAAAAGGACGCGGCGATGGACTCCTTCGCCGGCCCGCGCGGCGCAAAAGTCCTTGTCGCGACCACGGTCATCGAAGTCGGCGTCGATGTGCCCGATGCCACCATCATGGTGATCGAACATGCCGAACGTTTCGGCCTTGCCCAACTGCACCAACTGCGCGGCCGTATCGGGCGCGGGGGAAAGTCGGGTACCTGCCTCTTACTTTATGCACCGCCTCTCACCCTTACGGCCAAGTCACGCCTGGAGACCATGCGCGACACCGAAGACGGATTTGTGATTGCGGAGGAAGACCTACGTTTGCGCGGCGGCGGCGAAGTCCTCGGCACACGCCAGAGCGGAATGCCGGAGTTCAAGATGGCCGACATCGTTGCCCACGGCGAGCTGCTGGTGGCCGCCCGCGACGACGTGAAGCTGATCTTGTCCCGCGATCCCGCGCTCGAAACCCCGCGCGGCGAAGCCCTGCGCACGCTGCTCTACCTGTTCGGGCAGGACGAAGCCGTCAGGACGCTGCGCTCGGGCTAAGACGCGCGGCCAATCAGCACGGGCGTCGCACGAAATTCCTCCGGAAAGAACTTCTTCAGCTCGGTGATCTTCGGCAGATCGTTCTCGGCGATGTACGGGCTGTCCGGATAGAGCGTCATGAAGTCCTGATGCTCCTTCTCGGCGCGGTAGAACGGCTTGTCCGTTTCGATCTTGGTGACGATGGTGTCAGCGAACACCCGCGCCTTGTTGAGCTGCGCGATATAGGCCTTCGCCACGTCGGCCTGCGCGGCGTTCACCGGAAAGATCGCCGAGCGATACTGCGGCCCCTCGTCGGGGCCCTGGCGATCAAGCTGCGTCGGGTCGTGCGCTACGGAGAAGAAAATTTGCAGCAGCTTGCCAAACTTGATGACCTTCGGATCGTAGGTGACCCGTACGGATTCCGCGTGGCCGGTGTCGCCGTAGCCGACCATGTGATAGCTGGCCGTCTTTTCCGCGCCGCCGGCATAGCCCGACAGCGCTTCGGACACACCGGTCGTGTGCTGGAAGACCCCTTGCACACCCCAGAAACATCCACCCGCGAGCACCAAGACGGCCGAAGCCGCATCGCCTGTTGGCATATCCACCGCCGGCGCAGGAATGGCTACGCCGGCTTCCGCCGAAGCCCGAGCACGCAGGAGCGCCGCACCACAGAGCGCGGCTGTTCCCACCAGAACCTGGCGACGATTGAGACTCACTTCATTTCTCCGTGGGCGGAGTCACGATGCCGCCTGAGACTACCATTTTCAGGCACTCTTCAACGCTCATCTCGAGCGTACGCATATCCTTGCGCGGAACAAAAACGAGATAGCCCGAGGTGAACGACATGGTCGGGATGAACACGCTGAACAGTTCATCGGTCACCGGGGCCTGCACCTCGGGCGCGGTCTTGCCGATCACGAGGCCCAGCGCCCACATCTCGCGGCGGGGATACTCCACCAGCACCACCTCGCGGAACGATTGGGTCTGCTTCGAGAAGACCGTCTCGAAGATCTGTTTGATCGCCGAGTAGAAACTACGGATGACGGGCAGCCGGGCGACAATCGCCTCGCCCAGGCGGCTCATCATGCGCCCGAGGAAATTGGCCGTCAGGAACCCAATCAGCGTCAGCGCCACCACCAGGATGATGATGCCTATGCCGGGCATATCGAACGGCAAGTAGGTGTTCGGATTGTACGCAGGCGGAATCAACCCCGTAACCAGGGTGTCGATGTAGTCGACCACCAGCCATGCGACATAAAGGGTGATGCTGATGGGCGCGGTGAACAAGAGGCCGGCCAAGAAGTAATTGCGTAAGCGCGCCGCCAGCGAGCGGCGCAGGCTGAGCGGCCTCCCTGGAGGACTTGGTGCGGCGGGATCAGTCATGCCATCATCATGCGACACAGTAACGCTGGCGACAATGAACAACCTTGAGAGCGATCCATCTGACGCTAAGAGGGCCGCCCCTAAGCCCGTCGTCGGCGTCGGTGTCGTGATCTTTCGCCCCGGCGAGACCGGGCAGGACGTGTTGTTGATCCGCCGCGCCCGCCCACCGCGCCTTGGGGAGTGGAGCATCCCGGGCGGTAAACAGGAATGGGGCGAGACCCTGCAAGAGACCGCCCACCGCGAGGTGCGAGAGGAAACGGGCGTTACCATCGCCGGCCTTAGACTCATCGACGTGGTGGATTCCATCTTCCGCGAAAACGGCGTCATCGCGCGCCATCTCAGCCTGATCGACTACCGCGCCGACTGGGTCAGTGGCGAGCCGGTTGCGGGCGACGACGCCGGCGAAGCCCGCTGGGTGCCCGTGGCCGACATCGGGTCCTACGGTCTCTGGTCCGAAACCATCCGTATCATTCTCGCGGGCGCGGCTTTAAAATCGGCGCCATGATCGAAGGCGAGTGGCGTCCCACCGAAAAGCCGTTGTTTACCGTGAGGGTCTGCATCAACAAGCGGATGAACACGGACAGGCTGCCGTCTTGCGCGGGCCGCGGCAGCCGCGGCCTTGCCGACCTTTTGGAGCGCATGATTCTGGAGGAGCGCATCCCCGCCAGCATCACGCGGGGGCCTTGCATGAACAACTGCATGCACGGGCCCAATCTGAAAGTTCAGGGCGCCGACTTCTTCAGCCTTGAAGATCAGATCACCGACGAAAACATCGCGCGCATCATGGATTCAGTGCGCGCCGAGGCCGTCCGCCGCAGAGCCGCTGCGGCCGAAGCGGCAACAGCACCCACGGCAGCTGAGCCCGCGCCGTGACGGTGCTGATGGCGATCACGAGCATCACCGTGGCCGTTGTTGTCGGGCTTGCGCTCATCCTGCCGTGTTCGGCGTGCCAGAAGCGGCGCGAACGTCTGATGGCCGCGCTCGCCCGTCACCGCAACAGGATCTCTAGTTGATCATCCCGAGGACGGGATCGAGCATCTCGATCGCGTAGCCCTTCATCACCGGCCACTGCGCATAGGGCCAGATGAAGGCATTCACGATGCCCTTGCCCATCGGGACTTTTTTATAAAGGTCGTTCACGAAGAAAAGGATGCCGGTGACGCAGTAGATCGCCTGCAACAGAAAAAATTTGCTCATGACGGGTCCCCACCCAACAGTGTGCGGGATAATGGTGGCTGAGCCGGGGCAAAAAATCCAGAGAGCTTGATTGGGAGAACCGCGTTAGCCGGCGGGCCCCTTGGCCAGGAGGTCGGTCATGGCTTTCTTGAGCGGCGCCATCTGATAGGCCCCGACCTGGAACGCCCAGCCTTCGGCCCGGGCGTTAAGCGCGTCGATGACCGCCGCCCAGTCGGTGCTGAGGTCGACCATCTTGGAGTCCCCGGCCTTCGCCATGGACTTATTCGGCTGCTCGCCCTTCAGTTTGACCCAATCGACGCCGTCGATCTCGGCCAGCTCAATGGTCACCGTCCAGCCCACCACGCCCTCGACCACGGCGGTGATGGTGGAATCTTTCGGGAACGGCTTATCCGCCGCCGCCGCCACGTCTTCCAACGTCAGCGCGGTCAGCACGCGGCCGTATTCATCGGCAGTGCCGTCGGACGCGGCCGCGGCGCTTTTGGGCAGGCGCTGGACGACCATGTTCGGCGCCTCGGGCGACGGGCGCTCGGAGACAACCTTCTCGCCGTTGGGATGGGTCACGGTCACACGCGCCACGGCGCCGGCCGGAATGTTGGTAATGTCCCGCACCAGCCAGTCGCTGACGCCGAGGGAGCTATCCTCCACCTCGCCCGCCGCCAGCCAGACTTGCGGATCGCCGGCCAGGCGCACGTAGGTGTTATTGCCCTGGCTGCCGATGTTGTACTGCTTCTTGCCGAGCACGACGCTGCCGATCTCTTTACCGTCCTTGTCGATCAGCGAGACCTGCCGGCTACGCGCGTTCTTGCTCGTCGGGTCTTCGACCTCCAGGCGGTTGTAGCGCTCGGGCAGCTTGGTCTTGCCCTCGATCTTGGTCATCTTGGCCAGCGTAACGAGGAGATTGCTCACGCGCTCGGTGTTGGCGAGGTAGTTGTGTTTCTCGCGGGCGCGCCAGAATTTCCCATCCCAGTCGAGCGAGATGGTCTCGCCGTTTTGGCGAATGACCACGGTCTTCAGGCGTTCGGAATCCTTCACCAAGGTGGGCAGGATCGAGCCGCCCTCCATATCGGTGGATTCAAACCGCGGCTGGCCGAGGATGGCGACGATGGCCAGGAGTACGGCCACACCGGTGACGGCGGAGAGGATCGTGAAGGTTTTTGTCTGCATGGCGGCGTCCCCTTAAACGTCTGTCGCGCGGCGCTTGCGGCGGCGATGGCGCGCCACGGCAACGGCGATCAGGATCAGGCCGAACACGATCGGCACGCCGCCGATGTTGGCGAAGGTGATCGTGCTCTGCAGGTTGTCGATGTTCTCGCGCAGCGCCCGCTGCACTTCGCGCAGCTCGCGGCGCGTGGCGAGGATGTCGGAGCGATAGGTCGCGATGGTGCGCTTGTCCTCGTCGGTCAGCACGGCGCCGCCGCTGCCGTCCTGACGCACCTGCATGGCGCTGGCTTTCTGTTCCAGCTCCTCGAGGCGGCCCGTCAGGTTCTGCTCGGTGGCGCGGTACTGGACCTCGGCTTCGCGGCGGATGTTGTCGAGGAGTGTAAACGGGTAGCTCTGCACGCCGTGGCCGCGGAGCGACGCCAGGGCCGGCGTACCGGTCAGGTTCTCGAGCGCATTGCTGACAAAGTTGCCGTTGTCGGCCGTCGGCACCATCATGCTTTGGTTGGCGACTTTGCTCATCTGCACCCAGAACTTATCCGTCAGCATGTCGGTGTCGGCGACGACGATCACCTGCACCGGCTGCTTGGATTGTTTGATCGTGTCGGCGGCGTCGGGGAACGCGCTCTTGGCGGTGCCCGAGATGCGCGCGGCGATGACTTCGGTCTTGTTGGCCGGCACGAAATTGCGGAACAGCGTAACGATGTCCGGCATGCTGATGAAGTTATCGGCTTCCATGCGCATGGAACGCGGACCAGTGACGATCAGCGGGGTAACGGTCGTGCCGGATTCCTTCACCTGATCGAGGACACCACCGGTCGCGATGTTGATGGTTTTAAGGTCGCCCGTGACGGCGTCGTTGGGATCGAAGTGCCCTTGCTCGAGGCGTATCCAGGCGACGTAGTCGGACAGGATGGGCCGGTTGTTGACGCCGATGTTGACGCGGATGGCCGCATCCATGTCGCCGACGACTTTGGTGTCCAGCTTCACGCCCCAAGCTTCGATTAGCTTCTTGATGGCCTCGATCGACCCAGCCTTGACGCGCTCGGGCTGACCGAGCTGGTTGACGACGTTCTGTGTCTCAGCGCTTGGATCGACGAAGATCAGCGCCTTGCCGCCGTTCATGACGTATTGGTCGATGGCCAGCTGCGCTTGCGGCGTCAGGTTCTCGGGTTGGATCAGAAGCAGCGTGTCGATATCGCCCGGGATGTGCTGGATATCGCTGGCCAGCTTCTGCACCGTGAAAAACTCGCGGATCTGCTGCATCACCGCCCAGGGCATCGGCAACTCCTGGCCGGACATCTGAAGCTTCTGCAGCGCCTCCTCGCTCATGCCCTGCGCGCCTTCGATCTGGAGCGAAGTCATAAGGCCGATCTTCGGCCGACTGGGGCGTGCGAGGTTGTAGATCAGCTTGGTGAGGTCGTACTCGAGGAAGCGTTCACGTTCGATGGCGAAGAACGGAATGACTTCCGTGTCGTCGGTCGAATTGGTGGCGGCAAGGCCGAAGTAACCCACCTCGCCCTGTTGATTGAGCGGCAAGCCCTGCAGACCGAAGCCTACGGCGCGGTCCTCGACATCCGAGAACGGTTCGGGGCTGTAGAGCTCGAGCTTGATATTGCCGTTCGCCATGCCGGCGTATTGCTGCAGCAGGTCGCGCACTCGCTGGTAATACTGGCCGTGGCGCGGGCTGATGCGCCCCACCGCCTCGGTGTAATAGAGGCGCACCGTCACCGGTTCTTTGACGTTCTGGAAGATTGGACGCAGCTGCGCCGATGTGGTGTACGAACCGGTCGCGGTCAGATCGACGCGCGCGGTCGCGAACCAGACGTTGGCGACGATGTTGACGGCGATGAACAAAACCGCCGCCACGCCCACGGCGAGCAGCGAAATTTTGGTGGCGTCGAGGCGCTTAAGCATGGCTATCTCCTAGGCCGCCTTGCGGGCGTCGACAAAGATGACGGTGGCGAACAGCCAGAAGGCCGTCACCGAGACGAGGAAGATGATGTCGCGCACTTCCACAACGCCGCGCGTCAAAGACTGGAAGCGCGACAGGAAGCTGAACGAGGCAATCGTTTCAATCAAAGCCGAGGGCGCCCAGCCGCGGAAGATGTTGAGCACCAGGTCCAGGCCGCTCATGGTGAACAGGAAGCACACCACGGCGCCGGCGATGAAGGCGATGATCTGGTTGCGGGTCAGCGCCGACATGCAGATGCCGATGGCGAGAAACGCGCCGGCCATCAGGAAGCTGCCGATGTAGCCCACCATGATCGCACCGTTATCCGGGTCGCCGAGGACATTGACCGTGATCCACATCGTCACCGTGAGTGCGAGCGCGATACCGCAGAACAGCCACGCGGCGATGAACTTGCCGAGAACGGCTTCGGTTGTGGTGATGGGCAGCGTGAGTAACTGCTCGATGGTGCCGGTCTTCCTCTCCTCGGCCCACAGCCGCATCGAAACGGCCGGAACGAGCGCGAGGTACAGGAACGGGTGATAAGCGAAGAAAGTGTCCAACGTCGCTTGATCGCGCTCGAAGAATCGGCCGATGTAGAACGTCAGCGCGCCGGTCATGGCGACGAAGATCGCGATGAACACGAAAGCCACGGGCGTGGAGAAGTAAGCAGCCAGCTCGCGGCGGGTGATGATCCATACATTGCGCATGTGTGTGCCCTTACTCCGCAGCCTGGCGGCCGGTGGTGACGAAGCGGAAGACCTCGTCGAGGTTTCCGCCGGGCACGAGCGCGCGCAGGTCCGCCGCCGTACCGTCGGCCAGCACCTTGCCGCGCCCGATGATCACCGCGCGGCTGCACACGGCTTCGACTTCCTCGAGAATGTGAGTCGAGATGACGATCGCTTTATCGGTGGACATCTCTTTGATCAGACCGCGCACTTCGTGCTTCTGGTTGGGATCGAGGCCGTCGGTGGGCTCGTCGAGGATCAGCACCGGGGGATCGTGCAGAATGCTCTGCGCCAATCCGACGCGGCGCCGATAGCCCTTCGACAGGACGTCGATGGGACGCTCGATGACGTCGCCGAGGTCGAGGCGCTTGACGACGCGGTGGATGCGGTCGTCGCGTTCCTGCCCGGTGAACCCGCGGATCTCGGCGATGAAGCGCAGGAAATTGCGCACCGACATATCGTCGTAGGAGGGCGAGCCTTCCGGCAGGTAGCCGATGACCTGCTTGGTCGCGCGCGATTGCGTCACCACATCGTGGCCGCACACGCGCGCCGTGCCAGAGGTCGGGGTCAAGAATCCGCAGACCATGCGCATGGTGGTGGTCTTGCCGGCGCCGTTGGGTCCGAGGAAGCCCAGCACCTCGCCCTTGCTCACCGTAAGGCTGATGTCGTCGACGGCGCGAAAATCGCCAAAGGACTTCGACAGGTGGTCGATCTCCACCATAGTCATTGAACGTGCTCCCCAACGTTGTTTTTTGCCGGCATCCATACCCTGTCCGGCGGGCAAAAAGGTAGGCTGGCCCGCCGCCCTGCGCAAGCCCGCAGAAACGCCGAAAAATGCAGCAATTACAGTCTTGTAATCAGATACCGATCAGTCACATAAGCACGCCCCGAACGAGGGTGCTAGCCGAGGTCCTTTTCGGTCGGCAGCGCTGGCGTGCGCCGGTCGAGATCGGGATTGGCTTCGATCAGCTTAACCACAGCCTCGGTGATCTCGGTCATCTTTTTTACCGCCGCAGCGCCGTCCTTCGCGCGTGCCGGCGAGCCGTGTTCGATCTGGCCTTGGATATAGCGGGCCTGTTCCTTCATCTCGCGGATGGCATCGCCGATGTTGCGGCCCTTGGGGGCGTAGGCTTCATGCACCATCCGTAGGCTGTTGCTCAACATATGCAGCAGCGTGCGGATCAGACTGTCCGAATGCGATAGCTTCTCTTCGATCATGTCCTTGGAAACCAGCGAGAGCGTGCAGTCCTCGAGCGCCATGGCCGAATTGCGTCGCGCGCGGCCATCGATGATCGCCATTTCCCCGAAGAATTCGCCCTTCTTGACGCGTGCGATCGGCTGTCGCTTGCCATCGACTTCCTTGAAGATGCCGATAATGCCGCTGTTGAGGATGTAAGCCGACGTCGCCGGGTCGCCCTGCTTGAACAGAACTTGCCCTTTGGCCAAGGGCAGAATTTCAATTACTGGCTCGTCCATCGTCACAACTGGATCCTCGCCGGGCGCACGCTGAATCTCCTGCGCTTCGGTGAAATTGGCGCGCTGGCGTTGCTGATAAGTCTGCGTCGCCTGCTGGGTCTCTTCGGCCAATTTATCAGGCGTTGCCCTTGGTTTCACTGCAGAAACGACGGCTTTGGAAAGTTTTTGCAGGATGTCGAGGTCGCGCGGCGTGGGCGCGGTATAGCGCCCGGCGATCGCGGCCACGTCGCCCGACAGCGAGCCGCACAGCACCGCCAGTTGGTGCTCCTCGATCCTTTCGGCAGTCTTGGCCGCGTCCCTCAGCACATCCACTAAAACCTGGAGTTTCTCAAGGACGTCCGGCGTGATGTTTTTGGTGCGGTAGGCCTCGTTCACCACATTGCACACAAAACCTAGCCGCAGGCCGTGGCTGTCCAGTCGGGCGTGCAAAACCTCGTTCATGGCGCCATCAACGGCGCCCCGGATATTCTCGACATCGACCTCCTTGCCGGTGGCCTTTTCCAGCATGGTGTTGAGCACGTTGATGCGCCGAATGTTGGACGGCCGGTTCTTGGCGCGCCGGTCCGGCCCTAGGTAGTCGCTGGTCACTACGAAGGCCGAGCGATTCATCATCACCCGCTTGAGGCGCTGCAAAAGCTGCTCTTCTTTTACCGGCTTAATGATGATGTCGTCGGTGCCCGACTGCATGGCGCGTTTAACCGCATCGACCTGGTCGGCGTTCACTAATGTAATGATCACGACAAAGGGATTGGCGCCGATCTTGTTGTGGCGCAGGTCGCGGATGAATTCGAAGAGCTTGGGGTCGAGGTCGTCGGACAGCATGAGCAAATCCGGCGGCACCGTCCCCAACATATTGGTGAGGCTGGCGAGGCTGCCGTGGGTGCTGATCTGCTTGACGCCAGCATGGCTGAGGATTTGGCGCAGTTCGCGCCGCGACTGCTCGTCGGGATCGCCGATGAACGCGACGACCTTCTCCATGGCTTGGAGATCAAAGTCGCTCATGACTTCGCCCGACGTCCCCCGCACGACAAACCCCAATCCGCGCTTCGGCCCTTGCCGGGCTTTTCAACGCGCGCGGCAATAACAGCGCGTCTCGTTCAACCAAATCCCCCAGGGAATCAATAGCCTATTTGTGTTGCTGCCAGAAGAGAGCTTCCCGCATGACCGGAAGTATGAGAAGAATAGCTCGCGGAATAGTTGTTTCGGCTCCTAGCGGTTGCAAACCGAAACATCCTCCCCACGCACGTCAGCGAGAGCGCGCCGTACAAGAGTGCGCCCGTCGGAGAGGGCCAAGGTTAGGCCGGGGAATTGGGGGTATTTGAGTGCCTAAGGACACGAACAGCGGCGCGTCGCGCGCGCCGCTGGGATCACGGAAGTCAAAAGGCATCGCCGCTGCGGTGCGCCGCACGGTTGTGAAACTGCGCCGATTGCTGGGCAGTGACATTCAGGAAAATTCCGCCGAAGCCAAGGAAGCGGTCAGCCACTTCCTCGCCGAAATGAACTCGGTTGCGGCCCGCATCTATCCCGTCTGGAGCAAGATTTTCAACGAGGGTCTGTCTGAGCATAAGCTCAGCTATGACGAGCGCCGCGCGTTGTTCGACGTGCAGCCCATCGACGACTATTTCTTTGCCGGCATCGTCGCGCTCGAGACCGCGCGCATCCGCACGCTCTATCCGCCGGCCGAAGCCGCCGAACTGCTGGGCGAGATTGGCGCTCAGGTGGACGCCGCCGCAGGCCGCCAGGACCGCGTCGTTTCGGATTTCGTATTCATCATGCTTGGGCGCATCGATCTCGGCTCCGGCGTTGAGCATATGAAGACGCCCTACGACAAAGTCGTGAAGTCCATTCTACAGCAGATCGGCTTGCACAAGATCGAAGCCACCAAAGAGCTGATGCGCGACAAGGCTTTCCGGCATCTGCTCGGCGAGCCCCTGGCCCTCGGCGTGCCGCAGTGGTGGCGCGCCTTCCAGACGAAGTTCAGCATCTACTGGGCCGAGCCCGAGGAGATGGACGAGGAACAGACCGAAATGGCGCTGCAAGCCCTCGCGGCCTCAACCGCTGCCCCTGCGCCTGCGCGCCGCCGCTGGCGCAAGCGCGCAGCATCGATGATGGCGGGTTAATCCTCTCTTGTCATACTCGCGAAAGCGGGTATCCATTCCTCATCCGCACGGACGATGCGTTTTGCAAGATGGATCCCCGCGCTCGCGGGGATGACAGTATTGGGCTTTACACTTTCACAGTTTCCGCAACGCCATCTCTCCTCCGCGCGCGTATTTTCAACGCTGCGCGGCGAAGGGCCCATGGTTCTGTTCGTGCACGGCGGGTTTCATGGGGCGTGGTGCTTTGCTGAAACGCTGGCGGCGCTCGCACGCGACGGTATTCCTTGCGCCGCGGTCGATCTCACGGGTCATGGCGGCCTCACCCCGCCTGCCGACTTCGCCGCGCGCGGCGTCGCACAGATGGCGGCCGATGTGGCTGAAGCCGCCGCGGCGTTGGGCGGACCCGTCGTGCTTGCCGGTCACAGCCTCGGTGCGCTTGCGGTGATGGCTGCCGCCGAGCGCGTGCGCCCGGTCGGCATGGTATTGCTGGCGCCGGCCCCACCGGCGAATATCGCCTCAGTGCGTCTGTTGCCGCCCTTCCGTGCGGATCGGTTCGTGGCACCGCCCCCACCCGAGCGCGCGCAGCGGTGGTTCCTGACAACCAACACCGATGTCGATGTCGCCGCCTATGCCGCGCGCATGTGCGCCGAAAGTCCGGCGTTCCTCAACGATCTCTATCTGCGCCGTATTTTGGTAGACCCCAAATGGACGCGCGGACCAACGTTCTGTCTATCGGGCGGCGCGGACGATAGTCCTCTACATCCCGCCGGCCAGGACGAAGCCGTCGCGGCGTTTGTCGGCGCGGAGCTTGAGGTGCTGCCCGGTGCGGGCCACTGTTTCATGCTGGGCGAGTCGCATGTGGCCGCGACGGCGCGGCTGCTCGCGTGGCTGCGGCGCGAGGATCTGGCCGGAAAACTGCCGGCGGATGACAGGGTTGCAAGCTAGACCGGCAGAGGCCCCGGTCCACCGCAGGACTCTGCTATCCTCGGTCGTCTGGTGTGAGAGCCCGCGAACGCAGGAGCCGGCATGAACACACTCACGCGTCGTCAATCTTTGCTTGTCGCGCCCTTCGTGGGCCTCGCCGTGATCGGAGCCCCGCGCCGTGTGCGTGCGGCCACCCCTGCCTGCGGTGACGAACCGACGGCGGCCAATGACGAAGGTCCGTTCTTTAAGCCGCGTTCCCCCGAACGCTCCTCGCTGATCGAACCAGGCGTCACGGGCCCCAAGCTGATCCTCACCGGCAAGGTCCTCAGCACCACCTGCGCGCCCATCGCCGGCGCGGTACTCGACTTCTGGCATTGCGATACCCAGGGGCACTACGACAACACCGGCTTCATCCTGCGCGGCCACATCCGCACCGACAAGGACGGCGCCTTCCGCATGGAGACCATCACCCCGGGCCAGTATCCGGGCCGCACGCGCCACATCCACGTCAAAGCCGCCGCCCCCGGCGGGCGGGCGCTGACCACCCAGCTTTATTTCCCGGATGAAGCCCGCAACGCCCGGGACGGCCTTTTCCGCCCCGACCTGGTCATGGCCATGAGCGACGGCGGCGCGGCCGGGGCCTTCGATTTTGTGCTGAAAACCGTCTGAATATCCCCTATGTTCGCGGCCTCTCTGGCAGGTCGGATCACCATGCGCTTCGCCGTCTTTCTCGCCTTCGTGTTCGCTCTTTTCGCCGCGCCCGCCTTCGCCGGGGAAGGCTACTTCTCACAACAGGGCGCATGGATCCGCAATAAGGCCGAGAGCAAAATCCCCGAAGGCGCGGTCCACAAAGACACGCCCATGGTCGTGATGCAGGACGACGGCCAGAACCTGCGCTACGTGATCTTCGACATGACCACCACCGGCTACCAAGCCGGCATCACCTTTGTCGGCGCTTACGACGGCAAGCCCTATTCCTTCGGCAAGGAAGCGACGCGCTCCTACAAGCACATCTCGCCGAACAGCTTTCGCAGCGAGATCAAGAACGACGACGGCAGCTCGACTATCGAGACCGTCACCTTCGTCAGCGCCGTCAAAATGCGTATCGAAGGCAAGCGCTCCGACGGTCTCGGCAAGTCCTACGACTACGTCGAAGTCTGGGACAAGATGAACTAGCGGCGCCGCCGCAAACATTCCCGGCGTCTTGCGCCTGATACGCGAACTCGAATTTGCGGAACATTCCGGCGCGGTGGGCGTACACATAGTGTGCGTATCACAACCCTCATAGCCGCTCTTCTCATAGTCGCGCCGGCGCTCGCAGCGCCACAGGTCGCGGGCAGTGATCTTCACGTTCACAGCGTCTGGGCGCGGATGGCGCCAAAAGAGCCCGGCACCGCCAGCGTATTCTTCGAGGTCGAGAACGACGGCCATGGCAACGACGAGTTGCTGTCGGCCACCAGCCCTGCGGCCCGTGAGATCGTCATCCGGCGCGGCAAGTGGCGCGGGTATGACTTCTTCAACACGAAAACCGACGGCGTGCGCATCAAAGCCGGCGAGCGGACATCCTTTCATCCAGGCGCTTACGAAGTAACGTTAAAAGAATTCACGTCGCCCGTCGGCGTCGGCGCGGTACTGCCGGTCACGTTGATGTTTAAGGACGCCGGCCCCGTGCAGGTTGAGGCGCGCGTCGCCAACCAGTTGCTCGGCAACCGCATCCGCAAGTAGGACACGTGGGGCTACCGCAGTGACTCCCGCGTCTTTTCGATAACCCGCAGCACAAGACCCTGCACCCGCGCCTCGGGCGCGGCGGCTTTGACCTCCGCCTGCAACCGGGCAAGCGCCTCGATCTTGGCCTTCAAGGGTCGTGTCCCGAGGTAGGCCGTCAGCCAAGTCGTCACCGCCCGCGGATCGGGCGTATGCCGTGCGGTGTCGATCAACATTTGAAAAGGCTCAGCCACGTCAATCTCCTCCGGCCCATATAAGCATGCATAATCCTTGCCCGGAACCAAGAACCCGGGCACCTTCCCTCCATGTCCGACCGGACCAAAATCCACCCCCTCACGTCAACGCGCTTCATCGCCGCCTTCTTGATTCTGCTGGCCCATTCCGCCGGCCCCGCGCCGTTCGGATTTGGATTTAGCACGATGACGTCGTTCATTTTGGGATCGGCCGGCGTCGCGTTCTTCTTTGTGCTGTCGGGATTCATCCTCACTTATACCTACGGCACGCTCGCCACCGTCACCGACGCGCGCAATTTCTGGGCGGCGCGGTTCTCGCGCATCTGGCCGACCCACGCGCTGACCTTCCTGATGTGTGTCGCGCTTTTGCCGAAGGAACAATGGGGCCTGGGTGCGAGCCCGGTCTTGCCCGGGCTTGCCAACATCACGTTGACCCATGCCTTCGTGCCGGTGCCGGAGTTCTATTTCTCGTTCAACGCGCCGTCGTGGACGATCTCGACCGAGGCCGGCTTTTATCTCCTGTATCCCCTCGCCGCCTTGGCGCTCGCGCGCCGTGCCTGGCTGCCGGTCGCGGGCGGCATCGCCGCGATCATTTTGATGATAGCGCTCACCCTCGGTCTGGGCTTACCGCCCTTCAGCGGCGAAACCGCCCACAGCGTCACCAGCCACGGCATGATCTCGGTGCACCCGCTCACACGCTTCTTTGAATTCGCCTGCGGTATGTTTGCCGCGCGCATCTGGATGTCGCGTCCGCAACCGCAATTGAGTGCAGTGGGATTCACGGCACTCGAACTCGGCACGCTCGTGGCGGTGATCGCTAGCGTCGTCGGCTTTCAGCATCTGGCTGCCGCGCTTGAAGCGCAGGGTCTGCCGGACGCCGTTACCCTGTGGGTGCACTTCGGCTCGTCGGCGATTCCCTTTGCCCTGTTGATCTATGTGCTGGCGTGCGCCCGCGGCCGCATCGCGCGCGTTCTTTCCGTGCCGTTCTTCGTGGTGCTGGGCGAAGTCAGCTTCGCCATGTACATGCTGCACCAGGTCGTGCTGCGCGTTATGGTCGACCGCGGCCTGCAGGCGCCGGCGGAATTCATCTGGCCCGCCTTCGCCTTATTCGTCGTCTTTATCGTTGGACTGTCTTACGCGGTCTGGGTCGTGGTGGAGCGGCCGGCGCGCCGCACCCTCAACCAGTTGCTCCGCCGGGAACCGGCGCGTGCTTTGCCGCGTGCCGGCGCTGGCGATAACGATCAACCGGCACTTCAACGCTGACGATGATCACCCACGACACCGCGAAGGTCGCCGCGAGGCAGATCAGCACGCGCAAGGGCGAGTCCATGCCAGGCAACCCCGCATCGGCGGAAAACGCATCGTAAAACTGCATCACCACCCAGTGAATCAAATAGACCGGGTACGAGTAGTTGCCGATGGCGCTGTCGGTTTTGCTATGCCGCGTGAGCGCAAACAGACACGGCAAGGCAATCAGACCGCTGGCGTAGTACGGCCAAATGACGATGTCGGTGGTGATCTCGGCGGCGATCAGCGCTTCCATCACTGGCCGCATGACCAGGGTCGCGGCGAAGAAGGCCAGCGCCACACCGACTTGCGTGCGCCGGGGAATGTCCGCGATGCGCGCGTCGTAGATGCGCCGCGCCACCATGCCCATGACAAAGAGCGCGAGTTCGAAGGGAAAGAAGCGGCTGAGCCACGGGTCGTTGGGATAGCCAGCGCCGTAGGTGATGAATCGCGCCGCCAGCGAGGCCAAGATGATCGCCACCAAGGTGCCCGTCCGGTTACGGATGAGGAACGGCACCAGCACATAGAACATCAGCTCGAGTGAAATCGTCCACGCCTGGGGGATCGGCATGAATACCCACACCGGCACCGGGCCGCCTGGACCGTCCGGCGTGAACGCAAGCCCACCCGCGTCCACTTCCATGAACAGCGTCGATTCCTGTCCGATGATGAACAAGCCGGTGAAAGCGAGCCAAAGCTGCCCAAGGAACCCGACGCTGCCGATGTTCGCGCGCACGTAGTCCAGCCAGCCGCCCTTGGCCGCCACGGACATGACCACATAGGCCGCGATCGAGATCGCGAGCGCGACCACGTAGACCGAATAAATCCGCAAGGATCGATTGCTGTAAAACAGCGCCACATCCGACCGCGGGTCGTATTTCTCGGTGAGGATCGTCGCCATATAGAAGCCGGAGATGACGTAAAACATCTGCACGGAGGCGTGGCCCCCGGCCATGGAATAGCCGAATAGCCCGCCCAAGTGGCTGAGCGCCACCGATACCGCGAGCAGAACCCGGAGCAACCCCATCACCGACCCCAGTCAAACGACGCCCATCAAACAATTAAGGCGAAGGTAGCTCATCGTCGACGCTCAGTCCTTTGGAATTCCAGCGCCGATGTCGACCCAGCCTTGCAGTTCGCAACCCACGGACTGGTCCAACCACTTCGGATCGTTGTTGCGGGAATCGCGGTAGTCCAAACCGAAGTAGGTCACCACACAATGCCGCACGCTCTTGCCGATCAACGGCAGTGTGATGGTTTGCAGCGTATAGGGCAGACCTTGGGTTCTGGCGAACCCGCGGCGCGCGAGAAACCCGGCCGGATGCGAGACTCCGGTCCATGCCAGCTTGCGGACATAGCGCGCGATGTCTTTGCCGTAGCTGTCCTTGATGTCGGTCCCGGTGCGCTCGCCGACGGCGTGCGCGAGAGCCGTGCCCATGAGCCGGATCGTAGTGTCATCCGCCGAAACCAAATCGGAAATCGCCACATTGGGCTGCAGCGCTACAGGCGGGTTATCGAGGTAGGCGCCGAGGGTGGGCACCAGGCCTTCGCGCGGAAGGGCGCGCCAATGCTCAAGGAATGATCCCAGCGCCGGGTATTGCTCCAACAGCCCCATCTCAGACCCCAGCGCGGAACTTCCGTCGGCAAAAGTAGCTCAACCCGGCCCGGATGCAAGCAATGACGCCGCGCAGTGCGCGGAAATTAATGGGTTTTTCGCGGAATCACGGAGGTGACGGTTTGCTTGACCCAGAAAGGGCTGACGAATATGGTGCGCCCTCTTCGCGACGCTCCCGGCGCAAAACCACGGCCCTGGGCGCGGATTTGATACCCGGTCGGGCCGGTAGCTCAGTGGTAGAGCATCGCACTTTTAATGCGGTTGTCGGTGGTTCGATCCCACCCCGGCTCACCACACACCTAGCTTTCGTTGGCGAGTAAAGCGAGCTTACGAAAGCTGGTGCGCTGCCTAGCGCAGCGAGGCTGCATGTCGCATGGTAATCCACATGGCAGGCAATCGAAAACAATAACAATCAACGCGTTTGTTGCACTGTTTTCCCCAGGGAAACACTCCGCAGCAGCGCAAATAAGCTCGCTTGCCACCCACACTCTGCATAATGTGGTCGATGGTATTCCCATCAACGCCGCGCACTCACCCGCTGTCCGCCGATACTCATGAACGAGCCAGCGAATATCAGCGCAAAGCCGATGAAATGCGGACGCGTGCGCTGCACGCCCTAGAGCCCGACGCCCGCGCCGCCTTCCACCAGATGGCTACCGGCTATGAGCTGTGGGCAGAGCGCCTCCTCAACTCACTGCCGTCACGGTCGCGCGTATAGACGCCGCCGGTTGCTTGTAACCGCGCGGGCGATGGGAACGTTCGCGGCATACTGGGCCCGCATGACGTTTGTGCCGATCGAAAGACTCTGCCCGATCACCCGTGTCCAAAACGCATATGTGTCGTTGCCGAGCGCGAATGCGAGCGCCAGGGGACTGGAAGCACGCGAGATCGATGCGAGGCGTCCAGAGGCGCGCTTTACCTCGCTCGTTCCGGCGCTTAAGGATTGGGCATTGATTTGCGTAAGGGAGTGCATCCACATCCATCCCGCCGCCCCGAAGGCCACTGCCTTTTCCGGCCCGAATCTCGCCCATTCCCACGGATCTGACGAAAGGGCCGTGCGCGCGGCGATAACATCGCTGGCGGCGCGGCCGAGGGCGATGCCTTGATTCAGGTTCCGCTGCGCTTGATTGACGGCTGACGCCATTCTAACGCCAGGACTTCTTCTCTTCTTGCGGGTCATGCAGCCTCGTTGGTGTGGGTTTTTCGTGCAGGGACACAACGTTATTGCGCTGCAAAAGTTTTAGAGAGCGCCTGAACTTCCGCTCAGGCCGCCATCTCACCTAGCACTGGTCGCCAAAGTCGATTGAGAGTAAATTGTCCGGACAATGCAACGGAGGAGGACGGACATGATTCCGATCCATCAAATCCATCCAGCACTTGTCCACGTTCCCATCGTTCTTTTCACATTGGTTCTTGTGCTCGACGTGCTGATCGTCACGCGCGGCGGCAATCTCACCGACCGGACACAGCTTTCCACGACAGCGTTCTGGCTGATGTGGGCCGGCATCGCTTCAGCCGCCCTCGCGGCCGTTTTCGGCGTCATCGCCGCGAACTATGCGCTTGAACATGGGTTCCCGATGGACCCCATCGCCGCCCACCAGGGCGCAGCGGTGCTGGCGGTTGTGGTGTTCCTGGTGGTCGCCATTGTGCTCAGCATATTGCGCAAACGTGGCACGCCCTCGCGGCCGGACGCGGTTGGATCTATTGCTTCGTAATGCTGATCGGCGTGGTGCTTTTGGTGAACACCGCTTACCTAGGCGGCCACCTGGTTTTCGGCCTCGGCGTCAACGTCGATGTAGTGAAGCCCGGCGGTTAAAGCGCGCGCACAAACAGCATCAGCCGTCCGCGGCCCTGACGGTCGTCCTCGGAAGCGGCGGCGTCCTCGGAGCTGACGCCTTTGCAGACAAAGCCGTTCTTCTCGAGAATACGCACCGAGGCGTGGTGGCGTTCGAACGTCGTGGCATGAATGCGCTTTACCCCGCCTTGCGCCTCGGCCCACGCGACCAGCCCACCCGCGATCTCGCTCGCGTAGCCCTTGCCTTCGGCCTCGGGGATGACGCCGTAGCCAAGGGTCACCGTACCTTCACTGTCGGGCGCGCCGTTGAAGCCCCCGCTTCCGATGAGCACGCGCGGGCTTTGCTGTACGGCATACCAAGCCCACCAGTCCGGCTGAACCGCGCCGCTTTCGAGCTGCGCGGCGAAGTACTCCTGCACATCCGCCATATCCCGCGGCGGCCAGGCTGCTGTGATCTCTGCGTTCAGAAAACGGCCAAAGGCCGCGCGGTCGCTAATGGCCGCGCGCGCGACCTCCGCAGCCGCCGCGATCAGCTCAAGCCGGGGTGTGACGAATACGGGAGCTATTTCTTCTTCTCGACGTCCGCCGCCACCTGCATCTGCACGATGCGGTCGGGATAGGGCACTGTGCCGTTCTCGTTGGGATCGCCCTTGCGGATGCGGTCCACGAATTCCATGCCCGAGACTACCTCGCCCCAATAGGTGTACTGGCCGTCGAGGAAGTCACTTTCGCCGAGCACGATGAAGAACTGGCTGTCGGCGCTGTTGATGTTCGCCGAGCGCGCCATCGACACCGCGCCGCGCACGTGTTTGCCGTCGTTGAACTCGGCGGGGATCTTCGTGCCCGAACCGCCGGTGCCGTTGCCCTTGGGATCGCCGCCTTGCGCCATGAAGCCGTCGATGACGCGGTGGAAGACGGTGCCGTCATAGAAGCCGTCGCGTACCAATTCCTTGATGCGCTTGACGTGTTGAGGTGCCTTGTCCGGGAACATGCGAATGACGACGCGGCCGTATTCCAAGTCCAGATAGATCGTGTTTTCCAGGTCCAAGGGAGCCTCCTGTTTGAACGCGGACGCGGGCGGGTTCGCTTGAAGCAATGGCGGCGGCGTGGGCTGCGCAGGCACAGCGGCCTGGGCCGCGGCGCTGCCGAGCGCCGCGAACACCACCACCGCCACCAGGGCGCGTCCCGAAAACTGCTGGAAAATCATCCGCTTCATCACATTCTTAGGCCCGCAGGCCGCAAAAAGCCGCACAGTCATAACGTTGGAGGTCCGGTTCGGCAAGGGAGGGTATTTTGGCCAGGAATCATGGCCAAAGCATGGGCCGTCCCAGGTGTTTGAGGGGGCGGTGTTACAGGGCTTACGACTTGTACTTGGCCCGTACGTCGCGGTAGACGGCCGGCGGCACGAAACTAGAGATATCGCCGCCCAGGCGCGCCACTTCCTTCACCAGGCGAGATGCGATGAACTGATTGCGCTCCGAAGCCATCAAGAACACCGTTTCGACCTTGCCGTTGATGCGCGTGTTCATGCCCGCCATCTGAAACTCATACTCGAAGTCTGACACGGCCCTGAGGCCGCGGATGATCAGGTCGGCGCCGTGAGAGGTGACAAAGTCCATCAAGAGGTTGTCGAAGGGCACAACCTCGACCTTCGTGCCGTTGAGCTTAAGGAGTTCGACCTCGCGCTTGCACATGGCGACGCGCTCTTTCAGCGTGAACAAAGGCCCCTTGCCGATGTTCACCGCCACCGCGACGACCAGCCGGTCAACCAACTTCACCGCGCGGCTGATGATGTCGAGGTGCCCATTGGTGATGGGATCGAATGTGCCCGGGTAGACCGCGACCCGATAGCGCCCACTCGGCGCTTGCCCGCCTTGGACCGTCGGCTTCCTAGCCATGCTCTTCCCCCAGTGTCAGCCAGCGCCTTGTATCTCAGCCTTCGGCTGCCGTTTCGGCTTGTCCTTCGGCAGTGGGGGCATCGGCCCCATCTTCGGTCTCTTCCAGCGGCAAATGCGCCACGGACGTGACGTGCTCTTCCTCGCCGGTCGCGAACATAGTGACGCCCTGGGTCGCGCGGCCCGCGACACGCACGTCGCCGATGGGAATGCGGATCAGGCGGCCGGCGTCGGTGATCATCATCACCTGGTCCTTGTCGCCCACCGGGAACGAGGCCACGACATCGCCATTGCGTTTGCTGGTGGCGATGGAAACGATGCCCGAGCCGCCGCGCCCGGTGATTCGGTATTCATATGCCGAGGTGCGCTTGCCATAGCCCTTGCGCGTGGCGGTGAGGACAAACTCCTCGCCGGCGGCAAAGCGCTTGAACTCCTCGTCCGTGAGCACCTTGGCCGTCGTGGCCGGTGCTTCTCCGTCGGCAACTTCTTCAGCTTCGTCGCCGCCACGCAGTTTCTTGGCCATCTTGAGGTAGGCATCGCGGCTTTCGGTGTCGAATTCGACGTGACGCAGAATCGACATCGAGATCACTTCGTCGCCATCCGCGAGCTTGATACCGCGCACGCCGACGGATGAACGGCCGGCGAAGACACGCACGTCGCTGACCTCGAAGCGGATACACTTGCCCTGGCGCGTGGAGAGCAGCACGTCGTTCTTGTCGTCGCAGGTCGAGACGCCGATAAGACGATCCTGCTTGCCCCCCTCTTCTTCCAGCTTCATCGCGATCTTGCCGTTGCGCATGACGTTGACGAAATCGGAGAGGTCGTTGCGGCGCACGTTGCCGCTGGCAGTGGCGAACATGACGTTGAGCTGGCCCCAGGTGGTCTCGTCCTCGGGGAGCGGCATGACCGTCGAGATGGTCTCGCCTTCCTTCAGCGGCAAGAGGTTTACCATGGCCTTTCCGCGGCTCTGCGGCGTGCCTTCGGGCAGCTTGTAGACCTTCAGTTTGTAGACCATGCCGAGGGTCGAGAAGAACAGCACCGGCGTATGCGTATTGACGATGTACAGCGCGCGGACGAAATCTTCTTCCTTCGTCGCCATGCCGGAACGGCCCTTGCCGCCGCGGCGCTGGGCGCGATAGGTCGACACCGGCACGCGCTTGATCCAGCCGGAGTTGGTGACGGTCACCACCATGTCTTCGCGCTGGATCAGGTCTTCGATGTCGGTTTCGAATTCCAGCTCTTCGATGGTGGTCTTGCGCGGCGTGCCGTACTCGCTCTTCATCGCCGTCAGTTCGTCGCGCATGATCTGGAAGAGTTTGGCACGGCTGCGCAGGATCTCGAGATAGCCGGCGATCTCGCCGCCGATCTCGGTCAGTTCGGCGTGGATCTTGTCACGCTCGAGGCCGGTCAGGCGGTGCAGGCGCAAATCCAGGATCGCCTTGGCTTGATCTTCGGACAGCTTGTACTTGCCGTCGACGACTTTACGGTCGGGCTCGTCGATCAGAGCCACCAACGGCGCCACATCGGACGCAGGCCAGTCGCGGGCCATCAACTGCTCGCGGGCGACATTGGGGTCCTTGGCGGCGCGGATCAGCTTGATCACGTCGTCGAGATTGGCCACGGCGATGGCCAGGCCTACCAACACGTGGGCGCGGTTGCGCGCCTGGCCGAGGAGATAAACCGTGCGGCGACGAATCACTTCCTCGCGGAAGGTGATGAAGGCCTGCAGGATCTGTTTGAGCGTCATCAACTCGGGACGGCCCGCGTTGATAGCCAGCATGTTGACGCCGAAGCTGGTCTGCAGCGGCGTGAACTTGTAGAGCTGGTTAAGAACGATCTCGGCGATGTCGCCGCGCTTGATCTCGACAACCACGCGTACGCCGCGCCGGTCGGACTCGTCGCGCAGATCGCTGATGCCCTCGACGCGCTTCTCGCGCACCAGCTCGGCGATCTTCTCGATCATCGAAGCCTTGTTCACCTGATAGGGGATCTCGGTGATGATGATCGCTTGTTTGTCCTTGCCGATGTCCTCGATCTCGCAACGGCCGCGCATGACGACCGAGCCCCTGCCCGTCATCATGGCCGCGCGGCTGCCGGACTGGCCGAGGATCACGCCGCCGGTCGGGAAATCCGGACCGGGCACGATCTCCATCAGGCGCTCCGGCGTTGTCGCCGGGTCGTCGATCAGCGCGCAGGTGGCATCGACGATCTCGCCCAGGTTATGGGGCGGGATGTTGGTCGCCATGCCGACGGCGATACCGCCGGCGCCGTTGACGAGCAGGTTCGGGAAGCGCGCCGGCAGAACCACCGGCTCGGACTCGGATTCGTCGTAGTTCGGCTGAAAATCGACGGTGTCCTTATCGATGTCGTCGAGCAGCGAATGGGCCGGCTTGGCCAGGCGCGATTCCGTGTAGCGCATCGCCGCCGCCGGATCGCCGTCCATGGAGCCGAAGTTGCCCTGACCGTCGATGAGCGGCACGCGCATCGAGAAGTCCTGGGCCATGCGCACCATGGCGTCGTAGATCGATTGGTCGCCGTGCGGGTGATACTTACCCATCACGTCGCCGACGATGCGCGCCGACTTGCGGAAGGGCTTGTTGTACTCGTAGCCGGCTTCCTTCATCCCGTAGAGGATGCGCCGGTGGACGGGCTTGAGGCCGTCGCGGACGTCAGGCAGCGCGCGCGCCACGATCACGCTCATGGCGTAATCGAGATAGCTGCGGCGCATCTCGTCTTCGATTGTGACCGGGATCATGTCGAAGGCCGGGGGCTTGCCACCCGGGCCGCTCGGAGCCGGAGTTGGGCCCGCGTTCGGGGCCGTAGGATCAGGTTCGCTCACCGCGTCACTCGCATGAAATCACACCTAAATTCTTTGGCAAATTCTCTGGCAAAATTCGTTCATGTCCGGCGGGAAAATGCCTTCGCCCCGTCGGAAACCCACCCACTAAATGTTGCGGTGTGGCGCCCCGTCCCCAAGCCCGGAAAAGTGCCCCTAACCGGCTGAAACTCTAGCAGAAAGGCGCTCTCCTACATAACAAATGTTGATGTGGTCCACGGTTCGCGCGGGGCGTGCGGGAGTTCATTGTGGATAACTTTATTATCTATAAATAATAGACAATTATAAGACATTTCTCATCTCAAAAGTGATGATAGTACGGGACGCTGTTCTGCGGCACACGTGCACCACCGGGAACACCCCGCGCGGGTGCGATGAAAAGCGCGAGACTCGGACGCACGGAGCCACCCATCCCTAGTAGTTGAGCGGGCGGCAAAATACGGTCGGGTATCCTACCGCTTGTCCGCCCGGTCCTGGCGCTGCGGGATCTCGCCTGGGGTATGGACAAGCGACTTGCCGGACGACACCTGCTTGAGCAGACGCCGGGCATAGGCACTGCGGTCGGTGATATGGCTGCCGTAGGCCACCATTTCGAGGAGACGCCGGGCATCCGACGGACGGTCGACCCGCGACAGCGCCACGGCCGCCTCAAGGCTGATTTCGTCCACCTGCGGCGCAAGGTGGTTGGCCAGGCGCAGGACGTTGAGCGTGTTCCCGGACGGCGGTTTGCCGCTGGCGAGCGCGCCGAGGGCATAGATGTACAGCGCCGGGTAGTTGTTCGGGTCCAGCTTGTCGATGGCCGCGGCATAAGGCATGGCCTGGGCAAATAGTACGGCGCGCTCTGCGGGGCTGCGGCGGCCCTCGATGACGTAGCGCGCCGCCTTCAGGTAGAGCGCATCGACGTCATCGGGTGCGCTTGCGATCAGGGCATCGAGCGTGCGGTCGGCGGCATCGAGATCGCCGTAAAGCATTTCACCGGCAGCCAGGGTGCGTGCAGCCAGCGCATCGCCCGGGAACTTCTCGGCGGCACGGCGGACGCGGGTAAGCACCTTCTCGCCTACCACTTGATCTATGTGGTCCTGGGGCATCAGGCTGTCGGCCATGAAGCGTGCGTGGCTGAGCAGGAATGCGTCGGCCGAGGCCGGCAACTTGGTGATCGTGATCTCGGGCATCGCCGGATTGCGCGGGATAGCGCGCACGATGATCTCGCCCTTCTTCAGGTAGCGCTTCATCTCGGCATTGAGGCCGGTGACGCTCATGCCGAAGCGCGCCTTCAAGGCGTTCTCAGGCTCGACACCGCGGCCGATGTCTTTCAGGAACTCGGTCAGCGCGATCTGGCGCGCGCGGTCGTCCATGATGTAGTGCGTGGTCAGCCAGCTCAGCGGATAGAACAGCCCGCCGCCGCCGCGTGGCGGATTGAACAACTTGCTCACCGGCATCCACGGGCGCGTGCGCAACGGATAAACGCGTGCGAGCTGGAACTTGCCGACTTCGATGTGATCCTTCTTGAAGGCCGCAGTCGAGAAGTATTCGGCCAGCCCTTCGGTCACCCAGCCCGGATAGTTGGCCGGGAAATACTGGTACATGAAGTGGTGGGTGTATTCGTGAAAGATGATCGACTGCGCGGACAGCCACTTCGCGCCGCCGATGTCCTCACGCACTGCGATGGCGAGCGTGCCGGATGGCAGCGCGAGATAAAGCCCCTGCACGTCGGCTGACGCGCTCGAGGCGACTTCGCGCAGCTGCTCGTTGTTCTCGACAAGATAGATGGGCAGCTTGGTGGCCGGCGGCGGCGCCGTCGTGCCCGTCAGGGTGCGCAGGAGTCCGTCGTACTCTTCAAGCTTCTGCGTGAAGCTGCGCAGCTCGGCCTCTTTGCCTTCGCTATAAATCTCGAACAGCGGGCTTTCGGCGCGCAACCAACGTGCTTCGGCGCTTTGCGCGGTAAGGAGGGTCGCGCCTATGACCAGCGACGCAGCAAGGCGACGCGCACACGTGAAAAGAGCAGAGAGCTGTCCCGGCATTGTCCCCCGTCCCCAGTTGACCGATCATCGATCGGTGTGGTGATCAGCGTGACCGGGGGGAGCCGGATATTTTTTCCGCGTAATGGGAACTATCGGTCTCGGCCGGTCGTTGGCACTTGATTACGGTGTGCCATGTGCGCGCCCGATTTCCAAATTACCAGTTCTACACGGGAAAGAGCGCAAGCGCGCAGCTTGAACGCGTTCGCGCGTGGCGCGAAAAGTCAGGTCGTCTCGTTTTTGAAGATCGGCCGATCGGTAGAGAACTCCAGGATGCGCCATGCACCGCTTTCGTGGGTCAAGCGTACATGCACGCGCGCCGCGCCGTTATCGAACACCGCTGTGGCCTGGTAGGACGCGGTGATCATGCGTTCGCCGCCGGCGGAGAAGATGAACGTTTGGCCGTGAAGGCCGCTGAGGTGATGATAGGCCCCAAGCTTGGCGAGATGATCGAAGCCCTCACGGATGGTGTCGAGGCGATCGGGTTGTTCGGTCAGCGCTTTAAGGAGTTGCGGCGCGGCCTGGGTTTGCAGCGTCTCGACCGACCAGTTCGCGAGGATCAGCGGCAGCTGGGTTTCGATGTAGGCGCGGCCCGACGCCTCGAGACGGCTGGCCTTCACGGCGCCCGCGGCGAGATAGCCGCCGCCGAGAATGCCAAGCGCCAGCGCTGCGCCGCCCACGAGTTTCAGAAAGGTACGCATGGCCCCCGCCGATGGAATTACCCGTTGGGTGTCGCACGCCGCAGCAACGGCCTCAAATTACGTGATCGAAAGTAGGCGGACTAAGGGGTTAAACCCCGCCGGCGGCTTCCAGCGCCGCGCGTGTAGCGGGGCTCATGCTGCCTTCAGGTGCGGCCGCGAGCAACGCTTTGGCGAACGCGTCGATACCCACCAGGCGTAACGAGACCCGCACTACCTCATGGGGAGTGCGCAGCCTCACCCAGAGCCGCGGGATGTAGCGTACATGCGTGAGATCGGCGAAACGGATCTCGGAGCCGCGCGTCCGCAGCGTTTCACCACCTAGGATGTGCTGATCTCGGAGATATTCGGCCGTGATTGAAAGGCCGACCACGGCGACCATGAGGAAAACCACCCCACCCCAATCGCCACGCAGGATGAACGCCGCCGCGACGCCCGCGAACCCGATCGTCATCCCAAGGCCGAGCGCGAGATACTTGCGGGGCTTGTGGAGGATGACCGTCATTTGGCTGAAGCTTTAGAACGGAATATCGTCGTCCATCTTATCGCGGCCGCCGCCCGCGCCCCCGCGAGGCTTGCTGGCGGCTTTTGGCGCGTAGTCATCATCGCCGCCGCCGGCATCCCAGCCGCCGCCGCCTTCGTCACCCATGCCACCACCGCCACCACCGCCGCCGCCGCCTTTGCCGTCGAGCATGGTCAGCTCGCCGCCGAAGCCCTGGAGCACCACTTCGGTGGTGTACTTTTCGGTGCCGGACTGGTCGGTCCACTTGCGCGTCTGCAAGCTGCCGCTTACGTACACTTTGCTGCCCTTTTTTAGGTACTTCTCGGCGATGTCCGCGAGATTTCCGAAGATCACCACCCGGTGCCATTCGGTCTTCTCCTTGCGTTCGCCCGACGCCTTGTCGCGCCAGCTTTCGGAGGTGGCCAGCGACAGGTTCGCGACTTTGCCGCCGTTCTGCAGGGTCCGAACTTCCGGGTCGCGCCCGAGATTTCCGATAAGGATGACTTTGTTGACGCTGCCGGCCATGCTTTGCTCCTAGGGTCGATTCATTGGTGCTGCCCGCACCTTAAAGGCCGGGCCCAAATCGAACAAATGTTTAAGTTTACGTGTCCGATAAATTGTTGATTTTCATAAGTTATCCCCAACCGTTGCCCTCGTCCGCCGAACGGCGTATAAGGCACGAACATAACAAGAACAAATAAAGCGAATGCCTTCCAATAGCAAGCCTTCTGCCGCCGCGCCGCTGCACACCATCAGAGTCCGCGGCGCGCGCGAACATAACCTGCGCTCCGTCAACGTCGATCTGCCGCGCGACAAGCTGGTGGTGATCACGGGCCTGTCGGGATCGGGCAAATCCTCGCTCGCCTTTGACACGATCTATGCCGAGGGTCAGCGCCGCTATGTGGAGTCCCTCTCCGCCTATGCGCGCCAGTTCCTCGAGCTGATGCAAAAGCCCGACGTGGATTCCATCGAGGGCCTGTCACCCGCCATCTCCATCGAGCAGAAGACCACCAGCCGCAACCCACGGTCCACCGTCGGCACCGTCACGGAGATCCACGACTACATGCGCCTGCTCTGGGCGCGCGTCGGCGTGCCCTATTCGCCGGCCACCGGGCTGCCCATCGAGGCGCAGACCGTCTCGCAAATGGTCGACCGCGTCATGACGATGCCTGAGGGCACGCGCCTTTATCTGCTCGCGCCCATCGCGCGCGGCCGCAAGGGTGAATACAAAAAGGAACTGCAGGAGCTGCTGAAGAAGGGCTTCCAGCGCGTGAAGGTCGACGGCACGTTGTACGAAATCGCCGACGTGCCGACGCTCAACAAGAAGCTCAAGCACGACATCGAAGTGGTCGTGGACCGTGTCGTGGTGAAAGACGGCATCCAGGGCCGTCTCGCCGAATCCTTCGAAGCCGCATTGGGATTGGCCGAAGGCATCGCCATCACCGAGAACGCGGATAGCAAAGGTGATGCCGGGCGCACCACCTTCTCGGCCAAGTTCGCCTGCCCCGTGTCTGGGTTCACGATTGAGGAGATCGAGCCGCGGCTGTTCTCCTTCAACAATCCTTTCGGCGCCTGCCCGGCTTGCGATGGGCTGGGCGTGAAGATGCTGTTCGATCCTGCCCTGGTCGTGCCCGACGAGGACCTCAGCATTGAGGACGGCGCGGTCGCGCCCTGGTCATCCTCGAGCGTACCCTCGCCTTATTACCTTCAGGCGCTGAAAGGCGTGCTGGCCCACTACGGTGCCAAGATCGACATGCCGTGGAAGAAGTTGCCCGCCAAGGTGAAAAACGCCGTGCTTACCGGTACCGGCGACGACGAGATCACCATCAAATTCAGCGACGACGTGCGCAAGTACGAGACGCGCAAGCCCTTCGAAGGCGTGCTGAATAACCTGCAGCGCCGCTGGCGCGAGACCGATTCTGCCTGGATGCGCGAGGAGCTGGAGAAGTATCAGACCAGCCAGCCCTGCGAGCACTGCAATGGCCAGCGCCTGAAGCCCGAAGCGCTTGCGGTCAAGATCAGCAAGAAGAACATCGCCGAGGTCTCCGAACTCAGCATCTCCGATGCCGCCGCCTGGTTCGCGGCGCTGCCGAAGACTCTGTCGGCGAAACACATGGAGATCGCGCGGCGTATCCTGCGCGAGATCGACGACCGGCTGCACTTCCTCAACAACGTCGGCCTTGAGTACCTCACCTTATCTCGCAACTCCGGCACGCTGTCGGGCGGCGAAAGCCAGCGCATCCGCCTCGCCTCACAGATCGGCTCGGGGCTTACGGGTGTGCTGTATGTGCTGGACGAGCCGAGCATCGGTCTCCACCAGCGCGACAACAACCGCCTGCTCGATACCCTTCGGCGCCTGCGCGACATCGGCAATACGGTTTTGGTGGTCGAACACGACGAGGACGCCATCCGCAGCGCCGACTACGTGGTCGATATGGGCCCCGGCGCGGGCGTGCACGGCGGTACGGTGGTCGCCGCGGGCGATCTCGATGACATCCTGAAATCCAAGGACAGCCTCACCGCCGCTTACCTCACCGGTGCGCGTGAAGTGCCGGTGCCGGCCGAACGCCGCAAAGGCAACGGCAAGACCCTCACCGTCAAGGGCGCACGCGCCAACAACCTCAAGAACGTCAGCGTCGACATTCCACTCGGCACCCTCACCTGTGTCACCGGTGTATCCGGCGGCGGCAAATCGTCGCTGGTGCTGGAGACGCTGTACAAGGGTCTCGCCAAGCATCTCTACGGTGCCCGCGACCTGCCGGGGCCACATGATAAAATCGAAGGCGTCGGCCAGCTCGACAAGGTCATCGACATCGACCAATCGCCCATCGGTCGCACCCCGCGCTCCAACCCGGTCACCTACACCGGCGCTTTCACGCCCATCCGCGAGTGGTTCGCCGAATTGCCCGACGCCAAAGCGCGCGGCTATCAGCCGGGACGCTTCAGCTTCAACGTCAAGGGCGGGCGCTGCGAGGCCTGCCAGGGCGACGGCCTCATCAAGATCGAGATGCACTTCCTGCCCGACGTCTACGTCACCTGCGATGTCTGCAAGGGCAAGCGCTACAACCGCGAAACCCTGGACGTGCACTTCAAGGGCAAGAGCATCGCCGACGTGCTCGAGATGACCGTCGAGGAAGGCTGCGAGTTCTTCAAGGCCGTGCCGTCCATCCGCGAGAAGATGGAACTGCTCAAGAAGGTCGGCCTCGGCTACATCCACCTGGGCCAGCAGGCGACGACGCTCTCGGGCGGCGAAGCCCAGCGCATCAAGCTCGCCAAGGAACTGAGCAAGCGCGCCACGGGCCGCACACTGTACATATTGGACGAGCCCACGACCGGCCTGCACTTCGAGGATGTGCGCAAACTGCTCGAGGTACTGCACACCCTCGTCGACCAGGGCAATACGATGGTGGTGATCGAACACAACCTCGAAGTCATCAAGACCGCCGACTGGGTCATCGATCTCGGCCCCGAGGGCGGCTCCGGCGGCGGCAGGATCGTCGCGACCGGCACGCCCGAGGACATCGCCGCGGTGAAGGACAGCTACACCGGGCAGTTTTTGAAAGACCGGCTGAAGACGACAACCAAAGCGAAGAAGCGGGCGTAACCATGCTCAAGCGCATGATCGATCACGGCCGCCGCGTCGGACTGATGTGCGCGGTCGGATTCCTCGCGCTCGCGGGCTATGCGTATTTCGATAAGCCCGATCTGTTGACGCCGGAAAACATCCTGCTCGCCGCCGCCGGCATCTTCGGCATCGGCGTTTTCATCGTGGTCTACGAGGAGTTCGTCGCGCGCCACATCTACGCCAAGGCGCAAGAGCGGCAGAAGGACAAAAAGCGCGCATAGCCCCTTTTTCGTTTTTTCGTCACCCTCGGGCTTGTCCCGAGGGTCCAGGATTGCGAAGCTGGGTTTCGGAAGCAAGCGCGGTGCACCCTGCACGCTTCGGTGGCCGCCACCCTGGGTCCTCGGAACAAGTCCGAGGACGACAGCGCGTGTGTGGATACAATTGGGGGAACTCACATGACCGACAATCGCAAGCTCACGCTCTATCACTCGCCGCAGAGCCGTTCCTTCGCGGCGCGCGTGCTGCTGGAAGAACTCGGCGCGCCCTACGAGGTCAAAATCGTCAACATCCGCGCCGGTGATTCGCGCAAGCCCGAGTATCTCGCCATCAACCCCATGGGCAAAGTACCTGCGGTGGTGCACGGCGATGCGCTGATCACCGAGCAGGTGGCGATTTTCATCTACCTCGCCGATCTTTTTCCTGAAAAGAAATTGGCGCCCGCCCTCACCGATCCCTTGCGCGGACCTTACCTGCGCTGGCTCGCTTACTACGCCGCCTGCTTCGAGCCCGCGCTCATGGACAAGGCCATGAAGAACACGCCCGCCGCGCCCTCAACCTCGCCCTACGGCGATTACGATACGACGATGAACATCCTCATCGCGCAGCTGTCGAAGGGCCCATACATCCTGGGAGAAACCTTCACCGCCGCCGACATCCTCTGGGGCACCGCGCTGGCCTGGACTACGATGTTCGGCCTCGTGCCGAAGGACCCGGTGATCATGGACTACGTCGCCCGCATCGGAGCACGACCGATGAATATCAAAGTTAGAGAGTTGGATGCGGAGTTGACGAAGCCCGCCGCTTCCTGAGATTGAAAAGTTCTAAGGCTCCAACGGGTGCCAATGCCCGTCTTCCTTGGCGATGCCTACGACTTCTTCCCGGTTTTGGCTGGCGAAGTAGTTGTAGACGGGCTTGCCTTTGTAGGCCCACTGCGCGGCTTTGTCGGGGCGCAGGATGATGCTCCAGTTGCCTTGCGGCATGGCGCTCTCGCGTGCGTAGACCGGCAACCACGTGATGCCGACACAGTCGTCGCCGCAGCCAACCTTGTCGCCCTTGTCGCGGTCGTTGGTGAAGAACGGAATGCCGTAATCGTTGCCGAAGGAGTACTTGCCGCCCTGCTCGAACACGCTGACCTGCGCCGGGCTCCACGGCGGCTCGGCCACCGCGGCCAGCGCCGTACCGATCATACCGACCGCGAGCGCGGCGCCCGCCAACAACTTCATTCCGTAGGTCATGAAATCCTCCCGTGATTTATTACATGCTATGCGGCCCACCGGCGCACGAGCAATCTCAATCATTCAAGCCGCCCCTTGTTATCCAGCGGGCGGCGGCTGGCCCTCGAACTGCGGCAATGTCTCGTTTATGCACGCCCACTGTGGCGCCATTTTGGTCCAGATCGTGGCCTGGGGCGCGGCGATCCCGGGATCGTCCAAGGTGCCGGCCCGAATGAAAATCAGGTGTGGGCGCGTCTCGGCCTCGCTGAACATGGCGGTGCCGCAGGCCGGGCAGAATTTGCGGTGCATGGGCGTGCCGCTGTCGGCAACGCTGGCGTAGTCGGTGAGTTCGCCCGTCACCGTCACGTCTTTTTTATAGAATCCGGCGTTCACCGTCGCGCTGCCGGCGCCCAAGTATTGGCACAAGCGGCACCAGCAGGTGCGCACCGCGATCGGCTGCGACGTGCATGTGTAACGCACCGCGCCGCAAAGACATTTCCCAGTGATGGCCATTGCGTACCCCAGGTTGGACAACCAGCCCCCATCATAACGCAATCGGCGCGGCGCGCGAAAGCCACCCGGCGAGCCCTTTGCGCCGGGGCCAATGCTGCTACACTAACCCTAGGGGGAGGAAAGGATAAGACGGTCACGCCCAGCGGGCACGTCAAGCTGCAGGACCTTTCCACTAAAACACAGTCATGATTCCACCCGACGCTTCGGCGCCACGCGCGGCAGAACAGCCGCGCCGTAGTCAGGATATTCTAGAGTTCTACCGCGAACGCATCATGTTCCTGCTCGCGATCGCGGTCGCGATTTTCATTACGCCTTTCGGAATCCTGGATCTATTCGAAGGCCATATCCTCCTCGGCGTAGCGACTTTGGCCATCGTCGTCTGCTTCGGCATCGACGGCATTGCCATCCACCTCAAGAAGCGCCCGCCGATCCCGTTCGCTTTTCTGCTGCTCCCAACAGTCATCGCCATCGGCGTTTCGCTGAATACCGAAGGGCTGCACGGTGCGCTGTGGTGCTATCCGGGTGTGCTCTTGTGCTACTTCGTGCTGCCCAGGCGTTTAGCCGTAGCCGCGAGCCTCGTGCTGCTCGCCGTGGCGGCGCCTTTGGTGCTGCTCTCGCTCGGTCAAGGCAACGCGCTACGCTTCGCGGTCTCGCTCGCGCTGACCATTGTCGTGATCTACATCATCACCGACGTCATCCGCGAACTGCAGTCTGAACTTCTGGGCCAGGCGATCACCGATCCCCTCACCGGCGCCTACAACCGCCGCCAGATGGAATTCGCCCTCGATGACGCCGTCGAGCGCCATCAGCGCACGGGCGCGCCCGCGACGATCCTTCTGATCGACATCGACCACTTCAAGCGCGTCAACGACGAGCACGGGCACGATGCCGGCGACCGCGTTCTCAAGGACCTCGTGCACCTGATCAAGAGCCGCGCACGCAAGCTCGACCGCCTGTTCCGCATGGGCGGTGAGGAATTCCTGCTGTTCCTGGCCGATACGCCCGGCAGCGCGGCCATGATTCAGGCCGAGAACCTGCGCGGGCGTATCGCCGAGGCGGCGCTGCTGAAGGGCCGCCCGGTCACGGTCAGCATCGGCCTCGCCGAGCTTCAACGCAACCTCACGCAGGCCGCCTGGGTCAAGCGCGCGGACACGGCGCTCTACAAGGCGAAAGAAACCGGCCGAAATCGCGTGGTGCGCGCGGACGACACCGACGCCGATTAGTCGGCGACGAGCGCGTTGGCGTGATACAGCACGTGATCTTCGACGAAGCTCGTGATGAAATAATACGAGTGATCGTAGCCGTCCTGCATGCGCAGGGTCAGCGGTATCCCGGCTTTCTCGCAAGCCTCTTCCAGCAACTGCGGCTTGAGCTGTTCTTCTAAGTACTTATCCGCCGTGCCCTGGTCGACGAACATCTCAGGGACGCGCGCGCCGTCGGCGATCAGTGCGCAGGCGTCATGGGCACGCCACGCCTTGCGGTCGGGACCGAGATAGGCGGTGAAGGCTTTCTCGCCCCAGGGACACTGCGACGGCGCGCAGATCGGCGCGAAGGCTGAAACCGAGCGGTAGCGATCCGGATGGCGCAGCGCGAGCGTCAGTGCGCCGTGCCCGCCCATGGAATGGCCGGTAATGCCCTGACGCGTGATGTCGGCCGGGAATTCCCGCGCGATGACTTGCGGCAATTCCTCGGTGATCCAGGACTCCATTTTGAAATGCCGCGCCCAGGGAGCCTCGGTCGCATTGAGATAGAAGCCCGCGCCTTGGCCCAGGTCAGAGGCGGCATCGTTGGCGACATTCTCACCGCGCGGCGAGGTGTCGGGCACCACCAGCATCAAACCGAGGTCGGCCGCGACGCGCTGCGCGCCCGCCTTCTCAGTGAAGTTGGCCTCGGTGCAGGTCAGACCCGAGAGGAACCAGAGCACGGGCACTTTGCCCTTCTCCGCCGCTGGCGGCAGATAGACACCAAATCGCATCGGCGTACCGGTCGAGGCGCTGTCGTGGCGGCAGACGAGCTGCCAGCCGTCGAAACTGCGGACGCGTGAAAGCGTTTCCATCAGTACACAATCACCGAACGGATCGACTTGCCATCGTGCATCAAATCGAACGCGTGATTGATCTGATCGAGCGGCATGGTGTGGGTGATCAGGCTGTCGATCTCGATCTTGCCTTCCATGTACCAGTCGACGATCTTTGGCACATCGGTGCGCCCGCGCGCGCCGCCGAAGGCCGAGCCTTTCCAGACGCGGCCGGTGACCAGCTGGAACGGGCGGGTGGCGATCTCCTTGCCGGCTTCGGCCACGCCTATGATGATGCTCTCGCCCCAGCCGCGATGGCAGCATTCGAGCGCCTGGCGCATCACGTTGGTGTTGCCGGTGCAGTCGAAGGAGAAATCCGCTCCTCCATTCGTAGCGTCCACCACCGCCGCCACCACCTTGTCGACACCGACCTCGTTCGGGTTGATGAACTCTGTCATGCCGAAGCGCTTGGCGGCTTCGGCCTTGGCCGGGTTGATGTCGATGCCGATGATCTTGTCGGCACCCACCATGCGCGCCCCCTGAATCACGTTGAGCCCGATGCCGCCGAGACCGAACACGGCGACATTCGCGCCGGGCCAGACCTTGGCCGTGTTGATCACCGCGCCGATGCCGGTCGTGACGCCGCAGCCGATGTAGCAGATCTTGTCGAAGGGCGCGTCGGTTCGCACTTTGGCCACCGCAATCTCGGGTAAGACCGTGAAATTCGAGAAGGTCGAGCAGCCCATGTAATGAAAAATCTGGCCGCGCTTTTTTCCGGCCGGCTCGCACGAGAACCGGCTGGTGTTGTCAGGCATGACGCCTTGCCCCTGCGTGGCACGGATGGCGGTGCACAGGTTGCTCCGGCGCGACAGGCACGTTTTGCACTGGCGACATTCGGGCGTGTAGAGCGGAATGACGTGATCGCCCGACTTCACACTGGTCACGCCAACGCCCACCTCGCGCACGATGCCCGCGCCTTCGTGGCCGAGGATGGCCGGGAATTTGCCTTCGGAGTCCATCCCAGACAGCGTGTAAGCGTCGGTGTGGCAGACGCCCGTTGCCATCACTTCCACCAGCACTTCGCCCGCGCGTGGGCCTTCGATATCGACAGTTTCAATGGTGAGCGGTTTGCCTGCTTCCCAGGCGACGGCGGCGCGCGACTTGATCATAAGAATAAAACTCCCCGTTAAGCGCCGGAGTATAGAGAGCGCCGCCGGAGGGTTGGAGTCGGATTTATGAGAAGCTGAGGGGCGGTTTCGCCGGAACGCCCCCGCCGATGTCGATCCACGCCAGGTCGTTGCGCCCGGCTCGGTCGGCCAGATCAGGCAAATCATCCGCGGCGGACGGCCCGGCTGAACGGCCAGCGGGAGGTTGATGTGCTCAGCGAGGGCTTGAATCCCCAGCGACGTATCGAAGCTGAAGTTGAGGTGCTGCCCGCAGGGGTGCCGCACAATTGTCTGCATGTTGGCGAGCGAATGGGCTTTGTATTTGCTGCGATCGCCCGCGTGCATTTCGCGACCGGTGTAGTCGTCCTGCCAATACGCCATGAGGAATGAGCCTTGAAATCGCACCACGGCCTGGTCGTCAGTGATCTCGACCACGTAGCAGTTCGGCATGTAGCGCGCCGGGGCGGCGTCGAAGAATTCTTCCGAGGTGGGCATCATCCGTTTGCCGCGCAGCGTATTCCAGGCGGCGAAGAAAGCTTGGATGTCGGGCGACCAGGTCATCAAAGCTACAGCGAATGCGGCGGCTCGGACGGGACCCCGGCACCGATATCCACCCAGGTGGCCTCCGTGACCTTAACAGAGTTGACCGCGCCTTGGGCTTGCTCCTTGCCTTGGGGTGCGATGTAGCACACGAGCTGCGGCGGACGGCCGGGCTGCACGGCGAGCGGCAGACTGGTGTACTCGGCGACCAACAGGCCGCCGCCGACCTTGCCGAAATGATAACGCGCGAAATGGCCACACGGCTGTTCGACTGCCCGCAGCATGTTGTCGACGGACCGCGCCTTATACTGAGCTCGGGTGCCGTCATGCATTTCGGTGCCGGTGAAGTCGCGCTGCCAGGCTTCCACCAGCCGCGTGCCCTGGTAACGCACTATCGCGCCGCCCTTTGACACCTCCACGATATAACCGCTCGGCATGAGTGCGCCGGGCGTACGCAAAGACTGCCAGAGATCCAGGAACGCCTGGACTTCGCGCGACCATAGAGGCGAGCCGCGTTTCACGGGCCGCTCAGGACGTAATCACAATAGTCAGCCCCCAGACCGACAAGATGCCGAGGATCAGGAAGGTCGCGCCCGCCCCGATCATACGGAACAGATTGGGCGCCGGCCGGGCCATGCCGATGGGATGCAGGATGCGCGCGACAATCAGCAGCAGCGCGATCACAACCAACAGCGCGGGGTTGCCGTTCGAGTATTCGATGATGGCCAGCATGATCAGGATCAGCGGCACGTATTCGGCGAAGTTGGCGTGGGCGCGGCAGCGCTCCAAAAGGTCGCGGTTGCCCCCGTCCCCTAACGAGATCTTGTGCCGCCAGCGCAGCTGGCTCACACGCAACATCAGCACGATATAGATCAGGCCAAGCACGCAAGCCGTGGTCAGCGTGACCGGAAACTGCAGTGGCGACATCGTCCCTCCTTGGCTCCATCACCCGGCACCATTGTCCAGCCTGGACCGCCCCCCTCGTCCAATCAAGGGCCTTTGAGGGATGCAAAACTGCCGGGCCTGTGTCCTCATATCGCGCATGACAGGCGGCCTAAATAGCGATATTTCAAGGCTGAACGCGGGTGGGCTGTTCCCGCGCGACACGCAATTCTTCACATCCATGTCCCCCAAACTGACCACGGGCCAGCGACGTCTCATCTTCCTTGCCTGCATCGCGGCCCTTTTCACCGCGGCAGTCGAGGGCACGATCGTCGCGACCGCCATGCCGACCATCATCGCCGACCTGGGCGGCTTCTCGCTTCTGGCCTGGGTGTTCGCCTCCTATATGCTCACGCAGGCCGTGACGATTCCGATCTACGGCCGGCTCGCCGACCTCTACGGGCGCAAACGCATCCTGTTCTTCGGGCTCGGCTTGTTCGTGATCGGCAGCGTCCTGTGCGGCTTCGCGCCCACCATGCTGATGCTGATCGTCTTCCGCGCCGTGCAAGGTCTGGGCGCCGGCGCCATCGCGCCTGTAACCCTCACGATCGTCGGCGACATGTACCCTGGCATCGCGCGCGTGCGCGTCCAGCCGGTACTTGCCTCGGTCTACGCCGGTTCGTCGATCCTAGGGCCGGTGATCGGCGCCTTCATCGTTGGACAGCTCACCTGGCCTCTGATCTTTTGGCTTAACATTCCGATCGCGCTCATCGCCGTGTTGATGCTGGCGGTGTTCCTCAAGGAGACGCCGCGCACGGTTCAGCACACCATCGATGCTGCCGGCGCGCTGCTGCTGATGGCGGCCATCGCCTTGGCGGTCACCTCTATGCTGCAGGCCGACAAGCTCGGCTGGGCAATCATCGGCCTATTCGCGGTATCGGCGCTGCTGTTTTATATTTTCCTGCGGGTCGAGCGGCGTTCACCCGAACCCCTACTGCCGGCAGCGCTGTGGCGCGAGCCGGCACTTTATGCCTGCAATGTCGGCGGATTTACCGTCGGCGCCATCCTCATGGGCATCACCGCATTTCTGCCGACCTATCTGCAGGGCGTGCGCGGCGACAGCGTGTTCGCCTCAGGCGTCGCGCTGTCGGTCATGTCGTTCAGCTGGCCCATCGCCGCGACGCTCAGCTCACGCGTACTGATGCACACGACTTACCGCGCGGTTGCCATCGCGGGCGGCATACTTCTCGTGTTCGGCGGCGGTGTGATGGCCGCCCTCGTCTCTGTACCCGAAGCCGTCAGCGCAAGCGTGCTGGGCGGCTGGTGGCCCGCCATCGCGGCAGGACTGACCGGCGCCGGTCTCGGCACCATGAACGCCGCTCACCACATCTCCATGCAGGAAGCCGCCGGAACCAATCGCGGCATCGCCACCGCCGCCCAGGCGTTCATGCGCATGCTGGGCGGCACTTTCGGCACAGCGATCCTCGGCACCGTTCTCAACCTCAGTCTCGCCGTGAAGCTGCCGAATGCGCACGATCCGGTGCAAACCGTCATGGATCCTGCCGCGCGCGCAAAAATTCCCGCAGCCGAAATCCACACGCTCTCCGTCGGAGTGGGCGAGTCCCTCAGCAACGTCTTCTGGGTAGCGCTCGCGGTCGCACTCATCGCCGCGGCGACGGCCTGGCGGGTGCCGGCCGTCAGGCCCGGCAAGCTGCGCGCAGAGAATTAGTCAGTCCGCTTTGCGGCCCTTCGGCGGACGTGTGATAGTTGCGGGTCCTTTTTGGCAGGAGCGAGGCATCATGCGCTTTGAATACAGCGGCTTTTTCGGCCTGCTTGTGCTCGTCGCAGATATTTGGGCAATCGTCTCGGTGATCGGCAGCGACCGCTCCACGGGCAAGAAAGTCCTGTGGATAATCCTGATTCTGTTCCTGCCGCTTCTCGGCTGGCTGATCTGGCTGTTCGCCGGACCCCGCGCACGCAGGACCTAACCCACAGAGTCCCCAGCTGCGACAGGCTCTTAACACGAAACTGCCTTGCCGCTCGGCCTCGATTCAGTATCTTGGCGCTCCCTCGAAACTCCTTGCCGTTTTAGCGATGGTCCGCGCGCTACCTTGCATATTGGTCGTTGAGGACGAGCCCGCCGTCCGCGATCTCATCGTGGCTTTCCTCAAAGCCGGTGGGCATGAGCACGTCGTCTGCGCCGGTAACGCCGAAGAGGCGCTGTTCTACATCTTCAAGGATCGCGGCCTGAACATTCAGTGCGCCCTGATCGATCTGGTGCTGCCTAACGCTAGCGGCCTCGCGTTGATACGGCGCGTCCGCGAAGCCAAATCACCTCGCCGGCGCGCTTTGCCGATCATCGTCCTCACTGGTCGCACCGACACCGGTACCTACAAAGCCGCTATGCGCCGCGGCATTGATGGTTATTTGATGAAACCGGTTTCCCCGGACTTGCTGATCGAGACGGTGAACAAGCAGCTTTCCGCCCGCGGCATCACCCCGCCCCAACCGCTCCGCCCCGGTCTGGGTACGGGCGACGGCCTCGAAGCACCGCCCTCCGTCGAAGGGCCCGCCTCCGCCGAGCCTGAAGCAAAAGCAAGCGTTTAGCGGGCATCCATTGCTGCATAGCTGGTATGCAGCAACCCGGCGGGGGGCCAAATCGTTTCTGTCGGGTATGCGGACCACGCGGCCCGCAC
>CAISTS010000020.1 GCA_903888485.1 uncultured bacterium | reverse complement strand
GCTTGGCGAGTTTCTCCCAAAATGGGGCCATCTGCGGTGCGTCCAACGCCCAAGGGAAGCCATGCCGGCTCAACGCGTCGACATTGAAATAGATTCCGCGCAGTTTAAGGACATCGAAGGCGTGGTCGATTTCGGCAAGCTGCGCCGGATGACCGGCCATCGCCTCATCAACGTGCATGAGGCCCGTCATCTTGGCCGGGTATTGCCGCGCCGAATAAGCGTTCATCTCCGTCATCGAGCCGTACGCCCCGCCAGCCTGCAGTACGCAATGATCGACGCCGGCGTTCATCATTTGCGCGAGCATCAGCTCGGGTGGCGCCACCATTTCCTGCATGCCCACCGGCATGTACTGGATGACGTAGTCCTCGCCCTTGTCGGTGAACTCGAGTTGGCCGTATTTGCCCACCCGGAAATCGACGTCCGTGAGCCCGGTCCAGCCCGTATCGTCCGCTCGATACAAGGCCTTGGTATCCGCCTTGGCCCCATCACGTGCACGGAACGTGCTGGCTACGGTGCGAGTGACCATTCTCTGCATGTAACGTTTGTGAGTTTCGCGTGTGGGATGCCCGGTCGCAGTGATCCAGTGCATGAAGACGTGGGCATGGCAGTCGATGATCATGGTCATATCCTGATTTTCCTTTTGTTACAGCGATGCTTTCCACATGTTGGGCAGCCACATGGCCAGGTCGGGAAAGCCGATGAGTACGGCGATCATCACGAGCAGCGTGATGACGAACGGCAGCGCCCCGATGGTCACCTGGTTGAGCGAGCCTTCGCGCCTGATGCCCTGAACGATGTAGAGATTGACGCCGACCGGCGGTGTGATCATCGCGATCTCGACCAGGATGATGATGATGATGCCGAACCACACCGGGTCGTAGCCCATCGCGATGATGATGGGCACGATGATGGGCACCGTCGTGATCATCATCGCCATGGTCTCCATGAAGCAGCCTAGGACGAGGTAGAAGATGACGATTGCAATCATCGTCTCAAGCGGCGACAGCTTCAGGGCCGTGATCAGGTTAGTGATCTCGCGGCTGAGACCAATCGCCGACAACACAAAATTCAGGAAAAATGCGCCGACAAAGATCAGCATGATCATCGCCGTGGAGCGCATGGTTCCTTCGAACGCGAGGAGTAGCACCCTCATGTTCAGGCGGCGATTGATGGCCGCGAGCGCCAACGTCGCCACCACACCCAGCGATGCAGCCTCAGTCGGCGTCGCCCAGCCGGCATAGATCGACCCGATGACGATCAGAAACAACACTAACGGCGGAATGAGGTCCGGAAGGCAGCGAAACCGTTCCGCCCAGCTGACCTCTATCCTGCGTCCGCCCCATTCCGGCTTGATCAGACATGCAATCATGATGGTCAGCATGAACAACGCGGCCAGCAGGAAGCCCGGAATGAATCCGGCGAGATAGAGCTGCGGGATCGACGTGCTGGTAAGCACGCCATAGACGACCATGTTGATTGACGGCGGGATGAGGATGCCGAGCGTGCCGCCGGCCGCGAGCGAGCCGGTGAACAGGCTGACGTTGTAGCCGTGCTTCTTCATTTGCGGAAGCGACACAGTGCTGATCGTCGCCGCTGTGGCAGCCGAGGAGCCCGAGGTGGCCGCGAACATCGCACACGCGCCGATGTTGGAGTGCATGAGGCCACCGGGCAGCCACGAGAACCATTTGGCCATGGCGTCGTACATGCGCTCGGCCACGCCGGAGCGCAGCATCAGCTCGCCCATCAGGATGAACATCGGAACCGCGACGACGATCACGTCGCTCGAAGCGCCCCAGCTCGTCTCACCTATCGCCTTGACGAGCGGGAACGGCGAGTAAATTCCGGCGAGGGCCAGAGCGAGAATAACCAAGGAAGCACCGACCGGGATGCCGATCGCCAAGATCGTAATCAGCAAAAGCAGGCTTACAGCGATCATCGGCTACCGCTCCCGAGCAACTGCTTGGCATCCTCGATCTCGGAGCCGGCTTCTTCCTCGACCGTCACGTTGCCGATCAGCGAGCGCGCCTCGCGCAATCGGCCGGTCGCGACAAAGCACAAGCCATAGGTAAGGACGACCATGCACGAAATCAGAAAGACGCCGAGCCCCGCCAACCACAAGCCTTGTGGAATCCACAGCGGTGTAAGCAGCGGAGTCATCGCTTTCGCCCCGCGCGACCATGATTGGTAGAACACCCCCCAGCCATGAACCACCAGCAGCAGCGCGTACCAGGTCAGCGCGCCCATGGCCACCAAGTCAACCCAGGCAAGCACTTTCGGAGGCAGTAGGCGCACTGCCGCGTCGACCCTTACATGGGCGCGATGCACTAGCGCGAAGGAAAACCCCCAGGCCAGCCCGATTGCCAGCGCGTACGACGATATCTCTGCCCCCGCCGCGAGCGCGTAGCTGAAAAATGACCGTAGGATGACTTCCGCCGAGACCAGGAAGGCGACCGCCAGCATCAGCAGTCCACCCACCCACGCGCCGTACGAAGAAATACGCCGAACTAGTTCAAGTGGCATGAGTCTTAAGTCCTCGTCATGGTGCGGCCAACGAGATGTTCAACACCTTGCCGATCGAATCGTTCCAATCCTTAACGCACGCGGCTCCGCAGCGCTTCGCCCAGTCGGTGAGGATCACGCTGGAGACGATTTTCTTCGACAGCGCGGCATCGGCCGCGCTCGGCCGCGCCAAAGTCATCTTGCCGGGGAATCCGTACTTGCAAGTGCCCTGGCCAATGGAACAATTGATGCCGTCTTGCTCTTCCTCGGCCACCACGCCCCACAAGCGCTCGTTGAAGCCGTCGATCTCCTTCAGCACGAACGACTGGACGTTGGGCGGCAACTTGTTCCATGAGGCAAGGCTGACCGCATGAAAGTGAATCGACCAACCCGAATAGAGCGTGAACATATATTTGGTCACTTCATGCATCTTGTTCGTATTGCCCGAGAGTGTGCCGGTAATTGCGCAGTCGATGGCGCCGCGTTCGAGCGCTGGCGTGACCTCGCCAAATGGCATCGTCACCGGGACCGCGCCAAAGCCGGCGATCAGATCGGACATCGACTTGTTGAAGACGCGCACCCGCATGCCTTTGAGGTCGGCGCCGCTCTTGACCTCCTTGCGGCACCAAAGCACCTGTGGTGGTGACGGAAACAGCATCAGCAGC
>CAISTS010000019.1 GCA_903888485.1 uncultured bacterium | reverse complement strand
TTCGGCTTCCCTTCGTCCCGAGGACAAAGGAATGCCTTACCACTGGCTGGATTTTACTCCGCCGCAGCCGCAAATCGCCGCCGCTCCAGTGGAAGACTTTGTCACCGCCGCCTCCACAAATGCCTGGTCGAGCGTACCGCCTGCGGCCAAATGGTCCTTGGCGATGACATCCCATCCGCCGAGATCGTCCGCCGTCAGAAGTCTCGCGCTCGAGAATTGTGCCGCGTATTTCTGGGCGACGCCGGCGTCGAGCGGTCTGTAGAAGTTACGGGCCAGGATCACTTGGGCTTCGGCCGTATAGAGAAACGCGAGATACGCCGTCGCTACCGGGGTCGATCCGCGCTGCTTGGCAACCTTGTCCACGACCGCCACCGGAAAGTCAGCGCGCAAGCTCACGGACGGCGTGACGATATCGAACTTGTCGTCACCCAGTTCGCGCCGCGCGGCGTAGGCTTCGGCCTCGAACGTGATCAGCACGTCGCCGATGCCGCGCTGAATGAATGTGGCCGTCGATGCGCGGCCACCCGTATCGAAGACCGGCACGTTCGCCAGAACCTTCTTCACGAAATCGAGCGACCGGGCCTTATCGCCGCCGAACTTATCGCGCGCATAAGCATAGGCCGCGAGGTAGGTGTAGCGTCCGTTGCCGGATGTCTTGGGATTGGGAAAAACAGCTTGCACGTCGGTGCGCGCAAGATCGTCCCAATCCTTCACATTTTTCGGATTGCCTTTCCGCACCAGGAAGACCGGCAACGAATAATAAGGCGCACTGTTGTTGGCGAAGCGCTTTTGCCAGTCGGCCGCGACCAGGCCTTTGTCCGCGAGCACCAGGATGTCGGGAACCTGGTTGAAGGTCACGACGTCGGCCTGCAAGCCTTCGAGGACCGCGCGCGCCTGGGCCGTCGAACCGGCGTGGGATTGATTGATCTCGATCGCCTGCTTGGTTTTGTTCTGCCACTGCGCGGCAAAGACAGGGTTCAACTGGGCAAAGAGTTCGCGCGAGACGTCTTAAGACGCGTTGAGGATACGCGACGGCGCCTCCGCCGCAATGGCGGCGTGAATTCCAAACGCGAGCATCAGTGTGAGGAGCTTCAACTTCATATTTTCCGCCAGTGGCCGCGACGATGGGGACGCTGCGTCCCCATCGTCTTTATCTTATCCTAGAACTTCGCCCGCAGCGTAAGGCCGAACGTGCGCGGATCGCCCAGTTGCGCGGAGATCAAACCGGTGCTGCCGGAGCCCACCGACAAGGACTCGAAGTAGTCCTGGTCCAGGGCGTTACGCACCCAGGCGGAAAGGTCGAAGTCTTCCGTACGGAACCCAAAGCGGAAGTTGTGAAGCGAATAGCCCTGGATGTTGGTGTAGGCCGACCGCGACGCGTTGGACGAGAACCCCGAACGGAAGCTGGCGTCATAGCCAGCGTATACCGCGCCGTCGAGCTTCAAGAACTCCGCGGGCACATTATATTCCGCGCCCCAGGAGAGAGCATACTTGGAGATGCCGGGCATCCCCTGTCCCGAGACATTGCAGTTCGCCGGGCTGTTGGCGCCGGGTGTCGCCGCCGGTCCCACAGGCGTACCCGTGCCGCCGCCCGAGAGTTCCGGCGGGCACGGCGCGTTTGCAAAGCGCACCCACTCGTGGTCGGTGTAGGCGCCGCTGAGGTAAGCACTCAGCTGGTCGATCGGGCGAACCGAGAGGTCCCATTCAACACCCCGCACGCGCGCCTTTTCGGCGTTGGCCAGATAGCCGCGCAGCAGTGTGCTACCAGAGACGGTGCTGACCACGCTCGCCTGGAAGTCTTTGATGTTGGTCCAGAAGGCCGTGACATTGAATGTCGCGTGATCAAAAAGCTTGGTCTTCACGCCGGTCTCGAAGTGATCGACCTTTTCCGGCTTGATAAGCGCAACGTCCAACTGAGGGGCGCCGTTGGCCTGGGCCGGCACGCCGTTCAGGTTCACGCCGCCGGTTTTGAACGACCGGGCGTACGTGGCGTAGGCATTGATGTCCGAGGCGACTTCATAGGCCAGGTTGACGTCGTAGGACAAATTCCATTTGCTGAAGCCCACCTGGAAAGTCTGCGAGGCCTGCACGCCGCGTTGCGCTGCCGTCCACGGGTCGCCGTAGGACGGGCTGGTCGGATCGCTGCTGACGATCACGCGCTGGCCGAGCGAGTTGGTGCCGGTGACAACGGAATCGTAGAGGCCGTTCTTCTTGTCATAGTTGACGCGAAGGCCCGGCGACACCGTCAGGCGGTCGAACACTTTCCAGTCGACCTTGCTGAAGACCGCGAAGCTGGTGTTGTCCAGCCGAATGTCGTTCACAGCCGTCTGGTGGTTGAGCACCGCCGGGTTGTTCGACAACGCGTTTGTCGGCGCAAGGAACCAAGCGCTCGCCGCCGTGCCGCTGTCCTGGAGGCCGCTGGTGCGGATTTCCTGGTGGAAACCAAAGCCACCCACCACGAAGTCCAATTTTTCGCCGCCGTAGTTGTAGCGAAGTTCCTGCGAATATTGGTCCTGAAGGGTCGGGTTTTCGGACTTCGTTGTGATCGGCAGACCCGTGAAGTCGCGGTCGTTCCTCGGACCCCAATCCCAATAACGCCAAGCTGTGACCGACGTGATTCGCCCGGGACCGACATCCCATTGACCCAGCGCCGACAAGCCGCCCATCTCGTTGCGGGCACGGATCGGAGCATCGTTGTCCGTCAGGCGATCGAAGGGATTGGTGCTCGGAACCGCATAACCGGGGAAACGCGCGATCAAGGCGGCATACTGACGGTTCAAGACACGTTGTGTGGTGCCAACCCTCGCATAGATCTGCGCGCAGCAGATGGGGTTCTGAAGGTTGTAGTCGCCGGACACCGTGACGCTCAAGGTATCGGTGGCGTTCCAAAGGATCGAGGAACGGAGACTCAGGTTGTCCTGCGAATTCACCTGCGTGGTGGTCGCAACGTTATAGATTGTGCCGCGACGGTCGGTGTTGGAAAGGCTCAAGCGCGCCGCGATCTTGTCGGTTAAGGGACCCGAGATCGAAGCCTTGGCTTGTTTGAAGCCGTAGTTGCCGAGCGAAACTTCGGCTTTGCCTTCGAACTCGAAGCTCGGCGGGCGCGTCGTGATGTTGATGGCGCCGGCGGTGGTGTTCTTGCCGTAGAGGGTGCCTTGAGGCCCGCGCAGCGTTTCGATCTGCTGGACATCAACAAAATCAAGCGTCGCCGAGGCAATGCGGTTGTAATAAACTTGGTCGATGTAGATGCCGACGCCCTGCTCGAAACCGTCATTGGTCAGACCGAACGGCGCGCCGATGCCGCGGATATTGACGAAAGTGTTGCGCGGATTCGTCGAATAGAATTGCAGCGTCGGCTGAAGCTGCGTCAGTCGGTTGAGGTTGAAGACGCCTTGTTCTTCGAGCGCGTCGCCGCCGATCACGGCGATGGCCACCGGAACCGCCTGTACGTCTTCCTCGCGGCGGCGCGCCGTGACCGTGATTTCTTCCACTTGGCGCGCAGCCGGCGCGGCGGCGACTTGCGTGTCCGCGTCGGCCACTTGCGCCTCGGTGGCGTCCTGTGCGGACGCATCCGCGCTCCACAGCGCCAGCATCGCAACCGAACCGCACAGAGCATGTCTCAGGGACAAGCGGCGGGAAGAGCGTGTTTCGGATGCGAGCATAATAACTCCTATTGTCTATCGTTTTAATGGGTAATTTAACGCAAAAGCGGCTGTCTCGGGTTTTCCGGATCAGGGCCGCGCCCGATCCGGCTTTAGGACTTCAGGATGATGGGATTAGGGTTGGTAGATCTTGTCGAAGACGCCGCCGTCGTCGAAGTGCGTCTTCTGCGCCTTCGTCCAGCCGCCGAACGCCTCGTCGATGGTAAACAGCTTGATGTCGGCGAGCTTCACCGGCGCGGCGCTGGCCGCTTCGGGCGAACGCGGACGGTAGTAGTTCTTGGCGATGATGCGCTGGCCTTCGGGTGAGTACAGGTACTGAAGGTACTCCTGCGCAATCGCCTTGGTGCCGCGGCTCTCGGCGACCTTGTCGACCACAGCCACCGGCGGTTCGGCGAGAATACTAACCGACGGCACGATAACTTCGAACTTGTCGGCGCCGAATTCCTTGAGCGCGAGATAGGCTTCGTTTTCCCAGGCGACGAGCACGTCGCCGATACCACGTTGCGCAAACGTCACGGTCGAGCCGCGTGCGCCGGAATCGAGCACGGGGGCGTTCTTGAACAGCTTGGAGACGAACTCTTGCGCCTTGGCGGCGTCATTGTTGTTCTTCTCGAGCGCATAGCCCCAGGCCGCGAGGTAGTTCCAGCGCGCGCCGCCGGAGGTCTTCGGGTTCGGCGTGATGACGGCGACGCCCGGCTTCACCAGGTCGTCCCAATCCTTGATGCCTTTTGGATTTCCTTTCTTGACGACAAAGATGATTGTCGAGGTATAGGGCGCGCTGTTGTTGGCAAAGCGCTTCTGCCAATCGGCCGGCAGCACCCGGCCCTTCTCGCCGATGACGTCGATGTCGTAGGCGAGCGCGAGCGTGACGACGTCGGCCTTCAGGCCGTCAATGACTGAACGCGCCTGCTTACCTGAGCCGGCGTGAGACTGCTGGACCGTGACGTTGTCGCCGGTCTTGGCCTTCCAGTACTTGGCGAAAGCGGTGTTGTATTCCTGATAGAGCTCGCGGGTCGGATCATAGGAGACATTAAGGATGGTCTGATCGGCGGCGTGCGCGGGCCGGCCGAGGCCGAACAGGATCAGCAGCACGAAGATCAGCGCGGTGATCGTCAGCGCTTCACCGAGACGGCGCTGGTCGAGGAAAGTGGCACGCATGGCGAGGCTCCTATGGGGCTAGCCGGATTTCACTGTCCCCATCATTCGCAACCCGGCATCGTTTGTCGTCCCCCAATTCCCCACTATTTCGATAGAGATTATATTTTAGGAAGATTTTCTCCCATTCCCTACCGAAATGGTAGGAAATGGGAGCTTCCGGCCTCTTGGGGCCTTTATGGGCGGGGACTTAAGCCCAAATCGCGGCGATGCGCTCGCGTTGTTTGGCGTCCGGGATGGGCCCGCGGCCGGCGGCCAAGTTCTCCACCATGTGCTTGGGATCCAAAGTGGAAGGGATGGCGACGGTCACGGCCGGGTGGCTGATGACGAACTTTAAAAGCAGCTGCGCCCAGGTCTCGACCGCGAGTTCTTTCTTCGCCCACTCCGGCACCTGTTGGCCTTTGACCTTGTTGAGTGTGCGGCCGCGTCCCAGCGGCAAGGCGATCAGCGTCGAGACACCCTTGTCGAGGCACGCCGGCAGCAGGTTTTTCTCGGCCTGACGGAAATCGGCGGCGTATGCGAACTCGACGAAGTCGAGACCGTCGAGATGCTTGATGAGTTCGTCCTGTGTATCGCTGGTTTCGGAGATGCCGACGTAACGCACGCGTTGGCGCATCTTGAGATCCTGCAACGCCGGCAGCTGTGTCGGGATATCCACCATGTTGTGGACGAACATGAGGTCGATAAGCTGGGTCTTCAGGCGCGCGAATGAATTCTCGATGGCTTTGAGGCCGGCTTCCTTGCCTTGCTCGCTGATCTTGGTGGCGATGAACGCCTGGCCGCGCAGACCGGTCTTCTCGAGCGCGTCGCCGATGACCTGTTCGGAATCCCCACCGGTGTAATTGGACGCGGTGTCGATAACCGTGCCGCCGCCATTGAACAGCGCATCAATGACCGCCGCCTGCCCGGCAACGGCTTTGGCTTCTGTCTTGCTCATGGAGCGCGTCCCGAGGCCGATCATCGGCAACTGGATCATGAGCGGGCTCTTATGCACCGGACGCAGGTGCAAGGGCGGCGCCTTTGGATTAGGCACTGTCGCCAAGGCCGATGATAGCGGCGCGGCGCCGAGGGCCAGCGCCGCTCCGGCGGCCCCACGCACAAAGGCGCTCCGCGTCAAATTTTTCCCGAAAACGTCCCGATGATCTCCCATGGCGCACTCCTTCCCTGATGCATAGATGACGCGTACGGTCCTTTCACCCACCCTGGGGTGTCAAGGGAAAGAAAGTAACGTACGGCGACCACGGCGCTTTAGGCTCTCTTCCAGTCATCGCCGCGTGGCACAGTCGCAAAGGCATTGAAAAGCCTGGAGATTTTTAGCTGAGCGGGAGATTAAATAGCTGTTAGCGGGTTTGGCATTTTTTCCCGGCGCGGTAACATCGTTTCATTGGGGATGCACGAGCCCGTGCTCTTTACAGCTTATAATCAGTAATGCCGCTCGGCGTCGGGCGGTCATTTGGCACGAAAGGCCACAGACATATGAGTGGACGGATTTTTCGGCTCCTGCCTGCGGCAGCGATTGCCCTCACCTTTTTGACGCCGGCGCTGCCCGCGCCCGTCCTCGCCGCCGATATCCTCGTGCCGATGCGCGACGGTATGCCGACGCTGGCGCCGCTGGTCGACAAGGTCACACCGGCCGTGGTCAACGTCGCGGTCAAGGCCAAGCTCGAGATGGAGGACAACCCGCTCTTCAAGGATCCGAAGTTCCGCCGCTTCTTCGATCTGCCCGACAAGATGCCGCCGCAAGAGCGCTCGTCGGTCGGCTCGGGCGTCATCATCGACGCCAAGAAGGGCTACATCCTCACCAATCACCACGTCATCGACGAAGCGACCGACATCCTCATCACGCTGCGCGACAAGCGCACGCTGACCGCCAAAGTGATCGGCGGCGACAAGGACACCGACATCGCGCTGCTGCAGGTTCCGGCTGAGAACCTCTCGGCATTGCCGATGGGCGATACCAGCGCCATGAAGGTCGGCGACTATGTTCTGGCCGTCGGCAATCCCTTTGGTCTCGGCCAGACCGTGACCTCGGGCATCGTCTCGGCCCTCGGCCGCTCCATGGGCGGCTCCATCGAAAGCTATGAGGACTTCATCCAGACCGATGCGTCCATCAACCCGGGCAACTCGGGCGGCGCGCTGGTCAACCTGAAGGGCGAGCTGATCGGCATCAACACCGCCATCATCGGCCCGGCCGGCGGCAACGTCGGCGTCGGCTTCGCCATCCCGACGAGCATGGTGAAGTCGGTGATGACCCAGTTGATCGCCTACGGCGAAGTGCGCCGCGGCCAGATCGGCGTGCAGATCGCCGACATGACTCCCGAACTCGCCAAGAACCTCGGCATCAACCGCACCGAAGGCGCCTTGATCAACGCCGTCGTCAAAGGCTCACCGGCGGAAGCCGCGGGGCTCAAGGCCGGCGACATCGCCATCGAACTGGACGGCGCACCGCTCAAGAGCAGCACCGAGCTCCGCAACCGCATCGGCATGATGACGCTCGGCACATCGGTGAACCTCTCGGTCCTGCGCGAAGGCTCCAAGAAGAACTTCAAGCTGACCATCGGTAAGCCGCCGCAGCAGACCGTCGAAGCCAAGGCCGAGACCACGCCGGCCCTGCTCGGCGCGACGTTCAGCAACACCGATCCCGCCACCGATAAGACGCCCGGCGTGAAAGTCACCAACGTCGAGCGCGGCAGCCCGGCGGCGCAGTCGCGTCTGCAGCCCGGCGACATCATCGTCTCGGTCAACCGCAAGGCCATCGCCAACGTCGATGAGTTCACCGAAGCCATGAAGGACTCCGAGCGCCAGACCGCCCTGTTCATCAAGCGCGGCGGCGAAGACGTCCTGATCATCGTGCAGTAAAAACCGCCTCTCGAGGCCACATCAACGGCGCCGCCCGCAGGGACGGCGCCGTTTTTGTTTGCTGCACTTGCGGCTAGAACGGATCGGCGATGGCGATGCCGCCACGAACGATCCGTGCCTGGTGTGTGATATGGCGCGCGCCGGGGTATTTTGAGCCCCCCCGTGTTACTATTACGGGGGCTAGCATCACGAGAGCCAGGGTCAGGACGCACCGACCACCTTGGGCGCAAATCGATCGTTAGAGCCTCAAGACTTCGCCAGATCCTGTTTTAACCGCCTCTGGCTTCCCACAACCGACGTCGATCCACTCTTTGAATTCGACAGCGACAATCTTCTTAGCCGCGCTTTGAACGGTCCAGTTAGAGTTGCGATCCTGCACATCAAAATACGTTACTATCACGTGGGGAACGTTGGCGTTCGTAAGAGGCAAGCTGATCGTCGGGCACATGAGGTCTCCACCCAGTTGGGAACTGAACTTGCGCAAGGCCACATAGCCAGCCTTCTGTTGGCCAGCAGCCCACGACAGCTCCCCAGCTATGCTGGCAGCCCGTTCGGTGAATGAGTCTTTGAACCCACCTCCCGTACGTTCACCAACCGCGTTCGCGAGCCTGGTACCCATTAACCGAATGCGGATCGCATCGGCCGAGTACATATCAGTGATCGTTACGAACGGTTGGAACTCAAAGGGGGGGTCGTCCAGGTAACTCCGGAGCGTAGGCAATTGATGCCCGCTCCCAAGTCGACGCCAGTGGTCGAAGAATGATTGCAACTTCGGCAAGTTTAACGACACGATAGTGTTCCGGATGTCCCGACAGTCTGGTTGCGCGCATAGGCGGGCGCGCAACACTTTTCCCATACGTGCCTAGCTTTAACCCTACACGGTCGCTTAGTTCGTGACAATCAAGCTTCGATACGCTGTGCCGTCATTTGGCGACGTTGGCCTGCGCCTGAATGTACGCAGCCCCACGTCGGCCGTCTTGCAGGTGTTCGCTAATTCATCAAATGGAATCTCTTTCACAGCGCCCCGCTCCATCGCTCGCCTGCTCATGCAACCGGTCTCTCTAATGCGACCGGCCCCTGCAACGACGGCAGGCGGACCCCTGTTACACTTTGTCGCCAATTGTTTCCCACTGATTCTTGAAAAGTAGATCAAACGGCCCCATCTTCCTGGTGCGGGCCGGGCCCCTCTGGCGGATGTATTCAAGAACATCCGCGATGTCGGACCGCATCGGGTTTACTCGGTGCAGGTCTGATTTCTTTTCATAGACACATCGAGTCGAATCCGAGCCATGAAACCTCAAAGGAGTGTGGCTTATGGATTATTACGACTATCGCGAATTCCGCACGCTGGTTCTCCAGTCTCGAATACTGGGCTATCGAATCGAAGATGAGCGGATGCAGGAAAAGCCCAATCGCTTCCGTCTGCTTAATCTCGAAAAGATCCGCTTTTCGGTCCTAGACCGGATTGCGGACTACCGGCGGCAGCAGTCACAGCGCACCCAAGTCCCGGCATGAGAGGACAGCGCGCAGAGCGCGTGATGTTCCTCATAAGCTGGGTATCGAAACACAACCTTCCTCAGGAAAAACGTCATGTTTGAACTCTTCGTGATTTCGTTGATGGTGATTGGTGCGATCTCTTCGATCTGGATAGCAAGCGAGATCGTCCCCGACTAACACGCGACGCAGGGCCGTGCCGCGCTTTACCGCCGGCACGGCCGATGCCGCTTTCACAGAGATCAACCTGCCATCTAACTTCATTAGTATGGTCCAGACGTACCCACTTTCATCACCGACGGCACGCCATTCCTGTGTAAAAGCATGAACTCCGCTTTCGGAGAGTTATTCGCCGTTGGCACAAGCGCCGCTAATGCGGACCCTCTCAGCCTCAACTCGCCGTCCTTGGCCTCTATTAAGGTCAATGAAGAGGGTCATACTCGCGCGCCGGAAAGCCGGATCGCCCGTGGGTATGAGTTGGGCCAGGACTTGGCTGCAGCGCCCAATCTTATGGTTGGTCAATTTCCATAGGTACGGTGGCGCGAGGCGCGCCCGGCGCGGCATTCCTAACCGAGATGATGAATAAGGTTTCGCGTGCTTAAACCCATGATAAGGACGCCGACGAGGCCCATGAGCGCCCGGTCGGGGGTATGGCGCGCCAGCAGCGCGCCAAAGGGGGCGGCGGCGACGCCACCGATGATGAGACCTGTGATCATGGGCCATAGCTCAAGGCCTATTGTCCCCAGGAAAGTCAGTGAAATCACGGTAGTGATGAAGAACTCTGCGGCATTGGATGTGCCAATGACGAAACGTGACTCCAGACCCCTGCCGATGAGAGAACCGGTGACTGTAGCCCCCCATCCGCCGCCGCCGAGGGCATCGAGTGCCGCACCAACAAAGCCAAGGGCACGCGTGTGTTTCAATTCTGATGGCGGTCTTGGCTTTCGGCGCAGAGCCTTTAGCAAGATCACCGCGCCCAACACGAAGAGATACACGCTTACGATAGGCTGGATATTCTCACTCGGCACAGACACCAGCACATAAGCGCCAACGCCTCCACCAACGGCGCCGGGCAGGACGAGTTTCCAGAACAGCTCTTTCTTCACGTTACCCAGGCGCCAGTGTGAGATGCCCGACGCTCCGGTCGTGAATACTTCCGCCGCGTGGACCGTTGCGCTCGCGACGGCTGGCGTCACGCCGAAATTCAGCAGGACGGCGGTTGCGCTTACTCCATAGGCCATGCCCAAGGCACCGTCCACAACTTGGGCGGCGAATCCGACCGCAACGAAAAGCAAGAGTTCTTCCACATGCGCCTCATCTACTTGTTTTTGCGGACGCCGGTATTAGCGGCGTTGCCGGGTTCTGGTCGGTGGCCTCAGGAAAACTCGTCACCATGGAGCAGTATAGTCAACAAAACTTCCCTGGATTCGCTCCGGTACATGCATCTTGAATGTTATCCCTTCTATCGTCGGCGGCTCTGCTGAGACGTCGAATGCTCGGTTCTATCCACTTGAGCACGGCCCTCGGCTGGTGATTCTCTTGATCATGGTGGAGGTGGCCGACGTCATATTCGCCGCGGGCTTGGTCCCGGCCATTTTCGCGATCACCACCGATCCGCTCTTGGTTTGCACATTGAACATCTTTGCATCCTAGGCCTTCGTGCGTTCTACTTCGCCCTAGCGGCCATGGTGGAACGGTTCCACTCTTTCAAGTATGCGCCGAGCATCTTGCTGGTCTTCATCGGAGCGAAGATTTTCGTCGCCGACACCTTCGGTCTGGCGAAGATACCGGTCAGCGTGTCGTTATCCGTCACGCTGTGCATATTGGCAGCGGGGGGTTTCCTGATCGCTGTGGAAGACGCGGAAATAGCATCAAATAAGATTGGGGGGAAGGTGAACCAATAGGCGGGTGGAACACTCGACCATCACCTGCGAACCCCGTTTTTACTTTAGCCATCGTCGCGATCGGCTGGACGTTTTCAGCCGACCTCGAGGTAGACGGCATGCGATTTCTGTCTGAATGAGGAAACACCGGCGCGTCACATCAAGGACGGCACTGACCGGCCCATTTCTCCACACCTGGCTGTTAATCTCCACCAGCGCTCACGTTCATTGCCTGCGGTACACCATTCGGCCAAAGTCGACGCTGCCACAGAGCGCAGTGCTATGGCTAAACGGTCGACCTGACACCGGTGAACCCGCTTGCCACTGCAACACCAGCGTTACCGACTCTTACTCACTGGTTTCAAACGCGCGGTGTACGGTCGGCCAAGGGCTGAAATAAACTTCTCCCCTCGCGGTCGATGCTTGGCCGTTGAGCAGGTTCAATTAAAACGGAGATTTCCGGTGCCCTCGAAAATCGTATGTGGATGTTGTGGTGGTTCGGCGCATGGTTTGCTCGCATCGAATTCGGACCGGCGCAGTTTTTTGCGCTACGCCGGAGTAACTGCCGCCCTGGGGCTATTACCCAATATGGCCTGGGCTGCTGAAGGCAATTATGAGGCTATGGTGCTGGCCTGTATCGACCCGCGACTGCAGGAGCCGGTGCGCAACTATCTCGCCGATCGCCAACTCAAAGGAAAGTATAGCCAGTTTGTCATCGCGGGTTCGGCGATCGGCGTCACTCATCCCGCGTTCAAAGATTGGCACAAGGCATTCTGGGATAACCTTGGTACGTCAATCCAGTTGCACAAGATCAAGAAGGTCATTGCAATCACACACCGCGATTGCGGCGCTGCCCGAATCGCCTTTGGCGCGGACAAGGTCGCCACTGCAGCAGCCGAAACTGAGACTCATGGGATGGCATTGGCCGATTTTCGCAAGCAGGTCGCCGAGAGGCAGCCCGCTCTAGCGGTCGAAACTGGTCTCATGGCTCTCGACGGCAAGATCGAAATGTTTGCTTGAACCGGCACCGATAGCGGATTGTAAGGTTTGGCGGCAGCTTCGATACATTTGATAAGACCTGCTCACGACGAAAGAATCCTCAGGGAAATCGTTCTAGTCCACTGCTACCCACTTCATCACCGACGGGACGCCAGTAGGGATTTGCACACGCCGCCGTCTATCGAGGATATCTTCACTCAACCCGGCAGGGGAGGTCAGAACGGATCGGCGATGGTGATGCCGCCATCGACAACGATCGTCTGCCCGGTGATGTAGGCGGCCGCTTTCGAGGCGAGAAACACCGCCGCGCCGGCGATGTCTTCCGCTTCGCCCACGCGCCCGAGGGGCGTGCGGCTGGAAAAGTCGGCACCTTTGTCGCCTTCCCACAGCTTGGTCGAAAACTCGGTCTTGATCAGCCCCGGCGCGATGGCATTGACGCGGATGCCCTTGGGGCCGAGCTCGACGGCGTAGTTGCGGGCCAGTTGGCTGTCGGCCGCCTTCGAGAGCGCATAGGCGCCGATCAGCTTGCTGCCGACCATGCCGGCGATGCTGGCGAGCAGGATCACCGCCCCGCCGCCCGCCGCCGCCATGCCCGGCGCGACCCGGTTGATGAGGTCGATATTGGACCCGACGTTGGTGTTCATGATTTTTTCAAAGGACCCGGCGTCGAGGGTCGCCAAGGGGCCGTAGTGCACGTTCGCGGCAGCGTTGCACACGAGGGTTGAAACCGGCCCGAACCTTTTCTCGGCCGCGGCGACCAAAGCCGCACGTTGATCGGCGTGAGAAATATTGCACGCGACGGGAAGCCCTTCGCCGCCCGCCGCGGCGATTTCGGCGACCACAGCCTCACAAGCCTCTATCTTGCGGCTGGCGACAACAACCTTGGCGCCCGCCCCTGCCATCATCAGGGATATGGCCCGGCCGATGCCGCGGCTGCCGCCGCTGACCACCACCACTTGCCCGCTCAGATCGAAAGGCGATTGCGTCTTCATCTCGTTCCCCCGAAACCCCCATCCACTCTTTGGACTATAGCCAAACTTTGGGCATACTGCGAAAGGGGAGCTGCTTTCGGACTACGAGGGATTTGACTCATGCCACAACGATTCGCGAGTCCATGGCGGGGGCTGTGGACGGCGACCGTGATATCCATCACGCTCCTCCTTTTGCCCGGGCCCGCAGCGGCCGACGTCGAACGCATCGAGGTCTTCGAGCGCGTGCTGTTTGCCGAGGGTAAGTCCTTCGGCAACGTCGGTCCTTATGAACGCCTGCGCGGGCGCCTGCACTACGCCATCGATCCCGCCGCGCCCGAAAACCAGACCATCACCGATGTCAGCCTCGCGCCGCGCGATGCGGCGGGGCGCGTCATGTTCGCCTCCGATTTTATTTTGCTGCGCCCGCTCGATCCGGCGCGCGGCAACGGCCGGCTGCTGTACGAAGCCGCCGACCGCGGCGGCCTGACCCTGCTCAGCCTCTTCAACGATGCGCCGCAGACAAACCTGCCCGTCACCGCCGCCGATGCCGGCAACGGCTTCCTCATGGAGCAGGGCTATGCGCTGCTCGCCACCGGCTGGAACTGGGATCTCGTGCCCGCGCCCGGCGTGCTGCGCGCCGATGTGCCGGTGGCCATGGAAGCCGGCAAGCCGATCTTCGGACGCGTGAGCGGCGAGGTCGTCGTCATGCAAACGTCGCCCAGCGCGCGCCACCTCAGCCCGGCCGCCGTCGGCTACGAACCGATCGATCCCGCCGCCGCCAGCGATACGTTGACGGTGCGCGACAGCGCCAACGCGCCGCGCAACGCCATTCCCCGTGAACGCTGGCACTGGGGCTACGATAAGGACGGCCGCACCATCTACGATCCCACAGTCATTTCGCTCGATGGCGGCTTCAAGGCCGGGTCGATCTATGCCCTCACCTACACCACGCGCTCCCCACGCGTGACCGGCCTCGGCCTTGCCGGCATCCGCGACGCGCTCATCTTCTTCCGCAGCGACCGCGCCGACCGTTACGGCACGCTTAATCCTCTTCTCGCCAACGGAGCTGCACTTCCGACGGCGGTCTATGCCTTCGGCCGCGCCCAGGGCGCACGCGCGTTGCAGAGTGTCGTGTACTTCGGCCTGCTGACCGATGCGCGCAGGCGCGTCGCCTTCGACGGCGCCTTCATGACCGCAGGCGGCGCGGCCCACGGCGGCATCAACGTCCGCTTCGCGCAGCCCGGACAACAGGCGGGCCCCGACGTCAGCCTGGATTTCCCGACCGACCTTTTCCCCTTCGCGACCGGCGCGCAGACCGATCCCGTCACCATGGCGACCGCGAGCGTGCTCGACCGCGCGAGCGCGCTCGGCATCGTGCCCCGCCTGTTCTATGTCGATGAATCATCTGCTTATTGGACCCGCGCCGCATCGCTGGGCCACGTCACCGCCGATGGCCTCATCGATCTCGACATCCATCCGCGCGCGCGCATCTATGCGATTGCCGGCGGCACGCAGGCGCTGGCGCCCACCACGGACCGCGGCACCTATGCCAACTGCCGCGCCGCGCTCGACTATCGCCCCGCGTTGCGCTCGCTGCTGCTCCACCTCGACGGCTGGGTGACGTTGAAGCGCGAGCCGCCGCCCTCGATGGTGCCGCGCGTCGGCGACAACAGCCTCGGCAAACTCAGCGATTACATCGCGGCCTTCCCCAAGGTCACGGGCCTGCGCACACCGACGCGGCTCTATGAACCGGCGCGGCTCGACTTGGGCGCGCGCTTCGCCGCGGAAGGCGTCATCGACGTGGTCCCGCCGCGCGCGGGCAAGCCGTGGCCGGTGCTGGTGCCCATGCCCGACAGCGACGGCCTCGACAAGGCCGGCCTGCGTATGCCCGAAATCGCCGTGCCGCTCGGCACCTACACCGGCTGGAACCCCATGAACGCCGCCACCGGCGCGCCCGAGCGCCTCGCCCGCGTCGACGGCAGCTTCCTGCCCTTCCCCAGCGACGAAGATCAGCGCCTGGCCAGCGGCGATCCCCGGCCTTCCGTGAAGGAGCGCTATCCGACCCGCGAGGCCTATACCGAGGCCTACGCGGCGGCCACCTTGGCGCTCGCGGAAAAGCAGCTCATCCTCGGGGCCGACGTCAATCCGATGATCGCCCGCGCCGGCGCGTTCTACGACCGCATCGTCGCCCGTCCCGCCAGTGACGAGAGCTGCAACTTCATGGGCAAATGACGTCATGAAACTCGCGCTGCTAATCGCCGCTCTGATTTTCTCGGCCGGGGCTTTCGCCGCCGAGAGCAGCCCCTTGACCGACAAGCAGCCGCCCAAACCCGGCGTGCCGGCCGTGCAGGTGCCCATCGACACGCTGAAGCCGTCGCATGTGTTCGACGTCGGCGGCGTGCCCGACTGGATGGTGATCACCCGGGATTCGGTGTGGCTCGCCAACCGGCCGCAAAAGAAAGTGCGGCGCATCGATCCGGCCACCGACACCATCACCGCCGAGGTCGAGTTCCCGAAAAGCCCCTGCTCCGGCATCAACACCGCCTTCGGCAGCATCTGGGTGCCGCTCTGCGACCCGGCGGCGCCGGCGCTGGCGCGCATCGATGTTGCCACCAATAAGATCGCGGCGATCCTGCCCTTCGGCCCCATCGACACCGAAGGCGGCATCACCGTCAGCGCCAACGCCGTCTGGATGGTGATCGACACCAAGGGCACGCTCGCGCGCATCGATCCCGCCACCAACACCATCGTCGCGCGCATCATGCTGCCGCCGACGGCGCGCAATCCGCTGTTTGCCGATGACCTCATCTGGGTGACCGACGTTGCGAACAACGTCGTCATCATCGTCGATCCCGCGAGCAACACGATCGTGGGCCGCGTGCCCGTCGGCCCAAAGCCGCGCTTCATGACCTCGAGCAAGGATGCGCTGTGGACCCTCAATCAGGGCGACGGCTCCCTGAGCCGCATCGATACCCAAGACCGCAAACTCTTCGCCACCGTCGCCGCCGGCATTCCCGGAACCGGCGGCGAGATTCATTATGGCGCGGGTTTCATCTGGACGACGGTGTTCGACGTGCCGCTCACCAAGATCGACGTCGCCACCAACCGCGTGGTGCGCCAATGGGTGGGCGCGGGCGGCGATTCCGTGCGGTTCGGCTTCGACTCTATCTGGCTGACGTCGGCGCGTGCCGGTCAGCTCTGGCGCATTCCGCTTGAGGCGGCGCGCTAGCGGCGACGCCGCGGCTTCGCTTTGTCGCTGAGGGCTTCGACGATGCGGCAGTCGTGCATCGCCCCGCCGTGGCACTGGCGCACGATGCGGCGCAGCTCCTGCGCCAGCTTTTGCAAATCTTCGACCTTGCGGTCGACTTCGGCGAGATGCGTGCGCGCGATCTCATCGACGTGGCCGTGGGCGGCCGTCATCGCCAGCAATTCGCGGATCTGGTCCAGCGTGAAGCCGAGGTCACGGCAGCGGCGGATGAACGCCAGCCGATCGAGGTGCTTGGCGGTATAGGTGCGGTAGTTGCCCTTGGTGCGCGCCGGTTTGGGCAGGAGCCCGATGGACTCGTAGTAGCGCACGGTCACGACCTTCACGCCGGTTTCCCGCGCCGGGGCTCCAATCGAAAGGCTATCCTGCATCGCTTGACCCTATAGTTACTATAGACGCTATATATATAGGCGCGCGGAGGCGATCCGTCACGCTCTGGTGGAGACAAGCATGGGTAAAGACTGCTGCGATCATATCGATCAGGGCGCGCTCAACGTCGCGCGCTACCGCCGCGTGCTGTGGATGGTGCTCGCCATCAACGCCGCCATGTTCGTCACCGAGATCGGTGCGGGGCTAGTGGCCAAGTCGGCTTCCCTCCAGGCCGATGCGCTCGACTTCCTGGGTGATTCCGCTTCCTATGCCATCAGCCTGTTTGTCGCCGGCATGGCCTTGCGCTACCGCGCCATGGCGGCTTTGCTCAAAGGCGCTTCCATGGCGCTGTTCGGCGTGTGGGTGCTGGGCGTCACGGCCTGGCATCTTGTGAATAATTCAATGCCTGTTGCCGAGACCATGGGCGTCGTCGGCGCGCTCGCGCTTGCCGCCAATACCGCCTGCTTCATGCTGCTTTGGCAATTCCGCGCCGGGGACTCCAACATGCGTTCGGTGTGGATCTGCACGCGCAACGACATGCTCGGCAACATTGCTGTGCTGCTTGCCGCGGTCGGCGTGTTCGGCACCGGCGCCGGTTGGCCCGATGCCGTTGTGGCGACGATCATGGCGTTGCTGGCTCTGCAGGGCTCCTGGACCACGGTCCGCTTGGCCCGCGCCGAATTACACACCGACCACGGCCACGCGCACCACGCGCACTAACCGGCATGGACGAACTCTTCGCTTACGTTGGCTTGTTCAGCGCTGCGTTCCTGGCGGCGACGATCCTGCCCATGCAATCCGAAGCCGCGCTCGTCGGCCTCCTGCTCACCGGCGACTATCCGTGGATGGCGCTTGTCGCCGTCGCCGGCATCGGCAACGTGCTCGGCTCCTGCGTCAACTGGGCCCTGGGGCGCGGCATCGAACGCTTTCGTGAGAAACGGTGGTTCCCCGTCGGCCCCGCGGCGCTCGAACGCGCACAGCGCTCGTATCAACGCACCGGCAAGTGGTCGCTGCTGTTGAGTTGGTTTCCCATCATCGGCGATCCGCTGACGGTGATCGCTGGCGTGCTGAAGGAACCGTTGCCGGTTTTCATACTGCTCGTGGGCATTGCCAAACTGGGCCGCTATCTCGCACTGACGGCGCTGACGCTTGGTCTTCTCTAGTGAATTTGGCGTCACTAGTCCTTCAGATTAAGTATAAGCATATGAAATATAATGATTTATTTTTATAGATTCCTCACCCCCCGATCTCTATTAATGACCCATTGGTCACTAATAGGCAGTTATGGCCCGCCGCGCCCGCCGTCCGGAAGCACGACCCGATGAAATCCTCGACGCCGCGCTCGCGGTGTTTTCCGAGGTGGGATTCGCCGGCGCACGGGTCGAGGACATCGCTGCCCGCGCCGGCCTCTCCAAGGGGGCGGTCTATGTCTACTTCGAATCCAAGGAGCTGATGCTGAAGGCCCTTGTGCGCCGCCTCGCCGACCGCGTCGTCGGCGCGGCCGAGATGCTCGTTCAGAGCAACGCTCAAGCCGACGCCGAGCAGACGCTACGCTCCCTGCTCACCTTCATGGCCATGCAGCTCTCCAACCCGAAAGTCTCCGCCGCGCCGCGCCTGGTGCTGGCCGAAGCGCAGCGCTTCCCTGAGATCGCCGCCCTCTACCGCGACGACGTCATCGGCCGCGCCCGCCAGCTCCTCGGAAAACTCTGCGACCGCGGCATCGCGCAGGGCGTCTTCCGCGCCGTCGACCGCGACGTGATGCTGCGCAGCTGCGCCGGGCCCATGCTGGCCCACATGATGCTCTCCACCGTTTTCGCCGATCCCAAAAACCCCGCACCGCCGCCGGAAGTGATCGCCGGCGGTATCGCCGACCTCGTGCTCAATGGATTGAGGCCACGCCCATGATGCGCATCACCTCGCTGCTTGCTCTGATGTTCCTGCTCGCCGCCTGCGGCGATAACGACGACACCATGCATGGCTATGCCGAAGGCAAGTTCGTCATGCTGGCACCCGAGACCACGGGCCGCCTCGTCACCATGCGCGCCACTGAGGGCGCCCACGTCGACGCCGGTATCATGCTCTTCCAACTCGATGACTCGACCGAGCGCGCCGCGCTGGAGTCCGTACGGTCTTCCGCGGCCGCCGCCGCGTCCCGCTTCGATGATGCCGCGGCCGGGGGCCGCGAGCCTGAAGTCGCCGCGGCGCGTGAACTGCTGTCCCAGGCCCGCGCCGCGCAGGTGCGCGCCCAGGCCGACCGCGAGCGCGCACAGACCCTGTTCCAATCCGGCACCGTCGCCCGCGCGCGTCTCGATGAAGCCGCGGCCGCCGCCGACGCCGCCGATGCCCGCGTCGCCGAGTTGCGCCAGCGCCTGACGCTCACGGCGCTGCCTGCGCGCGAGAACCAGCTCAAAGCCCTCGACGCCGAAGCCAAGGCCGTGCAAGCCCAAGCCATCGTCGCCGACGACAACCTGCGCCGCCGCTACGTCACCGCCCCTGCTGCGGGCCGCGTCGAACGCGTCATCCGCCGCCCTGGCGACCTCGCTGGCCCAGACAAGCCCGCCGTGCGCTTCCTGCCCGACGGGCAAGTGGTGGCCATCGTCTTCATTCCCCAGCCGCGTCTGACCCAGACGCCGGTGGGAACGCGGCTCGCCGTGCGCTGCGACGGCTGCCCGGCCGACGCGCGCGCCGAGATCACGTCCATCGCCGAGGACTCCGAATTCACGCCGCCGATCATCTATTCCGACAACGAGCGCGCCAAGCTGGTCTTCCGCGCCGAAGCTAAGTTCCTCGGCTTCGCGCCACCGCCCGGCACGCCCATCGCGCTGGAGGCCGTGCGGTGAATCCGCTGGGACCGCGCGAAAATGTAATCGACGTTCAAGGCCTGACGAAGAAGTTCGGCGCCAAGACCGTCGTTGACGGCTTTTCGATGCAGGTACCCAAGGGCGCGATCTACGGCTTCTTAGGGCCCAACGGGTCCGGCAAGACCACGACCATCCGCATGATGTGCGGCCTCTTGCGGCCCGATGGCGGCGGCGGCACGGCGCTGGGCTACGACATCATCACCCAGAGCCGCGAGATCAAGGCGCGTGTCGGCTATATGACCCAGCGCTTCTCGCTGTACGAAGACCTGACGGTCACCGAGAACCTCGCTTTCGTAGCCCGCCTGCATGACCTTGACGATGCCAAGCGCGTGATCGACGAAGCGCTGCAAGAATACGAACTGGCGCCGCGCGCCAACCAACTGGCCGGGCAGTTGTCCGGCGGCTGGAAGCAGCGCATGGCGCTCGCGGCGGCGTCGCTGCATCAGCCGCAACTGCTTCTGCTGGATGAACCTACCGCCGGCGTCGATCCCAAGGCGCGCCGCGACTTCTGGGAACACATCAGAGGCCGGGCCGACGCCGGCGTCACGGTACTGGTCTCGACGCACTACATGGACGAAGCGGTGCAGTGCGATTTCATCACCTTCATCGCCTACGGCAAGAAACTGATCGATGCGCCATCCGCCGATATCCCGCGCGCGGTAGGTTTGCACACCTTACGCATCGAAGGGCCAAACCTGCACGAAGTTTATCGCCAGCTGAAAGGCGCCCGGGGCGTGGATCAGGTGGCGCGGTTCGGATCGTCCCTGCACGTCAGTGGTCGCGACAAATCCGCCCTCGACCGCGCCGTCGCGCCGTACCGCGAACGCCCTGGCATGGACGTGCTGGCCGCCAAGACCGGTCTTGAAGAAGCGTTCATCTATTTGATGGGCGGCGCGGAGGACAACTTCAAATGAACGAGTCAACGTACTCCTTCGCCCGCGTCAAAGCCGTCCTGGCCAAAGAGTTCATTCAGATGCGGCGCGACCGGCTGACCTTCGCCATGATGGTGGGCATTCCCATCGTTCAGCTTCTCCTGTTCGGCTACGCCATCAACACGGACCCGCGCCACCTGCCTACGCTTGTGGAGATGGGCGATAGCGGCCCCGCCACGCGCGCCGTGGTGCAAGCGATGCAGACCTCGGGCTACTTCGACGTCCAAGGCACGGCAACGGCCGGCGAGGCCGACGAAGCGCTCGGCTCCGGCAAGGCCGTGTTTGTGCTCACGGTGCCGCCCAACTTCGAGCGCGACCTCGCGCGCGGCGAGATGCCACAACTGATGCTCGACGTTGACGCCTCCGACCCGGTCGCCGCCGGTGCGGGCGCCGGCGCCATGCCCGGCATCGTGCAACAGGCGCTGAAGCCCTTCGCAAAAACCGAGGCGCCGGCGGTGGAAACCGTCATTCATCGCCGCTTCAACCCGGCGGCGCGCACCGCCGTCAACATCGTGCCCGGATTACTGGGCATCATCCTCACCATGACCATGGTGCTGATGACGGCCGTCGCGCTGACGCGCGAGACCGAACGCGGCACGCTCGAAACGCTGCTCACCTCGCCGGCTCAGCCCCTCGAAGTTATGCTCGGCAAGATCACGCCCTACATCTTCGTCGGCTTCGTTCAGGTGATGGTGATGCTAGCCGGCGCGCGCTTTCTATTCGCCGTGCCGTTCTCGGGCAACCCCCTGGCCTTCGCCGCGGCGGTGTCCCTGTTCATCCTTGTGAATCTCTCCATCGGATTCTTCTTCTCCACCATCGCGCGCACGCAAATGCAGGCCATGCAGATGACCTTCTTCATGTTCCTGCCGTCGATCCTGCTGTCGGGCTTCATGTTCCCGTTCTACGGCATGCCTGGCTGGGCCCAGGTCATCGGCCAAGTCCTGCCCACCACCCACTTCATCCGCGCCGTGCGCGGCGTCATGTTGAAGGGCGCGGGCTTTGGCGAGGTCTGGGGCAATCTCTGGCCGCTCAGCATTATTCTGCTGGTGGTCGCCACGCTGGCGTTGTTGCGCTATCGGCGCACGCTAGACTAGAGAATTGCTCCCAGCCCCGGGCCGTCTTTGCCTCCAAGCAGCGCGTTCACGACTATCTCACCGCCATTCCGTTGGCGCTCCTGCTGATCCTTGCGACCACTCATGGCGGGCAGTTCGCGGCGCTGTTCGGCTTCGGCAGCGAGGCCGCTGTATCTTGAGGAATTCATCCGCTGTCTGAAGGTCCGCCGCGCCCGGCTTGACCGGGCGCAGCGAACTCCAGGGTTTTACGGCTTTTTGGAAAGCGCAGCTTTACGCCGCGTCCACCAGCACCACTTCAGCGTCTTCGAGCGCCTTGATCTTGAGCGCGGCTTCGTCCGAGATCGCCGCGCCGTCGCGGTGGTCGATGCGCACGCCGTTGACTTCGATCGCGCCAACCGCCGGCACGAGATAACCTTTACGCGCCGCACCCAACGGATAGTCGATGACTTCGCCCTTCTTGAGCGTCGCGCCGAGCACGCGTGCATCGGTGCGGATCGGCAGTGCATCCTTGTCCTCGGGGAAACCCGAAGCCAGGGCCGTGAACTTGCCCGACCGGTCGCCCTTGGGGAACGGTTTCGCGCCCCACGACGGCGCGCCGCCGTCTTTCGTCGGCAGTATCCAGATCTGGAAGAGCGTGGTCGTCTCCTTCTCGAGGTTGTACTCGGCATGGCGGATGCCGGTGCCCGCGCTCATGACCTGAACGTCGCCCGCTTCCGTGCGGCCGCGATTGCCGAGGCTATCCTCATGCGTGATCGCGCCTTTGCGAACATAGGTGATGATCTCCATGTTCTTGTGCGGATGCGGCGGAAAGCCGGTTTCGGGCGCGATCTCGTCGTCGTTCCAGACGCGCAGGTTCCCGAAGTGTACCCGCGCCGGGTCATAGTATTCGGCGAACGAGAAGTGATGCTTGGCGTTGAGCCAACCGTGGTTGGCGCCGCCGAGGGAGTTGAAAGGTCTGCGTTCAATCATGTTGGTTCTCCTTTCGCACTATCTAATGTTTAAGCGCCGAACCCGCCATCCACAGCCATGAGACTGCCGGTGACGAAGGAGGCCGCGGGGCTTGCGAGAAACACCACCGCCGCCGCGATCTCTTCAGGACGCCCGTAACGGCCAAGCGCGTTGGCGCTGCGCTGGACGTCCGCGCCCGGACCGTCTTCCGGATTCATGTCGGTCGCGACCGAGCCGACCTGCAGCGCGTTCACGGTGATCTTCCTCGGGCCAAGGTCGCGCGCCGCGCCCTTGGTGTAGCCGACCACGGCGGCCTTGGTGGCCGAGTAGTCGGCAAGGCCCGCCATGCTGCGCACCGCGAGGCCCGAGCTCATCGTGATGATGCGCCCGCCCTCACCCATGACCTGCGATGCGGCGCGGATGCCGGCGAAGACGCCGTTCACGTTCACCGCAAGCTGGCGGTCGAGTGCCGCGCCGTCGGCGTCCGCTTGATCCACCGGTGCATAGGCAAAGACGCCCGCGTTATTGACCAGGATGTCGAGCCGGCCGAACTTGGCCACGGTGTCCTTCACCAGCTTGGTCACTTGCGCCGGGTCCGCTTGGTCGGCCTTCATGGCGGCGGCACGCACGCCTTTGACCTCCAACTCTTTCACGACGGCATTGGCCTTATCGGCCGAGGCTGCGTAGCTGATCACGACGTCGGCACCTTCGGCGGCGAGGGCCTTGGCTGTGGCCGCACCGATACCGCGCGAACCGCCGGTGACGAGGGCGACTTTGCCTTTGAGGGAATGGCTCATGGGAAAACTCCTGAGGGGGTTGGTTTGACCCCCTCTTGATAGGCCTCCGGCTATGGTTCATAAATAGAAACTATAGAAACTAATTGTTTCCATTTATTGATGTCAAAGCTCCCGGACCTGGAAGGCCTCGCGATCTTCGCCAAGGTGGCGGAAACCCACTCCTTTGCCGGCGCGGCAGCCGAGCTCGGATTGTCCAAGCCCACGGTGTCCAAGGCCGTCGCACGGGTCGAGCAGCGTCTGGGTACGCGGCTTTTCAACCGCACCTCGCGCCGACTGGCCCTCACCGACGCGGGCCAGCAGTTGGTCGAGCGCGCGGCGCGCATCCTGGCGGAAGGCGAAGCCGCCGAGAGCGATCTCGCGGCCACGTCGGCCTCCCCGCGCGGACTTGTGCGCCTGGCCGCGCCCATGTCGTTCGGGGTGCGCTGGATCGCGCCGATCCTGCCGGAGTTCCTGGAACTGTATCCCGAGGTCTCGGTCGATCTGCATCTGTCCGATGAGCGCATCGACATCATCGGCGAAGGGTTCGATATGGCCGTGCGCATCGCGGCCATGCCGGACTCATCGCTCGTCGCGCGCCGCCTGTGTTCGATCGCGCGCTACGTGTTCGCCGCGCCGGCATACTTGAAGAAGCATGGGCGCCCGACGCACCCCTTGCACCTCAGTGCGCACAACTGCCTCGGCTACGCCTACCTGTCGACGCCCGATACCTGGCGTTTCACAAACGATAGCGGCGAGGAAGCCGCCGTGCGGCCCGCCGGCCGGTTTCGCGCCAACAACGGCGATGCGACGGTGCCTGCCGTACTTGCCGGCGTCGGCATCGCGTTGCTGCCCGAGTTCTTCTTGGCCAATGCCCTGAGGGAAGGTCGGGTGGAAAAGATACTGACCGACTGGACCGTGCCTGCGGGCGGCCTGCACCTCGTCACGCCGCCGGGCGGACCGAAGCCCGCGCGCATAACGGTGCTCGGCGACTTCCTCGCCAAATATCTGACGCGCTCCGACTGGAGCACGCGCAAATAAAAAAGGCCCGGCATCGCTGCCGGGCCCTCGTATTTCAGCGGCTGACGTTAGTGGATCTCGCGCTTGACGTTGTAGTAGGCTTAGGACTTCTCGCGGATTTCGCCGAGGCGGCCGTCGTCCTGGGTCAGATCCTTCATTTCATAAGCCGGCGCGGCCTTGATCTGTTCTTCGGACATCGGGACGACGTAGCCGCCTTTGTCTTCGCTGTAATCAAGAACCGACCACGGCACGGCCGCGTATTTTTCGCCCATACCGAGGAGGCCGCCGAAACCCAACGCCGCGAACATGATCTGGTTGGACTGCTTGTCGAGGATGACGTCTTCGACGTGGCCAATCTTGTCGCCGGTCGTGCTGTAAACGCTGGTGCCTTTGACTTTCGAGGCGCGAATCGCCGTGGTGTGTCCGGTGGAAGTGGGCATGGAATTTCTCTCCGCTGCTGGTGTGGGGACCTAGGGCAACGGGACCCGGTGGGCTTTGTTCCATGGCGATTGCACGGAATGCAAAAATCTCGCGTGCGCGAAAGCCGCGCGCCCCAGTTATAGTGCAGCGAGAGAAACGGAAGCGCGGGGCTAGTAGACCAGCTCGCCCTCTTCCTTGCCTTCGGAGATCGTGATCTGGCCGGAGTTGGAAAGCTCCTTGGCCAGCACGACGACGGCATTTTGCGCTTCTTCCACATCCTTGAGGCGGACGGGGCCGAGCGAGTCCATGTCTTCCTTGAGCATCTTCGCGGCGCGCGCCGACATGTTCGCGGTGAACAGTTCCTTGATCTGGTCCGAAGCGCCCTTGAGCGCGAGGGCCAGCTTTTCCTTCTCGACGTGCCGCAAGAGGGTCTGGGCGCCGGCCGGATCGAGGCGGGTAAGGTCTTCGAAGGTGAACATGAGAGCGCGGATCTTCTCGGCCGATTCGCGGTTGCGCTCTTCGAGAGCGGTGAGGAAGCGCGCTTCGGTATTGCGGTCGAGGTTGTTGAAGATCTCGGCCATCATTTCGTGTGAATCGACACGCGCGGTCTTGGCGAGGTTCGACATGAATTCGTTGCGCAGCGTCTTCTCGATGCTCTCGAGCACATCCTTCTGCACCGATTCCATGTGCAGCATGCGCATGACGACTTCCATCGCGAAGCCTTCGGGCAGAAGCGCGAGCACCCGGCTGGTGTGGTCGGCTTTGATCTTCGACAACACGACCGCGACGGTCTGCGGATATTCGTTCTTGAGGTAGTTGGCGAGCACCTGTTCGTGCACGTTGCCGAGCTTGTCCCACATGGTGCGGCCGGCGGGGCCGCGGATTTCTTCCATGATGAGCATGGCGCGCTCTTTATCGAGCCCCTTGAGCAGCAGGCGCTCGGTGGTGGCGTAGGAGCCGACCAGTGAACCGGTGTTGGAGATGGCGTCGGCGAAATCGACGAACAGGCGTTCCACGAGGTTCGATCCCACCGTGCCCAAATTGGCCATGGTCTGGGACAGTTCCTTGATCTCGTCGTCTTCCATCATCGAGAGCAGCTTGGCGGACTGCTCCGGCGCGAGCGACATCATCATGATGGCCGCTTTTTGCGGGCCGGTGAGGCTGCGATAGTCTTCTTTTACCCGGGCCATGGACCCAATCCCCTTAAGCGCCACCCGTCAGCGGCGCACGACATATCCCGGCAAAATTTACCTACCGCCCATGAACAAGTGCTTAATAGCGGAGAGATCCGCTAACGCGTTGATTTATCTATATTTGTGAAGATCGGCCGCTGAGCGGCGCGCCGGAAGGGCTGAACGGGCTTCGGCGCCGGCCCGGTGCGTGTCGTTACAGCGCATGCACAGGATTTGGGGTTCCTGTTGGCCACCCCGATCGACGCTGCAGAAACCCTCGGTCAAAGCCGCGAGCGCGCGGCGGGCAGGCGGCCCAGAGGCATCTTCCAACAGCGCGCCGCGCCGGATTGACCGCAGCCCTCGCAGGTTACGGGAATAGTCAGAACCGACACGCCTGACTCGCTTGCAAGTCATGCTTTCACGCGAAGCGCTCGATAACTTCCATTTCGGAAAACGCATGCCCAGCCGCGCCTCCGCCATCCGCGAAATCTTGCGCCGCGGGTTACATGCGGACGGATTCGGCACCGCAAACGCCGCCTCGCCCTCCAAGAACTTTGGCGTCATCAGAGGCGACAGTGGCAGTCGCGGCTAATCCCGCCGACTAACCGATCAGTGATAGGCCACGACGCGCCGGGGCAGGCACCGCACCCCCGGTCCCAGCGGCGTGAGTTCCGGGCCCGCCTCGGGCTGCAAACGCGCAGCAAGCCGGACGTCGTTTCCGGAACGAGCGATCTGCTTGACCCTGAACAAGACGGCCGTCATGGCGCCCCTTGGCGTCAGCCGCGTGCGGCAGGTGCCCCTGAGCGGCCGAGCGAGATGAAGGATCCCGGACGCTGCGTCCACGGGCAGATTGCGCTCGAAGGTCCGAAGGCCTTCGTCGGCCACCGCCAGCACCCACACTTCACCCTTGTGATGCAGAGCGACCGTGATCCGGCCACCTCGCGATGTTGTGCGAACGTTGCGGCAGACATCCTCGATCATCTCCCGGACCAGCCTCCCGACGATATTGCATCGCCAGGCCGCCAGGCTTCCGCTGTCGATATCGATCAGACAGGTGATGCCCTTCGGCTTCAGAAGCTGCGTCTCACAGGCCGTGCAAATTTCCATCAGACTGGCGCACACGTCGATGGCAGCGGCGCGGTCCGGCCTCGGTACCGTAACATTTCGCATAAACCCAACCTCTTCCTACACAAGCTGATGGAGGGGCGGGGCGCCCCTCGTTCTTGTGCTGACCTCAGCAAGGCGCGTGCCAGATGAGCCGCATTGGCGTAGGTAAGATTCGTGATGTAGGACAGAAGCTTAGGCGGACACGCGAAAATCAGCGCGGCGCCTCCTGTAAAAAACTCCGAACGGCACATCCGCGCTGTAAAGAATTGCCGAAGAGACGGGGCGCGGGCGCAAGTTCACGCGGAACTTTGCGGCGGGGCCGTCGTTATGGCCCCATATCCCACTTCGCACTTTCACGTCCGCCGAGGAGCTTCCAATGCCCGAAGTCAGCGCGCCTACCGCAGCGCAGACCGTATCGCCGCCAGTGCAGCCGCACTCAATGCCTGCTGCAGCGGGACCGAACGATCATGTGAAAGTCGCCCGTTGCCACGAGATGGCCGCGGCCCTTCACCACGAAGCCGCCCGCTTTTATGCCGATGGTGATTCCGAGAACGCCGTGGAATGCGTCAAGCAAGCCATCGAGCACGGCTCACGCGCCATGCAGCTGGCCGCGAAGTGCTTAGGCGCGACACCCCATTGAGTCTCAGGCGAGCGTTTCCGCCAATTCCTTGAAGTCCGCGACGACAATGTCCGGCTGGTGCGGTGAAGCGCCGTAAGGCCGACGCCGGCGATTGATGAAGCACGCCTTCATCCCGGCCGCTTTTGCTCCGATACAATCGAATGCGTGATTGGCGACGTGCATGCAACGACCGACGGGCGTTTTCAGAATCTCCACCGCTTTTCGATAGGTCGCAAAATGCGGCTTGAAATAGCCGGAGGTAGCAATCGAGATCACATCATCGAATTCAAACCCGATATAAGGCCCGGCGTTCTTCAGCATATCAGGATCGCCATTGGAGAGGATCGCGAGCCGGTAACGTCCTTTAAGCCGGGTCAGCGTCGCGACAACATCGTCAAAGGGGCGCAATCTTTCGATGGATGACACCAGCGCCCGCACCTCATCCATCGTGTAAGCGATGCCGGCGCGCTCGAGCGTGTAGGCCACCGCGCCATGTCCGATCTCGCGGTAGGGCGTGTGGCCCCGGTCCACCAGCGCATCGATCATCGAATTCTCGAAATGCGTGCGGCGCCACCACGTCACGAATGAATTGGGGTTGCCTGTCCAGCCTTTGGACTTGAGATAGGGCGCCGCGACATCGACCAAGCCGCTCTGCATATCGACGACGGTGCCGTACAGATCGAACGTCAGAACGTCAACCTGATCCCTCACCTTCGTCCCCTCTTCAAGACTCGACGGCGATGTGCTCCGGCGCAAGGCCCGCCCAATGGCGCTCGGCCATGCGAGTATAGGCCTGTTCGATGTGCTTGGTGAACAAGGCGGTACGGAATAGCGGCAGGCGCTTCGGATCGGCTAGTTTTTCACGCAATTGCGCAAGGCGCTTGGGATCGCTCGCGAGCGCTACGGCCATCTCCTCATAGTCCTTCAGGCTGGGCACGATCAACTCATCCAGCCCGCTGGCGCGCAGCACGCTCGCGGCGACGCGTGCCGGAAAAGCATGGCCCGGGCATGTCAGCACGGGCAGTCCAGCCCAGAGTGCGTCGCTCGCCGTGGTATGGGCGTTGTAGACCGGCGTATCGAGGAAAAGTCCCGCAAGAGACTGACGCGCGAGATGCTCGGCGGCGGGAATGCGGCTGGCGAACACCAGGCGCGCCGGCTCCATGCCGTGACCCGCCGCTTCGCGACGCAGATTGATGGCCGCCAGAGCATTGTCCTCGAGCAGCCAGAGCACGCTGCCCGGCACCCGCGCGAGGATGCGCATCCACACGGCGAATATTTCGGGCGTGATCTTGAAGTTGTTGTTGAAACAGCAGAAGACAAATCCTTCTTCGGGCAAGCCGGCATGTCTGCGGCTGAAGACCCGTTCACCAATGCGACGTTGATCGTCATTGACCTGGTAGCTGTGCGGCAACCAAACGACCTTCTCGGCGTAGTGCGAGAAGTCTTCGCGCGGAATGACCGTGCGGTCGGCGATGATATAATCGATGTACGGCACACCCATGGTTCCTGGGTAGCCGAGGTAGTTCACCTGCACTGGCGCGGCGCGGTGAGCAAATATGCCGGCGCGTTCGCCCGTGGTGTATCCCTTGAGGTCCACTGCGATGTCGATGCCGCGCTCGCGTGAAAGCGCCGCGATATCGCGGTCCGAGCCCAGACTGACGTCGATGAACGTGTCGAAGGCATTGAAAAGACGCGTACGCATCTCGTCGAACGCCTGCAGCCCAAACGAAAAGCCGACAACCTCGAACCGATCGCGGTCGTGGGCCTCGAACAAGCCGGCCGCCAGGTAGGCGGTGGCGTGATTGAGGAAGTCGGCGGAATAATATCCCACCCTGATCTTATCGCGGCGCACCGCGGCCGGGAGTGGCCCGAGGACATTAGTGGCGGGGTGACGCCGCTCCGCCCAAATTTCCGCGGCCCGCCGCTGCACGGGCAGAGACTCCGTCAGGGCGAGTACCGGCCAGGACGGCGCCGCCGCTTTCCCCGCTTCGATATCGGCAGTCAGGGCGGCGATGTCCGCGCCCGCGTTGCTCCAATCGCAGATGTACATCTTACTGTGGAGGCGCAACCCCTTGATGAAGGCGTAGTCCGGCGCGAACGCGAGCGCTTTGGTGTAGTCCGCAACGGCCTCGCTGTGCCGTCCCATTTCGACCAAGGTCGCGGCGCGATTGACGTAGGTGTCCGGATTTGTCGTGTCGTGCTTGAGGGATTCCTCGAAACACAGAAGCGATTCCTCGCGCTTGGTAACCGCGCGCAGGCTGATGCCCAGATTGTTGTGCGAGGCCGTATCGGCCGGATTGAGTTCAACGGCCTTACGGAAAGCCTCGACCGCGCCGCCGTAGCGGTGGGCCGCGGCAAAGGCCATGCCCAGCGCGGCGTGCGCTTTGTAGTTCTTGGGACTGATATCAGCCGCGCGCCGCAGACTGGCGATGGCGGGATCGATGCGCCCGATTTCCAGCTGCAACAGACCGCGGTAATAGAACGCCTCGCCGTGCTGAGGCTGGTGGGCGATCACGCGGTCGTAACCTGCGATGGCCGCTTGAGGACGCCTTAGGTCCTTAAGGGCATTGGCGCGATTGTAGTTGATGTCGGCAAGAACCGCCGGATCGGCACTACCCAATTCCAACGCCTTGTCGAAATTGTCGATGGCCGCCTCGTTGCGAAATAGGGTGCGGTAGGCGATGCCCCGGTTGTTAAAGGCGGGGCCGTAGCTTGGATCGCCCGGATTGATCGCCAGCGCCTTGCTGATCAGCGCCACCGCCTCCGCGTTCTCGCCCGTTTGCATGGCGATAACGCCCGACAGGTGCAGCGCGTCGAAGTGCTTGGGATCGCGGGCGATAACCTGCTGATAAAACGACTTTGCCCTGGCGAAGTCGCCCTTCTGATGCAGGGCGAGGCCTTTTGCAAATAGCGATTCAAGGGTTGCGACGAGTTCAGGCATGTCAAATCCGACAGCTAGTTATGATGGGTTTGGAGCATGCGCATGTAAGCTGCTTCCAGGTTACGTGCAAACAATTCCGTGTCAAAAAGCGGCGCCGTGAGGCGTTTTTCATCAAGCTGACGTCTCAGCGCAGCCAGACGTCCGGGGTTCTTCGCTAAATCCACCGCGAGCCGCTCGTAAGCTTGCACGTCGGGCGCGATCAGTTCCGGGGTTTCAATGGCCGTCAGCAAGCTGGCCGCCACGCGCGATGCCAGCCCCTCGCCCGGCAACGTCAGCACCGGCAATCCCACCCAGAGGGCGTCGCTGGCCGTTGTGTGGGCGTTGCAAGGGAATGTGTCGAGAAAGAGATCGGCGGCGCGCTGCCGCGCGAGATGATCCTCAGGCGCAACCCGCGGCACGAATACCAGACGTTCCGGGGCCAAGCCGCGGCTGGCGGCCTCGCGGCGCAGGTTGGCGGCGGCTTTCGCGCTGTCTTCGATCAACAGCAGCACGCTGCCTTGGACCGACTGCAGAATCCGCACCCAGACATCGAACATCTCAGGGATGATTTTGTAGTTGTTGTTGAAACTGCAAAAGACGAAGCCGGAGTCCGGCAGGCCCAGATCGCGCCGTGTGAAAACCCGGTCGCTGACGATGCGTTTGCGGTCGTTGATCTGATAGCTGCCAGGCAGGGCGATGACCTTCTCGCTGTAATGCTGATACAGATGCGGCGGGATGATCACATCATCGGCAATGATGTAGTCCATATAGGGCGCGGCCATCGTGCAGGGATAGCCGAGGAAACTCGCCTGGATGGGCGCGGCGCGGTGGGCGAAGATGCCGGCGCGGTAGCCTTCGGTGAACCCCTTCAGATCGATGGCGATGTCGATCTCCATCTCGCGGGAAAGCGCCGCCACTTCACGATCATTGCGGCTGCGCACATCGATGAAGCGCTCGCATCCGGCGATGAGGCGCTTTTGCATCGCATCGCCCGTATCGGGCCCAAACGAAAAGGCGGTGACGTCGAACTTGCTGCGGTCGTGGCATTCGAATAGTCCGGCCATCAGGTGCGCCGTCGCGTGAGCCCAGAAGTCGGACGAGTAGTAGCCAATGCGAAGCCGGTCGTGGCGCGCGTACTTCGGCACAGGTCCAAGAGCGGGATTCTCCGGCTCCTTGGCCGTCGCCCAAGCCTCAGCGGCTTTGCGCAACAGCGCCGCCGAATCCGTAAGGCCAATGAGCGCCGATGATGTCGAGGCCGGCTCGCCGCGCGCGACGCGCGCGAACAGGTCGGCGCGCTCGGCGGCCAGGTTCGTCCAGTCGCATTCGTACATCTTGAAGTGCAGCAACATGCCGCGCAGGAACGGATAGTCGGCGTTGAGGGACAGCGCTCTCCTCAAGCTTTCGGCGGCTTCTTCACGGCGTTTCAGATCCATGAGCAGCGTCGCGCGGTTGGCGTGCGCGTTGACGTTGTCGGGCTGCAACGCGATCGCCCGATTTAAACTCTCGAGCGCCGCTTCGCGCTGGCCGAGGTTGCGCAGCGAGACGCTGCGGTTGATGTGGGGCGAAGGAAAATTGGGCTGGAGACGGATGGCCGTATCGAAGCAGCGCAACGCCGCGGCGTCCTCGCCCAGGGCGCTCAACGCCAGCCCCAGACCATTGTGCGCCGGCGCATAGCCCGGCTCGCGCTGCACCGCGGCGGCCACGCTGTCGCGCGCCGGGGCGAGGCGCCCAAGTTCGTAAAGCGCGAGGCCGCGTTGGTAGAGCGCATCGACATGGGCGCCGTTTAGCTTGAGCACGACATCGTAAGCCGCGACGGCTTCTTCCAGGCGGCCCAGGCCGTGCAAAGCCATGGCTTGGCCGAACAGCACGCCGATATTTCGAAATCCCGCCGCAAGCGCCTGGTCGAGATCGGCGAGCGCCTCGGCATAGCGTCCGAGGGCGGTGAAAGCGATGGCGCGGTTATTGTACGCCGCGCCGCGGCCGCTGTTTTGTGCGGCGAGCGGAATGGCCGTGCCGAACAACTCGAGCGCGCGCGCATATTCGCCGTTCTGCGAAGCCACCACGCCGGCCATGTGCAGGGCATCGAAATGCTTCGGCTCGGCCGCGAGAACGCGGGCATAGAGCGCGCCGGCGCCGGCGACATCACCGCGCTGGTGCAGGGCGAGGCCCTGCTGGAACAGGCTTTGCACGGTCGTGTTCACGGCTTTACTGCTGCTGGGCGCCGAACATGTGGCCGCTCTGACTGGCAAAAAGACGCTTCACGGAACCCCCAATTGTGGCAACCGGCCCTTGCAATAACACATCTCGTACACCATCTGTACAGTAGCTGCGCGTGAGCCATTCCGCCGGCTCACCTGTTTGCTCCCAACCCCCGAACCTCGCGGGGTGCGCCACGCGCAGCGGGCATTTGCCTGACCACGGAGCGTGTCATGAAGACAGACCTGCATCTCAAAGACTATTTCCCCGGGTTGAATACGGACAGCCTGATCACCGCCGGTATCATCGTCGCTATGACATTGGTGCTGATCCTGTATCTGTCGTTTTAGAGGTCGGCGCCGTATTGCATTGCGGTAAGGACCCCACCACGCGGCGGTGGCGGCCGGGTTCGGCTGTGCCGCCGCTCCCGTTGCGCTAGAATGCTCCGGCGACACAGTCGTCTTAGGGGAGGAGCAAACATGCCAAGGTTTTCTGCACCAAAGTCGTTCGGCTTGCTTTCGGGTCTTCTTGCCGCCACCGCGCTCAGCATCACGGTCCACGCGCAGCCGCGCCCGGCTGTCGTCGATCCGCCCGAGCCAGCGGAAGTCGCCGGCCATGTGGCCAAGGCGAAACAGATCGCCGGCGACAATCCGCTCCTCTCAAAAATGGCGCGCGACGACTACTGGTGCATGAAGCCGTCGGTCTCCAGTAAGGTCGTTGTCGATGCCTTGAACGGCGCCAAAATCCACGCGCCGGGGCAGTTCTTCGACAATCTCTACCTGCTCGGCACCACCTTCGTCGGCATGTTCGTGCTGAAGACCAGCGACGGCCTCATCGCCTGGGACGCGCTCAACAGCGACGAGGACATGCGCACGATCTTCGAGCCCGGGATGAAACAACTCGGCCTCAATCCCGCCGACATCAAGCTGATGATCGTCACGCACGGCCACTTCGACCACTTCGGCGGCGCCAAGTACATGCAGGACAAGTACAAGACCCCCGTGGCGCTCTCGGCGGTCGATTGGGATACGATGCTGAAGACGCCTGGGCGGGCAAATGGGCCGACTCCCCCGGCGCGCGACCGCGTCCTCGCCGACGGCGAAGAGATCAAGATCGGCGATACGACGGTGCGCGTCGTGCTGACGCCCGGGCACACGCCCGGCACCATCTCCTCCATCGTCAATGTGAAGGACGCCGGCCAGATGCGTACCATGGCGATGTGGGGCGGCACGGCGTTTCCCAATACAAGCGCCGCCGTCGAGCAGATGCGCCAGTCAGCGCTGAAACTGCGTGACGCGGCGCGCGCCGCCGGCGCGGTCGGCATCCTCAACACCCATGCCTTCTTCTACGACATGGTTGAACGCAAGGCCGCACAAGGGAACGGGCCCAATCCTCTGATCATTGGCGCCGACGCCACGCAGCGCACCATGGAGATCAAAGCCGAGTGCCTCGCCGCGCAAGTCGCATGGTCCAAAGCCCTGGGGAGATGAAGCGAAAAGTACTGGTTACAAACGCGGGTTTTGCTCTGCTTCATATGATTGGCGCGCGATAGCCGGGAAAACCGGTTTCCACTTTTCCCTATCGCGCGCTACAGTGCCGGCCATTCATGACCCGGGGAAGAGCCATGCGTATTGTAAAAGCCGCGCTTCTTGCATTCGTTTTTGTTGGAGGCGTGCAAGCCGCGGAGGATCCGCAAGTCACGCGCGGCCGCGCGCTCTTCGCCGATGCGAAAGTTTCCGCCGGCAACATCGCTTGCGCCAATTGCCATCCCAACAACGGCCATACAGATAACAAGACCTATGTCGGCATCGGCGTCGTCGCCGACGGCGACGCGCAAGGACGCAGCACACCGACGCTGTGGGGCGCGGGCCGACGCTCGGTTTACGGCTGGGCGGGCAATGCGCCGATGCTGGAAGGAAATATCCGCGGCATCATCGTCAACCGCATGAAGGGCGCCGAGCCCGCACCCGAGACGCTTGCGGCCCTGGCCGCCTATGTGCGCTCGCTGACGCCGCCGCTCACCGGTAACGTTGAGGAAGACGGCACACCGGCGGATAAAGCGCCGGCCGCGGTCAAGCGCGGCTTTGCGCTGTTCACCGGTGCCGGCGGCTGCGGCGCTTGCCACGTGCCGGGGTCGTTCGATAAAGCGCAGCTCGAGGATGTCGGAACGGGGGGACCGTTCAAAGTGCCGGCGCTATGGGCGGTCTCGCAAACCGCGCCGTATTTCCACGACGGGCGCACCAAGACCCTCGAAGAGACAGCGCGCCTGATGTGGGAAGCTGCCGCGAAAAAGAACGGCAAGCCGTCATCGCCGACGGCAGCACAGATGTCGGATCTGCTCTCTTATTTGAACTCGCTTTAAAGCGTTTCTTGGAACTTCACCGGCGCGCCGATCGGCTTGCCGATCAGTTCGTCGTCGCGCATGACCACCTGGCCGCGGATGATCGTGGCCATGGGCCAGCCTTTCACGGCCATGCCGTCGAAGGCTGTCCAGCCGGTCTTGCTGGCGATCCAGTCGTTGGCGATCGTGCGCTTGGCGTTCAGGTCCACCACCGTGAAGTCGGCATCGAAGCCGACGGCAAGACGCCCCTTCCCGGCCATGCCGAAGATGCGCGCGGGTCCCGCGCTCATCAGATCGACGAGGCGCTGCAGCGTCAGGCGTCCTTCCGCGACATGGTTGAGCATTACAGGAACCGTCGTCTGCACACCGGTCAGCCCTGATGGACTGCGTGGATAGGGCCGCGCCTTCTCCTCGCGCGTATGCGGGGCGTGGTCGGAGCCGATGCAATCGACGATGCCGTCGTTGATGGCCTTCCACAGCGCGTCGCGATGCCGCGCCTCGCGGATCGGCGGGTTCATCTGCGCGAACGTGCCCAGGCGCTGATAGCATTCGGGCGCAGCCAGGGTCAGATGCTGCGGCAGCACTTCGACCGTGGCGATGTCCTTGGCCTCTGCCAGGATCGGCATTTCCTCCGCCGTGCTGACGTGCAGCACATGGACGCGGCGATGAGCCTTGCGCGCCAAGGCCAGCAATCTCTGCGTCGAGCGGACGGCGGTTTCCACGTCGCGCCACTCGGGATGCATGGAAACGTCCGCGCCGGCCGATACCATTGCGGCCCGTTCCGACAGACGGAAATCGTCTTCGCTGTGCACGGTGACACGCCGCGATCCCGAGCGCAGCACGCGCGCCACGTTCTCGTCGTCGGCCACCAGCAGCGTACCCGTAGAGGAGCCCATGAACATCTTGATGCCGCAGACGCCGGGCAGACGCTCCAGCGTTCCCAGTTCGTCGGCGTTCTCAGGCGAGGCGCCGACATAGAACGCGAAGTCGGTCCAGGAACGGCCCGTCGCGCGCGTGATCTTGTCCTCGATGGCGGCTTTGGTGGTGGTGGGCGGATCGGTGTTCGGCATTTCGAACACCGCCACGATACCGCCCAGTACAGCGCCGCGCGTACCGCTTTCCAGGTCTTCCTTGTGCACAGGCCCCGGCTCGCGGAAGTGGACTTGTTCGTCGATCAGGCCCGGAAGCACCGTGAAGTTCTTGGCGTCATAGCGTTCGGCTGCTTTGGCCGCACCCAGCGGGCCGATGGCGGCGATCTTGCCTGCCCGTATGCCCACATCAGTGATGGCCGCGCCGCCGGGCGTGATCACCGTGCCGCCTTCGATGATGAGATCAAATGAGTCGCTCATGCGCGCGCCAATACCTCGAATACGTCGCCGTCCGTCTTGTCGCCGATGATATGGCGGCGGTGCCACAAAGCATAGAACAACAACGACCAGGCTTGGCCGGCGTTGTCTTCGGTGATCCCACCGAACAACCCGTGCACGGCCTCGGGCGCGCAAACCTCGGCGACTCCGGACTGATGGGCGACCAGGGGCCCGAGCCGCGCCGCTTCTTGGGCGATCCAGGCCCCCACGGGCACGGTGAACCCGCGCTTCTTGGCGAAAGCGTCCGCGGCTGGGAAGTGTTCGGCGAGCCACTGGCGCACGACCCACTTGCCGCGCCGCCCGCGAATCTTCTGCGCGCGCAGCAGACTGAAGGCGAAATCCGCAACGGCGGCGTCGAGGAACGGCACGCGGCCTTCGACCCCATGCGCCATCAGGCATCGGTCGAGCTTTGTAAGAAGGTCGTTCGGTAGCCACGCCGCGCAGTCGAGCGCCTGGAGGGCGCGAAGCTCGTCGCCGTGCCGCGCCGCCGCGCGCCGGCGCGCCTCTTCCATGCCGGCGGTCCAAGCCGTACTGGGTTGCCGCAGGCCGCGCAGCATGTCCCGCCGCCAGGGCGTTTTATTGAATGGCCACGGCCGAAGCGCCGCGCGCATGCGCCCGTAGCCGGCGAAGAGCTCATCGCCGCCCTCGCCCGTCAGCACGACTTTGACGTCGCGCGCCGCGGCCCGCGCGAGCACGTAGGTCGGCGCCACAGCGTAGTCACACACCGGATCGTCTACGGCCTCTGCAATGGCCGGCAGATCACGCCAGAAGTCGGCGGCGGTGATTTCGATCTCCACGTGCCGCGCGCTGGCGGCCTTGGCGGCGGCGCGCGCCGCGTCGCGTTCGTCGTGCACATTTGTATCGGGAAAGGCGGCGGTGAAAGCCAACACCGACTGAGTATTGAGCCGCGCCATCATCGCGAGCACCGCCGTGGAGTCGATCCCCCCCGAGAGGAACATGCCAAAGGGCACGTCGGACCTTTGATGCGCCTGTACGCTATCCTGCCAGACCGCATCGAAAGCCTTGACTGCATCTGTATCGCTCCGCGCGACATCAATGCCCGCCGGCAATGCCGTGCGCGAGTGCCGCCTTATGATGCGGCCATCGGCGATTACCAAAGTTTCACCCGGCGCTACGCGCGCAATCCGGGAAAATGGCGTCTCAACACCGACCGAAAAATTGAACGCGAGCACTTCGTCTCGCGGCGTCTCGTCGACCGAGGCCGTCACCACGCCGGCGGCGATCAGCGCCTGGGGCTCGGATGCGAAGTAAAAGCCGTCCTCGGTTTCGGCGTAATACAGCGGCTTGATGCCGAAAGGATCGCGCGCCAATAGAAGCTGCGCCTTGCCCGGGTCGTGGATCGCGACCGCGTACATGCCACGCAGCTTCTCGGCAAACGCTTCGCCACTCCGCAGATAAAGGTGCAGCGCGCTCTCGCAATCCGACCCGGTTGCAAAGGGTCCGGGTAACTCACTGCGCAATTGCGGATCATTGTAGACTTCGCCATTGGCGATCAACGCGACATCGCCCGCCATCAACGGCTGCGCGCCACCGGCGATATCGACGATGGACAACCGGGTGTGCACAAGCCCGACGTCGCCGTGCGTGCGAATCCCTTCACCGTCCGGCCCGCGATGACGTAGCGCCTGCGCCATCCGCGCAAGCGCCGCCGGTGCCGGCACCCGTCCGCCGCGCATCATGACACCGGCGATGCCGCACATGGGCGTTTATAGGATTGATGCCGCCGTCTTGGCGGAAAGCTTGTTCAAGAGATCGAGATACTGCGGCGCAACCTTGTCCATAGCGAAGGTCTCGGCAAAGGCCTTGGCGCCTTCCGCGCGCAGCTTTGGCGCCAGCGCCGGATCGCCGGTGATCCACTTGATGGCTTCGGCGAGATTGACCGCATCGTCCACGGGCACCAGCAGGCCGTTTTCCTTGTGCTTGATCAGGAGACCCGGACCCAAACTGTCCGCGGCGATCACCGGTGCGCCGGCGGCCCAGGCCTCGACCACGGCATCGCCCACGTCTTCCTGCTTGGCCGGATAGACGAAGACGTCGCATGCGGTGAGATACGGCACTAGGTTGTCCTGCCAGCCGAGGAAACGCACGCGTGGCTTGACGCCGCGTTCGTGGGCCGCGGCGCCTAGCGCCTCGCGGTCGGCGCCGTCACCGGCAATCCAGAGGTAATAGCCCGAGAGCCGTGCGATGGCGTCGAGCAAGGTCTCGAGCCCCTGCTTCCGCAGAAGGCGCATGGACGTGAAAATGAGTTTGGCCGTCGGCGGCGTGTAGAGCGCCTTGCGGCTCATGGGCGCGGCCTTGCGCTCGTCCTCTAGCATCGGCAGATGCGGCAGCACGTGCACCTGCTGCACCGACCAGCCCGCCACCATGGCGGCATTGGCGCGTGCGAGCGATGGCGTGAAGAGATGCTGGCACTTGTTGAGCAGTTCCTGGTGATCGAACGACGTGCCCAGGCGGCCTAGGTGCACGAAGTCGCCCTTTTGCACCATCGCGGCCACGTCGGGCGTCCAGGAGATCACCACGTCGGGTGCGAAGCGCTTGATGGTCGAGTTGATCTGACGGCGGTCGAGGAAAGCAAAGCGGCTGGGGAAATCCATCTCGATGGGCGGCACGCCCAGCGCATCGAAGGCTTTGGCCCGCGCGGGGTCGCGCGCGAACATGGCGCGCTGCGGCACCTTCTCGCGCGCGAGCAAAGCGGCCAAGCGCAGCGCCTGGCGTTCAACGCCGCCATAGGGCGCGCCCGACATGAGATGGAAGATCTTCAAGCCCGTCCCTTTAATGAGGACCCTTAAGCCCTGGACTTTGCCCTGGCAGGGGGGCGCTGCCAAGCCCGAACCGCCGCGAAAGCCGCCGTAAATTCAACGGGGTGTCATGAGATGGCGGAATCCGGTAAGGGCTTCGTCGACTGTGAGAGCTTCCATGCTGGCCGCGCGCACCACCGCCCCGCCCCAGGGGCCGTAGCGCACCGGGTCCGAGGGTCCGAACAGCGCCAGCGTGGGGATGGCCGTTGCGCCGGCCAGGTGCGCAAGGCCCGAGTCATTGCCGATGAAAGCGCCGCAGCGCGCCAAGGCGGCGTGCACGGTCAGGAGGTCGGGCTCGTCGAAGATGGTGATGCAGTCCTTCAGGTCCTGCGCGATGGCGGCGCACCGATCGGCGTCACCTGGTCCGCCGAACAGCGCGATGCGCCACCCCGCGCAGGGACCCTCCCGCGTCGCGCGCTGGGCCAGCTCTGCGAAGCGTCCCGCCGGCCAGGTCTTAGGCGCCGTTGCGGCGATGGGCGCCAGGGCGAGCACCGGCGGTCCGTCCGGGATGAGCGCCGCGGCGGCGCTGCGGTGCGCGGCGTTCACATATATATGCGGCCGGGCGGGCGGCGCGAGGTTGAGAAGCTGCGACAGATGCGCGACATGATGCACGCCGGGCGCGATAGGCCCGATCACATGGCGCTCGCGCACGGGTATCACGTACGTCATCAGCGAGCGGCGCAGGTCCACCGCGACATCCCACACCGTGCCGCGCAGTTCTTTCCACAACTTGACCCAGTGCAGATCGAACTTCTGCTTGGTGACGACGATGATGCGCTCAAGCCGGGGCGTGGCAGCGAACAGCGGCGCGGCCAAGGGCCCGCAGGCGATGGTGAAGCGCGCCTCGGGATGGCGCGTGACAAGATGATGGAGAATGCCCGTCGACATGACGGCATCGCCGATACGCGTGTGAGTGATGAACAGGATGTCCAAGCGGACTCCTAGTCGGACGGCGGCAGTGTGGCGATGAAGTTATCGAGCTCCTGGGCGGCGAGTGCCCAGGGGCGGCGGCGTGTGACCTCAGACGCGGTGGCGCTCAGGGTCTTATAAACGTCATCGTTGCCGAGGATCTGCAGCGTCACGTTGGCGAAGGCGCTGTCGTCCGGCACGATGTAGCCGGTGCTGCCGTTGTCGATGCGCTCACTCGTACCGCCAAGCGCCCGTGCCACCGCCGGCACGCCGGCGGCTTGCGACTCACCAAGTGTCCAACACGCGAAGTCGCCGGCGTCGCCCGGGTACAGGTGCACGCGCGCCTCACGGTAGGACTGCGCCATGCCTTCGTCATTACGCGGATCGAGGATCACGACATTGGCTTTCACCGCCGCCATGACCTGCTCGAGGATCGGCAGCATCGTCTCGGGGACTTCTTCGCCTTTGATGCCTTTGCTGAGCACGGCCGAATAGACTGACAGCCGCGCCTTCGGCATCTGCGGATGGATCAGCCGCGACCACACGTCCACCAGCCACAAGAGTCCCTGACTCGGATGCGTGGTGACGATGGCATGGGCCCCGGGAAGCGCAGGCGGCGCAGCCGCAGCTTCCTCGGCGGCCTTGCGGGCGGCCTCTTCCGCCACTTGGCGCGCGGCATCGGCGTGCGGATCGTAACCGTAGTCATCGGGCATCGGGATCGGCACATGCGCGGGCGGCGCCGGCGGCTCCCAATAGGTCGGACGCACGCCCGGCGCGATCACGGCGCTGCGCACCTTGCCCTTATAGGCGCTCCGCTGGTTTTGACGGATGAACAGCAGCGATGCGCCAAAGGAATCCCACAGCGGTTCGTGCACCGATGCATTGAGATAGTCGGGCGCGCCCATCACCCAGAGCAGGCGATGGCTGGCCGCGCGCATGAAGCCCATGAGCTGTGGTTTGCGCAGTGCGATCAGCACATCGGCCTGTTTGGGCATCATGGCGTCGCCGAAGGGGACCCAATAGGCGCCCTCGGCCATGTGCGCATATGCGACGCGGTTGATGACTTTGACGTCATGACCGCGCTCGAACAACGCGTTGGTGAGCCCGATGACGGCCTTCTCCATGCCGCCGAGGGGGCGGCGCAATGGGGTGTAGCCGTCGTAAGCCAGGGCGGAGTCGTCGACAAAGACGTAGCGCATGCAGTCTTATAGCCGCCAGCTTGCCGGGACGATAGGGAGTGCTACATATCAGGCATGGCGCTTCCGGCCCCGCACACCACCCTCCTTCCCCACCGCGCGCTGATCGCCGTGCGCGGCCTGGACCGTGTCTCGTTCCTGCAGAACCTGGTCTCCAACGATATGGCCAAGGTCCAGGCGGGCGCGGCGGTCTGGGCCGCGCTCCTGACACCGCAAGGCAAGTTCCTGCACGAATTCTTCGCCGTCCCGCATCATGACGCGATCCTGCTCGAATGCGAACGCGCGCGGCGCGACGATCTGGTCACGCGCCTTGCGCGATACAAATTGCGCGCCAAGGTCAGTCTTGCCGCCGACGACACGCTGACCGTGGGTGTCGCCTGGGGCGAAGGCGCCAGCGCGGCGCTGCAAACGTCCGATGTGCCCGGTCATGTGAAGGCGCATGGCGCGGGCGTGCTCGCGACTGATCCAAGATTGAGAGACGCCGGGGTGCGCTTCGCGCTGACGCCGGAACAGGCTGCGGGCCTTTCCAAGCACGGCCTCACCGCGGCCACGCCCGAGGACTTCGACGCCTTCCGCATGGCCTTAGGCTTGCCCGACGGCAGCCGCGACATGGAAGTCGACAAGGCGCTGCTGCTCGAAAACGGTTTCGAGGAGTTGCACGGCGTCGATTTCCAGAAAGGCTGCTACATCGGCCAGGAGCTGACGGCGCGTACGCATTACCGCGCACTCATCAAGAAGCACTTGATGCCGGTGACGGCCGAGGGCCCCGCGCCCGCGCCCGGCACACCGCTCACCAGCGATGATGGTTTGGAAGCCGGCGAGATGAAAAGCGCCGCGGGCAGCGCAGGCCTTGCCCTGGTCCGCCTCGACAAGATCGCCGGCGCGCTACACGCCGGCACCACGCGCCTGACCGCCCATCCGCCGGCGTGGATGAAGCTGAGCACACCAGGCGGCAACTAGTCTCGCTTGTCATCCCCGTGCAGGTTTTCGCGGCGCGCTCGTTTGTGCTGTTCGCGACTACCCCGCTACTGGCGGCACTGATCCTCTGGCGCGGGCGGCGCGCACCGGCCTAGGCGCTGGTGCGGCGCGCGGAGGTTCGACCCCCCAACCCACGGCGCGCCACGGCTTATACGCATCGATGCGGCCGAGGAGCGGCGCCGGCAACGACAAAGCATTATCGGCGATGCTGCGCGGCTGCACGGTCGTGCGCTGCAAATCGGGTGCGCCCTCCCAGAATGACTTCGGGAAGTAGAGGCCGCCCCGCAGCATGAAGCCCCACAGACTATGCGTCACCAGAAACAAGCGGCCGCGCGTTACGGCGTCGAAGACCGTACGCAGTTGGTCTTGGGAGCGCGGGCGAAATACCGTGAGCGCCTGGAACGCCAGATGGCTGGTGCGCTGCTGCAGGCGCTGCGCGATGCGCCCGTAGCTCTCGATGAGCACTTCGAGGGTGACCGCGCCCGGCGAGAAGACGTGATCCTCGAGCAGCCGCAGCTCGATGCTGGCCTTGGCCGGGTCGCGCGGCATGAACACTCGCCTATAGAGAAGACGGAATTCCTCGGACTCAGGGCTGAACGGCGGATCGGCGTCCTCGTGCACGGCAATGCCGGCCTTGTCGAGGACCTCGCCCTGCCAGACAGCGCATACGGCCTTGATGTCCGCAAGCCGCATGCGGCTCCTCTTTAGTTCAGGCTCGTGGGCTTGCTGCCCTTCTGCGCGAGCACCGCTTGCGCAGCGGCGAGGCGCGCCACCGGCACACGGTAGGGCGAGCACGAGACGTAGTCGAGGCCGGCATTGTGACAGAAGGCGATGGAGTCCGGGTCGCCACCGTGCTCGCCGCAGATGCCGAGCTTCAAGGTCTTGCGGGTCTGCCGCCCACGGGCCGCCGCGATGGTGATCAGCTCGCCCACGCCTTCCTGATCGAGGCTGGCGAAGGGGTCTTTGGCATAGATGCCCTTGGTTTTGTAAATCTCGATGAGCGCGGCGCAATCGTCGCGAGAGAGACCCAGCGTGGTTTGCGTCAGATCGTTGGTGCCGAAGGAGAAGAACTCGGCGGTCGCGGCGATCTCGCCGGCTTGCAGTGCTGCGCGCGGGAGTTCAATCATGGTGCCGACGGCGTACTCGACGGAAACGCCCGCTTGCGCGAACACGGTTTTGGCCGTGTCGTCGATCACCTTCTTCATGAGGTCGAACTCCATCTTGATGCCGACCAGGGGGATCATCACTTCCGGCAGCACCTTCTTGCCCGCCTGCGCCACTTGCACCGCGGCTTCGAAGATCGCGCGCGCCTGCATCTCGTAGATCTCGGGGTGCGAGACGCCGAGACGCACGCCGCGGTGTCCAAGCATCGGATTGCTTTCATGCAGGCGCGTCAGCGCATCGCGCACGGAGTCTTCGGATACGCCAGCACCCTGCGCCACCTCGGTGATCTCGGCGTCGGTGTGCGGCAGGAACTCGTGCAGCGGCGGATCAAGCAGGCGGATGGTGACCGGCAAACCGTCCATGATGGTGAAGAGCTTGACGAAGTCGCCGCGCTGGTAGGGCAGCAGCTTGTCGAGGGCGGCTTTGCGCCCGCCCGCGTCCTTGGCCAGGATCATCTGACGCATGGTCAGGATGCGCGCCGGGTCAAAGAACATGTGTTCGGTGCGGCAGAGGCCGATACCTTCCGCGCCGAACTTGCGCGCCGTCTCGGCGTCGAGCGGCGTCTCGGCGTTGGCGCGCACCTTCAGTTTGCGGATATTGTCGACCCAGCCCATGAGCGTCGCGAAATCGCCGGTGAGCGCAGGCCGAATGGTGGCGACCTTGCCGAGGAACACTTCGCCGGTCGCGCCGTCGATGGTGATGGTGTCGCCTTCCAGCAGGATCTTGTCGCGCACGCGCGCGGTCTTGGCCTTGACATCGACGTTGATGTCGCCCGCGCCGCAAACGCACGGCGTGCCCATGCCGCGCGCAACCACCGCCGCGTGACTGGTCATACCGCCGCGGGTGGTGAGGATGCCTTGGGAGACGTGCATGCCGCCGATGTCCTCGGGGCTGGTCTCGCGGCGAACGAGAATGACCTTCTCGCCGCGGCGCACCCAATCTTCGGAGTCTTCGGCGGTGAAGACGATTTTGCCCGAGGCGGCGCCCGGCGACGCCGGCAGCCCGCGCGAAAGCAGCGTGCGCGGCGCCTTGGGATCGAGCATCGGATGCAGCAACTGATCTAGCTGGGCCGGATTGATGCGGCGCACGGCCTCTTCTTCGCTGATCAGTCCCTCGCGCGCCATGTCGACAGCGATCTTGAAGCCGGCTTGGGCTGTGCGTTTGCCGTTGCGGGTCTGCAGCATCCAGAGCTTGCCCTTCTGGATGGTGAATTCCATGTCCTGCATGTCGGCGTAGTGCCTTTCGAGGCGGTGGCGCGTCTCGAGCAGCTCCTTGTAGAGCGCCGGCATCACCTCTTCCATGGCGGGCAGGTTCGAGTTCTGCGCGTTCTTGCCGTCGATGGTGATCTGTTGCGGGGTTCGGATGCCGGCGACCACGTCCTCGCCTTGGGCATTCACGAGGTACTCGCCGTAGAACACGTTGGCACCCGTCGAGGGATCACGGCTGAAGCAGACACCGGTGGCGCAATCGTCGCCCATGTTGCCGAAGACCATCGACTGGACATTGACGGCGGTGCCCCAATTGTCGGGAATCTCGTGGAGCTTGCGGTAAGTGTTGGCGCGGGTGTTCATCCAGCTGCTGAACACGGCACCGATGGCGCCCCAGAGCTGTTGGTGCACATCCTGCGGGAATGGCGCGCCGAGTTCTTCTTCGATCTTCTTCTTGTAGGCTTCGACCAGCACCTTGAGGTCGTTCGCGGTCAGTTCGGTGTCGAGCTGGATGCCCTTATCTTCTTTGGCGAGGTCCATGATCTGCTCGAAGTCGTAGTGATCCATGTTGAGGACCACGCTCGAGTACATCTGGATGAAGCGGCGATAGCTGTCGTAGGCGAAGCGCGCATCGCCCGCCTGGCGCGCGAGACCTTCGACGGTCAGATCGTTGAGGCCGAGGTTGAGGATCGTATCCATCATGCCCGGCATGGAGGCCCGCGCGCCCGAACGTACCGAGACGAGCAGCGGGTTATTCACGTCGCCGAATTTCGCGCCGCCGATTTGCGTTTCGATGGTGGCGATGCCCTGCTCGACCTGGCCCTTGAGCGTGCCGGGGTATTGCTTGCCGTGAGCGTAGTAGTAGGTGCAGACGTCGGTGGTGATGGTGAAGCCGGGCGGCACCGGCACGCCGATGCTGCTCATCTCGGCTAGGTTCGCGCCCTTGCCGCCGAGCAGGTTCTTCATGGACGCCGCGCCCTCGGCTTTCCCGGCGCCAAAGGTATAGACCCACTTGGCGTTCGCGGCCGGCACCGGCGCGCGGTCGGGGACCGCGATGCCGGAGGGGTAAAGATCGGGCCGGAGTTCATGACGCGTGACCTTGCCGCCCGTGGCCTGTTCGACGGCCAGCGCCCGCTCGGCGGGTACACGGTCCCATTGGCTGATGGCTTGGGGGGTGACGTTGATGGACCGGGCCAGGGCGGCAGTGCCGCCGGCCTCGGTGATGGCGCGTTCAAGGGCGCTGTCACGCATGTAAGCTCACCTTTGTAAGTAAGGGTACGTAAGGCGGTCTTAAATAGGCGGAAAGATATGTGCTTACAACACCGAGTTCGGCCAACAGTTGCGAATCCCGCACGGGATTTTACAGCTTTTTGCGCGGCACGATGGAGGGCGAGCTTACATTTCTAGGAAATGTAAGCACTTACCCTTCGATTTTGGAGAAATCGGCGACCCGGTTCATGGCCGCCTCGATCTTCGAAAGCAGCCGCAGGCGGGCCGCCCGCTGGGCCGGATCGTCGGCGTTCACCTTGACCTTGTCGAAGAACGAATCGACCGGCTTCCGTAAGGTCGCCAGGGCCGACATGGCCCTGGTGAAGTCCTCGGCCGCCAGGGCGTCCGTGGCCGTGTCTTCAGCGGCCTTGAGGGCCGACAGCAGATCGGCGCCCTCGGCAGCCCCGAGATCGGCTGCGGGTACGTCGCCCTTATACGCGGCGTCGTCCTTTTTCTCCTCGATGCGCACGATGTTGGCTGCGCGGCGGTAGGCCACCAGCAGGTTGGCGCCGTCGTCGCTGGCCACGAAGGCCGCCAGGGCCTCCACGCGGGCCATGAGGCGCACGAGATCGTCCTCGTCGCCCAGAGCGAACACGGCGGACACCAGGTCGTGGCGCACGCCCTTATCGCGCAGGTGAGCCTTCAGGCGGTCGGCGAAGAAGTCGAGGACTTCGCGGGCGACTTTGTCGCGCCCGTTGTCTGGCACCAGGCTGCCGAAGGTGCCGAGGGCGAAGCGGAAGACCTCGAGCAACGGCAGGCGCAGGTTGTTCTCGAGGACAATGCGGATCACGCCAAGGGCGGCGCGGCGCAGGGCGTAAGGATCCTTGGAGCCCGTGGGCTTTTCGTTGATGGCGAAGAAGCCCATCAGGCTGTCGACCTTGTCGGCCAGCGAGACGATGACGCTGAGGGGCGCGCTCGGGCAGGAATCATTGGGGCCCAGCGGTGAATAATGTTCGGCGATGGCCAGCGCCACGTCGGGCTGCTCACCCTCATGCAGCGCGTAGTAGTGGCCCATGATGCCTTGCAAGTCCGGGAACTCGCCGACCATTTCTGTCGACAAGTCCGCCTTGCACAGAAGCGCCGCGCGCTGCGCGCCGGCGGCATCGGCCTTGAGCGGCTGTGCGAGATACGCCGCGAGCGCGACGAGGCGCTCGACCTTGGCGCGCACGGTGCCGAGCTTGGCCTGAAACACGCGCTCTTCGAGTTTCGGCAAACGATCCGCGAGGGACTTCTTCTTGTCCTGGTCCCAGAAGAACTTGGCGTCGGACAGGCGCGGGCGCAGCACCTTCTCGTTGCCGGCGATAATCTCTTTGCCCTTGTCGGGCGTCACCATGTTGGCGATGACGCCAAACCGGTTCGACAGCTTGCCGTCCTTCGTGGTCAGCGCGAAATACTTCTGATGCTTGCGCATGGCGGAGGTCAGGACCTCGGCCGGCACGTCCATGAACTTCGCATCGATGGTGCCCAAGAGCGGCACGGGCCATTCGACGAGGCCGGTGACCTCGGCGACGAGGCCCGGATCATCCTTCACCGTGAGACCTTCGGCGGCAGCGAGTTTCTTCAGCGTCGTCGTGATGATCTCGGCGCGTTCAGCGGGATCGATGATCACAAAGGCTTTGCGGAGTTTCGCCTTGTAGTCGGCGAAGTCCTTCACCGCGATGAAGGCGGGCGACAGGAAACGATGGCCGCGTGTGGTCGCAGCGGCGGTGACGCCGGCGAAAGCGACCGGCACGACCTTGCCGTCGAGCACGCAGATGATGCCGTGTAGCGGGCGCACCCAACGCGTTGGGTTCGAGGCCCAGCGCATGGACTTGGGCCACGGAAGCTGCTGAAGGGCCGCTTCGACGATGTCTTTCACCACATCGGCAGTGGGACGGCCGGGCTTCTTGGTGACCGCGAAATAGAAGACCCCTTTGGGCATCTCGCGTTTCTCGGCGTCGTCGAGACTTTTGAGCCCCGCGGCCTTCAGGAAGCCTTGGATCGCCTGTTCGGGCGCGCCGACCTGTGGGCCTTTGCGTTCTTCGGTGGTATCCGGCTGCGCCTTGGGCAGCCCGGTGGCCGACAGCACGACGCGGCGGGGACCGACGGCGGTCTCCAGCGTCTTGGCTTCGAGGCCGCCCGCCTTCAGCGCATCGCCGACGAGGCGCGCGAGGTCCGCCGCCGCCTGCTTTTGCATACGCGCGGGAATTTCTTCGGAGAAGATTTCGAGGAGGAAATCGGCCATGGCTTAGTCCCCCTTCGCGTTGGAAGGCGCAAGCCAGGCTTCGCAGCATTGCTTGGCGAGGGCGCGCACGCGGCCGATGTAGGCGGCGCGTTCGGTGACGCTGATGACGCCGCGCGCATCGAGAAGATTGAAAGTATGCGAGGCCTTGATGCACTGATCGTAAGCCGGCTGGGCGAGCTTGGCGGCCAGCAGCGCCGCGCACTCCTTCTCGCAATCGGCGAAACGGCGGAACAGGATCTCGGTGTCGGCATATTCGAAGTTGTGCGCGGAGTAATCGACCTCGGCGCGGTGGAAGATGTCGCCGTAGGTCACACCCCTGCCGTTGAAGTCGAGGTCGTACAGGCTGTTCTTGCCCTGAATGTACATGGCCAGGCGTTCGAGGCCGTAGGTGAGCTCGACCGAGACCGGATCGCATTCGATGCCGCCGACCTGCTGGAAGTAGGTGAACTGCGTGACTTCCATGCCGTCGCACCAGACTTCCCAGCCGAGGCCCCAGGCGCCCAGCGTCGGGCTTTCCCAGTCGTCTTCGACAAAGCGGATGTCGTGGGCCATGGGATCGATACCGATGGCTTTCAGGCTTTCGAGATACAACGCTTGTGAGTCCGCCGGCGACGGTTTGATGATGACCTGGAACTGGTAGTAGTGCTGCAGGCGGTTGGGGTTCTCGCCGTAGCGCCCGTCGGTGGGACGGCGCGAAGGCTGAACGTAAGCCGCACTCCACGGCTCCTTACCGAGCGCGCGCAGCGTGGTGGCCGGATGGAAGGTGCCCGCGCCCATCTCCATGTCGTAGGGCTGCAGGATCACACAGCCCTGGTCGGCCCAGAATTTCTGAAGCGTGAGGATCAGCGATTGGAAGTCGAGCGGCTTCTTCACGGCGGCGGGCGCGGTGGTCTTGCGCGGCGGAGCCGCAAGTTTCGCGGCCGGCCTTTTAGCAAGCTTCTTCTTGACCTTGGGCGGAGATTTCTTCGCGGCGCGCTTCACCTGTCGCGCGGCGCGCGCGGGCTTCTTGGCCGCTTTCTTGGCGGGTTTCTTGATCTTGTTTTTCGCTTTCGCGCGGGCCATCGCTCATTCCTCTCCGAAGGGGCGGAAGCTAACGGCGCGCGCGGAGGGAATCAAGCGTAAGCGGCGGAAAAACCGGCGTTTTCCGCTGGTTTCAGGCCTTTTCGCAAGCGCAGCGGGTCCCGGCGGCGATGTAGGAGCCGCAGCGCGGACACGGCACCAGATCCTGGGCCACGGGCGTGCCGGGCTTGCGGGCCGCGGTCTCGGCGGCGCGGGCGGCCCGCGCCTTCTCTTCCATCACGTGCTTGGAAATCTCCGAGATGCGCCGGCGGTATTTGAAACCGACCCAAACGAGGTAGACCACGGCGACGGTGAAAAGGATTTTGACGAGACTGAGCATGAACCGTTTATAGCCCGAACCGCGACCAAAGTGCGCGTTCTTCGACAGCGGCCAAGATATCGCCGGCCCAGCCGCCCGCGACGTCATCAGAGCCCATGCTCGCGCCCGGCAGGAAGCGGCCGAACTTGCGCTCTAACCAGCCGGCGGGACGCTCGACGTTCACAAAGCGCACCTCGGAGCCGTACTTCTTGCGCATGATCGTGCGCATGTCGCCCAGGCCATCGATGAGACCGAGGGCCAGCGCACGTTCACCGGCCCAGATGTCGCCGTTGAACAAGGTCTCGTCGCCGGCGGTCAGTCGTTCGCCGCGCCGCGCGCGCACGAACTTCTTGAACTCGGAATGGATCTCCGCCTGAATTTCCGAAAGGCGGCGCACATCGTCGGGATCTTCGGGCCGGAAGGGATCGAGCATGCTTTTGCGCTCGCCTTGCGTGTGCACGCGCCGCTCGACGCCGATCTTGGCAATGAGTTCTTGGAAGCCGAAGCCCGCCGAGACGACGCCGATGGAGCCGATGATCGACATGGGATCGGCGTAGACCTCATCGCCCGCGAGCGCGAGCCAGTAACCGCCCGAAGCCGCGACGTCCTCGGCGAAGGCGAAAACCGGGATCTTCTTGTCCTGCGAATAAAAGCGAACGAGGCTCGCGATCTGCGCCGACTGTACGGGCGATCCACCGGGCGAATTGATCACCAGCGCAACCGCACGCACTTGGCGCGAGAACGCGCGCTTGATGAGCGGTTCGAGCACTGCGGCGGTGAGCCCGCGCCGCCCAAAACCAGCCCGGCCAATGACGCCGGAAAGGCGCAGCACCGCAACAGCCGGCGCCGGCGTGCGCCGGTTGCCAATGCCGTAGCGGGCAAAGAGGTCGTTGAGAGCTTCGGGAAGGCTCATGCCTTAAATATAGGGCGCGGGTACGTGCTGCGAAAGGCCGGCGGACGCGACTATTTCGGTATGTGCTGCGGATTGTAGCAATTCATTCGGTCGGCAGCATGACGTGGGTGGCCGCGGTTCTTCTTCTCGCACCTCTGTTCGCGCAGGCGGCGGAGCCAGAGCGCGTGATCGATGTGCATTTTCATGCGCCGCACGCACACTGAACGAAGGCATTGCGGCCATCAAGGAGGCGGGCTTCTTGAGCGCGGAGCAAAAGCGCGACATTCTGCACGACAATGCGGCGCGCTTTTTCCGCCTAGAGACGAAGCCTTAGGGCGTTGGCAGCACGCGGAAAGAGCCAAAGAATTTCTCGGCATCCGCCGCCGGGAACCGTTCGGCCGGGGCCGTGACCACCAATTGATAGACCTTCCGGTCCTGGAAGATCACCCGCACCTGTGTCCTGCGCCCTTGCTGCAGGAAGTCGCGTTGAAACGCCGGCTTGCCACCCACGCCCGGCAGGCCTTCGACGTTGCCCGCGCCGAGGCTGGCGGCGACCTGTTCGAGCGGACGTGTGTCGCTGTCCGGGATCGGCGTGACCGAGACACTGAGCATCACCCCCCGGTCAGAGACGGCGTAGTTGAAACCCTTCGCTTCTTCTCCGCTGAAGGCCATCGTCTCGGGGCTCACGATGAAAATGCCGGGCGCCATGACGCTGAAGTTGCTGTCGGTCGTAAGGGTGCGCCAACTCATATCCAGCGGTTTACGGCCCTCAAGCCGCCAGCCGAAGGCAAAGGCGATACAGGCCGCCGCGATCAGCACCACGGGAACGATCGCGAACATCTTCGCTATGGGCTGAACCCCCAACGCTTGTGCGTTCCTGCGCCGTTCACTCATGGATGTTTCCTAAGATCAAATGCCGAGGGCGGCGGCATTTCGCAGCACCCCGTCCGCGACCATCGTATAGGCTCCGCCCGCTTCATGCAGCACGAGACCGGGTAACAAAGTATCCGGCGAGCGGCGACCCTTGCCGGCATCGACAATGACTCGCCGTGCGGGTTCGCCGGCTTTCGGAAAAATCGGGAAGATGCGCACGTCACCCGTGTTGCCGGCGTGCAAGGCGGCCAGGATATCGGACAGGCGGTCGGCGCGATGGATCATCACGAGGCGTCCTTTGGGCTTCAGGAACGCAAGGCACGCCCGGATCCAGGCCGCAACGTCGGCCTCGCCTTCCATATGCGCGATGGCGAGACCCGGGTCGGGCGGCGGCGTGCCCGACTCACCATAGGGCGGATTGGTGAGCACGATGTCGAAGGTGTTCAGCATGTCCGGCGGCGGGCGCAGCACGTCGCCGGTGATGATGAAAGTGTCGCTGAGTTTGTTGAGCGCGATCCCCTCGCCCGCCAGCACGGCGTAAGCGTGCTGGAACTCCAGCCCCGTGACCGCGAGCCCCGGCACGCGCGCCGCAAGGCAGAACATGGCCGCGCCGGCGCCGCAGCCGGCATCGAGAACTTTTTGTCCAGGCGTGGCGCGCACGGCGGCGGCAAGCAGAATAGGATCGACGGCGGCGCGGTAGCCGCTTTCCGGCTGGCGCACGATCACGCGTCCGCCGAGCATGCGATCGGTGGTGGCGTTCACGCCAGACACTCGGGGCACAGGCCGTGCAGGATCATGCGCGCGGCGCCGAGATCGTCCTCGAGCACCATCAGGCGCTTGGGGAACAGCGCGCCGTACATGTCGGCCACGGGCCCATCGAATTCAACCGCGGGGATGTCCGCCTCGGCCAATGCGGCCTTGACCGCCGACAACAGCACCGGATCCTGAGTGTGGAAGAGCTCGACCATGTTGCCAAAATACCTGTTTAAAGAGGGTGGCCCAAGCCTTATGGGGCGTCGTAATATCGCCGTCGGGGACGGATTTGTGCGTGGCGCGGGGCTTGCCGAAGCAGGCGCGCGCCCGGGGTTTTTATGGGGTTAGAGTCGTGGCGACAATTGTCAATTTAGAGGCCAGCCGACGCGCAAAGTCCAAGGCGCTGGATGCGCTGGTGGATCTGGTGGATGAGGAACTGAAGGCCGTCAACCGCACCATTGTTGCGCGCATGCACTCGCCGGTGGCCTTGATTCCGCAGCTGGCCGGCCACATCGTGGCCGCCGGCGGCAAGCGCCTGCGCCCCATGCTGACCCTCGCGGCGGCCAAGCTGTGCGGATATCCCGGCGAGCGGCAGATCCAGCTCGCTACCTGCGTCGAGTTCATCCACACCGCGACACTGCTGCATGACGACGTAGTCGATGACAGTGAACTGCGGCGCGGGCAATCGTCGGCCAACGCGATCTGGGGAAACCAGTCGAGCGTGCTGGTGGGCGATTTCCTGTTCAGCCGCGCCTTCGAGCTGATGGTCGAGGACGGCTCTCTCAAGGTGCTGCAGATCCTGTCGCGCGCCTCGTCGGTGATCGCCGAAGGCGAAGTGCACCAGCTGCTGACCTCCAACGACACCGAAACCAGCGAAGCGCAGTATCTCGAAGTCATTCAAGCCAAGACGGCGGAACTGTTCGCCGCGGCCGCGCGCATCGGCGCGGTGGTGGCGGACCGCCCGGACGTGGAAGAAGAGGCTTTGCGCGTTTATGGCCTCAACCTTGGCATCGCCTTCCAGCTCATCGACGATGTGCTCGACTACTCGGCGCGCCAGGCCGAGCTCGGCAAGACCGTGGGCGACGACTTCCGCGAGGGCAAGATCACGCTGCCGGTGATTCTTGCGTTCCGGCGCGGCGACGACGGCGAGCGCGGCTTTTGGAAGCGCACGCTGGAGGCCCTCGAGCAGAGCGAAGGCGACCTCGCCCACGCCATGGAACTGATGAAGCGCCACAACAGCCTTGCCGACACCGTCAACCGCGCGCGGCATTATGGTGCGGTAGCGCGCGATGCGCTCGGCATCTTCCCCGAAAGCCCGGTCAAGGCCGCGCTTTTGGACATCATCGATTTCTGCATCGAGCGCGCATACTAGATTCACCTCAAGGGAGAATCACCATGAAGCGATTTGCCGGGCTCTTGCTTGTGGTGCTCGCTAGCACCGCGTTGGCTGAAGACCGCTTCCCCTTACTCACGCCGGAGACCATGACGCCGGCGCAGAAGAAAGTGGCCGATGCGATCCTGTCGGGCCCACGCGGCCAGATCCAAGGACCGTTCAATGCCTGGCTGCGCAGCCCTGAAATCGCCGACCGTTTTCAGAAGGTGGGCGAGTACATCCGCTTCAACACCAGCCTGCCACATCACTTGAACGAGTTCGCAATCCTGATCACGGCGCGCGAATGGACCTCGCAGTACGAATGGTATGTGCATCATCCGCTGGCGCTCAAAGCGGGGCTCAATCCGAATGTCGCGGCGGTGCTGGCCACCGGCAAGCGCCCGACCGGCATGAAGGCTGACGAAGAACTCGTCTACGACTTCAGCGTCGCGCTTCACCGCAACAAGGGCCAAGTGCCCGATGCCTTGTTCAAGAAAGTGCGCGAGACCTTCGGCGAGCAGGGCGTGACCGACTTGATCGCGGTGAACGGCTATTACGGCGCGGTTTCGATGACTCTGAATGTCGCCGAGGTGGCGCTGCCGGCCGGAACCCCGCTGCCCTTACCGATCCTCGCCGCGGGCAACCCCTAAGGCCTTGTCCAAAAACGCTTTCCGGCCACCCTTCCCGGCTTGCGCCCTCTGCCCCAGAGCGGCTATAAGCACGCCCGCAGTCGGAGCGTAGCTCAGCCTGGTAGAGCACTGCTTTCGGGAGGCAGGGGCCGGAGGTTCAAATCCTCTCGCTCCGACCATTCTAAAAAGCCCAAAACTCCCGAGTGAAAAATGGCCGGTTATCAATAAGATAGCCGGCCATTTTCCTTGTGCGTGTTCCTGAAAACCGGCGACCTACGCTGGAAAAGGTACCTCATAGGTACCAGAGCCGCGCTATAGGTTTCCACTCAAGCATACCTTTTGACGTCGCTCGCTGTCTGCGTCTCGCAAGCGAGAAGATCTGGTGCGGCATGAGTGCAAGAACGGTCCTGGGACCGCTCGCATGGCCCACGCGCGGCGACAGAAACACCGACCTAGTACTGATTGTAGCGGTATGCCACTATTGCTATCAGAGCGTGTCCAGCAGAACGGATACACGTTTTCATGAAACCGCGGATTTTTCTCGCAGGGCTGCTGCTTTCCTCGATGCCATCCGCGCTCGTGGCGGCTGACGTCAATCTGACCGATTATGATTGCGCAGCCAGTTCACCGTCGCCGCTTGTGCAGAGGCACCTCGGACAAATAATTCAGGGCCAGTTTTACGACTACGTCGAGGAAATCTCGGGTGATCCTCCATCGCTGAGATGCATCCGACTGCTGGCACCGCGCGCGGTGGCGCTAAGTAAGGATGAGGCACTCGACTTCCTCAACCGCTCCCGAGCGCTCACCGCTCCAAGCGAGCGAACATCGGAACAGCAGCGCAATTCTGATTATCGTGAAATAGATCCAGCGGAATTGGAAAAGTATAAGCCAATTCCAATGATGAAATTAGACGAGCCAACGTCAGAACGGCCGTCCAGCTTAATGCCACCCTCTGACGATGATTTGGCTTCCGTTGGCGCAGACACAGATTTTACGTCGGAACCTCCTAAAAATACTCCCCCGCCACGTCCTTCAAGAGAAGTCGAACGACAGCAATCGTTTGTGGTTCCTACGTCACGCGATAATCGTGACAGATTCCCAAATTCACAAACCTATCCCTACAATACAATCGGATTTATCCAATTCACGTTTTTTGATTCTCAAGGAAGGGAAACTTCGGATGGCAATTTTCGCTGCTCGGGCACGTTAGTAAGTCCCTACGTAGTTCTCACCGCCGGTCATTGCGTTCACAGTGGAGACTTCACGCACAACAATGGGTTTGCTGACCGAATCGAATTTGCTCCTGGCCAGAACCAAACAAGCTTTGGGGGCACCGTCACTCAGCCTTTTGGCTTGAAAAGGGGTTCACGGGTCGTAACGACAAAGAGATGGACTGAACTTTCAGGTCCGAGCAGCCATTTAATCAGAGATTACCAATACGACATTGCCGCTATTTATTTCGATCAGCCGTTCACTCATACCGGCACATTCCTTCCAATTGTTTATGGCGAAATTGGAGGAGCAAATAGATTTGGTTATGCCGGGATTGTTCAAGGTCGCTCAAACTATGGTCTTTGGCACGCGATAGGCGGAGAAACGAGCGATTCATCTTATTACCACTCCATAGGTTTGAAGGAATTTTCTCTCGTCTCATCAGGGGGAGACAGCGGCGGCCCGTTCATCGCATATTTCGCTGCGACAGACAGTTATGAGCTCGTTGGTAGTTTATCCTACGGCAACGAGTGCGTACCCGAGTGTCGGGGTGGTGGACCTTGGTATTCCTCTTACAATCAAAGTCTAATCGAACAGTGGCAAAGCTATGTACCGTCCGGCGTGGCCCAAGTTCAAACGTCCGAACTCACTGTCAGCGTTGCAGGTGTCGGGCAAGTTGTCAGTTCACCCGCAGGTATCAATTGCGCAGCAATCTGCAGCGCTTCGTTTCTAAACACGCAGCAAGTTGCGCTAGTCGCATCTCCTTCGTCTGGCTACAACTTCATGGGTTGGACCGGGGACTGTAGCGGAGCTGCAAGCTGTACCCTCGCCATGAACGTTGCAAAGAGAGTGACGGCAACATTTGCCCGTCCTTCGGTTGACCTGACCGATTTTCTGTACCATTCGTGATGTTAGTCTACTGCATGTTTTGGCTCTGTTCGATTGGTACTGGAATCGGGCTATAGGTCACCGGCGCCGGCGGCCTATAGCCGAGCGCCGAATGGGGCCGCTTGGTGTT
>CAISTS010000018.1 GCA_903888485.1 uncultured bacterium | reverse complement strand
TGTCGCGCACATGTTGTTCGGCCGTCTCAGTCGGCCCGGGTTTCTGTCTCATCTTCGCTCCTCCTTCGGGGGCTACGATGAACCAGAAATCCTCCGCTATCAAATCACGCCACTTTGTCTAACGAACGCTGACGGCGGACATACCCGATTGAGCTGACCAACGGTAATCTCGAACGGTTCCTTGAACGCGGGCGGGACGTGGTCATAAGCGTCCGCGGCCAGCGGTCCGTAATCAATACCGATGTTCCGAAAGTGCTCAGGATAGCTTTTCGGCTTCCACGCCTGCAAATCAGCGAGAATTTCAGGCATATCCGCGACCATGCCAATCAGCATTACTGCTTCGTTGAAGTGATTGAGGTAGTCGGTGGCGAGTAAAGTATCGGGATTGATGAGGGTAAGGGGTTCATTGGTGACAAATGCAGGACGGCGTTACGTGCGGCCGCTTTGTCGACGACTCTCCGGTAGCTTATCGCAGCCGCATTGAGGCGAAAGCTGATCGATCGGCGCTTACTGCGACGCTTTCGCCGCTCCATCGTTCCTAGGACCGTGAGTGGGCGTGGGCACGGTGCCGCCGAGTTCGCCAGGAGTGGTAGTTCCCGGCGGTGGCGCAGGATCTGCGCCCGGCTGGCACATCGGGGAGTCGGCTGCGCGTTCGGCTTTCAGGAATGCGATCACGTCGGAGCGGTCGTTCTCGTCGAACATCCCAGCGAAGCCCATCTTGGTGCCAGGAAAATTCATAATGGGGAAGGTGAGGAAGTCGTGCAGGTGCGCGTCATCCCACACGAAGTTCGCTTCGCGTAACACGTCCGAATAGGCGAAACCTTCAATCGATCCTGCCTTGCGGCCAAACACGCCACAATGCGGCGGCCCCATCAGACTTCGCTGCGCGGCGTGACACCCGGCGCATTCTTTATAGAGAACTGCACCGCGCGCAGCGTCCGCGGCCCCTGCCGGGGCGGCAAGTGAAAGAGCCGCTAGGATGACCGTGAAATTGGCGACGCGAAATCCAGACATGGCGTGTGCGGAGCCTTTGACAGTAAGCCTTCTACATCGGGGCTAACGGGTACTATTTCTCAGGCTTGGGCGACAGTTTGGAAAACTACGTACGTGTTTTCCGCAGGTTTTTTTGGCGAGGTATCCGCTGTAAGGACGCTGACACCATACTTTGGGGGAGGGGAGCATGGGCCTATCGTTTGCTGGAATCCTGGCCGTCGTGAGCAGTCTGTTCGCGGTCTCCGCCGCTCATGCGGAGTCGCGCAAATTCGAAATGGACATTCAGGAGTTGGAACTCACGGTGGCGCCAGGATTCAAGGCAAAGGTCTGGGCGTTCAACGGGCAAGTGCCTGGGCCGCTGATCCATGTGAAGGAAGGCGACGACGTCCAGGTCATTGTGCACAACCGAAGCACCCAGGCCCACACTGTGCACTGGCATGGCGTCTATCAGTTTAGGAGCTGGGATTCAGACGGCACACCGAACGTCACCCAAAAAAACATCCTGCCAGGCGAAAGCCATACCTACCGCTTCGTTGCCGAAAAGGCCGGTAGTCTCTGGTATCACTGCCACACCAACGTCGCCGAACATCTCGGACTGCGGGGCATGTTTGGACCGCTGATTATTGAGCCGAAAAAGCTCACCAAGATTGAACGCGAAGTCACCAAGGATGCAGTGCTCATGTTTTCCGGTTGGAACGACCGGGTTGCTCAGAAGCTGGGCGAGGGCATCAAACCAGGTGAGCCGCTTCACTACTTCTCCATCAACGGCAAGTCCATGCCACTAAACCAGCCGATCCGTGTGAAGACCGGCGACGTCGTGCGGATGCGGCTCTACGCCGCCACTATTCCCGTAGCCTTCCATCTGCATGGGCACGATTTTCTTGTCACCCACAAGGATGGCACCCCCCTCGATCATCCTTACACGGCTGACGTGATCGGTATGCAGCCCGGGGAGCGCATTGACGCCATCGTGCGAATGAATAACCCCGGCATCTGGGCGAGTCACGACCACATCGACGACCACACGACTAACAATGGCCAGGAACATGGCGGCTCAATGCTGACCGTAGAATACGACGAGGTCGAGAGGCCTAGCTTTTACATGTGGAAGAATCTTAACTTCAAACCGGACTTCTACATGATTGAATCTATGGCCAAGCCGTTTGGCCTCCATAACATTGAAGTCCTAAAAGGCACCGCGACCGCCCCAGGGTCGGGGGTGTCGCCGGCCGAGGACCATCATCACCAGTAGCCGATTCCGGATCAGAGACCCTGACAGTGCGTACCGTCTAAACCACCGCGTCTGTGCTAGGCTATGTGACCTGCTCCCCGTGATGCCCTCGTTTATGAGGAGAGTCTGTTCTGGTTTGGTCTGCTCCCCAACATTGGATCGCCGGAAGTGGTTAACGGCGTCACGCTCGACGGCTTCTACGAAGCCTTGGATGCCGAAGAGGTCGACAAGCACCCCGACAAGGTCGTGAAGCACACCATCGCGCACTGGAATATGTGCCGGAAGGCTGTCTCAGGATGGCCGGATTTCAAGCTGGCTTCGCCGTTCCGGGCGACACCTTACACCCTGCCCCTGGCAGCTTTCCCACTGTCCTTCCAGGAGGACGTTAGCCAGTCGGCGGCCTGCGGGAAGTCGACGAGGCTGCTGCCAACGTCGTGCGGCGCATCTACCGCGAATATGTCAGCGGCGTCAGCCCGCATGCGATAACGGCGGCCCTCAATCGCGAAGGTACTCCCGGTCCGCGCGGTGGACGTTGGAATGTCTCTACCATCATCGGTCACAGGCAGCGCGCGTGCGGCATCCTGCATAACGAGATCTATCGCGGGGTGCTGTGCTTTAACCGGACGCGCAAGAAAAAAGACAAGGCTACCGGCCGGCAGGTGTCGCAGATTAAGGCTGAGGATCAGTGGATCCGCCAGCAGGTGGAAGCGCTGCGAATCGTTGACGATGATACATGGCACAAGGCTCAGGCACGCAAACTCGAGAATAACGGCGGGCCCCGGCCGAACGCGGGCACGCAGCGGCGCCCGAAGCACTTGTTATCCGGCCTGGTTCGCTGCGTCCACTGTGGCGGGCCTTACGTTGTTTACAACAAGGAAAAGCTCTGTTGCCGCAACCGGCGCCTTGGCACGTGCTGGAACCCAGTCCGCGTGAGCATTGATTGGATCGAGCGCCGGGTGATTGAGCAGCTCCAGGTCGCGCTTCTGGCGCCCGAAGCCATGGCTGCATTCCTGCAGGAACTGCACGCCATCCAAATCTCGATGGAAGCGAACATGACGGCCGGTCACCGCCAAGCCGCGAATGTGCTTGCTACGGTGGAAGGAAAGATCAATCGGCTCGTCGGAGCCCTGGAAGACGAGGCGCAGGCCCCTGCCGTGGTCCTGGCGCGCATCCGCGAACTCGAGGGGCGCAAACGCGTGCTGGAGAGGGACCTGGCCGCCAGCACCCCTCCCAAAGTGTCGCGCCTGCCGACGGACGCCGTGGCCCTTTACCGGTCGAAGATCGAAGGCTTAGCTACCGCACTGACCGTCGATGCCACGCTAGAGGAACGGGCGCTGGTCGCTGAGACGATGCCGAGTTTGATCGACCAGATCCTGGTAAAATCCCTCCCGGGCCTCCGCAGGCTCGGGCAAGGCGTCGAGATAGAAATTCAGGGCCCTCTGCCTGCCTATTGTCTCAGCCGCACAGGAGGCCTGCCTGGATGGGTTACGGGTACTGCCCAGGGGCAGCCCGAACGAGGGCGGAACGAAGTGTTACCTCGGGGGGTATCGATGGAGCGGGTGAAGGGAATCGAACCCTCGTCGTAAGCTTGGGAAGCTTCTGCTCTACCATTGAGCTACACCCGCGCCGCGCCAGAAAAGCACCCAATGCGCGGGGGTTTTCATAGCACAAAATCGAAGGCTCGCGAAACGGCTCTGCGCGCCGCGCATGGGCGCCATGCGCAGCGCCAACGGACTTGCAATCGCGGTACGCCGCCTATAGCCCTAGCGTCATGGATTCTTTTTTGGTTTCGCTCGGAGTCGTCGCCGTCTCCGAAATCGGCGACAAGACACAGCTCCTCGCCCTCGTGCTCGCCGCGCGCTTCCGCCGGCCGGGCGCCATCATCGCCGGCATTTTGGTCGCGACGATCTTCAACCACGCGCTCGCCGGCGCGGTCGGCGGATTGGTGGCGGACCTCGTGAACCCGACCGTGCTGCGCTGGGGGCTGGGCCTCTTGTTCATCGGCATGGGCATTTGGGCGTTGTTCCCCGACTCCCTCGACGAAGGCGACGTGAAAGCGGGCGCGACGCAGGCGAGCGTCTTCTGGATCACCACCGTCAGCTTCTTCATCGCCGAGATGGGCGACAAGACCCAACTCGCGACCGCCGCGCTGGCGGCGCGGCTGGATTCCGTCGTGCTGGTGGTGGCCGGCACCACCGCCGGCATGCTGCTGGCCGATGTGCCGGCGGTTTATCTGGCCCAGACCGTGATCACCAAGCTGCACACCCGCTGGATCCGCTGGAGCGCCGCGGCCCTGTTCGTGGCCATGGGGGTTTTCACCCTCTTCGCCTATGGCCTCGATGGCGTTTGGGCGGGTCTTTCGTCCGGCGGCGGCGCACCTTAAGCTGCCGCCTTCATGGATATGTGGTCCCTCGCTTGCCTGGCCGTGCTCGCCGTCTGCCTGATCTGGCTGTCGGTTGTGGACCTGCGGACCGGCTACCTCCCCGACCCCCTCCAGGCGGCCCTGGCCCTATCGGGGCTGGGGGTCGCCATCATCGGCTCACCAGTGGGCATCTCCTGGCAGGCGGCCCTGATCGGGGCGGTGGTCAATGGCGGCATCTTCTGGGGCCTGCGCTGGCTGGTGAGCCGCCTCAAGGGCCGCGAGGCCATGGGCTTTGGCGACGTCAAGCTGGTGGCCGCGGGCGGCCTCTGGCTGGGCCCCTGGGCCCTGCCCTACATCATGGCCGCGGGCGGGATCCTGACCCTGTTGGGGGCCGGGATCGCCTCGGCGATTCTGAAGCGTCCCATCTGGAAAGGGGAGATCCCCTTGGGCCCCGGCCTCGCCGCCGGGATCCTGGGCGTGTTCATCGCGGGACTTGCGGGCGCGATCTGGATCGCACTCACGCCCTTTATTCCGGGGTAGGCGCAGCCGGCGCTCGCGTACGCTGCACGAGATAGTCGGCCAAGGCGGCGGCGAGTAGCGTCTGGCCTTTGGCATTGGGGTGCGGATCGGGGACAGTCACCCACAAGCTCGAGGGCGTCTCGGCGGCCACGGCCGGCAACAGATCCACATACTCGATCCCGTTGGCGGCGGCGACCGCTTGCACCTTGGCCTGCACTTCGGGAAAAGCATAGGGCGCGAGTTCGTGTAGCTCGGGGATATCGGCGATGACGAGGCGGATGCCTTTCTCGCGGCACAGCGCTGCCAGCGCGGCAATCTCGGCTTTCGTCTTCTGCCAGCCCGGCGCGCCGTCGGCGTAAAGGCCGGCGTAGTAACTGCGCCAATCCTGCTCGTCGCCCGTGACGCGGCGCTTGAAAGCGTCCCAGGCACCGCCCAGTACAGCATAGGCATAGGAGTGCCGCGCGAGCCACGGGACGTCGCGGTAGACCGGCGTCGGTTCGGCGTCGTTGATGAAGTAGTTCAGCACCACGGTGTCGGGCGCGTAGGCGAGCCCGCGCTCGCGGAACCACGCGACTTCCATAGCGGTGTTGTAGTTGCCCACACCGCTGTTGATGACCTCGGCGGGCGCACCGCGCGCGCCCAGCGCTTCCGCCAAGCGCACGGGCAAGGTCTCGTTCTGGCCGACCCCCCAGCCGAAGGTGATGGAATCCCCCAGCATCAGAATGCGGGGTCCGCTCTTCGCGCCGACTTCGGCGTTGCGCAGGCCCTGGCTGTTGATCGTAACGTCGTAGCCCATGAGGCGCGCCGCGGCGCCGGGCACGTGCTCGTGGCCGATCGCCGGATTGGCCGAGATGCGCTTCAGCGCCACCGCGTATTTCCACATTTCGATGTGGTACTGCAGGCCGGTGTCGACCACCGTGCGGCAGGCGACCTCAAAGCCGGCGGCCATCAACAGGGCCGAGCCCGCCAGGGCGGCGATATTGCCAATCCAACGCTTCATGCAGAGTCTTTCGAAACCTTCCCGGCTTTTAACCCGGTTTGCGGGGGTTTTAGGGGAATTCGCCCGCTTTCTGAAGGGTTTGTAACAAGCCTAAACACAGGTCGTACCGCAGATTAAAATATCAGATAAGGTTATTATCCAAATCAACACCTTAGAAGCCGCGGGGCGTTCCCGCCCGGCCTATGACGAGTAATGCGCCGATGAACGTCCTGAGTAAAACCACCGAGACCCAGGCGGCGCACGCGACCATCGGCCAGATTCTGCTTCAGCGCGATCTCATCGGCGAGAACGATCTCGCCAAGGCGCTGAGCTTCCAGTCGAGCCTCGGGGGGCGCCTGGGCGCGATCCTGATACGCATCGGCTCCGTGTCAGAGGATAACGTCCTCGAAGCCTTGTCCTTCCAACTCGGTCTCGATCTCATCCAGGGCGAGGCGCTGCCGCAGGACCCCAGCACTTATGTCGAAGTGATGCGCGCGTCGGGCATCGAGCCCGAATGGTGGATCGACCAGGGCGCGCTGGTCTGGGCATTGGACGCCAGTTCCATCGCCTGCATTTGCCGCGACCCACTCTCGCCGAGCCTGCAGGAAGCCGTGAGCGCGGCCTTCCAGGAAAAAAGCATCGTCTGGCGTCTGATCCGCAACCGCGATCTCGACATGATGATCGACTTGGTGCGCCGCGAACTGGCCGACGACGGGCGCGACGTCACCGGCGATGTCGCGCTGCTGCGCGAACTGGCCGAAGAAGCGCCGGTGGTCGAGCTGGTCTCGAACGCCCTCGCCCAGGCCGTGAACGAAGGCGCCTCGGATATCCACGTCGAGCCGCGCGAGCACGAGTTCGATATCCGTTACCGCATCGACGGCGTCTTGCAGAACCGCCTGACACTTCCGAGGTCCAGGTTCGATGCCGTCGCCTCGCGCATTAAATTGATCTCCGGCCTCGACATCGCCGAGCGCCGCCTGCCGCAGGACGGCCGCATCGGCCTGCGCATCTCGGGCAAGGACCTCGACGTGCGCGTCTCGTGTCTGCCGGGCGTGTGGGGCGAGTCCATTGTCATGCGCCTTCTGCTCAAGGAGCATAAGCACTTCACGCTCGCCAAGCTCGGCATGGCCGCGGACCAGCTCGAGTCCTTCGTCAAGCTCGCCAACGAGCCTTACGGCATCATCCTTGTCACCGGCCCGACCGGGTCGGGTAAGTCGACGACGCTCAAAGCGACGTTGGAAGAAATCAAGGACGGCAAGCGCAAGATCATCACCGTCGAGGATCCGGTCGAGTACAACATTCCGGGCGTCACGCAGGTCCAGACCAAAGCCGACATCGGCTACACCTTTGCCCGCGCCCTGCGCTCGATCCTGCGCCAGGACCCCGACACCATCATGATCGGCGAAATCCGCGACGCTGAGACGGCGCAGATCGCCGTGCAGGCGTCCCTGACCGGTCACATGGTGTTCTCGACGCTGCATACCAACGACGCCTTGACCGCCTTCACACGCCTCATCGACATGAACGTCGAGCCCTTCCTGGTCTCCTCGACGGTGCGCGCCGTCATTGCGCAGCGCCTGGTGCGCCAACTTTGCCCCCACTGCCGCGTGCCGCACGAGCCCGCGCACGGCATCATCGAGAAGTGCAAGGAACTACAGCGAGTCTTCCCGCAGCTGATGTCGACGCCGCCGCAGTGGTTCACCCACAAGGGCTGCCGCCAGTGCCAGCACACGGGCTACCGCGGCCGCCTCGGCATCTATGAAATGGCGGTGGTCAGCGAGGAATTGGCCGACATGGTGGTGCACCAGAAGCCGATCCACGACATGGTCGCGGTCGCGCGCAAGACCGGCTACCGCGACCTGCTCGAAGACGGCCTGATCAAGGCATGGCACGGCGACACCAGCGTCGAGGAAGTCCTGCGCGTCGCCGGCCAGATGGGCGTCGACGGCGACTGATGCGCGCGCCGCACCATCCGCCGGCGTGATTCGATCCCACGATGACCAAGCCATCCGCACCCACCGAGGGCACAAACGTTGCGGCGTTACGTGCTGCGGCGATCGCCCATCACAAAGCGGGCGACCTTGCCGCCGCCGACGCGACGTACCGCCAGGTCCTCGCGCTCGCGCCCGATGATGCCGAGACGCTCTACCTTTCCGGCGCCCTCGATCACCAGCTTGGCGCGACCGATGCCGCGGTAGCGAAGATCGAACGCTCGCTCGCGCTGCGTCCGGACTACGTGCCCGCGCTCGAAATGCTGGGCGCAGCGGCCATGAAAGCCGGGCGGCACGCCCAAGCGGCGCACAGTTTCGAGGCCGCTGCCGCGCGCAAACCGAATGCGCCCGAAACGCTGTACAATGCCGGCACCGCGCACTTTCAGGCCGGCGTCTTCGATAAAGCCGCGGCGGCGCTGCAACGCGCGCTCCGACTGAAGCCCGACTATGCCGACGCGCTGTACCTGTGCGCCATCGCGCAACGGCTCGGCGGACAATGGGACGATGCTGCCGCGAGCTATGCTGCGCTTGTGGCCCTGCAGCCCCACAACGCCCGCGCCCTCGACGAGTACGGCGGCGTGCTCGTCGGCCTTGACCGCACCGCCGAAGCCGAAGCAGTGTTGCGGCGTGCTATCGCCGCCGCGCCCGATGCGGCCAATGCCTACACCAACCTCGGCCGCATCTTCCAAAACGAGTTGGCACGCGCACCCGAGGCCTTGGCGCTGCACGACCAGGCGCTCGCGCGCAACCCGGCCTCCGCCGACGCTCACAACAACCGCGGCGCGGCATTGCATACCTTGAGCCGCTTCGACGAGGCCGAAGCCAGCTTCAGGAAAGCCATCGCCCTCAAGCCGAACCTCGCGGAAGCTCACAATAATCTGGGCAATGCGCTGTTGCGTAAAGGTGAGAGCGCCGGCGCCATCAACGCCTTCGATCAGGCCATTACCCTAAAGAACGACTACGCCGAAGCGCACTGGAACAAGGCCTTTGCCTTATTGATGCGCGGTGAATGGGCGGCGGCCTGGCCGGAATACGAATGGCGCTGGCGCTGCAAGGACTTCGGCTTTCCGTCGCGCGGTTTCGCACAACCCACATGGCGCGGGGAGAGCCTTTCCGGTCCGCTGCTCGTGTGGGGCGAACAAGGACCGGGCGAAGAAATCCTGTGCGCAGGCATGGCCGCCGATCTCGCCGCACGCGGCATGAACCTGGTCTGGGAGTGCGACGCGCGGCTGATCCCCCTGCTCAGCCGCAGCTTCCCCGGCATCAAAGCCGTGGCGCGCGCCACGCCCCCGAGCGCCGCAACGCAAATTGCACAGGCGCAGATATCTACGGCCAGCTTGGGCCAGTATCTCCGCCAAAAGCCGGCGGATTTTCCGAAAAACCGTCGAGGCTATCTAGCAGCCGACGCAGACCGCGCGCGCGCCTTTCGCGAACGCGCGCTCGGCAAAGAGGGCAAGCGGCTGATCGGTGTGTCTTGGATGAGCAAGAACCCGGAGTTCGGCGTGCACAAGACCAGCGCGCTCGCGGCCTTGGCGCCGCTGTGGCAGGCGGCCGGGAGCGAAACACGTTTCGTCGACGTGCAGTACGGCGACACGTCCACCGAACGCAAGGCAAGCGGGTTAGCCCTGCACCACTTCGACGAGCTCGATCTTTTCAACGATCTCGACGGCGTCGCCGCGTTGATCAAGGCTTGCGACCTCGTCATCACGGTCTCCAACACCACCGCGCACCTCGCCGGCGCGTTAGATGTGCCGGTCTGGGTGATGACGCCGCGCGGCAACGGCAAATTGTGGTATTGGGGCGAGGATCGACCGGAATCGCCGTGGTATCCCTCCGCCCGAATTTTCAGGCAACCAAGCCCGGGGGACTGGCAAAGCGTGATTGCGCGTGTTGCCCAGCAGCTCGGAGGCGGCGCGGGAGGCGTGGCGGCGCTGCTGACGGAGGCGGTGAACAATCACCGCAGCGGGCGTCTCAAAGAGGCGCAAAGGCTTTACGAAAAGGTCCTTGAAATCGCGCCGGAGCATTTCGACGCCGTGCACTTGTTGGGCGTCGTGCATTTGCAGACCGGACGGGCCGATGAAGCCGTACGGCTGATCGGCCATGCCACCCGCGTCAATGCGCAAGACAGCGCGGCGCTCAATAACTATGGCCATGCGCTGCGCTCTGCCGGCCGCCTGGACGAAGCGCTCGCCTCCTATGACCGCGCCATCGCCGTCACGCCCGGCGGCGCCGAGGGTTGGAAAAACCGCGGTGATCTCTTGCAGCTTCAGAACAATCACGAAGCGGCGATTGCCGCCTACGAGAACGCAGTTGGATTGAACGCGCTCAACGCCGATGTCCACCTCAATCACGGGGCGTCCTTGCAGGCGTTGGGCCGATACGCCGCAGCGCTCGCCAGTTTCGATAAAGCGATCGCGCTGAAGCCCGATCACGCCGCCGCGTTCAGCAACCGCGGCGACAGCCTACGCAAGCTTGGCCGCCCCGGCGACGCCATCGCGAGCTACGATCGCGCCCTCGCGCTCAATCCGGCGCTGGTCGATACGCACGCCAAGCGCGGCAACGCCTTGCGCGACGAGGGCCGTCTTGCCGACGCGGTGGCCAGTTTTGATCGCGCCCTTGCGCTCAAATCTGACCATGTCGATGTCATCGTGAACCGCGCCGTGGTTCTGCACGAGACTGGGGCCGACGAAGCGCTGGCCGGATTCTCGCGCGCCCTGGCGATTGAACCGAAGAACGCCGAAGCACACTGGAATAGCGCGCTTGTTCTTCTGGCCAGGGGCGATTGGAAGGACGGCTGGGCCGAATACGAATGGCGCTGGCTCTGCAAAGACTTTCCGGCCGTCGCGCGCCCCTTTATGCAGCCGCAGTGGGATGGCGACGCGCTGACGGGCTCGCTGCTCGTCTGGGGCGAACAGGGCGTCGGCGACGAAATTCTCTACGGCAGCATGATCGGCGATCTTGCGGCGCGCGGGATCTCGGTGATCTGGGAAGCGGACGCGCGCCTCGCGCCGCTGCTCCGCCGCTCCTTTCCGAACGTGCGAATCGCGCCGCGCACGGCGCCAACGGACCCTGGCGCCACCGACCCCACGATCGCTGCGCAAATCGCGGCAGCAAGTCTTGGTCAGTATCTGCGCGCGGATGACGCCGCTTTTGACTCCGCACCGCGCTCGTATCTGCGCGCCGATGCGGCCCGCAGCGCCGCATACCGCGCGCGCTTGCTCAAAGACGGCAAGACCCGGCTGATCGGCGTCTCCTGGGTCAGCAAGAACACAACCATCGGCGCTGACAAGACTAGCCGCCTGCAGGATTGTGCGCCTATCTGGCAGGCCGCCGGCGCGAATGCGGTTTTCGTCGATTTACAATACGGCGATACGGCGGCGGAACGCGCGACCGCGGGACTACCGATTGTGCACCTCGCCGATCTTGATCTGTTCGACGACATCGATGGCCTCGCTGCGCTGATAAAGGCCTGCGACGAGGTCATCACCGTCTCCAACACCACCGCGCACCTGGCGGGCGCCCTGGGGGTGCCCGTGAAAGTCATGATCCCCACCGGCGCGGGAAAACTCTGGTACTGGGGCACGGGCGGCGGCGCGCGCTGGTACCCGAGCGCTACCCTCTACCGGCAGTCGGGTGCTAAGGTTTGGCGCGACACCATTCAAAAGATCGCGGGCGATCTGAGAGCTCAATGACACCGCCCTCCGCCAAGCTTGCCCGCCAACTCACCGACGCCGTTGCGCTGCATCAGCGCGGCGACCTTGCCGGCGCCGAGAACCAGTATCGCGCGGTCCTGAAGGATGCGCCGCAGCAGGTCGATGCGCTGCACCTGCTCGGCGTCCTCCTCGATCAGCGCGGTCAGCGGGCCCAGGGCATCGCGCTTGTGCGCAAGGCGCTGGCCGTGAACGGCGGCGTTGCCGATATCCATTTCAACCTTGCACGCATGTTGGCGGCAACCGGCGACACGGTGGGGGCGAAACGCCACTACGATCAGGCGCTGCTGCTCAAACCCGGCCACGCGATGGCCCACAATGGGCTCGGCGTGCTTTACCGGGCACTCGGGCAATATGCCGAAGCCTCTGCCGCCTTTGAACGCGCGCTGCGTTTCGAGCCGCGCTTGATCGACGCGCACATCAACCTCTGCAACACCTACCGCGACACCTGCAACGAAGCGGCCATTCTGAAGGTCGCGGATCAAGGGCTTAAGGTGGATCCAAATTCCGCGCAGCTCTGGCTGCTACGCTCCGAAGCGGCGTTCATGACGGGAAGTCTCGCCGAAGGGTGGCGCGACTATATCTGGCGCTTCCAAACTCTCCCCAAACCTGACGGCGTCGCCGGTTACGGTCTGCCGCTGTGGAAAGGCGAAGACCTCGCCGGCAAGGGCATTCTGCTGTGGGGCGAACAAGGTGTGGGCGATGAGATCATCTTCGCGAGCCTGGTGCCCGGCATCTCCGCGCGCGCCGCGCGCTGCGTACTTCAGACAAGCCCGCGTCTCGCACCGCTGTTCCGGCGCGCATTTCCGAACGTTGAAGTCTTCGGCGGACCAGTGCCGGCGGAGATCGTCAAACAACTGGACGTCCAGAGTGCCCTGGCCGATGCCGGCCAGTGGCAGCGCCCCAACTTCCGCACGTTCCCGGCCAATGGCGTTTATCTCAAAGCCGATGCGGCACAAGCGGCGGCGCGCCGCGCGAAGTACAAGACCGGGCGCGAAGGAACAATGCTTGTCGGCATCGCCTGGCGCAGCGTGAATGCGCCCAGCGCCGGCGAGAAGACCGTGACGCTCAATCACTGGGCCCCGATCCTCAGCATCCCCGGCGTCACTTTCGTGAACCTGCAATATGGTGAGAGCAAGGACGAACTCACCGCTGCGGCGCGCGCCTTCAGGGCCGACGTCATTCACGATGACGAGGTCGATCCACTAACGGATCTCGATGCCTTTGCGGCGCAGGTGGCCGCGTTGGATCTTGTCATCACTACCAGCAACGCCGCCGCGCACGTCGCCGGCGCGCTCGGCGTGCCGACCTTCTGCCTGATCCCGCGCGCCCTGGGTGCGGGACGGCGCTGGTACTGGTTCGCCAATGGCCCTTACGCGCCATGGTACAGATCCATGACGTTGTTTCGCCAGAAACAGCCGGACACCTGGAGCGAGGTTATCGGCGACGTGGCCTGGGCGCTGGCAGAGACGGCGGGCGCAGCAGGCGCGCCCGGCGCCTTGCGCGCGGCGGCTCATGAACGTCTCAAACGTGGGCACACCGCCGAGGCCTTGGCCGCAGTCGCCACGGCGCTGCAAAAAGCCCCGGAATTGGCCGATTCCCATAATATTCATGGCATGGCGCTCGTCGACCTCGGCCGCTTTGAGGAGGCCGCGGCGGCCTATCGGGCGGCCATAGCGCGCAAGCCAGACAGCGCCGCCTTTTACAACAATCTCGGCACGGCCCTGCGCCGCGCGGGACATGATGTGGGCGCGAGCAATGCCTACGCCGAAGCCCATCGCCTGGCGCCTGACCATCCTTCGATCTTTCTCAATCACGCCATGGCGCTGGCCGAGCGCGGCGTGCGCGACGGCGCATTGGATGCCCTTGATGCCCTGGTCGCGCGTCAACCCAACTACGTCGATGCCCAGTACAATCGCGCGCTGGTGCTCATGGCGCTCGGGCGGCTCAAAGAGGGTTGGCAGGCCATGGCCTGGCGCCTGAAGCGCAGCTTCGTCCACGTGCGCCACAGCGATTTCCCGCAGCCGGTCTGGTCGGGCGAACCGCTGGCCGGCAAGCACATCCTGGTATGGACCGATCTCGGTCTCGGCGAGGAGATTCTTGTCGCGAGCCTGATCCCCGAGCTCGCGGCCGTAGCGCGCCAGGTGACCTTGCTGTGCTCGGAGCGCTTGCTCGGGTTGTTCCGGCGTTCTTTTCCAAACATCACGGTCGCGCAGCGCAGAACGCCCCTTCCGGCCGAAGCGACCGCAAAGGATATCGATCTGCAGATGTCGCTCGCGGAGCTGGGCGCAGCGTTCCGTCCGAACCTCGCGGCGTTTCCGGACCATGCCGCATATCTTGCGGTCGATCCGTCACAACGCGACGCCCTGCGGGCGAAATATCTGGCGCGGGCGCCCTCTCATCGCTTGATCGGCATTGCCTGGCGCAGCATCAACCCAGAGATCGGCGCGCTCAAAAGCTTCGCGCTCACCGATTGGTTGCCCTTTCTGAAAACACCGGGCGTGACCTTCGTTAATTTGCAATACGGTGACAGCCGCGCCGAAGTGGATGCGCTTGCGCGCGAACATGGCGTCGCCATCCTCGACGATCCCGAAGTAAACCTTCTCGGCGATATAGATGCTGTGGCGGCGCAGGTCGCCGCCATGGATAAGGTGATCTCCATCAGCAACACCACCGTGCACTTGGCCGGCGCGCTTGGCGTGCCGGCATGGATGCTGCTGCCGACGGGCTATGCGCGGCTGTGGTACTGGTTCGCGGCGTCTGACCGCTGCGCCTGGTATCCCAGCGTGACGTTCCTTGAAGGGTCCGATGCTGTCGCGCAGGCCGCGCGTCAACTGGCGCAGACAGGTGCGCAACCATGACGGCCGACGCCAGCCAGCTTCATGATGTAGGCCGCAATCTGCTGCACGAAGGCCGCGCTGCCGAAGCCGAACACATCCTCAGCCAAGCCGCAGGCAATGGCGCCTGGGATGTGCTGTGCGATCTCGGCACGGCGCAGCATCGGCAGGGCAAACACCAGGCCGCCATCGCCTCTTTCGCCGCAGCCTTGGCCGCCAAGCCCGACGCGGCACCCGCCCACTTCAACCTGGGTCTTGCGCTTGCCGACATCGGCGCTTTCGCCGAAGCCGAACGCGCCTACCGCGCCGCGCTGCGGCATGAACCGGCATTCCGCCCGGCACTCGTGTCGCTGGCGAACTTGCTCTGCGACCTCGGTCAGCGCGACGAAGGGCAGACATTATTCGTGCGCGCGCGGGCGCTGGAGCCGAACGATCCGGTGCTCGATCAGACTTTGACGTTGGTCGATTTGCGGTACGGCGACCTCAAAGCCGGCTTTGCCGGCTACGAAGCACGCTTCCAAGCAACGCCCTTTGGGCTGCCGGTCCGCCCCTTTGCCGCGCCGCGTTGGCAAGGCGAGGACTTATCCGGGCGCAGCATTCTCATTTGGACCGAGCAGGGCCTCGGCGAGGAAATCCTGTCGGCCAGCATGTTCGCCGAAGTGGCTGCCCGGGCGCGCGCCTGCACCATCGAGTGCTCCGCACGGCTCGCGCCGCTCCTGGCGCGATCGTTGCCGCGGGCTCAGGTGGTCGTGCGCAGCGATCCACCCGCCGCAGCGGCGACCTTCGATTTTCAGACCCCGGCTCTCAGTCTCGCTTCCACCCTGCGCAGCGATTTCGCGCATTTCCCTAAGCACACCGGCTACCTCAAATCCGACTCCGCTCTCGTCGCGCATCTGCGTGCCAAGTATCGGGCACAGGCTGGCGGCAAGCGGGTTATCGGCATCTCCTGGGAGAGCGCGTCGCGCCACGGCGGCCGCAAGCGCTTGCCGCTTGAATTCTGGGGGCCGATCTTGAACACGCCCGGTATCCACTTCGTCAGCTTGCAGTACGGTATTGTTCCAGGCAGCCAGCACATCGCGGCGGCCGAGGGGAAGTTGTTCGTCGATGCCGAGGTAGACGCCCTTGAGAGTCTCGAGGCGTCGGCCGCTCAAATCGCCGCCATGGACCTGGTTATCACCGTCAGCAATACCACCGCCCACCTCGCCGGGGCCCAGAACGTGCCGGTCTGGACGCTGCTGACGGCGGGCCCGGGCAGCTTCTGGTACTGGTTCAGGGACCGGGTGGATTCGCCGTGGTACCCGTCCATGCGCCTGTGGCGTCAGGCCGTGCCGGGTGACTGGGCGCCGGTCGTGCGGGATGTCGCAGCGGCACTAGTTGAGATGAGGCCATAAGGTCGGCTATAGGAACGGGGCCCCGAGCCCCGCGAGGACACATTCGAATGATCAAGGTCTTTATCGGTTACGACTCCAAGGAAACCGTGGCTTTCCACGTACTCTCGCACAGCATCCATGCGCGGGCCTCGAAACCGGTGGCGATAGCGCCCCTGATGCTTTCGCAGCTTCACGGGCTCTTCGACCGGCCGCGCAACAACCTGCAATCCACGGAATTCTCATTCTCGCGCTTCATGGTCCCCCATCTTTCGAATTACGAAGGCTGGAGCATGTTCTGCGATTGCGACATGCTGATGCTAGACGACATCGCCAAGCTGTGGGCGCTGCGCGATGACCGGTACGCCGTGCAGTTGGTCAAACACAGCCACGTCCCGCCGGAAGAGATCAAGTTCCTGGGCCAGACGCAAACCAAGTACGAGAAGAAGAATTGGTCGAGCGTGATGCTGTTCAATAACAGCAAGTGCAGGGCGCTCACGCCTGAATACGTGAACACCGCCACCGGTCTGCAGCTGCACCAGTTCAAGTGGCTGGACGATGACGACTTGATCGGCGAGATTCCGCACCGTTGGAACCATCTGGTCGACTATGACCCGCCGAAGCCGGTGAGCGAGCTTTCGCTGATTCACTTCACCGAGGGTGGGCCGTATTTCGAGGCGTACAGGAACTGCGGCTACGCCGATCTGTGGCTCCGCGAACGCGACGCGATGTTGGCCGCCGGCTAAACCGGGGCAAAATTCTTCAAGCGTTCCGCGACCTCGGCGATCACCGGTTGCCAATCGTCCTTCTTGGGCTGCCGGAAGATCGTCGCCGTGGGATACCACGGGCTCGGCATATCGCCCCGCATCCAATACCACAGGCTGCCCGCGGCGGCCGGAACCAGAACCCAGGTGGGCCGGCCCAAGCCCGCCGCGATGTGCACGATCGTGCTGCTGATGGAGATGACGAGGTCGCACGCCGCGGCGAGGGCCGCGACGCCGTCGATATCCTCGAACAAATCCAGGTCGTCAAAGTGCGTGAGTTTAATGCCGAGTTCGGCCTCGGCGCGGGCGCGTTCGGCGGCTGTGTCGCCGTACTGCAGATCGACGAAACGGATGCCCGGCGTCGAGAGGACGGCCTGCCATTGGGCGAGATCCAGGGTCTTGTGCTGACCCAGCTTGGGATTGCCGCTCCGCCACGAGATTCCAACGATGGCCTTGGGCGCACCCTCCTCCAGCCGCGCGCGGTAGTCCCGCACGCGCGCGGGATCGGCAACCAGATAGGACGGGCGCTGCGGGAAGCTTTTCGCGTCGGCGCGCAGCCAGCGTCCAAGGTCCGCCAATGGAGTCTGCCAGCGAATGTCGCTGCGGCCGGTTTCTGGATGGGAAGGCGTCTCGTGAGCGACGGCTTTCACGCCGGGGAACGAGCGCTCAATGAGCGCGATCAGGCGCGGGTTCGTTTCCCAGACGACCTTCTGCCCACGCGCGAGCAGGTCGGTAATCATTCCGGCGTATAGGATCTTGTCACCGATGCCCTGTTCGCCCCAGATGAGCACGGTTCCGTCGCTCTCGCCGCGCCACACTGGAAGTCCAAAATCACGCGCGCCATCCTTCACGCTGTCGCAGCGCCAGCGGTGGCTATACGCATCCCATCCAGCCGCGAAGTCGCCGTGCATCAGCAGGGCAATACCCAAATTGCGAAGGGCGTCCGGGAAGTCAGGGTTGATCGTGAGGGAGTGGCGGAAAGCTCTGAACGCTTCCTCGTCGCGGCCGGCAGCCTGGAGGACAACGCCCAGGGCATTGAACAGCTCGGCCGACAGGGGATCGTCCTCAGCGCCCGATTTGTACATCACGATGGCGTCGTCGACGCGGTCGAGCCGCGCGAGCACGCCGCCGAGGTTGAGCCGGGACGTCGTAAAAGGCTTTTTGAGCGCCAAGGCCCTTTCGTAAGCGGCGATAGCTTCGTCGATCCTGCCCTGCTCGCTGAGCGCAAAACCCAGATTTGAGTGGGCCTCGGCTAGGTCCGGCACGCTTGCCAGCACGCGGCGCAAATGCGCCTCGGCTTCCACGGGACGTTTTGCGGGGATCAGCGTATTTGCGAGATTGTTGCGCAGCGCCGGGTCGTGCGGCCTCAGCTCCACAGCCTCGAGCAAGTGAGAGCACGCCAGATCCCAACGCTTGGCGTGCTTGTAAAGCATGCCGAGTTCGTAAGCCGCCATGGCAAGGTGCGTTTTGGCCTGCGCGTCATGCGGCGCGGACTTGACCGCGGCGCGGGCTTCCGCGGTGACCTCACTGAGAATGCTTTCGTCCTGCGAGGTGATGCCCAAGCTGATGCGCGCGCGGGCATGTTTGGGATCAATCGCGAGCGCGCGGCGGTATGCCGCGACGGCGTCATCAATGCGCCCGGCATCCTTGAGGACGTTGCCAAGATTGTTGTAGGCCGCCGCGCTCTCTGGCTGAAGCGCGATGGCCTCGCGGTAGCGCGCTTCCGCTTCCGGGTAGCGTTTGGCTGAGTGCAGGGCGCTCGCGAGCGCAAACGCCACCGTGTAGTTGGGTGGTTGCAGCGTCAGCGCTTGTTCAAGCGCGGCCGCCGCCTCACTGCTGCGGCCCAGGGTTTGCAGCACGACACCCAGATTGGTGAGATAGGCCGCCTGTGGCCCGGCAAGCCGGAGCGCCTCGGCAATGGACTCCGCGGCCTTGTCCGACCGGCCCTGTTGGTGTTGGAGCATGCCGAGAAGGTGCCAGGCATCGGCATGAGTGGACTCCGTCTCTAACACGGCGCGATAGCCGGCCTCGGCCTCGGCGAGACGCCCGGCGCCATGTGCCGCGAAGGCCTTCTCGAACGGCGTCACGCTGCCCCGCCTCGTGCTTGTACGAATGCAAGGTCGGCAGCGATCTGGCTCATGAGCCCCGCGTCACTTTCTTGAACGCGCCGATAGATCTTCATGGAGGGATACCAGGGGCTCCGTTCGGAGCCTGAGAACCAATGCCACATGCCGGAGGCAGTATAGCCCGGAATGACGTTCCACACCGGGACATTGAGCGCCCCGGCGACGTGCGCCGCAGTGTTACTGACGCAGATCACGAGGTCCATAGCCGCCACCTGCGCCGCGACGGCATCCATATCACCCAGCGGATCGACTGCAGGATCGGTGACGATGCGCACACCGATCGCACCTTCGACGGCCGCGACCTCTGCCGGATCGGCGCCGTATTGCAGGTTGACAAAGGTCACACCGCGCTGGCGCAGGATCGGGGCAAAGGCCGCAAGGTCCATGGTTTTAGTGCCGCCCAGGGCGGAACGCGTGCTGGCCCAGGAAAGCCCGACAACAAAGGCGCTGTCCTGCCGGTACTTGCGGCGCAGGTCGGCGGTCAGCGCGGGGTCGGGCGCAAGGTAACCGGCGTGCTTGGGAAAGTGCGCCACGTCGCGGCGATATATCCCGCCAAGGTCGCCGCCCGCGACCTGATAGTCGGCATCGATAGGCGCGGCACTTGCGCGCGTCGGATTGACGCGCGGCAAGACCGTGGCGGCTGGAAAGGATCGCTGGAACAGAGCCACAAGGCGCGGCGAGCATTCGATCATGAGCCTTGCCCCCGCGTGCAGCACGTCAGCGAACATGCTCGCCTGGAGAATCTCTTCGCCCAGACCTAGCTCGGTCCAGACCAGGAGCCCCTTGCCGGCCAGCGGCTCACCGTTCCAACGTGCCTGCGAAAAACGCCCATGGGGATCGTTGCGCAATCCCGCAGCCTCGAAACGGCGCTTATGCAGACTCCATGCTTCGGGCAGTCGGCCGGCCAGAAACAACGCGGTTGTCTTGTGCGCAAGCGCACGCATCAGGCTGGGCTTGAGGGCGAGCGCTTGATCGAACTTCGCCAGCGCCGCCGGGATGTCGCCGCCCAGCACGTCGAGCGCACCGAGATTGTCGAGGGCCTCGGCATAGTCGGGCCTGACGGCGAGCGCCGCACGAATCGCCGCTTCTGCGCCGGCCGGGTCGCTCGCATGCAGCACTTCGCCGAGCGCGTTATGCGCTTCTGCCAGGGCAGCATCGCGCGCAATGGCGGCACGGAAAGCGGCGGCGGCCTCGCCCGTGAGGCCCTGGCGGCCGTACACGACGCCCAGATTGAACCATGCGGCCGCGTTCCGCGGCGCCAGTGCGGTGGCGCGCGCGGCATGGGCTGCCGCTTGATCCAGACGGCCAAGGCGCAGGTAGACGAGCCCAAGATCGTTGTGCAGGGCATAGCTGTCCGGCAGGTAAGAGACGCCGCGCAGGAGGCAGGCCGCGGCTTGCTCGGGTTGTCCGGCGTCTTGCAGCAACGTCGCCCAGGCGAGCCACACCGGCTCGGTCTGCGGCGCAGCCTGCAACACCGCGCGAAACTCCGTCTCCGCGCCGAGCGGATCGCCTTTGCGAACGAGAATATGTCCGAGCAACGTGCGGCCGGCGGCGGATTGCGGCGCGGCTTGCAGGGCGGTGCGAACCAGGCTTTCTGCGTGGGCGACATCGCCTTCGGCGAGGCTGACCGACGCCTGGTTCAGATCATCCTGCATCGCATGGCCCCCGCTGCGCGACAGTTGCTATTTGCGGAACGGCGAAGGCGTAGTGCCAAACATCGGCATGTCCTCGAGGCGGGTCACGCGGTCATGAGAGCCGCCGACGGCTGCGACCAACGGCGCAAAAGTGGGCCCGATGTCGATCCAGACCATCCACGGGGTTTGCGACGTGCTGGCGGGCGGCGGCCAGACGCTTTCCCACGGCCCCGTCAGATCGCGGTATTTGAAGCTCTGCCCGTTGCCCGGCCATTGCGCCAAGGCCGTCTTGGGGCGCCCGGTCTCCTGGTACATCAACGTCGTGAGATTGGTGCCGGCCTCATACTCCATGGTCATGGTGAACGGAGTTGGCGCACCGGGCGGCGACAGCAGCGGGCGCATCGTTTGTCCGGTGAGCGTGCGCGCCTGACCGCGGAACTTATTGGGGTTGTTGTTGTAGTCGGGCAGCAAGCCACGCAATGGATCAATCGGGATGTTCTGACCCAGCACTACTTGCCGCAGATTCTCGATCGCGTTGCTCACAGACAGGCGCGAAGCGAGGACGATGCTGAACCCCTGCATGACCACGGCGCTCATCAAGCCCGTGATCACGAAGACCACGATCATCTCGAAGAGGGTAAAGCCCTTCGTTGTCGATCTGCGTTGGGTCATTTCGACGGCAGCCCCGGCAAGTTGGAGGAACCGAAAGGCTTGAACCCGACTTTGCGCATGTCGAAGGAGAACCAGGGCCCACGGCCTGCTCGCTCGACCGTGACGGCCACGTTGTAAAATCCCATGCTGAAACCGGCGAGACCTGCACTCACCCGCAAGTTCGGGTTCGGCGGAACGATGCCTTGGCTATCCCAGCGGATGATCAGATCTCCGACCTGGTCTTCGCCAATCGGGTCTTCCATCGGGTTCAGTGTCTCAAGAAGTTCAATGGTTGCCTGTTGTGCGATGTTGCGCGCATTGGAGTCGCCCGCGCGCGTAAGCGCGGTCGCCATCTGCCCGATAAAGGTGATAAGCGGGACAAGCGCGATGCCGACGATGGCGACGGCGACAATCGCCTCGATCAGCGTAAATCCGCGAGCGGCGGAACGCGCCCGGCGCGCCACCTTACTGAGCGTGCCTGATCCGCTCATGGCCGAAGCTGGGCTTGGCATACGGGAGCCCTCAGGTCGTAGGCGTAGCGCACCTCGCCGATGGTCACGCTTACGGCGCCGCCGCCGCAATAGCCCGATGACTGGAAGACGATCGGTTTTTCAACGGTCATGCGCCATTTCTCCGGCAGATGCGGGCTCGCCTCGAGGGCGTTCGCCGGCAGCAAGGCCCGCAACTGGCCCTCCTCAAGGAAGGGCGCTTCCCTGGCTTGATTGGATTCCCATTCCTCGATCACCGAGCGCGCCTGCTGGTCGGACCGCGGATAAGCACCGGCGAGGATTAAGGGCCGGCCCTGCTTGAAGGCCGCGTAGCTCAGCCCGCTGAGTTCGGCCTCGAAGGTGTCACGGCTGAGCGAGAAGGCGATACGGTCCTGCATGACGCTGATCTGCGGCAACGAAAACGCCGTCATCAAGCCGACGAGCGCCAGGACGATCAGAATCTCGAGCAGCGTGAAGCCGCGGCCACCGCGCGGTGCGGATTTACGGCTTGGCTTGCTGCGTCTTGGGCAGAATGCCGACATCGGCGTTGGTGCCTTCTCCACCGGGCTGACCGTCGGCGCCCAGGCTGTACAGCACGACGGTGGTATCGCCTTGAGGTGCATAAATGTAAGGATTGCCCCAGGGATCGAGCGGCACGTCCTCGCTCAGGTACGGACCGTGCCAACGGCGCGCCATACGCTCATCCTTCGGCGGCGTGTTGAGAAGGTCAAGCCCCTCTTCCTTGGTCGGAAAGCGGCCGGTGTCCAGACGCATGGTTTCGAGCGAGGTCTTGAGCATGCGGGCCTGCGTCTCGGCGGCGGACACCTTGGAGGTGTCCACGCGGCCCATCAACTGGGGGCCCACAAGGCCGGCCAGCAGCCCGATGATGACCAGCACCACGAGCATTTCGAGCAAGGTGAACCCAGCGGACATGGCTGCACGCGTGGCGATCAGCTGGTTCTGTGTCGGTGCGCTCTGCATGATGTATTGACCCGCGCCATCCATGGCACGCTCCGTGGGCTACAATGCGACTTGGTTGATACTCGTGATGGCTAACATAATCGCCGCCACAATGCCACCGACGACGATGCCGATTAGCAGAATGGCGGCCGGCTCCAGCAGAATCAGGAACTGCTTCATGCGCTGACGGCCGGAGTCATCGTAAAGTTTGGCCAGGGAGCGCAGCATCTCGTCGAGTTGGCCGGATTCTTCACCGACCTGCACCAGGCTGACCGCGGTATCGTTGAAGGCGCGCTGTTCGGCCATCGCGGCCGACAACGACTTCCCGGTGCGCACCATCTTGCTCACCTGATCGAGACGCACCCGCAGACTGGGCAACGACACACTGTCGCGCGCAAGGTCCAGGGCTCGCGTCAGTTCGACCCCGTTGGCAAACATGGTGCCCAGCATGAACGACCAGCGCGCGAGGTCCGCTTCCAAGAGCCATGCCCCAAGGATCGGTAGACGGGCAGAGCGTTCGCGCAAGCGCGCCATGACTTTAGGATTGCGGAGCGCCGAGATCGCTCCGAACACAAGGGCGGCTGCGGTGGCGAAGAGCATCAGGCGGTGGGAATTGAGGAACATGCCGGTGTTGAGCACGACCGTGGATATCCACGGCAAGGGCGCCTTGGCTTGGGCGAGCATGGTTTCGAATCGCGGCACGACGACGATGAAGATAAAAATCACGGCGGTGACGCCAGCCGTGATCAGCACCGCCGGATAGGTGAGCGCGTTGCGGATGTCCTGACGGATCTGGTGTTCGTAGGACATTTGGGTAGTGGCATCGGTCAGCGCTTCGCCCAAGCGTCCGATGGCCTCGCCCGCCGCGGCGAGCTGGCCGACATAGGCGGGCAGCATCGGCAGCGAGATCGGCAAAGAGGTCGTGAAGGCCTGACCGCTGCGCAGGCGCCGCTCGAGGTCGGCGAAGCCGCTCGAGATTTTCGGATGCAGCTTTTGCTGCTTCAAGGTTTCGATCGCACGGATCATCGGCACGCCCGATGTCAGCAGGAGCGAAAGCTGTTTGAGCGCGAGGATCATCTCTTGCGGCTTTGGCCCGCGCTGGAACAGCACACGGCCGGCGACCCCGCGCACGACATCCTTCGACGGCAGTACGGAAAGGGGCGAGAGCCCTTGCGCCTCTATCGTACGCAGCGCGTGGCGTTCGCTGCCGGCAACAATGCTGCCTTTGACGACATGGCCGCCGTTATCGAGAGCCTGATAGTCGAAGCTGCTGGCCATCGCCGCGCATTGAACCGGAATGGGGGGACGTTTGTGCGCGTAAATAATATCAAAATGGCGGGTCGCTCGACTTACGAATGTGTCATATGCCGTTGGGGTTAAGGCATTGATCCAACATTCGTTTTATCTCCCTCACGTCCACCGCGCGGGCATAGAAAAAGGGGGGGATGTAAACATCCCCCCCTTCTCTTAGCGACTTAAGCTAAGTCGTTAGGTTTACGGATCAACCGTCAGAGCGCCGTTGCGGAAGCCCGACAGGTCGGTGAAGAGACCCGTGACGCTGTTCCACAGCAGGTGCTGGACGTAGCCGTTGAAGCTACCCGACACGATGACCTTGTACGGCGCGCCCGCAGCGAGGGCGGTCGTGATCGCGGTTTCGATGTCGGTCGAGCTGATCTGACGCGTCGCACCCGCAGTCACCGTGGTGGTGAAGCTGCCGATGGAAGCACCGGTCACATCGTTTTTCACCGTCAGCGTCGCAACACCATCAATCGGGCTGGCGTTGGAGATGCGGAGGATCGAGCGATACTTCTCACCAGCCGCCGTGTTGAAGAGGCTGTTGAGTTCAACGCTCAGACCGCCGCGGCTCAGAGCGGCAAGGTTACCCGAGAACGCAGAAATCGCGCGGACGATCGTGCCCACGGTGGTCGGGGTAACGGTGACCGCCGGCGAACCGGTGGTCGCGTTGATGCCGGCAGTGCCGTCGAAGGTGACGTTGATCGCAGCGCCGTTCAAGCTGGCCGGGGTGATCTGGAACGAAACCGTGCCAGACACGAACGTACCGGGGCTCTTCGGGTTACCAGCGACCGTGATGCTCAGCAGGCCCGCCAGATCCGTCAGGGCGCCGTGCGCAACTTTCACTTCCGCGTTGCCGGAGATCTCGGCAGCGGCCGAGAAGGTGGTGACCAGGTCGCGGCCGACCGAAGCGGTCGACGAGAAGTGGATCGAACCAACCGTCGCGGTAGCAGTGCCGTTCGTGAACTTCGAGAACACCGGCGTGGCGTTGTTGTCGATCGTCACGGTGCTCGGCGTCTGGATCGCTACCTCACCCGCGCTCCTGCTGGTGATGACGTTCACCGAGGTGATCATTTCGAAGGTGATCGAGCCAGCGGAGTCCTTGATGTTACCATCGAGCTTGATCGAGGTACCGGCGGTCGCGAGAGCGGCGCCGCTGATGTAGGTCAGACCGCTGATGGCCAGCGCGTCAGCACGGCTGGCGAGGCCCGAGCCCTGCGCGGTGCACGACGTGATCAGGAGCTTATCGGGCAGGCTCTGCACCGAGCAGCCCGTCACGCTCGAAGCGGTCAGAGTACCAGAGGTGTCCTGCGCAAAGGTGGCAACCGTCGGCGTGCCGGTGAAGGCCGCGTTGGTCACGTTGATCTGGACCTGGAAGCCGCCCGTGAGCGTCGCCAAGAAGTCCAAGATGATGGCGTTGGCCGAATTGGTGCCCGAGATGGTCAGAGCGTTGGCCGTGGCGGCCGTCGCGCTAAACACTTCAGCGGCCAACGGATAGGCCGTGAACGATGTAGGGGCAACGGCACCCACATAGTTTTCGCCCTTCACGATGATAGCAGCCTGGCTGCCCGTCGACGAAAGCGACGTGGTAGCCAGCAGCGCGCCGCCGAACAGATAAAGCGATTGCTTGTTCATATTTCTAGGATCCCCTTAGAGGTTACAGATATCTGTCAACAAAGCCGTGTCTTGCGCACAGGCAAGCACAGCTGCGCCCGTCAGCGCGCTAGCATAACACCCCGACTACCAGTCAAAGTCAAGCCCATCTTTGGACGGAATTAGAGGGATAAGCCTTTGAACGTGCCACGTTTTAAGGCCGCGTTAACCCCTTGCGGGCCGGACCGGGATCGGTCTTAAGACAGATTCGGCCAATGGCAACGACCGCCGCGCTAGATTGGTGTTACGCGGATTCCGCCGCCCGGAAAAGTGCCGAGAAGCGGCAAGTGTGGTCAAAGAGGGCGGCGAGGCCACTGTTAGCCGCCAAGTCCAAGGCGACCTGCGAGTTCCGCCGCCGCACCCTCCAGAACGTCTTGCCATGCACGCAGCAGCGGTATTTGCCCACCAGTGCGCTGCGGCAAAATCCGGACCGATGGGTACCACGGGACATCGTTTCGGTCCTTGAACCAATACCACAACGCGCCGGTCCGGCCGGTCAGAAGCAACCACGTCGGCACACCCAAACTGCCGGCCACGTGAACGGCGGTGTTGGACGTGCTGATGACAAGATCCATCGCCGCCACCTGGGCAAAATAGCCGTCCATATCGCGTAAAGAATCGATCTCGCGGTCCTGCACGACGCTCACGCCCGTGGCTTTTTCGGCCGCAGCCAGCTCGGCCGCGCAATCGCCGTACTGAAGATTGACGAAGGTGACGCGCGGCGTCCGCAGCAGGCGCTGCCACTGCGCCAACGAGGTGTTCTTGAGGACGCCGATATCCTCGTTATTGCTGCGCCACGAGATCCCAACCACGAGATGATCCGGCGCCCGCGCGCGGTAGCGTGCGCGCAGGGCCGCGGCCTTGCGCGCATCCGGCGTCAGGTAGCCGGCGTGCCGCGGAAATGCGCCGAAGTCGGCACGCACATATTGCCCCAAACTGGCAAGCGGGCTTTGAACATCAAACCCTTCATCCATGGCATAGGCGGCGCCGCGCGCCCTGACCTGCGCTTGCGGGAATGACCGCGCAAAGACCGGAGCGAGGCGCGGCTCGCACTCCACGACGCAAGTGCGCGCACGCGCGATGATGTCCGGCAACATGCCGGCATAAAGAATCTCGTCGCCAATCCCCTGCTCGCTCCAGACCAGGATCGACTTGCCCGCGAGATCCTCGCCCTGCCAGTACGGCGGCGGCGCGGGCCGCTTTACTTGACGCCGGTCGCTTGTGTGGAACCGCGCCTCGTAGTTCTTCCAGCCGTCGGCCATCCTGCCGCGAGTGAGTTGGCGCAGGGCCAGTTGGAAAACTAGGTCGGGGTCATGGGGAACAATGGCCAGCCCTCTTTCCAGCTCCGCGATTGCAGCATCAATATCGCCGCTTTGTTCGTGGATTTTCGCAAGGCCGTGATAGGCGGATAGAAACCGCGCGTCGTATACGAGCACGCGCCGAAACGCGTCTGCGGCTTCGTCAAAAGACGCGGCGCCAAACAGCGCAGCGCCGTAATTGAACAGCAGCGCCGGCGCATTCGGTCGTGCGGCCAGCGCCGCGCGATGCGCCTCGAGCGCACTTTTGAAGTCTCCCGCGCGCCGCAAGAGATCGCCGAGATTGCTGTGACTCTCAGGTGTGGGCTGGATCGCGATAGCCGCGCGGGTATGGCCGATGGCCGCGGCGATGCGGCCGTCCCGCGCGCAGATTTCGGCGAGCGCGAGATACGCGTCCGCCTGCTGCGGCTGCAGCGAAAGAACGCGTGCATAGCTTTCTTCCGCCTCGGCAAAGCGGTGCTGCGCCTTGTAGCATTGCGCCAGATTGGAGTGGCCCCGCGCATCGCGCGGCGCGATCACGATGACGCGGCCGAACGCGCCAGCCGCTTCCTCAAGCCGATCCATTTTGTGAAGGAGAGCCCCCTTGTTCAAATGGGCATCGGCGAATTGGGGCTCGATCTCAAGCGCGCGGTCATAGGCTGCCAACGCGCCGGCATGATCGCCGGTGACGCTGAGTAGATTTCCAAGGTTGAAGTGGGCGCTTGCCATACGCGCGTTGGCGGAGATGGCGCGCCGATAGAACGCTTCCGCTTCGGCGTTGCGATTGCGCGAGACTGCAATCGTACCCAGCAAATTGAGCGCGTTCGCGTTGCCTGGATCGGCGTTCACCACATTCTTGTACAGGCGTTCGGCTTCATCCAAGCGCCCGGCCTGATGGTGAGCCAGAGCATCCTGAAGCACGGCAAGAACACGCGGCGCGCTCATCCGCTACCTTGGACTTTTGCAGTGAGAGCCTTGCCGATCTCCTTGACGGCAGGACGCCACCAATCGGCGGTGTTCATATCGGTCTCGCCCGTGGGACGGCGGAAAATGCGCACCGAGGGATACCAGGGGCTGTCGGTGCGATCGAGGAACCAATACCACAGGGCAGATAGGCTCGTATTCAGGATGAGCCAGGCGGGAATGTCGAGACTGCCGGCGACGTGCACGGTGGTATTGGACGTCGTGATCACGAGGTCCATCGCCGCGACCTGCGCAAAAAAGTCGTCCATGTTCTTCATTGAATCCACGTCGGGGTCCTGCACGACATCTACGCCAAGTTTTTCTTTGGCTGCTTTCAGATCGGCCGCGCAATCGCCGTACTGAAGATTGACGAACGTCACCCCCGGCACCTTCAGCACATCTGCCCAGTCCGCGAGATCCGCGCTCTTCGGCTCGCCGATTTTCTTGTTTACGCTGCGCCAGGAAAGGCCGACCACGAGATTGCCGGGCGCAATCGCCTGATAACGCGCCCTGAACGCGGCGGCGCGCGCCGGATCGGCCTTCAGATATCCGCGATGTCGCGGAAAGTCCGCCATATCGCGGCGGAAAAAACGGCCGAGACTGGTGACGCCGATTTGCGTATCGAATTCCGACGCCGGCGTCGTGCGCTCTCTTTGGGACACATAACTTACAACTTTGGCCGTGGGGAAACTGCGCGCGAACACCGGCACCATCCGCGGCGTGCATTCGATGATGCAGGCGCGCGCGCGCGCCACGGCGTCGCCGATCATGCTGCCGTAAATCACGCTGTCGCCGATGCCTTGTTCGCACCCCACCAGCAGCGTTTTATCGCCAAGATCTTCGCCATTCCAATAGGGCGGCGGCGCATCGAAGCGCGGCATCGTTTCGAATTCCGCGGAATAGCGGCCTTCATAGTCATCCCATCCTTGCGCCAAGTTCCCCATTCTCAGATGGACCATCGCCCGTTTGACCTTCAGGTCGCCTGAATGCGGATCGATGGCCAATCCTTGGTTGAGGAGCTCAAGCGCTCGTGCGAATTCACAGCGGTCGATATGGACGGACGCAACGTTGCCATAGGCTTCGGCGAGCTGCGGCGCCAGACGCAGCGCCTCCTCATAGGCGGCAAGCGCACGGCTCTTGTCGCCCGTGTGCTTGTAGGCGTTCCCTAGAATGAGAAGCGCTTCGGCACGCTTGGGATCGAGGGAAACGCATTTCTGGCCAGCTTCCACCGCTGCCGCCGGCTCCTCGAGGTCCAAGAGCACTTTGCTCAGGTTGAAGTAGGCGTCGGCGAACTGCGGCACGAGTTTCACCGCAGCCTTATAGGCATCGCGCGCCTCCGCGAGCTGTTTCAGCTTGCGGTGGGCGGCACCCAGATTGACAAACATGGCCGCGTCCCGCGGACTTCGGCGAATTGCGCGCTTGATTAATTTGACGGCGTCTTCCGCTGCGTTGGACTGCAGCGCCACAACGCCGAGCAAATGAAGCGCCTCGGCGTTGTTGGCGTCCAGCGACAGGACCTGCCGGTAGCATCCTTCCGCCAACCCTAGGCGGCCTTGTGTGTGGTGTGACCGCGCCATGGCGAGTGTCGCCGTAATGACGTCCGCTTTCTGCGGGCCAGAGGTTGGGGATGGCACTCTGCGGGTCATGAAGGAGGCGAAGCTCGGGGGTGAAGGGTTGTTGGTGGGTGATGGTCCGTAACTTAGTGATGGAACGGTACTTTTGCAGCATCTAGATGACCAACCCGCGCTTAACGCGCTCACGTCAAAGCGGGATGCGGAGTGAAATCGGCGACGCAACGCTCGCCCAAGCTTGCGCTCTTGTAATCTCAACGCGCAATGCGGTGGCGCCTTTGGCGCCCGCACGCGGGACCGCCCAGGTACGGCACTGGTCCGGCACGACGCCGGGCAATCTGTGGTACGGGTGTCGGGAAGAAAACCACACTCCCTGGTCCCCTGGCGCGGCGCTCTCCCGGCAGGCCAGGCCCGGCGATGGCCAGGAATCCGGCGCGGCGATGGAACGAAGGCTGCAAAACGCCGTTACAGCAAATTAACTAAGAAATAGAAGCAGATGCCCCTAGCGTCGCCGGTGTGAAATGCGGTGGCGATTAACCGCTGCAGGCATGACCTCGGCTGGGGAACGTGAGACAAATAGCTCACGGCAGGCCGGTGGCGGCAGTTTTCTGGATACCTCATGAACCCGTCGGACGCAGAGCATTGTGACGAGCGTAGCGAGCGCGTGGGCGCGCGGCGCGCGGCTGGGTTCATTTTGCCGCTGACCTTGTGGATGATCGCGATCATCGGTCTGCTCGCGGCGAGCCTGAATATCTGGGTCGCGAACACCGTCGCCAACTCTCAGGCGCTTGCGCAGAGTACCGCACTCGAGCTCGCTCAATCCAACGTGCGCAACGAACTCGTTTACCTCATGGGCACACGGCCAACGAGTTATCGCGGCCTCGAGGTCGGCGTGAACATGAAGTTCGCCAATGTGAACGACTTCAACAGCGTGCTCGCCGGCCCCGCCGACAGCGGTCGCTATCTCAAGCTGGATGCCCGTCCCTATATCTCAGAAAGCGCGCCAAATATCGTCGTGTCGGTTCAGGACGGCTCCGGACTACTCAATCTCAATGCCGTCACACCCCCTAACATGCGGCGCGCGCTCTCCAATTTCGACGTGCCCGAGGCCGACGCCACACGCCTGATCGACAGCCTCATGGATTACGTTGACGACGACGATTTCACCCGCCTGGCCGGCGCCGAGCGCACGCAATACACACGCATCGGCCTGCTACCGCCCGCCAACGGCATCATGGTCAGCCCGATGCAGGCGCAGCGCGCGCTGGGTTGGGACAAGATGAACAGCTTTTGGGAAGCGGATTTGAAAGCCCCCTTTCTCACCACCTGCCAGACCGGCGGCTTCAATCCCAACAATGCGCCGGTGCCCGTGTTGATGGCCAATATCCGCGAGCTCACACCCGCAAAAGCCGACAGGGTGATTGCCTACCGAAGCGAAAAGCCCTTCCGCAACATCCGCGAATTCGCGGCGGCAGCCGATTTGCTCGTCAACGACGAGCCATTCTTCTATTCATTTGTGCCAGGCCCTTGCATGGTGGTCGATCTGATCGACAAGGTCTCGGGCCAGCACTCGCGTTTTTCACTTACTCTTGAACCCACGTCCGACAAGCGTCCATGGCGAGTTGACTATGCAGTTAGGATCCCTAGCGAATACAACTCAGCGCTGGATCGCCTCGACCCAGAAGCTATTTTCCCAGCCCCCGAAAGTGTTGATTTACCGCCCGGGGCAGACGGAACAAAAGCCAAATCCCAATAGTCGCGTCTATTGGGTTCTGAGTCGGCGGTCTACGCGCCAGAATGTATTCACGCTGCCGGCCGAGGTCGCCGACAGCAAGAAGAAGGCGCTCCTGCGCGTGCAGGTGCGCCGCTGGGCGCCCTTTGCGAACGTGGGCTATGTCGCGCATTGGTCCGCAAATCGCGCCTGCGTTTACGCATGGAACGAAGACGAAGTCAAAGCCACGATCGCCGAAGCGGGGCTCAGCGAACGCCGCGCACTGTTGTATCCGGAAGCCTTCATGCGCGAACCGCTGCAGGACGGCCTGCGGCTTGTCGCCGCCGTTGAGGGCTACGAGGCCCAAGTTTGGCGCGAAGGCTTCTTGGCCTTCAGCCGCTGGTGGCCGGTTATGCCGACACGGCTGGAATGGGAGATGTTCGTCCGGTCGGCGGGTGCGCCGCTCGATGAGCACCGCTTCGTTCCCGAACCGAGTCCGGCGCCCTTCCTTGATGCGCCCTGGACGCGGCAAGAAGGTCTCTTGGGTGCGCCGATGGTCATCCTGGATGACCCGCGCTATGCCCTGGCCATTGGCGTGCTGGTGGCAGCCCCTTTCGCCTACCTCGCTGCCGAGTACCTCACGCTCGCTGTCGCCAACGCGCGCGTGAACAACCGTATGGAAACGCTGTCAGTCGAGACCCAGGGCATCCGCAAGGTGCGTAGCGACGCTCTTGCCAACCTCGACGAGATCGAAGATTACCTCTCGCTTGAGGTCTATCCCAGCCAGTTCCAGGTCCTGACCACCGCGTTGGCTCTTTTGCAAAGCTTGAACGTCAAGATCCCCGAGTGGACCTACGATGTCGGGCAGCTTTCGTTCACGCTCACGTCCGAGCGTGATATCGAAGCGACCTATCTGATTACCGCCTTCGAGAAGAGCGGCGTATTCGCCAATGTCACGGCCTCTCGCAGCGGCCAGGACGGAATGATGCGGATGAGAATGGATGTCCTGCCCAAGCAAACTAAGACCGCGGGCCGCTAGCGCATGAATCTTTCGGACACCCTCGCACCGCTTGTCGAACGCTTCCGCCGGCATGTTAGCCAGGAGATGGTCAGCAATGAGCGGCTGCTCCTTCTGCTCGTGGGCGCCGTCGTTGTCAGCGTGCTGGTCTTCATCGGTGCGTTCTGGGGCCTGACGTCCAGCAAGCGCGGCGAGTTGGTGCGCTCGCGCATGAGCCTTGCGCGTTTGCAGGCAGAGGTGACGGGCGACGCCTGGCCCAAGCGCCTTGAGACCGCGCAGGCGCTCAAAGGTCAGCTTGCCGTGCGGATGTGGGACGCCCCAACGCCCGGCCTGGCCGAAGCCGCATTCGATAGCTGGATCCGCAACCGCTTCCAGAAATTCGGCGGAACGGCTCAACAGATCCAGATCACGCGGAGCGGGGTGTCGCGCGACGGGCAACCTTCTTCCACCATCGCCTCTTTGCAGCGCATGACCGCCAAAGTCATCGCCACGTTCGATCAAGCCGTGGTCATGCAGGTGCTCGCCGACGTCGCGGAGGCCGATCATTTGATCGTCGTCGATCGCCTCATCATCCGCTCCGGCGCCAACAGCCGCGTCGAGATGGATCTTTCGACTTTCATCCGCAATGCCGACGCCAGCGCGGGGGCGAAATAGTCATGCTCCAGCAGGCCCGTGATAAGCTTCAGGAATACCTGCCGCTCGCCAGGCCCTACCTGCCGCACGCCGTGGCGCTCTTGGTCTTTGCGCTTCTGGGCTGGATGAACGGCTACTTCCAGGCCTCGCGCACGGTCAGCAATCCGGACCTCGCTGAGACCTGGTCCGTGCCGAACTGGGCGCCGACCCAACTGGGGCCGGAACGCGCGATGTTCACGAATCTCGATATCTGGGACGGCGCCAAACGCCCAGCTGCCGCCAAAGTCGTGGCGGCGCAATTGCCGTGGCGTTTCATCGGCACCGTACGTGAGGGCGAAGAATACGCCGCAGTCATCCTCATAAACAATACCGGCAAGATCCGCCGCTTCGGTGTCGGCGACGCCTTGCCGAATGGCGAGAAGGTCATTTCCATCAGCCACGGCGCGCTGCAGCTCGACGTGGCCGGCACGCCGCGAGAATTGCGACTGTTCAAGCTCGAGAACAAACCCGAGAAACCAGAGAAGAAGTAAACGCTCATGTCCAGAACTCGACACCGCAGCACGGCCCTTGACGCATCCGCCCGCCTTTGCACGGCCGTCGCCGCCGCAGCCGCGCTCGCCAGCTGTCAAGTGCCCGAGACGCATTTGCCCGAACCGATACGGCTGAACAAACAGCAGCAGTCGCAGTCCTTGACGCTGGTCACCGGCGAAGAGAGTAAGCGCACCGCCACGACCGCCACGCAGGGGATTGCGCCGCCACTAGGCCGCACGCTTGCGGAACCCTTCGCGTCGTCGGCGGCGCCGCGCCTGAACGGCGAGAACATCGGCGTCAGCCTCGAAGGCATCAAACTGCCGGCATTCATCAATACTGTTTTCGGCGAATTGCTCAAATTGCCCTTCGATATCGACCCGGTCGTCGCGGGGCGCGAACAATTGGTGACGCTGAGCATTCCCGAACCGATACCGCCCAGCCAATTCTTCGACGTGGTCAAGCAAGTGCTGACCAACAACGGTGTCTCGGTCGTCTACCAGAGCGATACCAAAATATACCGCATCGTCGAGGCGTCGACCGTGCGCCAGGACGTACCGACCATCGTGAGGTCGCGCGCGCTCAGCACGGTGCCGGGCGATCAGCGTCCGATCTTTTACTTTGTGCCGATCCACAATGTGCAAAGCGCCTCCATGCAAGCATGGCTGGAGCTCGCACTTCGCGACCGCGTCCGCTTCAGCAGCTTCGGCCAGGCCAACGGCCTTTTGCTGATGGGCCGGCGCGAGGACATCAACGCGGCGCTCGAAACCATCGAAATCCTCGATCAACCGACGATGGCTGGGAACCGCAGTCTGAAAATCTCACCGGCCTTCTGGAGCGCCGGGCGATTGGCCGAACAGCTGCAAACGGTACTTGTGGCGGAAGGCTACAGCGCCGCCATCGGCACCGGCATCACCGTCGCCATCCGCATGATCCCGATCGATGCGCTCAATACCATCATCGTCTTTTCAACCAGCGAGGAGACGCTGCAGCATGTCTTGCGCTGGGCGACGGACCTCGACCAGCCATCACAGACCATCAACCGCCAAAGCATGTTCTACTATCCGGTGGAAAACGCGGTGGCCTCGCAAATTGCCTCGTTGATCGGACAGATCATGGGCGGCGCGGATGCGCCGGGCAGTCCTCCGCCGCCGACTCCGGCCGCCGGCGCGATGAACGCCAATGGCCAGATGGCGAACCCGAACCAGGGCGGAAGCGTCGGCCCAGTGAATCTCGGCGGCAATCGCCGGATCATCGTCGACGAAACCCGCAACGCCATCATCTTCCAAGGTTCGGCTGAAGAGTACGCACAGTTCCGCGGCCTGATGCAGCAGATGGACCGTCCGCCGCTGGAGGTGATGATCGAGGCGACCGTGGCCGAAGTTGTCCTCGACAGGACCGAAAGCCTCGGCGTGGTGCTTGGCTATGACGACTCCGCCGCCCGCGCGCCCAACGCCAACTCCGTTCGTTCGGACGCAGGTATCTTCGCGACGCTCCTGCGCAGCCGGGGGCAGATCGACGCCAACATCAATGCCCTCTCCAGCAATTCCAGAGTCTCCGTCCTCTCGACGCCGCGCCTCGTGACAACCAGCGGCACCGCCGCGTCGATCACCGTGGGCAGTCAGGTGCCTATCGTCACCACGCAGCAAACGGCACCTACCGGCCAGATCGGGGGCACCAGCAACATCCTCCAGGACGTGCAGTACCGGTCCACCGGCATCACCCTCAGCATCAAACCGACGATCAATTCCAGCCGGCGTGTTGAGCTGCAAATTTCGCAGGAGGTCAGTTCGGCCGCGGTCAACGACGTGTCGGACATCGACAGTCCGATCATCCAACAGCGCAGCATTCAGACGACGCTTTCGCTGGGTGACGGCGAAACGGCGCTCCTAGGCGGCCTCATCCAGGAGAACGGTAACACTGGTAATTCCGGCGTTCCTTACCTCAAGGACATCCCGATCCTGGGCAGCCTGTTCAAGAACCAGTCAAACAATCTCACACGCACCGAACTCATCATCGTCCTTACACCTTACATTATCGATGGGGCGGATACTTCGCGTGCAGTTCTCGAAGCTTTCAAGAGCCGTCTCGGGGAATGGGCGCAAGATCCGCCGCTGGCGATCGAAACCGGTGTTGATGCCGTCACCGTCAAACAGTAGAATCAGCCGCCTGCAAGAGTGAGTGAAGCATGACGTCCCGATCCCTGTGTGCCCTTCTTCTGGCGTGTGGCGCCGCGGCTTGCGCCGTCGGTGTCGCGGCGGCTGCGCCGTCACGGACGGCCCCGACGAAATTAACACCTGCCGCAGCGTCCCCAAGCGGCAGCCTATGTCCTGCGCGTAAAGACTCCTATCCGGCGAACATCAATCCGGCGCACGAGCATCTCGACACCGCCGCGCTGACCAAGCTTGCCGAAGGCGGTGACGCCGATGCGATGGTCCTGCTGGGGTTGATGTACGCGCCTTCGCCCGATCGCGACGCCAAGTCTCCGCCGATCGACGTCGAAAAGGCGGTCGCACTGTTCGAACGCGCCGCTGAAAAGGGAAATGGGTTTGGCGCTTACCTTGTGGGCGTCGCCCATGTCGCCGGCACAGGTGCGCCAAAGGACGAGAAAAAGGCTTTCGCGTGGTTCAAGCGGTCGGCCGACCGCGGCACGCCTCTCGGTCAATACTGGGTCGGCGAGATGCTGGCCAAGGGCCGCGGCGGGCATGAGACGGACTGGAAATCGGCGCTACCGCATTTCAGCCGCGCGGCCGCTGGCGGCATTGCCGACGCCTACGTCGAACTGGGCTTCGCATATGACCAATCCGAGGGCGGTCTTGCCCAGGACCGGGAGAAGGCCGCCTATTGCTTCAGGCAGGCCACCCGGGATTCGGTTCTCGCACGCTTCAACCTGCGCACGCTCATTGACGAGGGGCATGTGGCTTGGCAGCCGGGCGATCCCGGCGAAGCCCCCAAGCCGAAGTAAGCCGCGCTTGGCATTCCACACCACGCCTTCACACCGGAGCCCGCGATGGGTTTGAACGTCACCGTTGCCCTGTTAGTCGTCCAATTGATTGCGCTGGGTCTGTGCGTTTGGCAGGACCGCAAGCCGATCAATCTGGCCAAGCCCCGGCTGCTGCCTTATCGCCTCATTTCACTGATTCTGCTGGTGACCGTGCTCGCGACCCTCGCGCATCTCGTCGCGTTGGTTACCGGCAATCCGATCATGCCCCGGCGCGGCAGAATGGGCATGCGCTGAGAGCGTTACTTCTCGGCGAAATAGTTCTGCTTGCGCAGGTATTCGTCCTTGTTCTGGACGAACCAGTCCCAGGTTTCCTTGAGCCCGTCACGCAATGACGTGGTCGGATTGTAGTCGATCAATTGACGCGCAAGCGAGACGTCCATGACGCGGCGCGGGAAACCCGCGGGCTTCGTCGCATCAAATTCGTAATTGAAGTCGAGGAAGGATCGCAGCGCCTCGACCAACTCCTTGATCGTGTACCCAACCCCGGCGCCCAGATTGACGAAGCCGCCCTTCGTGCCGTGGTACAGCGCCAGGATCGTGCCCTCGGCGACATCCCGGCTGTAAGCGAAGTCGCGCACCGCCGAACCATCGCCCCAGATCACCACCGGATTTTCCTTGTTCATGATGCGTGACATCAGCGTCGGGATCACCATGGCGTTCTTGGGATCGAAGTTGTCGCCGGGACCGTAGACGTTGGCCGGGCGCACGATGGCGATGTTTTCCATGCCGTATTGAATCTTGTAGGCCTGGATCTGCAGCTCTCCCATGCGCTTGGCCCAGCCCGGGAACATGTCCATGGGCGGGCCTTCGAGGTTTTTGTCCTCGGAGAACACTTCGGCACTGGCGTAGGCGCCGATGGAACTGGTGTAGACGGCCTTCTGCACCTTGTTGAGACGTACCGCCTCCAAGAGGTTGGTGTTCATCATCAGGAGCGGCACGAAAAAGCTCGCGGGCTTGGACTTGGTGACTTCAATCGAGCCCTTGATCCCCGCCACCTGGAAGACGAAGTCCATGCCCTGCGTGGCGTCCTTGCAGAAGCGGAAGTCGGTGAGATCGCCGATGGTGTGCTCGGCGCGCGCATCGACGATGACCTTGTCGAGCGAAACGATGCGCACCTTCGCGCCGGCATCGCACATCATTTTAACGATCTCGCGCCCGATGAGCCCCGTACCCCCCGTGATGAGCACGTTTTTGCCGGTGAAACTTGCCAGGACTTCTTGCTTGATCATCGTCGAACCTTGCGCGGGATTGGGGCGGGCGCTTCTTGTAACCGATTGACCCGGGGGCTGCCCACATGTGATTTTCCGCACCTTCGCGGGCATTAGGAAATTCCATGTTCAAAGATGCAAAAGTTCTTGTGACCGGCGGCGCCGGCTTTGTCGGCACGAACCTGATCCAGCGCTTGGCCGGCCTCGGCGCCAAGGTGACGGCGACGATCCATAAGAAGCCGGCGCAGATCAAAGACGCCCGCGTCAATTTCATCACCGCCGAGCTCTTGAACAGCACCGATTGCGACCGGGTCTGCGCCGGGCAGGACTATGTCTTCATGTGCGCCGCAAACACGTCGGGCGCCGCCGTGATGACCAAGACGCCGCTGGTGCACCTCACGCCCAATGTCATCATGAACGTCTCGATGTTGGACGCGGCTTACAAAGCCGGCGTGAAGAAGTTTCAGTTCCTCTCCAGCAACACGGTCTATCCCCTCACCGACACTCCAGTGAAAGAAAGCGACTGCACCAACGAGTTTTACGAGAAGTACCACATCGTCGCCTGGATGAAGCGTTTCACCGAAATCGTTTGCGAGATGTACGACCAGAAGATCGCCAAGCCCATGCGCGTATCGGTCGTGCGTCCCGGCAACATCTACGGCGAGTACGACGACTTCGAGTGGGAGACCTCGCACGTCATCCCTGCGCTGGTGCGCAAAGTCGCCGAGCGCATGGCGCCGCTCGAAGTTTGGGGCGACGGCAAGGACCTGAAGGATTTCATTTACATTCAAGACTTCGTCGACGGAATGCTCGCCGCGTTTGAGAAGATTGAAGGCTACGACCCCATCAACATCGCCGGCGGCAACTCGGTGACGGTGCGCGACGTGCTCGGTCACCTGCTGAAGGCCGGTAACTACGAGAACGCCGAGGTGAAGTACAACACCGACAAGCCCAGCATGATTCCAAAGCGCCTGATCGATATCGATCATGCCAAGAAGGTGCTGGGCTGGGCGCCGCGCACGCCCATCGCCGAGGGTCTCGCCCGGACCCTCGCCTGGTATAAGGCGAACCCCGTCCGCCAGGGTTGACCCCACCGGCGCTGGGTCTTCCTCGCCAGATTCCGTTGGAATAATGGGCATTCCCGGCCTACGGGAAGTTGTTGCCACGGCAAGGCTCGTCACGCCGTCACCAGGTTGATAAAAGGCCACAAACCAAATCTTAGGAATTTGGCAATAAACTGCCCACACGTAGGAGCAGCTGTTCAGGAAGCGCGATGTTGAAACTCTCGGGTCGTTCGGGCCGTATCCAGCCCCAGCCGATGTTCCGCATTCTCGCTGAGGCGCAGCAGATCGAAGCCCTCGGCCAGCCGGTCATTCACCTGGAAATCGGCGACACCAGCTCGCTCACCGATCCCGAGCTGCAACGGCTGCTGCGCGAGGAAAAGCTCCTGACGAATTCCTTCGGCTACAGCCCCTCCGCCGGCGAACCGGCGCTGCGCGATATTCTGGCGCGTCAATACGCCGAAGAGTACGGCTTTCCGTTCAAACGCGAACATGTCGTCATCACGCCCGCCAACGCCGCGATCTCGCAGCTCCTGGCGCTGCTGTGCGATGAGGGTGACAGCGTGCTGTTGCCGGACCCGGCGTTCTCGACCTACCAGCTCGCGATCCGCTTCAATGGTTTGACCCCTGTGTTCTTCCCCTTACGCGAAGAAGTCGGGTTCTCGCCCAATATCGCCGAAATCCGCGCCAGCCTCGACGCCGATCCCAAGATCCGCGTCCTCCTCATCGACAATCCGTCCAACCCCCTGGGCATCGCCCATAGCTCCGAGGTGATGGAAGGGCTGGCCAGCCTATGCGCCGAGCGCGGCATCGCGCTGGTGCTCGACCAGACCTACAAGAACTTGATTTACGGCGAACAACCGCGCCGCCCGAAACACCGGCCGACGACCTTCTACGTCTACTCGCTGTCCAAGGACGCCGCCGCGCCGGCCTTGCGCGCCGGCTGCGTGGTTGGCGATCCGGCCATCGTCGCCAAGGTCGCGGACTACAACTCGCTCTTCTATTCGTGCCTGCCGAAGCCCTTGCAGCTGACCGCGGCGCGCTACCTCGAGGACAGCTACCTGCGCCAGGTCGGGCGCCTCAATCGCATCATCGAAGGGCGCATCGAGGCGGTGACCGCCATCCTGCGGCCCTCCAAATGGATCAGCTTCGTGCGGCCCAATGCGGCGATCTACATCTACCTCAACATCAAGCGCACGGGGCTCGACAGCGAGACCTTTGCGAACCGCTTCTTGCACGAGCGCGCCGTCTGCGTGTGCCCCGGCACGGGCTTTGGTCCGTCGGGGCGCTTTTATGTGCGCATCTGCCTCAGCGGCAAGGAAGACGAACTCTACGCCGGCTGCACGGCCCTCGTCGATTTCGCGGCCTCGGTCGCGGCCGAAAACGCACGCCAGGATTCAGCCAAAATCCTTTAGATTTCTTGCGGTTGAAACCCAAGACAGCGCCTCGCTGCCTGTGTAGAATGCCGCGCAATCCGCGATAGGCATAAGGGTAGACGACTGCGATGCGCGTAGCCGATTACATGATGAAGTTCCTGGCCGAGCGGAAAGCCGACCGGTTCTTCCTGCTCACCGGCAATGGCGCGATGTACATGAACGACGCCATCGCCCAGCAGCCCTCCATCAAATACTACTGCGCCCGCAACGAAGCCGCCGCGCCCATGATGGCCGAGAGCTTTGCGCGCCTCACGGGACGTTTGGGTGTCGTCTGTGTCACCAGCGGCCCGGGCTCCACCAACGCGGTCTCCGGCCTCGCCGAAGCCTGGGTCGATTCAGCGCCCATCATGATCATCTCGGGCCAAGCGCCTTCGGACCAGATTCCCCAGCGCGAAGAAGCGCGCGGCGTGCGCTCCTTCGGCACGGCGGGGATCGACATCATTCCGATCGTCGCGCCCATGACCAAATACGCGGTGACCATCGAATCGCCGGAGAGCATCCGCTATCACATGGAGAAGGCCTATCACCTCGCCACCACCGGCCGTCCGGGCCCGGTGTGGATTGATGTGCCCATGGATATGCAGTACGCGATGATCGACCCGGACAAGCTGCGCGGGTTCACACCAGCCCTGGAGCCGACCGCGCCTGCCACCGGCGCCGTTGAACAAGTCATCGCGCTGCTGTCGAAGGCCAAGCGGCCGCTGATCATCGGCGGCCACGGCGTGCGCCAGGGCAAAGCGGTCGAGCTGTTCACGCAGCTGGTGGAACGTACAAAGATTCCGGTCGCGTTCTCGCGGCTCGGCCAGGACATGCTGCCCTTCTCGCATCCTTTGAACATGGGCCACGTCGGGCGGCGCGGCATGAAGTATTCAAAGCCGCTGCTGGCAAAGCCCGATCTCATCATCACCTTGGGTTCGCGGCTTGCCGTCTCGCTGGCAGGTTCGAACCTCGATCATTTCGCGCCGGACGCGGCCGTGGTGATGGTCGATATCGACCCGGCGGAAATCGCGATGCTGAGCAACCGCCTCAACGTGCCGATCCGCGCCGATGTGCGCGTCTTCCTTGAGCACCTCCTGGCCGGTCTCAGCCAGACCAAGCTGCCGGACTGGTCCGCTTGGACCGCCGAGTGCCAGCGTCTAAAGGCGGCCAACCCGATGCTCAAGCCCGAGCAGAAGAAAGATCCGATCGATCTTTACTACTTCATGTCGCGGCTGGACGCGGCGGCGACCGCGCGTCACGTGCTGACCACCGATGCCGGCTCGAACTTCTACGTCGGCGGGCAGGTCTATCATTTCGAGAAGGGCCAGCGCGAAATCACCTCGGGCGCCTATGCTGCCATGGGCCTTTCGATCCCGCTGGCGATTGGGGCCGCTGTGGCTAATCCCGACGGCCAGGTCCTTGCCGTCACCGGCGACGGCTCCCTGGAACTCAACATCCAGGAGCTGAAGACGCTGAGCTACTACGGCTTCAACGTGAAGCTGTTCGTCATCAACAACGGCGGCTACGCCTCCATGCGCAACTGGCAGGACTCCTTCTTCGAAGGACGCCGCATCGGCTCGGACGATGATACCGGCGCCGAGATGCTCGACCTAAAGAAGGTCGCCGAGACCTTTGACCTCCCCTTCGTGTTGATGGAGAAGTCCGACCTCATAGATCAGCAACTGCGCGAGATCATTTCCAAGGACGGCCCGGTGTTCGTCGAAGTGGTCTGCGACAGCACGCAAGTGATCGTGCAGCCCTACCTCGAAACCGCATTGTCGAGCTGATCATGGACGTCGCAGCGCTGGAACGCACGGCACGCCGTATCCGCTTAGCGGCGCTTGAGCACACTGTCGCAAAAGGAAAGGGCCACCTCGGCGGCACCTATTCCTGCACCGACCTTTTGGTGGCGCTGTATTACGGCGGCATCCTGCGCATCGATCCCAAACAGCCGCACTGGCCGGGCCGCGACCGCTTCATCCTCAGCAAGGGCCACGCGTGCCTTGCGCTCTATACCATCCTCATCGACATGGGCTTCATGGACGCAGGGAGAATGGCGACCTACGGCGAAGATGGCGGCTTGGGCGCGCAACTTGATGTCTCGATCCCCGGCGTCGATTGGAACACCGGTTCGCTGGGCCATGCCGTGGGCGTGACCGCCGGCATGGCGCTCGCCGCGCGCATGGACAAACGCGACAACATCGCCGTGACCATCCTCGGTGATGCCGAAGTCGCCGAAGGCTCCATCTGGGAGGCCATCGCCTTCGCAGCGGACATGGGCCTTGGCAACCTTGTCACGATCATCGACCGTAACCGCCTGTCGGTGACCGAAATCATGGAAGACGATTCGATCTTTCGCAATTTCACGCCGAAGATGGAAAGCTTCGGCTGGCGGTGCCTGTCGATCGACGGCCACTCCTTCCCATCCATCATGCAAGCCTTCGCCAGCGTGCGCGGGGCCGACCGTCCGACCATGATCTTGGCCAATACGATTAAGGGCAAAGGCGTCTCCTTCATGGAGAACGTACTCAAGTGGCACCACACCGTGCCGACGGTCAAAGAGCTTGAGATCGCGCGGCGCGAGCTGGGGGAATGACCATGAACGCCCCCGCGAATCCCCAAATGAAAGATATCCGCGACGCCTATTTCGATGCGGTCTACGCCATTGGCGAGAAGGACCCGCAGGTAATCATCATCACCAACGACATGGACGTGTTCAGCCTTCGCAAGTTCAAGCAGAACTTCCCCGACCGATTCATCAACGTCGGCGTGGCCGAGCAGAACATGATCAACGTCGCGGCGGGGTTGGCGTCCTGCGGCAAGAAGCCGCTGGTGTTCGGCATCTCGTCGTTCGTCACCTTCCGCTGTTATGAACAGCTGCGCTTCAACGTCGCCTCCATGAAGCTGCCGGTGGTGATCGCCGGAATCGGCTCGGGCTTTGCGATCTCGCACGACGGCCCGACGCACCACGGCACGCAGGACGTGGCGGTCGCGCGCGCCATCCCGGGCGTAACCATTTTCAATCCCGGCGACACGGTGGCGGCGGAAGCTTGCGCGCATCTGTCGTTCAAGGCGAACGGCCCGGTCTTCGCGCGTGTCGACAAGGGCATGTTCCCCGCGCTGCACGATCCGAAGACGGATTTCACCAAGGGCTACGGCGTGCTGCGGCCGCTGGCCGAGGTGAATATCCTTTCCACCGGCTTCATGACTCCGATCGCTCTGGAGCTGGCGGACGCCCTCTCGAAACAGGGACTTCCCGTTGGCGTGGTTGATGTCTTCCGCCTACAGCCGCTGTTCACCGCCGACTTCGTCGCGAATATCGTTGGGCGATCGAGGAAACTCGTGACGCTGGAAGAGAACGCGCTCACCGGCGGGCTTGGTAGCGCCATGGCCGAGGGGCTCGCCGACGCGGGCACCGCGGTACGGCTGATGCGTCTCGCGACGGCCGATGAACAGGTCTTGGTCTACGGCAGCCGCGAATGGCTGCTGGCGCGCGACGGATTGGATGTCGCGGCAATGTCGAAGCGCGTTCGCGCCTTCGCGCAGTAATTAAAACGCCCGGCTCTGGCCGCCATCGACGGCGATGGC
>CAISTS010000017.1 GCA_903888485.1 uncultured bacterium | reverse complement strand
GGTGTAGGCCTTCTGCAGGTCGATGTTGATCAGTGCCGGCCGAGCTCCGAAGCCGTAGCGCTTGCGCGTGGTATTGGCCATGGCCTCCTCGAACATCTGCCGTGCAGTCTTGCTGGATAGTTCCATCGGGATTGGCCTCTTTTGTCTGAAAAGTCGTCTGCAGCTGCGGCGGTGCCGTGGCTCATGTGCCTTGGTCGGAGGAATATTCCGGCAACGGTGGGGCCTCATGGTTGCGGCGGCTTCGGACGGGCGGGGGAGGGCGGTTCATGGCAATTTTTCGCCGTTCCCGTTCCGGTGTGAACGAAAAAAGTATCGGTGACGGTCTGAACGATGTCAAGGCTGGTTCAAGGAGAGGCTCGTTGAAGGGGCTTCCCCGGGTCGAGTCCGGCCCTCCGTTCGCTTCCGTACAGTGCGGCGGCGCCTGAGAGGTGCTCCTGAACAGGGCGTTTCGCCTGACGCTTCATTCGCGCGGCCTGATGTGCTATATATCAACTTGCAAGGTTTGGTCGGTTCATTGCCGGTCTGAACAACGCCGTCTTTCAAAGCGTTCTCCACGAGTGCCTGTCGGCGCCGAACGTGAGGGAACCACTTAATCAGGGAGAAAGTTCTGATGAAATCCGCTCGAACTGTTCAAAGCAGGTTCTCGTGGCGTTCATGGTCGGTTCGATTCGCTGCATTCATGGCGTTGCTCGGGGTGCTGTCCGCTCCCGTTGCGCTGCATGCGGAAGAGACCCTCATCGTCGCCGCCCCGCAAACGCCGACCGGATTCGACGGTGACATTCCCAAGGTCGCCACCCGCCAGATGATCGTGCAGACCAACGAAAGCCTGGTGCGTTTCAAGCGCGTCAAGGGCAAGGACGGCCGCATGGTTCTGGATCCCAGCGAAGTGGAACCCAACCTGGCACAGAGCTGGACGGTTTCGCCCGACGGCAAGACCTACGTGTTCAAGCTGCGCCACGGCGTGTTGAGCGCCTGGGGCAACGAAATGTCGGCCGACGACATCATCTGGAGTCTGGAGCGCGCCTGGTCGATCAAGCGGACGGCGTACTTCCTGTTGAACACCATCGGCGTCGATACCTTCCGAAAGACCGGTCACTACGAAGTGACCATCACCATGCGCAACCCGAGCCGCATCCTGTTGCCGATGCTGACCATGTACTTCCCGACCCTGCACGACAAGACGCAGGTGCTGAAGAACGCCACCCCGGAAGATCCATGGGGGCTGAAATACATCGACCAGAACCTGGTGGGCTTCGGCGCCTATACCGTCGAGTCGGTCAAGCCGGGCGAGCAGGTGGTCTTGAAGGCCAACCCCAATTATTTCTGGGGCAAGCCGTACTATGACCGCGTGATCTACCGTGAAGTGCCCTCGGTGGCGAACCGCGTTGCGCTGCTGAAGACCGGGCAGGCGCACTGGCTGGAGGACATCCCGCTCAAGCAGGTCGCCGACCTGAAGAAGGACAAGAGTGTGAAGGTCGAGTCCGTCACCGGAACGCAACCCGCCACCGTCCGCATGAACCAGACCGTCAAGCCGTTCGACGACAAGCGCGTGCGCGAAGCAGTGATGCTGGCCACCGATTTCCAGGCATTCAATAACTCGGTGTTCGAAGGTCTGGGCGTTCCCGTGACCTCCATCGTTCCGCCGACGGTGCCTGGCCATATCGATGCCTTCAAGCGGCCGAAGCGCGATATTGTCAAGGCCAAGAAGTTGCTGGCCGATGCG
>CAISTS010000016.1 GCA_903888485.1 uncultured bacterium | reverse complement strand
TTCGTCGACCAGATCCCCAAGGCCGGGTTGTATGTCAGGCCAGAACCATGACGGGCCAAGATCAAAACCAACCTTGGCGGCGCGCCCTGCTTCGTCTACCGTTAGAATGCGCCCACCAAGACGGTCGCGGGCTTCAAACAGTTGAAACGAGACACCTGCGCGATGCAGCAGATAGGCTGCGTGAAGCCCGGCGAGGCCGCCGCCGATTATTGCTACCTGAGTTTGGGAGATGTTGGTCACCTGAATCTGTTCAAAAAGGCATGGGCAGAATGTCTGCATGACGTAGCAGCGCATCTTTGATCCAGACTTGCGCGCTGCCTGCGCCTGCCTTGGCGACCAATGGCTCACTTGCTGGCAAGCGCCCCCAACCCTGTGCGCCGAGACTTTTGCCTCGTACATTCGCCGCGCCAGACAGGATCATGAATTCAAGCCCACGCACATTTGCGATGCTCAGGTTGGCATTCGGATAGTGAAACAAACTTGAGAAAGTGATTCGGTGAATTTATCCATCGGTTACTCCTCTGACTGCATTGTCACATTGACAGCAGTCCTGTGACGACACCGCCCAGCCGTTAGCCAAGCTGATGCCCGCAATTGGCAATCCCGGCTACCAGCCCCGCCCTGCGACCACTCACCGCCTAGCGTAATAAAACCCCCGACGCGGCATGCATGGCTGGGGACCCCGGATTGAGCATACCCCCCCCTGCCGGTTTTGGGGGGGATGGGGGGTCGGAAAGTGGCGCTAACGGCCTAAGGCCGAACTGACAGAACCGACAAAAGGGGTTCTGGTGGTTTTGTCAGTTGGGGGTTGGTGCTTATTAGTGCCGCGTTCGTGCCAGGGTGCGTCACCACTGCTCACGCCGGATGTGGGGTATATTGTGGGGTATGTCCCCGCGATTCTTTCAATAATACATTAATATCAATGCATTAGAGAAGGTAGGTGGCGTCCCCACGGGGATTCGAACCCCGGTTACCGCCGTGAAAGGGCGATGTCCTAGGCCTCTAGACGATGGGGACGCGGGGCGCGAGGAGTGCCGCGTTGGGCCTTTGGAGGGGCCGTTGATAAGGGCTGGCGGCTGATAAATCAAGCCTGACCGGAGGGCGATTTTTGGAAAGCGTGGCAAAGGGTTAATCGCTGCCGCGATTCCAGGTTGCCAGGGCCCCGCCCCGCGCGATACAGACGACCCCCCGGCGGGGTGATCGCTCGCCTATGGAACTCGCACCTTATATATGCAGCGCCGTTCATGAGCACCCAGCCCGCCAAACCCCAGCCTTCACCCCTGAAAGTGCGCATCCGGCCCGCCACCGAGCAGGACATGGGCGCGATCCAGGAGATCTACGCCCACTACGTCAGTAATACGACGGCCTCATTCGAGGAAGAACCGCCGACGGTGGCCGAGATGACGGCGCGTTGGCAGCGGGTCACGGCGCGTGGATTGCCCTTTCTGGTGGCGGTGCACAGGAAGCGCGTGGTCGGCTACGCCTACGCTGGCCCCTTCCGCGAGCGCTCGGGCTATCGCTACACCATCGAGGATTCGGTTTACGTCGCGGAAGACTACCGCGGGCGGGATGTCGGTAACGAGTTGATGACCGAGCTCATCGAGCGCTGTACCCAGTTGGGCTTCCGTCAGATGATCGCCGTCATCGGCGATTCCACCAACGCCTCGTCCCTCGCCCTGCACAGCCGCCACGGATTCTTTGTCGTCGGCGCCCTGAGCTCGACCTGTTTCAAGTTCGGGCGCTGGGTAGATGCGGTGCTGATGCAGCGCATTCTGGGCGACGGCGATGACTCGCTGCCGCCCAAGAACCCCGGCAAGCGCAAAGTGCGCAAACGCTGATTTAGAACGCTATTCGGCGATCTTCACGCGCTCGGCGACGAGCGCGAGATAGTCGATGTAGACCTTTTCGCGGTTGGCGTTGCACACCTTATTGACCGCGTTGAGCAACGTGCCCTTAAACTCGGGCTTGATCTCGACGTCGGGGTTGGCGACGTTCTTGTATCCCTGAATGAAGGCGAAGGCCCACAGCTCGGCAAGGTCGGCGGCGTTGGCCGAAGCGGCGGCGCCGCCCTTGGCGTCGAGGTGCTGGCCGCAGCTGTACGTGGACGGCGTGAAGCCGCCGAGCGCTTTGCCCGGCACCTTGTGCGGCTCGTTCACGATCTGCGAAATGGCGATGTTGAGGATCGCCGCCTGAGGATTGGCGCGGCACTTGGTTTCGATCAGTGCGTCGAGTTCCTGCACCACGGCTGGATCGTCGCTGAATTCGAGGGTCTTCTTGCCGGTGTAGAAGCCGGCGATGTAGCCCTGGATCCACAACTTGCCGACCATCGATTGAAGCCGGCCGGCGGAGTTATCGCCAAGTCCGTTGGTGTACTCAAGGCAAGTGAAGGTGCCGCCGGCAAAGCCGGTGTCGGCGGCCTTGCTGTTAGCCACCATGAGCAGCGCGCCCATACCGGCGACAAGACAGGTCAGAGTGCGAAACAGCGGCATGAAAGGTCCCCCGGTTGACCATCGATTGGAAGGCACGGTGACACGCCCTCCGGGGTCGGTCAATCATCCAACAAGCCCACGACATCAATAGGTTAGGGCGTCGCGAGCGCAGCGTCGTCGATGACCAGCTGAGCCTCGGTGCGGCCTTGCCATGTATCGGCGCGGATGGCCCCGGCGATGTGCAAACGCCGCCCCTGCGCCGTCAGCAAGAGGTGGCCCAATTCGGAATCGACGCAATTGAAAGCAATGGCTTTCAGGCGTCCGCCGCTCGCGCCGCTGAGGAAGCAGCGCACATGACCGCTGCCCACAACGTCGGCTTTGGCCACCAGGGCATCGACGACCACAAAGCGCGGCTCGTCATTGCCGGAACCGTAGGGCTCCACGCAGGCGAGTTCGGCGACGAAATCGGGAGTCACTGCGGAGGCGGCCAACGCACCATCGAGTTCCAGCGACGGCGCAAGGCGCTCGCCGGCGAGCTGCTGCTGAACATGCGCCTGCATGAAAGCGATGAGATCCCTGATCTTGTCTTCAGTGACGGTGAATCCCGCCGCCATGGCGTGCCCCCCGCCGGTGAACAAATGCCCGGCCTCGCGCGCGGCCAGCACGGCGCGCCCCAAGTCGATGCCGCCCACACTGCGGCCCGAGCCCTTGGCCATGCCGCCATCGAGCGCGACGACGCAGGCGGGCCGGTCGTAGCGTTCGCGCAGTCTGCCCGCGATGATTCCGATGACTCCGGGGTGCCAGTCTTTACCGACAGCGAAGATCACCGGGTCGTCGCCGGCTTGCGTCTCTACTTGCTCGATGGCCTCGCGCAGCACGGCGGCTTCGATCTCCTTGCGCGCGATGTTGTGTTCGTCGAGGCGCATGGCGATAGCCCCCGCCTCGTCCGGGTCCTCGGTGGACAACAAACGTGTGCCGAGATCGGCTTGCCCCACACGCCCACCGGCGTTGACGCGCGGCCCCAAGAGATAGCCAAGGTGATAGGCGCTCGGCTTGGTATCGATCCGCGCCACGCGCGCCAACGCCTTGAGGCCGACGTTATTGCCGCGCGCCAATATCTGCAGGCCCTGCACGACGAACGCACGGTTGAGCCCCTTCAACGGCACGACGTCGCAGACAGTGCCAAGGGCAACGAGATCGAGCAGTTCACGCAAGTCGGGCTCGCTGCGGCCAGTGCGGACATACCACGGCCGCAGCGCGCGATTGACGGCAACGGCAAGCATGAAGGCGACGCCGACGGCCGCGACGTGCCCCTGCCCGCTGGTGTCATCAAGTCGGTTCGGATTGACGACCGCGGCGGCGGCGGGAAGCACGGGTTCAGCCTTATGGTGATCGACCACGATCACATCGAGTCCTGCGTCACGTGCGGCGGCCAGCGGTTCATAGGCGGTGATGCCGCAGTCCACAGTGATCACGACCTTCACGCCCTGTTCGCGCAGCTTCAGGAGCGCGGGTGTGTTGGGGCCATATCCTTCGGCGCGGCGGTCGGGGATGTAGACAATGACATCGACGCCGATCATCCGGAAGAAACGCTTGAGCAGCGCCGTGGACGTAGCGCCGTCGACGTCGTAATCGCCGAACACGGCAATAGGATCGCCCGCGTCGATTGCGGCGACGATGCGCGCCGCCGCGCGGTCCATGTCCACGAAGCGGCTGGGATCGGGCATCAAGGCTTTCAGCGTGGGATGCAAGAAGTCCGGCGCCGCCAGGGCTTCAACGCCGCGCGCTGCTAGAACGCGCGCGACGGCATCGGACACACCGAGACTGCGCACCAATTCGGTGACCAGCGCCTCATTGCAGCCGCGCAAGTTCCAGCGCCGCCCGAGCACGGACTGCGCGACACCGAGGAAAGGTTGATTTTGGTTTGTTGATTTCAGAGGTACGGCCACGACACGCTCAATTGTCATTCCCGCGAAAGCGGGAATCCATTGTGCAACAAATTCCTGCCTACGCGCAGGATAAATGAATCCCCGCCTGCGCGGGGATGACAACCTTAGTTTGTTTCTCAGCCGTGATCGAAGCGATGGTGGGCTTCGATGTAGCGCACGGTGCTGGACTTGGAGCGCATGACCATCGAATGCGTCACCGCACCGCCGTGGAATCTACGCACACCCTTGAGGAAGGGTCCCGTGGTCACGCCGGTCGCGGCGAACATGACATTGCCTTTGGCGAGATCGAGAATCTTGTATTTGCGATTGAGGTCCTTGATGCCCCATTTGCGCGCGCGGGCGATCTCGTCGTCGTTGCGGAAGAGCAACTTGCCCTGCATCTGGCCGCCGATGCAGCGCAAGGCCGCGGCCGCCAGCACGCCCTCGGGCGCCCCGCCCGAACCCATGTATACATCGACGCCGCTGTCGGGCTGCGCCGTGGCGATGACGCCGGAGACGTCGCCGTCGGTGATCAGCATGATGCGCGCGCCGGCGGCACGCACCTTGGCGATCAACTCGGCATGCCGCGGACGGTCGAGGATGCAAACGACAAGGTCGCCGACGTCGCAATCCTTCGCCTTGGCTAGGTTTTTGAGGTTCTGCTCGGGCGTGTTGTCCATGTCCACCACACCCTCGGGCAGGCCGGGACCAATCGCGAGCTTGTCCATGTAGACATCGGGCGCGTTCAGGAAGTTGCCCGCCTCGGCCATGGCGATGACGGCGCAGGCATTGGCGCCGCCTTTGGCGGTGATGGTGGTGCCCTCCAAAGGATCGAGCGCGATATCGACCTTCGGCCCCTCGCCCGAGCCCACCTTTTCGCCGATGTACAGCATGGGCGCTTCGTCGCGCTCGCCCTCGCCGATCACCACCGTGCCGGCGATGTTGAGGCTGTTGAGCGCCTTGCGCATGGCATCGACCGCCGCCTGGTCGGCGGCCTTCTCGTCGCCGCGCCCCATCAGGCGCGAAGCCGACAACGCCGCCGCCTCGGTGACGCGCACCGCCTCCAGCGCCAGGTTGCGTTCGAGGACGTTGGAGAATGAAGGGTCGAGCTGAAGCGCCATTGCGGGATCCTTGGGGATGAAAAGGTGGTGGGATATTAGGGCCGTACGCGCTAATGGCAAGGCTTGCCGCTTCTCGCAGGCGCAGCACGGATGCTAATCTCGCGCCCACAATGAGCCAGAGCAACACCTTCCGTAAAGTCCGCCGGGAATTGGCCAAGGGGTGGCGCAAGCTGCTGCCCAACTCCGCCGCCGCGCCGGCATGGCCCGAGGACTTTTCGGGCGACATGATCGCGCTGTGCCGCGCGGTCGCGCCCTACACCATGACCACCCGCGAGCGCGTCGCCACGCTGGTCCGGGCTGTGGACTACGTGGTGGCGGAAGCCATTCCGGGTGACTTCGTCGAATGCGGCGTCGCCGCCGGCGGCAGCAGTATGGCCATGGCCCTTGCGTTGCTCGCCCACAACGTGAGCGATCGCGGCCTCTGGCTTTATGACACCTTCGAGGGCATGCCCGCGCCTGGCGAGCATGACGTCGGACGCTACGGCACCCACGCCATCCACACATACAAGAAGCGCCGGGTGGATGGGAAATCGACCTGGATCAACATCCCGCTCGAAACGGTGCAGGAGAACATGGCGCGCACCGGCTACCCCGCCCAGCGTATCACCTATGTCAAAGGCAAGGTCGAAGCCACCCTCGCCGAACGCTCACCCGAGCGCGTTGCGCTCCTGCGCTGCGATACCGACTGGTATGAGTCGACTAAGGCCGAGCTCGAGGTGCTGTGGCCGCGCCTCTCGCCCGGCGGCATCGTGCTGTTCGACGACTACTATCGTTGGCAAGGCAGCCGGAAGGCTGCGGACGACTATTTCAAGGCAAACGGCATCCGGATTTTTTTAAGCCGCATCGATGCCCACGCCGCCGTTGGCGTGAAGCAGTCCTGACTATTTCAGGTTCTCGATCCGCATCATGTGCGGCGGTTCGACCAGGGCCGCGTTTGCCTGAAGGCTCTTGAGCGCGCGCAGAAGATTTGCTTCCTGCGTGTTGTGCGTGATGATCACCACGTTCACATTCGCATTCTGGGTGCGGCCGCGCTGGAGCACGGACTCCATCGACACCGATTCATCGCGGAAGGCCCCGGCGATGTCGGCGAACACGCCAGGACGGTCAACGACCAGCAGACGTACGTAATATTCGCCGACGTGTTGATCGAGCGGCACAGAGACCAACTTCTGGAGCTGGGTCGCAGGTATACCAAACGTCGGCACGCGCCGGCCGCTGGCGATGTCGATGAGATCGGCAACCACGGCCGACGATGTCGGACCAGCACCCGCACCGCGCCCTTCGTAGACAGACTTACCGACGAAATCGCCCTCGGCGACGACGGCGTTGAACACACCATCGACGCGCGCCAATGGCACATCGGGCGTGATCAGGCACGGATAGACGCGCTGGACGATGCCGCCGGTCTGGGCGTCACGCTCGGCCAAGCCAAGCAATTTTATGCGGTAGCCGAACTCGTCGGCGTATTGGATATCGAGCGACGAGACATGGCGAATGCCTTCGACGTGCACCGACTTGATGTCTACCTGCGTGCCGAAAGCAACGCTGGTGAGAATGGCAAGCTTGTGAGCAGCATCGACGCCGTCGATATCAAAAGCGGGATCGGCTTCGGCGTATCCCAGGTCCTGCGCTTCCTTGAGCACATCGGCGAACGCTCGGCCGGTCGCGCGCATGGTCGAGAGGATGTAGTTGCAGGTGCCGTTGAGAATGCCGGTGATGCGCTGGATGGTGTTGCCGGCAAGGCCTTCACGCAGCGCCTTGATGATCGGGATGCCGCCGGCGACAGCGGCTTCGTACGCCAGTGTCAGCCCCGCAGCTTCCGCCGTCTTGGCAAGCGCGACGCCGTGGTGAGCCAGCAATGCTTTATTGGCGGTGACGACGTGCAATTTGCGGGCAAGCGCGGTTTCAACGGTCTGGCGCGCCGCGCCTTCCGAACCGCCGATGAGTTCGACAATGACGTCGGCTTCGGCTTTGGCGGCCATCTCCACCGGATCGTCGAACCACGCAACGCCCGTGAGATTAAGGCCGCGGTCCTTCTTGCGGTCGCGCGCGCTGACCGCCGTCACCGCGATGGTGCGCCCGCAGCGCGCCGCAATCGCGACGCCATTGGTATGCAATAGTTTGACGGTGCCGGCCCCGACGGTACCGAGGCCGGCGATAGCGATCCGCAGCGGTTGGTTCACAACAGGCCCGCCCTTTTTTTCTCGGCCTTCTCCAGCGCGGCGCCGGCATTGCCGAGGAACCCCTTGATGCTGCGCACGGCCTGGCGGAGGCGATGCTTGTTTTCGACGACGGCCATGCGCACATAGCCTTCGCCGTTTTCACCGAAGCCCGTGCCGGGCGCGACGGCGACGCCGGCTTCGGTCAGCAGCAGCTTGGAGAACTCGAGCGCGCCCAAATGGCGGAAAGGCTCGGGGATCGGGGCCCAGGCGAACATTGAGGCCTGCGGCACGGGCACATGCCACTGCGCCTGCGCGAGGCCTTCGATGAGAACGTCGCGGCGCTCCTTGTAAATTTGGCGCGCTTCGGCAACGCAATCCTGCGGGCCGTTGAGCGCGGCGGCGGCGGCGACCTGGATCGGCGTGTAGGCGCCGTAGTCGAGGTAAGACTTGATGCGGATCAGCGCGTTCATCAGTACAGGGTTGCCGGCGGCAAAGCCCACGCGCCAGCCCGGCATGCTGTAAGTCTTGCTCATGGAGGTGAACTCGATGGCGATGTCTTTCGCGCCGGGCACCTGCAGCACCGAAGGCGGCGGGTCGATGTCGAAATAGATCTCGGCGTAAGCGAGGTCCGACAGAATCCAGATTTCGTGCCGCTTACAGAAGTCGACCACCTGCGCATAGAAATCCAGGCTCGCGACCATGGCCGTCGGATTGGACGGATAGTTGAGCACAATGGCTTTGGGTTTCGGCTGGGTGTACGTCACCGCGCGCTCGAGCGCCTTCAGGAACTCATCGTTCGGCTCGAAGGGCAGATACCGCACCGAGCCATCGGCAATGATGAAGCCGAAGGGGTGGATCGGGTACGCCGGGTTCGGCGACAGGATGATGTCGCCGGGGCTGGTGATGGCGGACGCGAGATTGGCCAGACCCTCTTTCGAGCCGAGGGTGACGCAAACCTCTTTGTTCATGTCGAGCGACACACCAAAGCGCCGCTCGTAGTAACCGGTGAAAGCTTTGCGCAGGCCCTTGATGCCTTGCGAGGCCGAATAGCGGTGCGCCTTCGGGTCCTGAGCCACTTCGCAGAGCTTGTCGACAATGTGCTGCGGCGTCGGAAGGTCTGGGTTACCCATGCCGAGGTCGATGATGTCCTTGCCCGCGGCGCGCGCTTTGGCTTTCAGCGCGTTCACTTCGGCAAAGACGTAGGTCGGCAGGCGTTTGATGCGGTGGAAGTCGGTATTCATAGCGGTGACCTTATAAGGCTGGCCTTAGGAACTGATAAACGGGCTGCGCCTCGGGCGCGCGCACCGTCCATCGTTCCATCTTGGCGGTTAAATATGACGAAGCTATGGAGCGCCTGCGCCAGAAGACCGCCGAGTTTCGGGCGTCTTTTAGCCGGAAGCGCCTGATTTTAGAAGGCCGTGCGTAAGACCCCCGAGGCTGAGAGGGCTTGCGCCGGCCTATTTAGCTCGGTCGAAGTAGACCTCGGTCGGGCCCGGGTTGCCTTCGGTGCCGAGGAAGATATTGGTGCGGGCCACGCCCAGGCGCTGCAGCTCCTGGGCGGCTTGGACAGCCCGCTCAAGGCCGCCGGTGCCATGGCCAACGATGCGCACGACACCCTTGCCGCGGCTGTCGATCTGGTCGCGGGCGGTCCGGTTGAGGACGTTGCGGTCGTTCGGGGTAAGCCCGCCGCCGATCATGGTCAGGGTGCCGGAAAGGTTCGACCGGCTATAGGTCGAGGACTGGAATTCGGACACCGGACGGAAGCCGCCGAGGCCGATGCCGCCGCCCGCCATCTGGGTCTCATCGCCGCGGCGCGGCACGACGCCGGGTGAACGTGGGCCAATATCCGAAGGTACGGTCTCTGCGGCCGGCACCGGGCCGGGTTCCTGGGCAGCCGCCCCGGGACCCGCTGGACCGCCGGCTTCCGGCGGGCGCGGCGGCGGCGGCGTCTCCAGGCGGGCCAAGGCTTCGGCCGCCGTAGCCGGCGTATCGACCAAAGGCCGGACGGCCACGGGGATAGTGCGACCGCCTTGATCGGTGTAGCGGGCGTTGGTGCGGTCGGCGATCAAGCCTTCGAGGGCCTTGTCGCGCTGCTCCTGGGTCGACTTGGGTGCGGGAACCTGGGTGGGCACGGTGTTGAGATCGGGCGTGCCTGCGCCGCTTCGCGGGGGTGGCGCAAAACGTCCGCCGAAGACCAATTCGCCTGATGCCGGCGCCTGGGCTGTCTGCGTCGGGGCCGGAGCCGGGGCTTCCGCAGCCTCCTTGTCACCGGCGCAAGCGCCCAACAGGAGCGCGCACACAGCCGCACCGGTCCAGCGAAGGACGTGCATTTCAGACTTACGGCGGGCGAACCAGCGACTCACGATGACACCATTATTTCAATACGTTACGAATCGATGCTCAACTTTTGAATTCACTTCCACAGAGACCCGACTGCGGATCTTGGGGGGTGCCGCTTCCACGCGTAGTTATGCCGCAGTCCGGCATGGTGCGCGAGCCCCATGAATACATGGAGCGCCGCAGCAAAAAAATCAAAAAAAGGAGGGCACCCCGAGACGGCATTGGCGTTAGGGTTGCACTCCGGTTGCTCGATGGCGACCCGCCTCCCTCCTCACACGCGAGATTCTCCCATGGCCGAGCCTGCGCAGACCCCCCCTTCGGGCCCTGAGGACTGGGCCGCCATTATGGCGGGGATCGCCGAACGCTCGCAGCGCCTGATCACCGATTTCGTCACCCGCAATGCCTCCAATCCCGCCCAGGCGGCCCAGCTCGGTATGGCCGACAGCGTCAACATCGGCGCCGCCTTCCTGGAGCTTTCGGCCAAAATGATGTCTGACCCGGCCAAATTGGTCGACGCCCAGATGGCCCTATGGCGGGACTATATGGACCTCTGGCGCTCGGCCGCCCTCAAGGTTTGGAGCGGCGGCGGCACGCCCGTGATCCAGGCCGATGCGAACGACCGGCGCTTCAAGCACGAGGACTGGCAGGAAAACCAGGTCTTCGACTTCATCAAGCAGTCTTACCTCCTGACCTCGCGCTGGATGCAGTCGACGGTCGGCGAGGTCGAAGGGCTCGATCCCAAGACCAAGCACAAGGTCGACTTCTTCACCAAGCAGTTCGTGGACGCCTTGGCGCCCACCAACTTTGCCATGACCAATCCTGAAGTGCTGCGCACCGTCGCCGAGACCCGCGGCGAAAACCTGGTGAAGGGCCTCGAGAACCTGCTGGCCGACCTCGAGAAGGGCAAGGGCCGCCTGCGCGTCTCCATGACCGACGAAAATGCCTTCACCATTGGCGTCAACGTGGCGGCGACGCCGGGCAAGGTGGTGTTCCAGAACCGGATGTTCCAACTCATCCAGTACAGCCCGACCACGGCCGAGATGAAGGAAATCCCCATCGTCATCATGCCGCCGTGGATCAACAAGTTCTACATTCTCGACTTGCGCGAGAAGAACTCACTGGTCAAGTGGCTGACCGACCAGGGCTACACCACGTTCATGGTTTCCTGGGTGAATCCGGACGAGAGCATGGCGGACATCAGTTTCGAGGACTACATGCTCGAAGGCGCCATCGCGGCGAAGGACGCAGTGCTGAAAGCCACCGGCGCGAAGAAGACGCACATGGTAGGCTACTGCATCGGCGGCACTTTGCTCGCGGCAACCCTCGCCTATCTCAAGTCCAAGGGTGACGATACGGTCGCCACGGCGACTTATTTCGTCGCGCTGACCGATTTCAAGGAAGCCGGCGACCTCGGCGTGTTCATCGACGAGGAACAGATCACCGGGCTCGAGAAGCGCATGGACGAGTCCGGCGGCTTCCTCGATGCCGCCGACATGGCGACCACGTTCAACCTACTCCGCTCCAACGACCTGATCTGGTCGTTCGTGGTGAACAACTACCTCTTGGGCAAGGAGCCCTTCCCCTTCGACCTGCTCTACTGGAATTCCGATTCCACGCGTATGCCGAAGGCGATGCACAGCTTTTACTTACGCAACATGTATCTCGGTAACAAGCTGGTGCAGCCGGGCGGCATCACACTCGGTGGCGTGCCCATCGATCTGCGCACTATTACGGTGCCCACCTACATGATCAGCGCGCGCGAGGATCACATCGCGCCCTGGGCATCCACCTATGCCGCGACGCAGATTTACGGCGGGCCCGTGCGCTTCGTGCTGGCGGGCTCGGGCCACATCGCGGGCGTGGTCAATCCGCCGGCGGCGAAGAAGTACAACCACTGGACCAATGACAAGAATCCCAAGACCCCCGAGGCGTGGCTGAAAGGCGCCAAGGACAATCCGGGTTCATGGTGGGGCGATTGGGACACGTGGCTCGCGCCGCAGTCGGGCGCCATGGTGCCGGCGCGTAAACCCGGGTCGGGCAAACTGAAGGCCATCGAGGACGCACCCGGCAGCTACGTCAAGGCGCGCGCGGTTTAAGCGCTCAGCGCTTTTGGTTCTTCTTGAACTGCGCCGCAAGCACGCGCGCCTGATCTTTGACGACGCTGTTCACGGCATCGACAAGGTCCTGGCCGCAGCCGACGTCGACTTCCCAGGCAAGCTCCTTGGATTCACCGACGAATTCCGCCGCCGGTCCCGTCCACATCTTCTCCCGAAGGTTCATGATCTTGCTACGCGGACCATCCGAGGCGTCGTAGAGCACATAGGGCACGGCAAGATCGTAGGCGATCTTCAGCGACATGGGGTCGATGGCTTGCACCTTGGGAAAAAGGCGGAACTCTTGCGCCAGGCCAAGTTCCTTCTTTTTCTTATTCAGCTCCGCAACCAGCGTCGCCGCGATGTCCGCCGGGGTCGGCATAAGCTCGCACTCGTATGGCGCGCTGGTGATTTTGCCCTCGCCGATATCGACGACGCGCGCGCTGTAGTCGTTCGCGGCTTGCGCGGGGCCGGCTACGCATATGCAAGCTACCGCTACAGCCAGCTTGTTCATGGTTTGCTGCCGCGCTGCGATTTCTTGATTTCCGCGACCAGCGCCGCCGCGTGTTCGTTGATGATCTTGTGGATGGAATCGGTGAGGTCATAACCGCAACCGGCGTTGACGTCCCAGTACTGCATCTCGGGCGCGTCAGGGAACAGCGGATCGCCGCCGGTCCAGACTTTATTGGCGAGGCCAACCATGTAGGTGCGCGGTCCGTCGTTGAAATTGTCGGTCAAAAAAGCGACGTCGAGGTCGAAGGCGACCTTGAGCGCGCCGGCATCAACGGCGCCGCCCGCTTTGAGCAGCGCGACGGGCTTGGAGATGCCGGCTTTGACTTGCGCGGCGCCAAGACTCTCGGCGGCGTAGGCGGCGATTTCGGCGTGGGACGGAATGGCATCGCAATCGTATGTGGCCGTGATGGCGCCTTCGAGGACTTGAATGCGTGGCGCCGTGTATTCCGCCGCCTGAGCGGCGGTTGCTGAGATCAAGAAGCCGAGGGCGCCGACGGCCGCGCGCATGCTTTAGCCCAGCTGTTCGCGGTAAAGCTGGGCGTTCGCTTCGTAGCGCGACGTGCCGAAGTGCATGCCCTTGATATCCTTCTCGGTCAGATCGCGCATGTACTTAGCGGGTGCGCCGGCCCAGAGCTGGCCCTTGGGAATGCGCTTGCCGGCCACCAGAGCGCCGGCGGCGACCATGGCGTCACCTTCGACGACGGAGCCGTTGAGCAGCACCGCCTTCATGCCGATGAAGGCGCGGTTCTCGAGGGTGGCACCGTGCACCATCACCATATGGCCGATGAGCACGTCATCGCCGATGATGGTCGGGAAACCTTCGTGTCCCTCGCGCGGGCTTTCGCAGTGGACGATGGTGCCGTCCTGGATATTGGTGCGCGCGCCGATGCGGATCTTGTTCACGTCGGCGCGCAGCACGCAGCCGAACCAGATGCTCGAACGCGGGCCGATTTCGACGTCGCCGACGACGACGACGCCCGGCGCGACAAAGGCGTCGGCGGCGATGCGCGGGGTGATGCCCTTCCAGGGAATGATGATCGGTCCAGTCATGACGTCCTTACTCCAGACCGGCCGCTTCCGGCAGGCCCAGCATGATATTCATGTTCTGCACGGCGGCGCCAGATGCGCCCTTGCCGAGATTGTCGAGCTGCGCGACCAGCCGCACTTGACCGCCGCCGTCCTTCCCGAAGGCAAACAAGCGCATGCGGTTCGTGCCATTGAGGTCCTCGGGCGGCAGCGATTTGAGCGCGGCGCTTTGATCCAACGCCACCACTTCGACAAAGCGCTCGTTCTTGTAGGCCTTGGCAAGAATGGCGTGGATGTCGGCGGGTTTGAGCCCCGGCGACATGAGCCCAAGATGGAGCGGCACTTCCACCAGCATGCCCTGCGCGTAGCGCCCGACGGACGGCGACATCACCGGACGGATGCGCAGCCCCGCATACTTCTGAATTTCGGGTAGATGCTTGTGCGTGAGCTCGAGACCGTAAATGCGGTACGGGACCTTGGTAAAGGTGGCATCTGCCGCATTCTCGAACTCTGTGATCATGGCCTTGCCGCCGCCGGAATAGCCCGACACGCCGGAGAGCGTGACGGGATAATCGGGGCTGAGCACGCCGGCCTTCACCAGTGGGCGGAGCAGCGCAATGGCACCCGTCGACCAGCAGCCCGGGTTGGAGACGCGCTTGGACTTGGCGATGGCATCGCGGAATCCAATTTCGGGAAAGCCAAAGGTCCAGTTCTCGGCCGTGCGATGGGCGGTCGAGGCGTCGATCATCTTGACCTTGTCGTTCGTCACCAAGGCCACGGCTTCGCGCGCGGCGTCGTCGGGCAGACACAGGATCACGAGGTCGGCGCCATTCAACATCTCGGCGCGCGCGGCCGGGTCCTTGCGGCGCGCGGGATCGATCGAGACGAGTTCGATATCGCCCCGGTCCTTGAGCTTGTCGCGGATCTGCAGGCCGGTGGTGCCGGCTTCGCCATCGATGAAGACTTTGGGTTTCATGAACGCACCCAGGAAATAAAAAGAAAAAGAGCGCCTCGGCGGAACCGAAGCGCTCTTTGTAATCGGTCGCGTGCGACCGTCTTAGCGCTTCGAGAACCGTAATCTGGAAACCGTTAGCAATTTCATAGACTTACAGACCATCTTTTTGCCTGTCAGCCGCCTGTAGCCAGAGTGTTTTATTTCACTGACCTGGTTTTCGTGACTTTCCGTGTCGAAATCACCTCCGAGATCGCATTGTCCAGTTCACCGCCGACGACAGCATCCTTGATCGCCGCCAGCACAGCAGCGACATCGCCCACCGTAGCCACCTGTACAGAGTTTCCAGCGCCGCTGAGCGCGATGACCTTAGTGCCGTACTTCGCCTGCACGAACACAGCAGCGCCAGCACCAGCGCCCTGCGCGAACCACCAAGCCTTAACCTGACGATCCACAGTGTGACGCACCTTCGCGCCTGCGGCGTCACGCGTCACACGCTGCCTCGTAACCTTGAATTCCTGCCCCTTAAGCACTGATTCCAGCAGCGCCTGCT
>CAISTS010000015.1 GCA_903888485.1 uncultured bacterium | reverse complement strand
TCGAGCGCCTGATAGATCGGCACGGTGCCGATCGGCACCGGCGAATTGCGCATGATCCATTCGCGAATGGTGTGGATGTTGCGGCCCGTGGACAGGTCCATGACCGTGTCGCTGCCCCAGCGTATCGCCCACACCAGCTTGTCGACTTCTTCGGCCACGGACGAGGTGACCGCCGAGTTGCCGATGTTGGCGTTGATCTTCACCAGGAAATTCCGCCCGATGATCATCGGCTCGATTTCGGGGTGATTGATGTTGGCCGGGATGATGGCGCGCCCGCGCGCGATCTCGTCGCGCACGAACTCGGGTGTCACGTAATCTGGGATCGCCGCGCCAAAGCTTTCGCCATCACGCGCCTCCTTCAGCGCCTGCTCGCGGCCCATGTTCTCGCGCACGGCGATGTATTCCATCTCCGGCGTGATGATGCCCTTCTTGGCGTAGTGGAGCTGGCTGACGTTCTGCCCCGGTTTGGCGCGCAAAGGCTTGCGGCCGGCGCGATCAAACACCGGCACGGCGGTGGTTTCACCGGCCTTCAGCCCATCATCCTCCGGCTTCGGCGCGCGACCGGCGATCTCTTCGACGTCGCCGCGGGCGCGGATCCACTTATCACGCAAAGGGGCCAGGCCCTTGCGGATATCGGTCGTAACCGCAGGGTCGGTGTAAGGGCCCGAGGGATCATAGACCACCACCGGCGGCTCCTTGGACGAAGCCTCGAGGCTGATCTCGCGCATGGCCACCTGAATGTCATGCAGCTTGCCCGGCACAAGGATTTTGCGCGACGCGGGCAAGGGGCCGGACGTGACGGTAAGCTCTTTGATGTCTGTCGAAACGGTGGGCGGACGGGTGATGACGTTCATGGCTTTCCTCTCGTTGCGGAACCGGAGTCGAGAGAGGGTGAGCCTAAGTGGCGCATCGAGCGCGGCGGCTGTTCCATCCCTACGCCGGTATCATCCGGATCAGGTTCTAAGGGTTTACCTTTCGGTCTCTCAGCCCGTCGCGGCGGGCACCCCTTGGAGAAGCCGAGTATCGGCCTCGCGGCAGATGGGGTCAACTCCGCTATACTGCGGGCAACGTTGAGGAGTTTCACATCATGACATTCAAACCGCTCTGGCTCGCCGCGGGTCTTCGTACGCCCTTCGCCAAGGTCGATGGCGGCCTCGCGAAACGCGACGCCATCTCGCTCTCAGTCCCGGTGGTTCAAGCCATGGCCGCCAAACTCAAGGCCGGCGACCAGCCGGACCTGATTGTCTGGGGCACGGTCGCGCCCAATTTGCACTGGAGCAATATCGCCCGCGAGATTGCGCTCGACGCCGGGCTCAGCCCCTATATCCCCGCCATGACGGCCATCATGGCCTGCGCCACCAGCATGGTGGGCGTGTTCTCCGCCGCCGAAACCGTCGCCAAGGCGCCAGGTTCCCTTGCGCTGGTCGGGGGCGTCGAAAGCATGAGCGGCATCCAGATTGGGCTCAATCAGAAGCTCTCAACCTGGCTGCGCAAATTCTTCCAGGCGCGCGCGGTCGGTCAGCGCGCCGAGATGCTGGCCGCGCTGCCGCTGAAGGATGTGCGCCTGCATATTCCCAGCATCACCAACCGCACCACGGGGCTCTCCATGGGCGAGGGCACCGAGATCATGGCCAAGACCTGGAAAATATCACGCCAGGCCCAGGACGAACTCGCGCTCACCGGTCACCAGCGCGCGGTCGCTGCGTGGATGAACGGCTTTTTCAGCGACTTGGTGATCGCGGTCGACGGCGTCGACAAGGACACCATCCCGCGCGCCGACACGTCGCTGGCGAAATTGGCCAAGCTGAAGCCGTCCTTCGACCCCAGCGACGCCGGCACGCTCACGGCCGGCAACTCATCGCCCCTCACCGATGGCGCCGCGGGTATCTGGCTCGGCGACGAAACGGGGTTGCAGCGCCTCCCGGCGGCAACGCCGCGCGTGCGCCTCGTCGATTGGGAAATGGTGGGGGTGGATATTCTGAAGGATGGGTTGCTGATGGCGCCGGCCTTCGCGATCCCGCGCCTGCTCGCGCGTCACAAACTGCGCTACGACGACATTGCGCTTTGGGAAATTCACGAAGCCTTCACGGCGCAGGCTCTCGTCCACGTAACAGCCCTGCAGGATGAGGCCTTTCTGCGCGAGCGCGTGGGAGTCGCGGCAACGTTCGGCAAATTTCCGTGGGATCGCTACAACCCCAACGGCGGCAGCGTCGCGCTAGGTCACCCCTTTGGAGCGACCGGCGCGCGCATTCTCAGTCAGGCGGTAAAGGAACTGGCGGCCAAGTCGACCGGCAGCCGCGCCGTGGTGTCGATCTGCACCGACGGCGGGCTGGGCGCGGTTTGCCTATTATCTAACTAAGCGGCGGAGCGGTTATCCCACGGCTTTTCGCCGCGGCCGTCGCGATTGTCGCGTCCGTCACGTCCACCGTCACGCCGCGGTCCACGCTGGCCTTGCGGCTTGCCGCTGCTCGGCTTGCCGTGAGCGCGCTGGCCCTGGGGCCGTTGGCCTTGCGGGCGGCCGCCCTGGCGTTCGCTACGGGTGGCGACATGGGCGGCATGGAAGCCGTGCGAAGTGTCGACGGTGATCTGCTGGCGTGTCGTGCGTTCGATGGCGCGCAGATCTCCGACTTCCTCGGCGTCGCAGAAGGAGATCGCTGCGCCCGACGAACCGGCGCGCGCGGTGCGGCCGATGCGGTGCACGTAGCTATCGGGATCGGCGGGCATCTCGTAATTGATGACGTGCGTGATGCCGTCAACGTCGATGCCGCGGGCGGCGATGTCGGTGGCCACCAGCACGCGCACTTTGCCCGACTTGAAGGCCGCGAGGGTGCGCTGGCGCGCATTCTGCGATTTGTTGCCGTGGATGGCGTCGGCGTTGACGCCCGACTTGATCAGTTGCTCGGCGACGCGGTTGGCGACGTGTTTGGTGCGTGTGAACACGAGTACGCGGGAGACCGCCTTGTCGGTGAGGATCGCCGAGAGCAGCTTCTTCTTGTCTTCGCGCGTGACGAACATCACGCGCTGTTCGATGCGTTCCACCGTCGTCGCCGGCGGCGTCACTTCAATGCGCACGTAGTCGCGCAGAATTCCCGAGGCAAGGCTCATCACGTCGGACGGCATGGTCGCCGAGAACAGCAGCGTCTGGCGCTGCGCCGGTACCGTGGCGACGATCCGTTTGACGTCGCGGATGAAGCCCATGTCCAACATACGGTCGGCTTCGTCCAGCACCAGGAACTCGATCTTCGAGAGGTTGATGTGGCGCTGCTCCATCAGGTCGAGGAGCCGACCGGGGGTTGCCACTAGGATATCGACGCCGGCATTCATCGCCGCGACCTGCTGGCCTTGGCCGACGCCGCCGAAAACGACGGTGTGCTTGAAGCCGAGGTGGCGTCCATAGCTCTTGAAGCCTTCGGCGATCTGCAGGGCGAGTTCGCGCGTCGGCGTCAGGATCAGCGCGCGCGGTTGGCGCGGCTGGGCTTTGACGCGATTCGCATCGAGGCGCTGCAGCAACGGCAGTGCGAAGGCAGCGGTCTTGCCGGTGCCGGTCTGGGCGATGCCCAGCATGTCACGGCCTTCCAGCAGCTTCGGGATCGCCTGTGTCTGGATCGGGGTAGGAACGGCGTAACCTTCGGCCGTCAGGGCACGCAACAGCGGCTCGATGAGGCCGAGGTCGGAAAACGTAGTCATTTATTGTTGTTCTTTCTAAAGACCGCACACGCACGTCGGCCAAGCCCAAGGGGCCGGCACAAAACTGGTCTGCGGAAACCCGGAGGGCACGCAACCGACGGGAGGGAGAATTAAACTTCTCGAGGGACGGTGTCGAAGTTGGGCGATTTTCGCCGAACTAACACCTGCGCGCGTATCGCGAGACGTTGCCGCATGATGCGGTCGGGCGGGATATAGGCCCTTACTGTGGATAAGTCAAGGCTTCTGACGTTTTATGCCCTGAATCATGGTTTCGAGCACGCTGAGGAAGCGGGAACGATCCTGCTTTCTGAACGCGGATGGTCCGCCTGTGATCTCGCCGGTATCGCGCAGGTGCGTGTGCAGATTGCGCATCGCGAGCGTCATGCCGATGGCGTTCTCGTCGAGCGGTTGGCCGTTCGGACGCAGCACGAGTGCGCCCTTGGCGATGACGCGCGCGGCGAGCGGAATATCGGCGGTGATGACGACATCGCGGGGCCCGGCCTTCTCGGCGATGAGATCATCGGCCGCGTCGGGGTGCGTGCCCGCAACGAGGCGCTGGACGAGCGGGTGATCGGACGCGCGCATCCAGCTGTTGCTGACCATGACGACCGGCAACTGGTGGCGTTCGGCCACCCGCAAAACCTCATCTTTGACTGGACAGGCATCGGCATCGACCAGGATCTGCATGATTAATTCCGGATTATCATTTTATTGCCGATGCTTGCCCGTGCTTGCGGGGCCGGGCACGCCCTCCTATCGTGACTGAAGCTAACCTGAAGGGAGAGGTCTTTAATGAAACATACATCTGTCGCCATGGTCGCTGTGGCTGCCGTCATGTTCAGCGCCGGCTACGTCGTCGCGCAAGCCACGCCTAAGCCCCCGTCCAACGATTGGCTGCTCGAGGCACCCAACGACGTTGAACGATTCAAATTGCTGCAGCGCTACCTGCGCGGCTTCGATCAGCCCATGTGGGAAGTCGGCTACCGCTGGGAGAGCGTGCACGATGCGCTGACGCGTAACAACTTCGAGGCGGCGGTCTACCACTGGGAGAAGATCCGCACCACCATCGAGAACGGTTTCCTCAAGCGTCCGGCGCGTCGCGCCAACGCCGAGGCGATCTTCATCAACAGCGGCGTCTACGAGCAGGTAAAGAAGGGCTTCGAGTCCAAGGACCGCAAGCAAGCGTGGGCAGCGTTCACGGCGGCGCGGACCGCCTGCATGTCGTGTCACGACGCTGAGAAGATGGGGCACATGAACAACCAGCGCATCATCCAGACGCTGACCGCGCCACCAACTTAAAGCGATTTGGAACGCGGATCGTCGGGCGTAAGGCTGGAGATCTCCAGCACCAACTTCTGCAGCACGGCCTTGGCGAAATCGTCAATGTTCTTGATGGCGATGTAGAACGAGCCGGGCCCGCCGATAACGTTGTCGCGGTAATACGTATCGAGGTCGGCCGGCGTGGGCTGACGCCAGGCGGGGCGCGGCGTCATCATGGCAAGTCCATTGATCGTGACGCCCGCAGCCACGGCTTCATCGCGCGCCTCCGTGATGGAGCGGCCAAAATCGCTGTAGCCGTCGCCCGAGACGTCGATGACTTTTCGCGACGGTTCAAACTCGTTCGACTTGAAAAGCTTCACGGCGAAATCGATGCCGCCGCTGATGGATGTTGTGCTGCCCGGCGTGTACTTCAGCGCGTCCAGGTCATCGACCATCTTCGTGGCCTCGGCCTCATCCTTCAGGATGCGCCAGGGGATGATCACGGTCTGATGGTAAGGGCTCGACCATTCCATGTACGTGACGGCGATACGTCCGATGGGGCCGCCGCGGATGGCGCGGCCGATCCTAGGATCGCGTAGCGCCTTGATGTAGCCGGCGCGCTGCGTGCCCGCCTCGTTCTCGTCGACGCTCATGGAGGCATCGACCGCCAGCACAAGCGCAAGATCGACCGCCGTCGGCACAGCCGCGCGCAAAGCGGCGGGCGGCGCGAACGCCAGCACCACCACGGCGATAACCCAGGAAAGGCAGCGGAATCTCATGTGTCAGCCCGAAGTATAGAGCGCTGGTTTAGCGGAACTTACGGCCGATGGGTAGTCCTGGAGGGACGGCACTAAGTCTCTTAGACTATGCCGGATTTTTATGCCGCCAAAGAGGCGCCAAAGAAGCGGAAATGTGGAGACGGGAAAGCTTATGAGCGGACCACTTACCGGTATTCGTGTCCTTGAAATGGGTTCGCTCATCGCCGCGCCCTTCGCCGCGCGTTTGTTTGGCGAGTTCGGCGCCGAAGTCATCAAGGTCGAATCGCCCGGGGACGGCGACCCCTTGCGGTCCTGGCGCTCCGTGCACAAGGGCACATCGGTCTGGTGGTATCTCCAGGCGCGCAACAAGAAGTCGATCGCCATCGATATGAAAGCGCCGGAGGGCATCGAGGTCGTCAAACGCCTCGCCGCCGCCGCCGATGTGGTCATCGAGAACTTCCGCCCCGGCACGCTGGAAAAGCTCGGCCTTGGTTGGGAAACGCTGCACGCGCTGAACCCCAACCTGGTGATGGTGCGCATCTCGGGCTACGGCCAAACCGGACCCTACCGCAACCGTCCCGGTTTCGGCGCCATCGGCGAGGCCATGGGCGGCCTGCGCTACATCACCGGCGAGCCCGGGCGCGCGCCGCCGCGCGTGGGCGTATCCATCGGTGATTCGCTTGCGTCTCTGCACGGTGTCATCGGCGCGCTCATGGCGCTGATGCGCGTCAAGACCGGGCAGGGCGGCGGCCAGGTGGTCGATGTCTCGCTGGTTGAGAGCGTCTTCAACATGATGGAGAGCATGGTGCCCGAATACGATCTCTTCGGCACCGTGCGTGAGCGCACCGGTGGGGCGCTGCCGGGCATCAGTCCGTCCAATACGTATCCCGCGAACGACGGCGGTTACGTCGTCATTGCCGGCAACTCCGATCCGATCTTCAAGCGCCTCATGCACGCCATCGGCCGGCCCGATCTCGCCGATGATCCGGATTTGCGCAGCAATCCGGGCCGCGTCAAACGCAACGCCGAGATCGACGCCGCCATCGCGGGGTGGGCGGTGCAGCGTTCAACCGATGATGTGGTGGCCGCGCTCGAAGCCGCTGAGGTGCCGGCGGGGCGTTTGTACTCCGTGGCCGATATCGTCGCCGATCCGCACTTCCAGGCGCGCGGCATGATTCAGGAAATGTCGTTGCCGACGGGCGAGAAGATCAAGGTGCCCGGCATCGTGCCCAAGCTGTCCGAGACTCCCGGCGAGATCAGGTGGACCGGGCCCGCGCTGGGGCAGCACAGCTCCGAAGTCCTGGCCGACCTCGGCTACAGCGCGGCTGAGATCGAGGGTCTTAAAGCCAGCGGCGCGATCCGCTAGGACGCGCGCGGCGCGTGTCCCGATTCCGCTGTAACACAGAGCTTTAGGCTTGACCGATCGAGCGTCCCGCTGTCTCGTGCGGGGGCAGGCCTGGGACGCGCCTTGAGGCGGGCCATGCAAGAATGGGGAGAGCAGCCTTGGTCGATACGACGATTTCCGCATCTGCGCAGGCGCGCCGCCTTGCCGACGACCAACCGGTAGTGCGCAAGGCGGTCTGGCGGCTGATGCCGCTGATCATGATCTGCTACACCTTTGCGTTCTTCGACCGCATCAACATCGGTTTCGCCAAAGCCGCGCTGACCGTCGATCTCGGCATCAGCAACACGGCCTACGGCATCGGCGCCTCGCTATTTACTGTCGGTTATGTGCTCTTCGAAGTGCCGAGCAACATGATCCTGTTCCGCGTCGGCACGCGCCAATGGATCGCGCGCATCATGATCAGCTGGGGCATCGCCACCGCGGCGATGCTGTTCGTCACCACCGAGTGGCAGTTCTATGCGCTCCGCTTTCTCATCGGCGCCTTCGAAGCCGGCTTTTCGCCCGGCATCATCTATTACATGAGCACGTGGTTCCCGACGTCCTATCGCGGACGCGCCACGTCATACCTGTTCCTCGCCCAAGCCTTCTCCGGCGGACTTGGCGGTCCCATCGCCGGCACGATCCTGACCTACATGGACGGCGTCGGCGGCCAGGCCGGTTGGCACTGGATGTTCCTCTTCGGCGGTATTCCCTGCGTGTTCCTCGGCCTCTTGGTGCTCAAGTTCCTCGACAACAAGGTCGAGGACGCGAAGTGGCTGACGGCGGAAGAAAAGCGCCAACTCATCGCGCTCAACGACAGAACGCCGCAAGGCGACAAAGGCAAGTCATTGCTGGGCGCCCTCAAGACGCAGGGCTTCCTTCCCCTCGCGCTGGTCTACTTCTTCATCCAAATCGCGTCTTACGGCCTCAACTTCTGGGCGCCCGATCTGATCAAAACCGCAGGCAGCGGCAGCGACCTCGTCGTTGGTTTCTTGACGGCGACGCCCTATGTCGTCGGCGCGATCACCATGATCCTAATTGGCCGGCGCGCCGATGCCACCGGCGAACGTCGTCTCTATTCGATGTTCTGCCTCACGGCGGCCGGCATTGGCTTCCTCGCCGCCGGCTTCTTCGCCAATAACGTCGTCATTCTGGTTGTCGCGCTGGCTGTCATCGGCGGCGGTGTGGTCGGCGGTATGCCGACCTTCTGGGCCATGCCGCCTAAGCTGGTGCACGGCGCGGGTGCCGCGGCCGGCATCGCGCTGATCAATACGCTCGGCCAAGTCGGCGGCATCGTCAGTCCTGTCATGGTCGGCACCATCAAGGACGCCACGGGAAGCGCCACGCCCGCGCTCTACATCATCGGCGTGCTCTGCATCGCGGCCATGCTGATCTTGAGGTTCATCTCCTCACCGCTCTTGCGCGCCAACGACCGCGAGCTGGATCGCATCTAGCTGTGAGTGACCGTCTCTCGCGTCCGGAACGGCGCAATCTGCAGCGCGACGACGCGGCGATCCTGCCCAAACCCTTGGTGATGAACCAGGACCCGCGGCCCATGGCGGCCCACGCGCGCCACATGGTGCATCTCCTGCGTTCACCGCAAGCCAAGACGCCCAGCGCGGACGCTGTCAATCACGTCACCGCGCTGTTCGACCGCAGCGTGCCGGCGCAAGCCAATAAGATGATCGCTTGCCGCAAAGGCTGCGCGCACTGCTGCACGCAGATGGTCATCGTCACCGCGCCCGAGGCATTTTATGTCGCCAGCCAGGTGCGCAAGAAGCCCGCCACGGTCGCGGCGATCATCTCTGCGGCGGAGCGGACCGGCAAGCTGTCGCTCAATGAACGACTCACCGCGAACATCATGTGCCCGATGCTCGACGAGGAGCTGTGCTCGATCTACACCGGCCGGCCGCTCGGCTGCCACGGCTTTGTATCGACCAACCTCGACGCCTGCATCGCGACCTTCAATCATGGCGGCAAGCCCGACATCCCGATGCCCAGCGACACCGTGCAGGTGCTGTACGCCTGCCGCATGTTGATGCTGGTGGCTTTGCGCTTGGCCGGCCTCAGGGACGTAGTCTACGAGCTCAACGCCGCGCTCGCTGCGATCTTCGCGCAAGAGAACGCCGAAGCGCGCTGGCTGAAAGGCGAGGATGTTTTCGCCGATGTGAAGGTCGAAGCGCCGCCGCCGCCGCAGTTCGAGCAAGCCATCCGCCAGATGGCGGCTTACGTCGCGCCTACTTTGTAGGGTCCCCTACTTGGGAAGACGGTGCACCGGGTCCACCCATAGCACCGTCTCGGGCTTCTCAATCGGTTCGATGTCGACGTTGATGGCGACGGCTTCGTTGTCGCTGCGCACGAGCACGCATTCCAGGGTCTCGTCGGTGGAGGCGTTGATCTCCTGGTGCGGCACGTAAGGCGGCACGAAGATGAAATCGCCGGGCCCGGCTTCGGCGGTGAACTCGAGCTTCTCGCCCCAGCGCATGCGCGCGCGGCCCCTCACGACATAGATGACGCTTTCGAGATGCCCGTGGTGATGCGCGCCGGTCTTGGCATTGGCATGGATGTGCACGGTGCCGGCCCAGATCTTCTGTGCGCCCACGCGCGCCGCGTTGATGGCGGCGGCGCGGTTCATGCCCGGGGTTTGCGCGGTGTTGGGATCCAACTGATCGCCAGGAATCACCTTCACGCCATGCAACTTCCAATCCACGGGCTCACCGCGCGCGCCCGGCGGCTCGTCGTGATGGTGATGATGGTCGTGTGAGCCGCCCATGGGAATTACCAATTCATTCTCGAATTTATGCGCTTGCGATCATAATATAAGCCCCTGTCACCTTTGCCACCGGTGAATCGGAATGCGTTATAGGAGATCGGCCATGAAAACGATCCTCGCGGGCTGCATGATCGCGCTGGGGCTGCTCGCGTCGGCGCAAGCCGCCGAGCCTTCCGCGATCCTGCTGAATGGAACCGTGGTTACGCCCGAGCGCGTCATTGAGAACGGCTGGGTGGCTGTGCAGAACGGGAAGATCACCGCCGTGGCCGCGCAGAAGCCCAATATCGTCGGCGCGCGTGAGATCATCAGCAAGGATTACATCTTCCCCGGCTTTGTCGATCTGCACAATCACCCGCTCTACGCCATGTTCCCGAAGTGGGTGCCGAACCAGAAGTTCCCCAACCGCTACCAGTGGCGCAATCATCCCGGCTATCACAAGATCATCCAGCAGCCTGAAGACATCCTGGTTCAGAAATACTTCTGCGACATGGACGCCTACGGGGAGCTCATGGCGCTCATGGGCGGCACGACCTCCATCACCGGACTTTTCGAACCGGCCGATACGCCCAAGGTCGAACCCTGTGTCGTCGGCCTCGCGCGTAATCTCGATTGGGCGTCGGGCTTCTATGGCACGGCAGTGGGGCAGGAGCGCATCGGCAACGTGCTCGGCATTTGGCCTTCGGATCAGAAACTCTCGGCGCAAACGTTGTCCGACTTCAAAGCAGGCAAGCTCGATTTCATCGGCGTGCATCTCGGCGAGGGCAAGCGTAGTGACCAGGTCAATGCCTCGGAATTCGCGGAACTCGAGAAAGCTGGGCTTCTCACCAACAAGACCGGCATCATCCACGGCGTCGCCCTGGGCGATGCCGAATTCACCAAGATGGCGGCCGCCGGCACCGCGTTGATCTGGTCGCCGCGCAGCAACTTCGAGCTCTATTCGGACACGGCCGATGTGCCGGGCGCTTTGAAGCGCAGGGTCAGCGTAGCTTTGGCGCCCGATTGGTCGCCCACGGGCAGCATGAACATGCTGGGTGAGATCAACTACGCCGCGCGCGTCATCGAAAAAAACTTCGGCGGGGACATCTCGAACAAGCAATTGTTCGAAATGGCCACCAGCACCCCGGCGCGCATCGCCAAGATCGATGACAAGGTCGGCAGCATCAAGGCTGGCCTCTACGCCGACCTCTTCATGCTCAGTTCGAAGAACGACGATCCTTACGATGCGCTGACCGTCGCCAAACCCGAGGACATCACACTCGTCATGGTGAATGGCGTGCCGCTTTTCGGTACGCTCGAGGCCTTCACCAAGCTCGGCATGAGCACCAGCGAAACCGTCGCCATCTGCAAACTGGAGCGCGCGCTTAATGCCGCTCAGCTGCCCGAAGGCGGCCTGACGGCGCTGGCCGACCGGCTATACGGCGCCCTGGCCGGCCAAAACATTGTCCTAGGCAACCTTGTCTCCTGCTAAGTATCTGATATCACTATCGTTCCGCGCGGCGAGACAGCCCGATCCCGACTCCTCCCCCATGCGCGCCGGGTGCCGCCGCTGACCGGAAGATGATATGCTGCGCTACTTTTTCGGCCTGCGCCGTCACGCGTTAGGCCGCGTTTCCCGTCATCTGCGCACCGCATTTCTGATCCGGAGGAACCATGGCCTTTACCCTGACTGTCAACGGCACGAGTCACACTGTCGATGTGGACGAGGCCACGCCCCTTCTGTGGGTTTTGCGCGACGTGCTCGATCTCAAAGGATCGAAATACGGTTGCGGCTCGGGTCTGTGCGGCGCGTGCACAGTGCATGTGAACGGCGTCGCCGTGCGCTCTTGCGTTACGCCGATCGCGAGCGTGGGTGATTCCAAAGTCACAACCATCGAAGCCATCGGCGCGACCGAGATCGGCAAGAAGGTGCAAGACGCCTGGATTGAGCTCGATGTCGCCCAGTGCGGCTACTGCCAGGCGGGCCAGATCATGTCGGCCACCAAGCTGCTCGAGCAGACACCCAAGCCGACGGATGCCGATATCGACGCGCACATGACCGGCAACATCTGCCGCTGCGCCACCTACAACCGCATCCGCGCCGCCATCAAGCTGGCGTCGGGTCAACCGGTCGTGAAGGAGGCCTAAGCCATGACACATCACAGCACTTCTGCCTCACGCCGCACATTCCTCAAAGCCAGCGCCGTCGGCGGCGGCCTGCTTCTGTCCTTCCGTCTCGCGCCCCTGGGCAGCGCGGAAGCCAACACACCGGATGCGGCGATCAACGCCTTCATCCGCATTTCGCCGGACAACATCGTCACCATCGCCGCGAAGAATCCAGAAATCGGGCAGGGCATCAAAACCTCGCTGCCGATGATCATCGCCGACGAACTCGACGTCGATTGGAAGAACGTGCGCGTCGAGATGGCGAACTTCGATCCCGATAGGTTCGGCGTGCAGTCCGCGGGCGGCAGCACCTCGATCCCGCGCAACTGGGACATGCTGCGCCGTGTCGGCGCCGCCGGCCGCCAGATGCTGGTCGCCACCGCGGCCAAGACGCTGCGTGTGCCGGAAAGCGAACTCACCACCAACAGCGGCGTCGTGACGCACGCGGCCTCGGGCCGCGCGGTCACCTACGGTCAGATTGCTTCGGCTGCCGCCAAAATGCCTGTGCCCGATCTCAAGGCGGTCGCGCTGAAAGATCCGAAAGACTTCAAGGTCATCGGCCACTCGGCCAAGGACGTCGACGGACCCAAGATTGTCACCGGCCAACCGCTGTACGGTATCGACGTCGCCGTGCCCGGCATGCTGTACGCTACCTTCGAGAAGTGCCCCGTGTGGCGCGGCGAAGTCGCGCGCGCCAACCTCGACGACGTGCGTACCATGCCCGGCGTGCGCAATGCCTTTGTCGTGAAGGGCACGATCCCGGAGGGCGAAATGACCCTCAGCGGCGGCATTTCCGGCGGCGTCGCCATCGTCGCCGACACCTGGTATCAGGCGCTCGCCGCGCGCCGCAAATTGCGCGTCGAATGGACCACCGGTCCGCACGCCTCGCAAAGCTCGAAAGGCTACGCCGCTCAGGCGGCCGCGCTCGCCAAACAGAAGCCGGTGATGTCGATCCGCAAGGACGGCGACGTCGAAGCCGCCTTCAAAGGCGCCGCGAAGATCGTGGAAGCGTCTTACTCCTATCCGTTCCTCGCGCACGCCTGCATGGAGCCGATGAACTCCACGGCGCGTTTCCAGGACGGCAAGATGGAAGTCTGGTCGCCGACGCAAAATCCGGGCAATGGCCGCGCGCTGATCGCCAAGACCATGGGGATTGCCGAGAAGGACATCACCATCAACATGGTTCGCGCCGGCGGCGGCTTCGGCCGGCGCTCCAGCGCCGATCCGATCATCGAAGCGGCGTGGATCGCGCGCGAGGCCGGCGCGCCAGTGAAGGTGCTCTGGACCCGCGAAGACGACATCCGCCACGATTGCTATCGTCCCGGCGGTTTCCACACGTTCAAGGCCGGTATCGATGCGCAGGGCAAGCTGATCGCGCTCACCGATCACTTCGTCAGCTTCGGCAACGATGGTAAATACGCGCCGCTGGCGAACATGGGTGCCTCGGTCTTCCCAGCCGATTTCGTGCCGAACCTCGAATTCGGCGCGAGCTTGATCCCACTCGGCACCCCGACGGGCCCGCTTCGTGCGCCCGGCAGCAACGCGCTCGCGTTCGTCTTCCAGTCGTTCCTGGACGAAGTCGCGCACGCCTCTGGCCAGGACCCCCTCGCGTTCCATCTCAATCTGCTCGCCGAACGCCGCGTTCAAGCGGCTGCGCCGCAAGGCCAGCCCGGCGCGCCAACGCCGCCGTCGTTCAATTTCGAACGCATGCGCGCCGCCGTGCACCTCGTCGCCGAGAAGGCGGGCTGGGGCAAGCGCACGCTGCCTGCGGGCACGGCGCTGGGTCTCGCCTATTACTTCTCGCACCAGGGCTACGTCGCCCACGTCGCCGAAGTCACGGCTGCGAAGAAGGGCGAGAACGGCATCGGTCAGGTAAAGGTCAACAAGATCTGGGTCGCGGCCGACGTCGGCGCTCACATCGTCAATCCGAGCGGTGCGATCAATCAGGTGCAGGGCGCGACGCTCGACGGCATCGGCAACCTGCTCGCCCAGGAGATCACCATTGCCAATGGCGGCGTGGTCGAAGGCAACTTCGACACCTTCCCGCTCTTGCGCATGAACCAGGCCCCACCGGTGGAAGTGCACTTCATCAAGTCGGGCAACAACCCGACCGGACTTGGCGAGCCGGCGCTGCCGCCGACTCTGCCGGCCGTGGCCAACGCCATCTTCGCCGCCACGGGCGTGCGCGTGCGCGATGTGCCGCTCAACAAGGTCTCCAAAGGCGGAGCCGCCGTCTAAAGGCCGGTCGAGGCCAAAACGTTAGAAGGGCGCGGGCCTCAATGGCCGCGCCCTTTTTCTTTGCCCGACCAAATGGTTCGGCAGAAAAACCTTTTGCCCTTCAGGGATTTAAGCATCTCTAATTTCAACCCTTAGTAAGCTTCTGTGCTAGGATTGTAACATCCTCACCTGGAGCCTGCCGCCCACCAGCGATGCTTCCTTCCCAACCCTCATTCGAGCTGATTGCGCTGAACCGGACCACCTTCGGGGCGCGTGACCGTGACATCCAATCCGTGCAGCAAACCGGATTCGCCGCGTGGGTCGAGGATCAGCTCCGTCCGCCCGCGGGCGACGACCCCGCCCTCGACGCTTACCTCCGCAGCCGCAAGCTTTACATCCAATACGACGCGTATGATTCGATGAACCAGAAGTGGCCGGCGGTGAACGAGCAGCGCCCGCTGCAGTATCTCTGGACCAGCGCCAAGGAGTTGTGGCGACTCAACCGCGAGGTCCTCTTTCGATCGGCTTATCCCGAGCAATCGCGCCCCCTCGACGAACTGACTTCATCGGTCTTCATTCGCAATACGCACAGCCGCTATCAACTGCGCGAAGTCATGACCGACTTCTGGCTGAACCACTTCAGCGTCTCGCTGTACAAGGGCTTTGAAGTCATCTGGTCGCTGATCCCGTACGACCGTGACGTCATCCGGCCCAATGTCTTTGGCAATTTCCGCACCATGATGGCGTGGGTGGCGACGTCTTCCGCCATGCTCAAGTACCTCGACAACGCCGACAGTAACGCCCAGCACCCCAACGAGAACTATGCGCGCGAAGTGCTCGAACTGCACACACTGGGGCGGGGCGCTTATTACGGCAAGAACAGCGGCGGCGCGGATGTCAGCGCTCTGGGATTCACCGACGAAGACGTCGCTCAGGCTTCGCACGCGCTGTCGGGTTGGACCATCAAGCAAGGCTGGAACACGAACGAGAACACCGGAGAGTTTTTCTTCAACCCCTCCCAGCACAGCGACAAAGCCGGGATATTCCTCGGCTTCGATCTCTCGACCTTGAGCGGCATCCATCAAGGCAACAAGGTCCTCGACATTGCTTGTGCGCACCCCGCAACGGCGACCTTCATCACCGCCAAGATTTGCAAGCACCTCTTTGGCGAGAGACCGCCGCCCGCCGTGCTGGCGCGCGCCCGCGCCGCTTGGGTGAAGCACTACGAAAAGCCCGATCATATCGCGCAGGTGTTGCGTGCCATCCTGCTCGATGGCCCCGAGATCGGACAGGGGCCGCAGACGAAGGTGCGCCGGCCGCACGAACGCTGGATCGCGCTCGCGCGCACGATGGATGCCGAAGTTCAGCCGAGTACCCAGTACTACATGCTGAATGCCGTGTCCGACGGCCCCTTCAGTTGGCCAACTCCCGATGGCCGTCCCGACGACAATGAGTTCTGGCTCAACAGCTCGACCAACATCGCGGTCTGGAATCATCTGTTGTACATGACCTACAGCGTCATGACGGTCGTCGATTTCCTCGCCCAGACGCCGCTGGACATACAAAAGTCGCCCACGCTGGTGACCGAATATTGGGTCGGCCGCCTCATTGGATACCGCCTCAGCGACGAAGCTATGTCGGCGCTAACGATCGCGGTTTCGCGCATCTTCGAAGGCTATGGCGGCCAGCAGTTCTTCCGCGAGGCCTTTGGCGGCAAGTTCATCTCGGTGCTCGCGACGGCACCTGAGTTCGTCTACCACTAGGGCGGGTCATGACAATCTCACGGCGTACAATGCTGATGTTGGCGGGTGGGGCGCTGATGCCCTGGACCCCCGGCGTCAACATTGCGCTCGGCGCCGATGTCGGCGCTCCCCGTAATATTCTGGTCTATATCTTCCTGCGCTTCGGCATGGACGGCTTGCATCTCCTTGCGCCGGCGGACGACGGTGCCTACCGGCAGATGCGTCCCAGCATCGCGATCAACACCGTCGGCCTCAACGCCGCACCGGCGCTGGCGAAGCTCGATGGTGTGCAATTTTTCCTGCATCCCGACGCGGGGCAACTGCGCCAGATGTTCATCGACAAAGAGCTGGCCTTTGTGCACGCCGTCGGCGCGCCCACGCAACTCCGCAGCCACTTCGAAGTTCAGGAGATGGTCGACAAAGGCATCGGCGATGCCGATATCGGGGTCACCAACGGTTGGCTGGCGCGCCACTTGCTCACACGCGTAGGTCCGGCCAGCGAGTTCCTCGCCACTGCGGATTCGGTCATCGGCACATCGCCGCTGCGCGGGACGAGCGGCATCGTACCCACCACCGAGCTCGAGTCGTTGCCCTATTACATCGACAACGAGCGCGGCGATCTCATGTCAGCCCTTAACAAGGGCAATACGCCTTCGGCGAAATCCGTACAGACGACGCTGAAGATATGCCAGGTGGTGCGCGAACGCGTCTCCACGCTGCCGCGCACGCCGAACCCCAACTACACCTTCGGCAATCTGTCGAACAAACTGCAGCCGCTGGCGCGCGCCATCAAGATGAACATGGGCATCGAAGTCGCCACCGTCGACTATGGCGGCTGGGACCATCACGAATACATCAACAACAACTTCAGCAATTCCGTCGAAGAGCTCTCCAACGCGCTCTATGCCTTCACGGACGACCTCGGCCCCACATTGATGAGCCGCGTCACCATCGCCGTGCAGACCGAATTCGGCCGGCGTGCTTACGAGAACGCCACCTACGGCACCGACCATGGCGCGGCCTCGGTGATGATGGTGATGGGCGCTGGTGTTGCCGGCGGAAAGATCTACGGCCAATGGCCCGGCATGAAGGACAACCAACTCGACGGCGGCGATTTGGCCGTCACCACCGATTCACGTCAGGTGCTTTCCGAGATTTTGACCACGCGCATGAGCCAGGAGCGCATCACCAGCGTCTTCCCGAGCGTGGCTTACAAGCCGCTCGGATTGATCAGCGGATAACGGCGGTCAACCGAACTGTGCGTCCAGGAAGCGCATGAGCGGGCGGGCGCTGCCCTGCTGATCGTCGGGAGCGGTGCCGAAGGGCACGGGTTTGCGGTCGATGAAGTGCTCGGCGATTTCTTGGCGGCCCAGCCACAGCTCTTAACCGGACAAACCAAGATTGAGGAAAAGGCGATGGGCGTTCGCCGCCGCCGTCTGTTCGTCGGACGCTTCGACCGCGCAAGCGTGGCGCACCATGCCGCCGGCATCATAACAAACCATCACCTACAACGGCACGTGATCCCCCGGCGCTCCTCTAGATTCGGCCACAGTAAGAACGATCTATCACGGAAAGATAAGCACGCGACCGGCGCCGCTCGCCTACATGTGTGAATTAGGGGGGGGGCGCCAGGCGCGGCACCGGCGCGAAAGGGCCGGCGCCGGTGGCGGACCAGGGCACGTCTAGGATTTCCGCTAGCTTCTTCACGACGGCGACCTTGTCGGGTGCGTGCACCATGACGTGATCGAGTTCGATGGCCATCCATACCTCCCTCGTTCCGTATCCTAGAACAATAGGCACAGCCGTGTGGTTTTCGCCATCGGCGCTCCGGTAAACTCATCTCGAGGCTTATCGGGGGAGGGGACTCATGCGCGCACGTGTTTGGTTTGCCACGGTGGTGCTCACGCTCGGGCTCGCCGCTTGCGATAGCGGTGTCGATAGCAGCCGCATCGAGAACACCAAGCCGGGTGAATGGCTTACCTACGGCCTCAACTATGAAGAACAGCGCTATTCGCCGCTCACCCAGGTCAACAAAGACTCCGTCGGCAAGCTGGGTCTGGCGTGGTGGGCCGCGTTCGACACCGACCGTGGTCAGGAAGCAACGCCGCTCGTGCATGACGGCGTGCTTTAAACCACGACGGCGTGGTCGAAGGTTGCGGCCTTTGACGCCAAGACCGGCAAACCGGCGTGGTCGACCCAGACCACCGACACCACCAAGCAATACAGCATCACCGGTGCGCCACGCGCGGCTATGTCAGCGCCTACGAGGCCGAGACCGGCGCACTGTCGTAGCGCTACTACATGACGCCCAATCCTAACGGTGAACCCGACAACGCCGCGTCGGATAAAATCTTCAAAGAGAAAGCAGCGGCGACGTGGAGCGACGGTCAGTGGAAAGAGATGGGCGGCGGCGGCACGGTGTGGGATTCGATCATCTACGATCCCAAAACCGACCTCGTCCTCGTCGGCACCGGCAACGGAAGCCCGTGGAATCACCGCCTGCGCTCCGGCGGCAAAGGCGACAATCTGTTCCTCACTTCCATCGTCGCCCTGAAACCCGACACCGGCGAATACGTCTGGCACTATCAGACCGTGCCGTCGGAGAGCTGGGACTACACCTCGGTGCGAACACGCAGTTGCCGGCCTATCCCGAGTACGTGGTCGCACCACCGCTCGATCTCGCCCAGGCCGTGGCCTCAACCGGCAACCCCGGCGAGGGCGATCGCATCACACGCGCGTACTGCAACATCTGTCACCGCGCTGGCGGCGTCTATTTTCCAGAAATGTCGCGCTCACCGATGATTCTCGATCCGGCGGCGTTCCGAAATGTTGTTCTCGACGGCGCACTTGTCAAGAAGGGTATGACGTCGTTCAAGCACCTGCTCAATGCCGATGATATCGAGAACGTTCGCGCGCATTTCCTCGCGCTCGCCGCCGCGGGCGGGCCCGCGCCCGCCTCAACGGTACCGCAGCACGCGCAGTAATCACCACCTATTGAAAGCAAAGAAACCAGCGCCGACGAGGAATCCAAACGCCACCAGGTGGTTCCCTTTCAGCGCCTCGCCGAGGTAAGTCACGCTGAACACCGCGAAGACCGCGAGCGTGATGATCTCCTGCATGGTCTTGAGCTGTGCGGCTGAGTAGACCGTGTAGCCGATGCGGTTGGCCGGAACGGCCAGGCAATATTCAAAGAACGCGATGCCCCAGCTCACCGGGATCACGACCCAAAGGGCCGTGTTCGGAAACTTCAGCTGGCCGTACCACGCGAAGGTCATGAACACGTTGGAAAGCAGCAACAGCGCGATCGGCGCGACGTAAGCCATATTGACGTTCATACTTTCTGACCCTCTGTTCGACTGAACAAATCTTCAACGACGGCGACGGCGTCGCCGATCTTGATACTGCCGCCGGAGATGACGCGGCAGCGCACACCCGCGCGGGCATCCGGCGTCAGCGCCGCCCGCAGTCCCGCGCGCGCTTCATCCATGCGCGCGCAAGGGTCGGTCTCGCCGGTGATTTCCAATATGACGTTGCCGACAGCGAGTTGACGTCCCGGCACAACGTCAAGATCAATGCCGCTCACCAGCAGATTGGCGCGCCGCTCCGACCAGGGCACATCCTCGCCCAGCGCCGCGCAAGCTGCGTCCCAGCGCTCGGCAGAGACAATCGTCACCTGCGCCTTGCCGGGTTTGCGGCCAAAGTCGCCGGCAAGCCCGCCGCTCGCGGAAATTTCGATTGCCTGATGGTGAACCATGGGCGCGCGCTTAGCGCTCCGCGTGGCGATATCCGTCAATTTGCCGGCCTGGGTCATTTGCCTAGATTAAGCGGGAAGCGCCGCGCCGGTACATAACCCGGCGCGGATGAAGTTATCCACATGCGCTCGCCACCTCCGCCGCCAAGCCTCCCGCGCGATATCAGGGCCTTGGGGGACGTCTTGCGGCGCACTTATCGCCGCCTCAAACATTCCATTGTTCCGTTGGCCGCGAGGTACCAACGCTCCGCTGGTTCCAGGCACTTATGCCGCGCGAAGATCGCTTCTTCAATCTTTACAATCAGCACGCCTCCACCGTCGTTTTGGGCGCACCGCACTTGGCGACCTGCTGAAAAGCGGGCCCGGTGTGGCCGCTGCCGCCGCACGCGTCTACAAGCATGAGGAAGAGGCCGACGCGATCTCGCGCGATGTGCTGCTTCTGGTGCGGCGCTCGTTCATCACTCCTTTCGACCGCGGCGACATCAAGGACCTGATCAACACCATCGACCAGATGAAAAAAACCGCGCAGGCCGTGGTGCTGTTCGAGGTCGAGTGCGCTGAGGCCGCGGGTTCCATCACGCTTTTCGCAGCGACCCATCTGGGCGTGCCGGTTTCGACCACGCAGACCACCACCGGCGCCATCGTCGGCGTGGGCGCGGCGAAACGCGCATCGGCCGTGCGCTGGGGCGTGGCGCGGGAGATTCTGATCGCCTGGCTCATCACCATGCCGGCCGCTGCGCTGGTCGGCGGCCCCTTTGCCTGGCTGGGCAGATTTATTCTCTGATCAAACGGGCTCTCAGGGCTCAGTCAACATTTTCCAGAGCTTCCGGCTGCTCTCGCCGACGTCGCGGCGGTGATTCCGATAGGGCGTATGCGCATCGGGTCCCGCCGCGGGGTCGAGGGTGATCGACCACAGCGCGTTGATGTCGTTGGGCACCAACGAATAACGGATATCGATGATGCGCGCGGGATTGGTCGCGTCTTGCGCCACGTAGTACTGGCTGAACCAGGAAAAGCGCGCGACGTCGCGGGCCTGTTGTGTGTTCGCCTGTAGCCAGGGAAAGTCGCGCACGAGATCGAGCTGTCTGATCGAGCTACCCTCGAACACCTTAGGCGCGATACCGACGCGCGCGGCGTCCACGTAGAAGCGCCCTTCGGCCTCATAGATGGTTTTCCAAACCAACAGATTGCCGAAACTTGGTTTGGCTTGAATATCGCTGGGGCTATGTCCGCGTTTGGCGGCGAGCTCCGCCGACATCGACTCGGCGCTCTCGCGCTGTACGAGGCCCAGAAGCAGATAAATTCCACACCATGCCAATCCCGCCCGCGCGACCCATGGCTGACGTTTGACAGTCGCGAAAATCACCGCCGCGAGCAACGGCACAGTGAACAAGGGATCAATGATCGCGATGATGCTCCAATCGATGCGTGCATCGCTAAAGGGCCACAGCACCAGCGTGCCGTAGGACGTGCAGGCATCAAGCAGGGGATGGGTAGCGTATCCCAGGACCGCAAAGAGATAAGTGTGTTTGAAATCCAGCTTCCATCGTCGTCCCAGAACCACCTGCAGGGCCAGTGTGCAAATAAATGCGCCAATCGGAACGAAAAGCAGGGAGTGGGTAAACTGCCGGTGATACTCGAGGAAGAGCAAAGGATCGCTGTCCGAGGCGATCAGCACGTCGAGGTCTGGCGCCATGGCGCCGACTGCACCGCTAAGCCCGGCGATCGGCGCAAGGCGCTTCTCGCGCAGCGTGGCTTGCGGCAAGACGGCGCCCAAAAGGCCGTGTGTGAACGGATCCATGGCGCGGTTATGCAGATGTGAAGATGAGAGCCGCCGCCCGCAGCGTGAGCGCTAGCAGCACGACCGAGCCGATCATGAAAATCAGAAAGCGCAGACCGACGCGGTTGATCAGGGCCTGCACCAAGCTGTGCACGACGCGCAAAGCGACATAAGTCCAAGCGAGCGTTGCGTAGAGTCCGTCGCCGGGCGGTGCGGATCGTAGGTGACTTTGTGTTTGAACATGGCCGGGATGCGCGTTGCGTACATCCAGGCCCACATCACGAAGGACCACAGCACCAGCGCAATCACCGGCGCAAGGATGGGACTGTTCATGCATATTCCTCGCAAGTTGGCTGCTTAGCAGAGGGCACGTCTTTGCCCCCGTTCGTCAAGCGAACGGCGTGCAAGCCTGCCATTCACAGATGCATTGCGCCACCCCGCAGGCCTTCCTACATGAGGGCTATGCCTCTCGACGACACCAATCCCATTCCGCCGCGCGCCACCGACAGCGAGCTGCTCGATGCCTATAGCCACGCCATCACCGGTGCGGTCGCCTTGGTTGCGCCCGCGGTTGCGCAACTACGGGTTTTACCCAAAAAGGCCTCAAAAGCGGATCGTGGCGGCACGGGCTCGGGCTTTTTGTTCACGCCCGACGGTTACATGATCACCAACAGCCACGTCGCCAATCCGCAGGGGCAGGGCGCCGCGGCCATCCAGGCCGTCTTCCCCGATGGCGCCGAGTTTCCGGGCTATCTCGTCGGCGACGATCCCGACACGGACCTTGCCGTCATCCAGGTGCACGGCCGGCCCGACACGCATCACTTCCCGGCGCTCACGTTTGCCGATTCCACCAAGCTGCAAGTCGGCCAGGTCGCCATCGCCGTGGGAAATCCGCTCGGCTTCGAATGCACGGTCACATCGGGCGTGGTCAGCGCGCTTGGGCGCTCCTTGCGCGCGCAGTCGGGCCGCCAGATTGAAGACGTGCTGCAGACCGATGCCGCGCTTAACCCCGGCAATTCGGGCGGCCCGCTTGTGGACTCCCATGGGCGCGTCATTGGCGTCAACACGGCGACCATCCTCGGCGCCCAAGGGCTGTGCTTTGCCATCGCGTCGAACACCGCGATGTTTGTGGCCACCGAGATTCTGCGCCACGGCCATGTGCGGCGCAGTCATCTCGGCGTCGGGGCGCAGACCGTCGGCATTCCCCGGCGCATCGCCCGCGCCCTCGAGCGCCGCGCCGAAACGGGCGCGCGGATTCTCAAAGTGCAAACAGGCAGTCCGGCGGAAGCCGCCGGGCTTTTCAACGGTGACCTATTGCTCAGTCTCGACGGCGTCGAAGTCACCGGCGTTGACCATCTTCATCGGCTGCTGAGCGTGGATAACATCGGCCGCGTCGTGTCGATCACCGTTCTGCGCCATGGCAAGGTCGTGATCATGGATGCGGCGCTGACCGCCCGCTCGAAGAGTTAGCTACCTTCCCCGCCCCCACGTCTTCAGCATCCCTCCACGCGCGCAACGGGGTCATCGACTGAACGGCTCGTCGGGCACATGATGCCGCGTGGGCGGGCGATCTTGATTGGGGGCGGCCGTTTAGCTGGTTCAGGTTGGTGCTCTAAAAAAATGGCGGACTCAAGTTCCTCCCTGTCTGCCGCTGCGCACCCGGTCAGCAACCGCCTTATCGACAACGAAGATTGTATTTGCGCCGCTGTCCGGATGTTTGCTGCGCACGACGACCTGGTCCGCGCGTACGGCGCCGAGGTCGAATTCTTCCGCGCCGAGCAGGGCCAGCGCCCGCGTGGTCTCCCGGACCAGCACATAACCGTTCTCGGTGCTCGCCGCCCACTTTTTGATGCGTGAAAAGTAAGGCTCCTTGCGCCATGCGCTCGGGTGGTCGGGATCGGTGAACACCAAGATCACGTCTGCATCCGTCATATAGCCAAGGACAAGGTGGGCCGTGGTCGGCTTCCACTCTTCGCCGAGGGCAGGGGACAGAAGGTAACTGCAATCGAAGTCGGCGCACGCACCCGGCCGACGCGCATAGATCCTGCACCCTTTGCCCCAGTCGCATTGGCCGCAGACGATGCCGCGCGGCTTCAAGAGCGCCGGGATGGACAGCACTTTACAGCACAGCGTGCAGTTCGCACAGGACCGGCCGGGAACGATGTCGGATGCCGTCACGGATGCGCGGCTAGCGATCGATCTTGGAGATTTTCGCGCCTTCGATGTTGATGCCCGCCATCAGGCCTTGCTGGCCGAAGATGAAGGCGTAGGCGTCGTCTTGCAGCGTTGTGCTCGAGAGATTCTTGGCGACGCCTTCGTTGACCACCACCACTGTTGGTCCGACGCCGATCTCCCAGCCCTTCGACTGGTTGAGATAGTTGACGGCTTTGTCGTTCATGAGGAACACGACATAACCATACGACTGTGCGCCAGCTTGCAAGCCCCACGACCCCGACACGGAGTTGTAGTAGTTCACGGTCTTGCCGTTGCGCTGCAAGACCCCCTCACCGTAACTGCCGCCGAGGATCAGTCCGGCTTTGACGATGTTCGGGAAGATCAGAATGCCGCTGGCTTTCTTCGAAATCGCCTCGGCCACTTCGTTGGCGCGGAAGAGCCGCTGCAAAGCTTCGTTCGAGTCCTTCTGCAGTTCCTGTGCCGAAGCGGCGCGCGCCTCGTGATGCGGCAGCGCCGCGGGCACGGCCATTGCGAGCGCCAAAGCCAAAAGGAAGTTGCGGATGGTCATGGGGTGATCTCCTTCGCGAAACGATGGTGCGTAGGATAGGAGCAGCCGTTGCAGGCGTCGAGCCTGTCGGCTGTCACGCGACGTAATGACATCTTTTTCGAACAAGAGCCGCCCGGCCGCTTTCGGGCTGACGCGCACGTGCCGTTCGTCCGCAGGATCGCGTGCGCGCCGGAGTGAGCCCAGGGACTCGAGCTTCCTGAGAATCGGCGTCAGCGTGTTGACTCTAGGAACAGTTTTTACCCAAGTTGCCGACGGTCTGGTCGTCTTCTTCGCCCAGGGCCACCAAAGCGATGTGCTGGGTATAAGGCGGCCCCCGCGCGTCCAGGATCGGCCTCCGGGCTGGGCCAAAGGCGAGATTGGCCGAATAAACCGCCAAACACAGATAGTTAGACAGCTTTCGCGGCTTGTTTGGGTGGGCTTCGCCGGGGTTAAGGGAAGAAACACCGCCATGACCGAGATTTCGGCCGTAGCCTTATTCAAACCCCCTGCCGCATCCCGCCGCCGAGAACCTCTACGGCACCGCCTCGGCGCCCTCCAACGGGTCACCCTGCGCGGTGTCGATCGCGCGGTGTCCGAGGAGTTACGGCATGCCGCGCACGGGACCTGTCCGTACTCGAAGGTGACCCGCGGCAATATCGAAGTGACAACCACGCTGCTTTAACGCGATCCTATGGGCCTGCCTCGCACGGGGCAACCCTAATGGTTTCGTCGAGTACACACGACAGAAGCAGCGATGGAACACATTCTACGGTGCGACGGCGCGGTCAAACGCAGTCCGGCTGTCGAGCGATGGCTCGCCGAGCAATCGCCTCAACTGGGCGCGCTGGCCCGACCATGGTTCGCGAAATTCCGGGCATGCGGTGCCGACGTACGCGAACTGATGCATGACGGCTTGGCCAACGCTTGCATCGGCGATGCGCCGTTTGGTTACGTTGGAATATTCAAAGCCCACGTCAACATCGGGTTCTTCCAAGGCGCGGCGCTCAAGGATCCCGCCAAGCTTCTGGAAGGCACGGGAAAGCGCATGCGGCACGTGAAGCTCAAGCCCGGCCATGCCCTCGATGTCGCGGCGCTCGACGGCCTCATCGCCGCGGCCTACGCCGACATGAAGAAGCGGCTGAAGACAGGTTGAATTCATGCAGGCTCTGCATAGGGTGCCGGGCCCTTGGCCGATCTGGAGACCCGGACTAACCTTGCGCACGAGGTCGCCATTTAGAATAGGACCAGAACCATGCCCGGCACCGTTCGTTTGCATGTCGTACTCGCGACCAAGCCCGAGAAGGTCTACCGCGCTTTTGTCGAGCCGGATGCGAAGGTCAAATGGCTGCCGCCCAACGGATTCACGGCGACCATGCACCAGCACGACGCCAAGGTCGGCGGCTCTTACAAGATGTCGTTCCGCAACTTCACCACCGGCCTCAGCAATTCCTTCGGCGGAACCTTCACCGAGCTAACGCCGAACGAGCGCGTGCGTTACACCGACAAATTCGACGACCCAAATCTGCCTGGCGAGATGCACATCACCGTGAACATTAAGAAGGTTCTGGTCGGCACCGAGGTCGACATCGTGCAGGAGGGCATCCCCGATGTCATCCCGGTGGCAGCGTGTTACCTTGGGTGGCAGGAGTCGCTGCAAAACCTCAAGCAGTTGGTCGAGCCGGACATCAATCAATAGGGAGCGCGTCATGAAATTCGGATGGATTACCGTTGTAATGGCGGCCGTGGCGGCGACACCCGCCTTGGCCGACGAACTCGTCATCAGACCGGCGTTGGGCTATGCCGCGGCCTTGGAGGCGCTGAAGGCGAGTTATGAAACCGCCACTGGCGACACTATCAAGATCGCCGGTGCGAACGACGCCGCTGATTTGGTGATCGTCGCGAAACAACAGGTCGAGGCGCAGGTGAAGGACGGCAAGATGGAAGCGGCAAGCGCCACCGACATCGCCGAGATGCGCATCGGCTTTGCGGTCAAAGCCGGCGCACCCAAGCCTGACATCTCGACGCCCGAGAAACTGAAGGAGGTGTTGCTGAAGGCGAAGTCCGTGGGTGTGTCGGCGTTCGTCAGCGGCCAGTTCGTCTCGGGCGAACTCTTCCCCAAGCTTGGCATTGCCGATCAGATGAAGACCAAAACCGTTGTCGTCAAAGCCGGTCCTGTGGGCGAAGCCGTCGCCAAGGGCGAGGCGGAAGTCGGATTCCAGCAGATGAGCGAGCTGTTGCCGATCAAGGGCATTGCCGTTGTCGGCCCGATCCCCGATTCCGTGCAGCGCGTCACGGTCCTGACGGCGGGCATCGCGCCCGGCGCCAAGGCGCGCGCCGCGGCCGCGCGGTTTGTTGCTTACGTGAAAAGCCCAGCCGCCGCTGCGGCCCATAAAAGCATGGATCTTGCGCCGGTGAAGTAGCCCACTCCTTTCGTGCGAAAGTGCCACGAGCTAAAACGGCAACATCGTGGCTGAGGCGAGAGGACCGATGTCCGTGAACGTCAAGTTCTGGTGTGTGTGGTGACTATGCGTGCCTAACATCCGATCATCTCGTGTATGGCGGCAACACCAGTCGCGTTGAGATTGACCGGGGCGAGTCTGCCCTGGTCCTCGATGCCGGTACGGGTATCAGTCTCCGGCGCCTGTGGCGAAACCGCACCGTCTTGCGTTCCCATCAGGCAAATATGGCCGCAACATCGGTGGAGCTCATCTGCCGATACTGACCGGGGCCGAGATCCGCCGGAAGCGACAGCGCCCCGATACGATCACGGTGCAGCGCTTCGACATGGTTCCCCACCGCGGCAAACATCCGGCGAACCTGGTGATAGCGCCCTTCGGTGATGCTGAGGCGGGCCGATGTCGGCGACAGCATCTCCATGACTGCAGGGGCGAGGGGTTTGGTCTCGCCCTCCAGCATTAGCGTTCCTGACGCGAAGCGGGCGGCTTCGTCTCCCTGTAATGGCCGAGCCAACGTCGCCACGTAGCGCTTGGCGACATGTTTCTTGGGCGAAATGATCCGGTGCAACAGCGTACCGTCGTCGGTCAACAAGAGCAGGCCGGAGGTTTCCTTGTCGAGCCGTCCGACCGTGGACAGCGCGGGATCACGCCGGCGCCAACGCGGCGGCAGCAGGTCATACACCAATGCCCCCGCTTCCTTGTGCGAGCAGGTCACGCCAACCGGCTTGTGCAGCATCAGGGCTACGCCGCTCAGCGGATCGAGGGGTTCTCCGTCCACATACAGGCGCGCGGGGAGATCATCCGTGAGGGGGATTCGCGTGCTGGCGTCCTTGGCGGGTACGCCATCCAGAACCACGGCGCCAAAGCGCACGAGCTGGTGAATCTCGTTACGCGAGCCGTACCCCAGATTGGCCAGCAAGCGGTCAAGCCGCGCGGTGCCGCTCATTTTGTGGCCTCATAGACTTTGAATCCGCCGGCCTCGGCACGAAGAGTCACGTCCGAGAACATGCCAGAGAGCACAGATTCGTAGGGCAAGTGAAGATTGGCGACGAGCCACGCCTTGGCGCCGCCGCGCAACACACGATGGCATTGCTGAACGAAACCTTGTCCCAAGGCACGGTCTTCTCGCCCGCCGTCGTGAAAGGGAGGATTCGTCACGACGAAGTCCAAGTCCCTAAGGCTTGCGGCGGTACGGACATCAGCCCAGTGGAACGTTGCACGGGTGTCGGCCACATTGCGGCGCGCTGCGGCGATCGCACGGCGGTCGATGTCAACCAGGTCAACGTGGGTGACACTGGCGCTGGCAAGTACGGCCCGCGCAATGACACCGATCCCGCATCCCAAATCGGCTCCCCGGCCCGTGAAGGCCGGCAAGACCGAAAGCAGGAGCAGGGTGCCGGGATCAATCCGATCCCAACTGAAGATGCCTGGTTGGCTCCACAAATTCTCGGTATCCAGGAAACAAGGCCCGCCGGCGGCGATGGCGGAATCCATGCGCGCCTGCGCCGCCGCGCCGAACACTTCGGGACGACTTGTCTGGCAAATGCGCTGGTGACGGCGGCTGGTCGCCTTAACACTACACCCGAAGTCCGCGAGTTCCTTTGCAATCCGTCCGCCGCCCTTTTCTTTGGGCGCCATCACCGTCAAGGGCGCGTCGGGCTTGAGTGCCCGCAAGCCGAGCGCCAGCGCATATCGTCGCTCCACGGTTCCCGGCGGCGCGGCCATGACCAAGCCGCCGAGGCTGGCGCGCGCCACATCGTCCAGCGCAAGCGCGCCGGGGACCTGAGGCGAAACTTGCACTGCTCTCGCAGGAACCGCGGCAAGTTCCGGGTCGGGCGCGCCAAATACACCGAAGCGAGAATCGGAATTCACGTGGAGATTTCAGATGCGGAGATGGATGACGTGGGTCGACCTAAGCCCCAATCAGTTTGGGTGTGCGCAGGAAAAATGACCAGTACATGTCTGGGCCGCACAACGCAGTAAACCCAATTTTGTCCGTGCGTTCAATCGTGCAGCCGGCCCGGGTAAAGAGATTCACCCACGATGTCCAAGGCAGAATGCTGTAATGGTTGGGGCCCCTTTCGTGATGAGCCGATGTGTCCGCGGCGGGGACTTCGACGTAAATCAGTCCTCCTGGCTTACTCACCCGACAGTACTGGGCGACCGTGTAGAAAGGAGCAACACTATGCTCCAGAACGTGTCGGCACCATAAAACGTCGAAGGCGCCATCCGGGAATGACATGAAGTTCTGGTCCATTTCGTGTACGTCGAATCCCTTTGTGCGGCAGACGTCCAAATCGGAGCCAAGCGTGATGCCGGTCGCCTTCATCCCGAGCTCCCGGAACACCTCCAAAGCGACGCCTTGACCGCAGCCGACATCGAGAATGTGATCGCCTGGCCCAATCATATTTTCCCGGCGCATCTTCCCTATGACGGTGCGCGTGATTGTTATGTGAGGCTCTCGCGGAGGCTCGGGGTAAACGTCGGGGGTAATGGAATTCAAAAACTGATCGAATCGCGAATAATCCCTGATCTTTGGGAGAGTAGAACGGTCATTTTCCTTCACTGGCGTTTCTCCTTGGCCCGCGCAGTCGTTCAGAATACCAGCACCCGAACGTGACGTATTGGATTTACGCCTTCCTCAGAACTTTCTCCATTGCTTTGCCCTTCGCGAGCTCATCGACCAGCTTATCGAGATAGCGGATCTCCCGCCTGGTCGGCTCTTTGACGTTCTCCACGCGTACTCCGCAGACCGCGCCCTCAATCAAGGTCCGAGAAGCGTTCATTTTCGGCGCCTGCGCAAAGAAAGTTCCGAAGTCCGCTTGCTTTTTGAGCTGAGCATCGAGTTTCTTCTGAGTGTATCCCGTCAACCAACAAATGACTCCGTCGACTTCGGCTTTAGTACGCCCCTTTTTCTTTGCCTTGGCGACGTACAGAGGATAAACACTCGCAAAGCTCGTCGTGTAAATGCGATGCTTCGTCATGATGCTTTCCTGTTGCGAGCGACTCATCAAAAGTAGCGGAAATCAGTCGCCGCCCGCCAATATTTCTCGGCAAATTATTCGTGAGCGATTATGCCAGAATATGATTTTGTAGTGGTGGGTCATAGTCACGCTGTCGCATTTCTCGACGGCGTAACCGACTGGCGTAAGCACATCGCATCAACCACCCATCTTCCCAGCGACCCGAGGTATAGCGACGCCTTTCAAGGTTGGTTTTCCGGCGCGTTTCCAGACGAATCCTTGCAGCTCCAGGTTACCGAACCCGGGCTTCGGTCGCGCCGCATACTCGCGCGGCTCATTCCGCGAACCAGCGCGCTCAACGGCGCGGCCGAGTATGTGCAACACGACGGCCAGCCGAAGCTGCTTATCCAAACGCAATTCCTTGATTTTCTGAAAGGACTGCCGGCGAACGTGCCCATCGTCTCCTTTATCCGGGGCAATGAGCATGCGCGGCAGATGTTGGGTGATCTGCCGCGCTACGACTTCCTCGAGCCCGAAGTCGCCGGCTTGGATCCGGCGGCCGATGCGGTCCCCATCGACACAATTTTCATAGATCAGGTCATCGACACCTGGCTGTCAGTCACCTTGCCCACGCTCGCGGCAATTCGTGCGGTGACGGGGGAGCGAGTGATACACATTTTGCCGCCGCCGCCACGGGAAAACCCACAATCTGCCGGCTACTTTGAGAAAGTCGGGGCGATCGTTCGCGAACACGGCTTTGCGCCCGACGCGATTCGGTTGAAGTGGTACCGCCGCTATTGCCGCTTGCTGTCGATGGCTCTTGGATTAAACGGCTGCGAAGTGCTTCCCCCTCCTACCGAAACACTGACCAAGGATGGGTTTTTGAAGTCGACTCTCGCCGACGGCCTGACGCACGCGAAGCTCGACTATGGGAAGATTCTTGCGCGCGCGATCGAAGAGAAGATTAGGAGCGGAAAATGAATCCCTATCATGGATATCCTCCTCCGCAATTTTGGCGCGCCAATGCCGATGCGGCCTCCCTGATGGATGCGGATATCGACTTTGGGAAAAAGTTTTCGTTTTCCAGCGACGATAAGTTCGCGACGGCGGGATCGTGCTTTGCCCAACATTTTGCACGCCGTCTCAAAGGCGCCGGCGGAAGTATTCTTTATTCCGAGGTTCGCCACCCTTTGATTCCAGTGTCTCAAGACCACGGCTACGAGGTATTTTCGGCGCGCTACGGGAATATCTATACCGCGCGCCAACTCCGCGAGATGGTCGATCAGGCGCTGGGCGTGCGGCCCGCTATCGAAGATTTTGCCATCCGGCGAGACGGCCGCGTGCTCGATCTCCTTCGGCCGCGCGCCATTCCGCTGGGTTTCAGCTCCGAGGCGGAAGCGCGGGCAGACCGCGCCTTCCATCTGCGCGCGGTGGCGGACATGCTTCGTCAACTCAATGTGTTTGTCTTTACACTCGGCCTTACGGAAGCGTGGGTGAACGCCGCGGACGGATACTGCTATCCGGTCCTGCCGAGCACACTCGCGGCCGAGTTCGAGAGCGACGGCTATCGTTTCGTGAACTTTACGATCAATCAAATCGTCGAGGACCTTCAGGCGGCGGTCGAGGCGCTGCGCAATGTCAATCCACTGGCCCGCGTCTTGTTTACGGTCTCGCCGGTTGGTTTGGTAGCCACAGCCGAGCCGCGCAACGTGGTTGTTTCAACGGCATTGTCCAAGAGCGTGCTGCGAGTCGCGGCCCAGGAAATGACCGGTCGGCATGCCTTCGTCGATTACTTCCCGTCATATGAAATCATCACCAGCCCGCTTTCGCGCGCGCGGTTTTGGGCCGAAGGTCTGCGCGACGTGACGAGCGACGGCGTGGACACCGTTATGCAGATATTCTTCAAATCGCGCATGCCTGGGACTTCGCAGCAGCAAGCGCAGGGTGAAGTGGGCGGCGGAACTGCCCCGGAGGCATTGGCTGCCGCAATTACCGAGGAATGCGACGAAATGTTCCTCGATCCGAGCTTGAGATCGCGCCGCCCTGCGGGTTAGGGCAGATGCATGTTCAGCGCTAAGCCAGCGCCGCCCGCTGGCGCATGTGGCTGGCGGTGACGATGGTCATGGCCGTCACCATGGCCGCTGCGGCCGCCAAGTTCGCAAACCCCGCCCCGGGCGCACCGTTAAGACGCACGAGCACCACCATCAGCGGCAAGTGGATGGCCGCCGTGATGATCGTGCTGACCCGCAGCGGCAGGCTCGCCCGTCCCATGGCAAAAAGTGCCGCATCCAGTGGAAAGCCGACAATCGCAACGCCCGCGGCGCCGACCATCAACACCAACGGCAGATAGGCCGTGGTGAATTCCTCACCGAAGACGAGGTGAAGGAATGGACGGCCAATGCCGATGACAACGCCGATGACAACAAGTGCGGCGCCGCTCGCCACCGCCGCGCTACGCAGAATGATCCTGCCGAATTCGTCCCAGCTTCCTGCGCTGCCGAGCCGCGCGAATTCCGGATAGATCGACTGATTCAAAAGCTCCGCGGGCTTGGAGAGAATGGTCGCGGCGTCGCGGCCGATTTTAAATATACCCGCCGCCGTGGGTCCGGCGAGCAAGCCGACCAGCAGCGCGCTCTTCTGGTTCACGATGACGTTGAGGCCCATGTAGATGTTTGAGCACACGGCGAATTTAAGGAGGCCGTCGTGCGCTTGCGTGAGATCCTTGAGCGACGCCGTCATTCCCGCGAAATGTCCTCGGCGCCATATTTCGCGCCACCCGAGATACGTGAGTGTCAGTCCGCCGACGAGTTGGGCCGAAAACCACGCGAGCAGATAGGCCCAGAGCGGCGCATTCAACACGACAGCCGTTATGATGCCGATCAGACGAATGAACGGTGTAATCGTTGTCTGAATGGCAAGAAGGTCAAAGCGGTCCAGCAAGCGCAAAATGCCCGTCGGTGTCGCGCAGGCCGTGAAAAGGATCAGGCAGCTGTAAAGCTGTGCGTATCGGATGATGTCCTCGTTCCAGCCTACGTGCGGCCCAACGATGGATGCGAAGAGGAAGGCGACCAGTACGCCGAGCACGCCGCCGCCGATATCCAGCAGCGCCATGAACTTCAGCAAGGACTGCAATGCTGGTCGGTCGCCCCGTTCAAGAGCGATGGCGCCGTAACGGATGACGGCTTGGCAGGATTGGAAGGTGATCAATGAGGTGATGACCTGGGCATATGTTTGCACCAGGACAAGGATGCCGAACTGCTCGAGGCCGAGGCCGCGCGCCGAGAGGCTGAGGACGCCAAGGCTGATGATGCCGGTGGCTGCGCGGCCGCCCAGCAGCAAACCGGCGTTCTTGAAGATCCTTCGGAAAAGTCCCTCGCGAAACCAATGCTGTAGCGTGGGGATGAGGCCAGCCGCAAAGGCGACGACGTCAAACCGTTCGCGGGGCGCCTCCCCGGACCGGGAAGCGCGAAGCCCCTTTGCAAATAACAAGATTAGCCCCCCGGCCTCTTCAACATCGGGGGACAGTATATGCTTCCCGAGCCCCCCACATAAGGACGCCGCCGGCGAGGTCTCTCCCTACCGGAAAAAGCGGAAAACCTCTAAGAACGCGGCCCTGCGGCGCCCACGCGGGTCGCTCGTGCCAGAGTATGTCGCCAAGTTGCAACTGCCGCGTGCCCCACAGGCCGGCGAATGCCTGCTGCCGTTCGCGCTCGGAGCATGCCTATCATCTCCAACCAGGAGGGCAGGGCACGCGGAACCTTCGGCACGTACCGATCAGGAGTAACGCTGTCGTAGGGTTGTTTCCAACGTCCGGATTCGTGACACAACCGGATTTGCCTTGCGCGAATACGCGTCCGTGACGATATATTGATGCTTCAAATGCGTGCGTATGGGGCAACGAAAGCGGTGTGGTTTTCGCTGCTTGCGCGTCATCATCGTTAAGAATTTAGCCCCCATTCGACCCGTGCTTACAGACGAAAAACCTCAAAAGACGATTATCGGCCAGACGCGCTTCCTTGTCGTCGACTCTCAGCCGGCAGTGGCCGAGGCCTTGAAGCGCTTTTTGCTCGCGGAAGGTTCGCCGGCGGTGCACGTGGCATCGTCGTCGGTTCTGGCGCTCCGTGTCCTTCAGGATCGCCGCACGCCGGTAAACTGCGTGATCTGCGCGCATAAGCCGCCCGAACTCTCGGGTGTGGAGTTTCTCACGAATCTCCGCGCCGGTCGGTGGGGCGGGTTGGCGCTGCAGCAGATGAACTTTATCCTCATGATGGCGACCCGGGATAAAGCGGCGATCGAAATCGCCGACGGCATGAAGGTTACGGGTTACATATTTGGCAGCCTCGCGAAAGAAAACGTCCGTCAGGCCATCCTGGCGGCACTTGATCCGCGCGGCGCCGCGCAAGTGCCGCCGAATTTCAAAATCGCCCATCTGCGCGCCAGCGAGGCGGACATTATCGTCGCACCATTCCCCATATCCTTCGCTCGCTTAAGCACCGAGAAACAGCGCCAAGCCCTTCAAGCTGTCGCCGTTGGGGCGCAAAAGCACCAACTGAACGGAACAGCGGTTGCGATTTATCCCACTGAAAGCGGCGAGGCGGCTTTCGTCGCGCCCGCGGCCTATGAACGCTTTCTATCGCGGCTGACGGTCGAAGCCGTGCAAAAGATGCTCAATCGTTCCATCCATGTGGAGTGGATCGATGGTGATCCGACGGTTGATCCCGCCACCTTGCCAGATGACCCTCTCAAACCGCTGCCGCTGTTCGACGAGGAAGAGGAGCAAGAGCTCGCCCGGGTGACGGAGCAGGGGACCGACCGCCGCCGCACCACGCCTGTGGCGGAGAAGGGCCCCAGCCGCGGTTTGACCGAGGAAGATATCCGCGGGGTCGTGCAGGCTTTCAAGGATATGGGAACCGAAGAGTTCATCGAGAAATTTGTGCGGCACCAAACCATTTTGTGGCAAGGCGAGTCCCAAACCTTGATGCCGACGATGCGCGAGTTTTACGTCAGCATAGATCTTCTTCGTAAATCGTTTTTCCCCGGTGTGGAGATGCGCGGATCGCAGCGCGCATTTCAGTCCCTCACGCATATGCTCGATCAGCTCATGTTGCGCTCGCTGCCGTTCCTCCCCCTCAATGGGATGCCGTGTTCGCTCAACCTCAACGTCCACTCGATCCTGACTCAGACTTTCCAAACGGCGCTGAAAAACGCGCCGGCGGAGCTCCTAACCTTCGAGATTCCCCAACCCATGATCGCTTCGCACTTCGAAGAATTCGAGAAGGCGCGCGAGCTGATTTACGCGAAGGGCGCCAGGATCGCGGTAGATAAGATCTTTCCCGACACCATGGGTTTCTTGGACCTCAAACAGGTCAACCCGAATATCGCCAAGGTCCACTGGAAGGGCGATCTGAAAAGTTTCTCGGCGTCTCATCGGGACTTCGTGAAGAAGACACTCGATCGCGGCATCGCAATGGTGATGAGCCGGGTCGATGATCCCGCCGCGCTGGAAATCGCCCAGGAATACGGAATCAGAAACTTCCAAGGGTTCCTGATTGATGAAATGCCCGAAGCCAAGGGGAACGGCCGGGACGAGTAGGCGCGGCGCCTGCCGCACGAAGCGTTGCCGTCCTCATATCGAATCTGCATCGAGATCGGATCGGCTAGAGGGGGAACCGCGGCGACCGCCCATCCCCCCTTGCATGCCCCCAAGCCGCGCAGAAATACTGAACCATATGGTTCAGTATAGACAGTCCCGCTTCGACGCTTCATTCGCCGCGCTCTCGGACGTCACTCGGCGCGGAGTCCTCGAGCAGCTCGGACGCGCAGACGCTTCGATCACGGACCTTGCCGAGAAGTTCCGCATGACCCTTACAGGCATGAAGAAACATGTCGGCGTCCTGGAGCAGGCGGGGTTGGTCACGACCGAGAAGGTCGGGCGCGTGCGAACCTGCAAACTCGGCCTGCGGCGACTCGAGGAGGAGGCGGCTTGGATCGAAAAGTACCGCCAGCTCTGGGCTGCACGCTTCGAAGCGCTCGACCAGATTGTGGAGGAATTGAAACGGAAGGAGAGGCTCGATGGGCGCAAGAAAAGAAAGTGAGACCACCCCTGCGAAAAACCGCACAACGGTGGAGCGGACGTCCGAGCGTGAACTCGTCGTCACGCGAACCTTCAACGCCCCGGCGCATCTCGTATTCGAAGCGTGGACCAAGCCCGAGCTGTTCAAGTGCTGGTGGGTGCCGAAGTCCTTTGGATTGACCCTCCTTTCCTGCGAGATGGATGTCCGTGTCGGCGGCGGCTACCGTTTGGAGTTCGGCCATCCTGCCTCAGAACAGCCTATGGCGTTCTTCGGCAGGTATATCGAAGTAGTGCCGCATTCGCGCCTCGTCTGGACGAATGACGAAGGTCCTGATGGCGCCGTCACAACCGTGATCTTTGAGGAAAAAGGCGGGGTGACGCTCGTCGTGGTGCGCGACCTTTATCCTTCGAAAGAAGCGCTCGACGGCGCCATCGCCTCCGGGAGTACGGGTGGGTTCCCCGAGCAGTTCCAGCACCTGGACGCGCTTCTGGTCACCCTGCAGCACGGGGGCGCGGCGTGATCCAGAAGGGCGCGTGCAAGTTCTCCCCGAAATGTGATTGGCGCGCCAAGGTCAAGTGCGCAACCTTCCCTTCACAAAACTCCTGAAGGGAACCCACATGAGAATTCATCCGGCTTTTTTTGCGGCCTTCGCAATTCTCATTCCCACGCAAGTGAGCTCGCACTTTCTGCTGATGGAGCCGGCGCCAACCCTCGTCCTAGACGAACGTGGTGATCCCCAGAAGGCGGAGCCGTGCGGGGGAACGACGCGTGGTTCGACACCGGCGTCCGGCGTGGTGACTCCCGTGCGCGGCGGCTCGCAGCTCCATATCAAAGTGAAGGAAACCATCTATCATCCGGGGCACTATCGCATCGCCCTCGCGGCCGACCCGACCTATCTGCCGGCGGATCCCGAAACCGTGACGCGCCCTACGGAGAAAGGCCCCTATTCCGTCTCGGCCAAGATCGAGACCAGTCCGAAACCGCCTGTTCTGGTGGACGGGTTGTTTGTCCATTCAGAGCGTTTTCCGTCCGGCCACATCTGGGAAACCGATGTTCGGATTCCGAATATCGACTGCGAGAATTGCACGTTGCAGGTCATCCAGTGGATGGCTGAACACGGCTTCAATCCGCAAGGCGGCTATACCTATCACCACTGCGCCGAATTGAAGATCAGCGCCGATCCCGCGCTACCGCGCGATAAAGGGTGGGCTGAAAAAAAATAGACCGGGGATCAATTTTCTACGGATAATTGAGTATCAAGTACGGTTATTTCGCGCACACCCTCCTCGCGTTTACGCAAATGCCCGAAGTGCTCGCGGGTATGTTCGGAAGCGCGATGCTCGGGTTCCTGGTCGGCGTACTGGCCGCGGCGGGAGTCATCCAACCGCTGGCCAACCGGCTGGAAGCTGCCATCGCTGACGACGCGAACTTCTACGGCTTCATCCGCACCGCCTTCTTCTGCAGCAAGGCGGGCAGCGACGCCGCAACGGCGGTGCAGGTGGCCAGCGGCGCATTGCCGGCGGAGCTGGTCCTAGACCGCGCCGATCTGGCGGCGCTCTAGGCGCAGTTCGTCGCAACCTCCGAGGTGTGGCATCCACATCGGGTCGCTCTTGCGACCCTCCGTGGAGCTCATTTCACAGGGATGGTGAGGGGCTGGCCCTTCTCGATAATCCAGGTCGGCATAATGACTACGGGCACGTCGCCAATCACGCGAAGATGATGGACCGCTTTATACGGAATCGTGAAGGCCTCGCCGGCTTTGATGGTGCGCGGCGGCTGGCCATCGATCGTCAACTCAACAGTACCTACCGCAAGGGTGGCTAATTCGGTGCCGGGGTGGATATGGCGCCCGGTATCTGAGCCGACAGCCATGGTGGTGCGGCCAAGAATCGCCTCCAATCCGCCGGCGATGTCGGTGTGCAGAAGCTCATTGCGAACAATGGCAGGGGCGTCTGCCGCCAGGACGGCGACGCCGCCGGCGATGAGCAAAGTTGCAAGTGCCGTCGCACGTATCATCATTTTCATGGTCGTTCTCCCTGTATGTCTTCATGCGTGTTGCGCGTGGCGTGCCACCAGAAATGAAAAAGGGAACCTCTGGCGGGCTACCGTAACGCAATCATAACAGTCTAGGATGGGTCAGTTACATCCCAAATGCGAACGTCGATGACTTTGGCAGTGCGACAAATGCCATCTCTTCGGACGCCCGCGTAGATATGTGCCCTGGCGACCGCCGCCCGATCTCGCATGGTCGATCTCGCTTTTCCGTCAGTGAAGCGTCGCCGGGGCCACGCGCGACACTTCCACGGGCTCGACGATGGGTTCAAGCGTTCGCAAGTTCCGCAAACGCTCGAGCTGAACCGCCGAAAGACGCGAGCCGGCTGAAAGCAGTAATTTGCCCGACTTGAACACGATGGGCTCCAGCAGCAGATCGTTCGGCAAGAGCGCGGCGAGCGAGGCCTTAACCCTGATATCGCCCTTGGGCGCCGCACTACCTAATGGGATGCCCCCACCCCAAAGCCGCAATGCAGGCCGTGTCGTACTCTGCCTTGCGGGGCTGAAGGCGCGCCAATGTGGCAGCGCTCGGAACATCGCCCTCCGTCACTTCCGCCAAGTCTGTGAGGATTTTGACGATTCGCGCTCCCATCGGGATGTCATCGCTAACGGCCTTATTCTGGAGGGACACCCACAGCGCGACATTTTTGAGGCGTGGGATGTGAGCAAGGAGCTGGCGGCCAGTCTCCGGAACGCGCGCAAGCATCTCCTTTTCGGTGGGTGACAGCGCCATCTTTCGGGCCACTTTGAGCGAGATTTCCGGCGGGATGGCGACATAACCAATGGGCGATAGCATGGTCGCCAACTCGATATCCCAACGGCTCGAAAGCCCTAGCTCCTTTGCGAGAGGCATGACCCACTGGCGCGCCCGTGTGGCGCGTCCGAATTCCTCCGGCGCAATCATGGACAAGACATCGACCAAGAGCCGCACGCTGCCGGTCAACGTTTGTTGCAACAGTGTCTTTTCGGCCGTGATCAGCTGATGCTGCCGTATCGCGTTATTGAGGGCTGCCCGCAACATTTCGTCGCTACAGGGTTTGGTGAGGAATCTGAAAATGTGGCCCTGATTGATGGCAGCTGCGGCTGTGCCTTGGTCGGCATTGCCGGTCAACATGATCCGCACGGTCTCGGGGCTGGCTTTCTCGATGGCCGCCAGGGTTTCGACGCCGTCCCGCCCCGGCATGCGCATGTCACAGACCGCAACGGCGACAGGACCACCTGATTCGACCAGCTTCAAGGCTTCGTCGTAACCGGTCGCCGTTTCGATGGCGAAGTCCTTTCGGAGCTGCCGCTGGAGCGCAAGAAGGACATTCTTTTCATCATCGATGAAAATAATTCTTTCGGGCCGTACTCCCGCGTCGTCCGCGTGTGTCAAATCAGCCATTACTCCACTCCTTCACCAATTCGTCACAGGCGTCCCGCCATGCAGGGACGTGAGATGCTAGCCCCACCGCTTCCAGGTGATCTGTATCGATGGGGCTGAACGCTTCCCGACGCACTTTTACAGTACTGCTCGCCCGCATCAGGTACTGAGCCGCATGCACCATGGTCAGGACACGGGAGGCCGCGGGTCCGGCGTCGCTTGGGCGATGGTGGTACGCGACAGCTTCCACAATATTGTCGTTGAAGCCCCACAGTCCTAACAAATAAGCGCCGAGCTGGGCGTGACTTGCACCAAACTTTGCCTGCTCTGCGGCGCAGACCGCCAGATGCTTTTGCTCGACGTCAGACATGGCGGTCTGAAGGTCGGTGGCGTAGTTGGCGATCAACAGGAGTGTACCGACATGAGCGAGGAGGCCGGCGCAGAACGCATGGTCCGTAACGGCGTCCGGCAGCTTTTCCTTCTTTGCCAGCGCCTGCGCCAAAACGCCCAATTCGAGGCTATGGCGAGTCAGATCTTCGACAGCAAGCGCGAGGGACGGACTTAAATTGCGGAATTGATCGAAAACCCCTGCCAGCAGCACCACGGCACGCACATTCTCAAACCCGAGCGCCTGGACGGCTTGTTTGACGGTTGTCGCCTTCACTGGGAGGCTGAAGTAGGCCGAATTGGTCAGCTTCATCAGCTGCGCTGATATTGCGACATCCTCCACCACCTTATCTGCGAGCGTGTCGGCGGAAGCGTATTCGGATTCGAGCTCCCGGAGGATGGCGGAGTATGTCGCGGGGAGCGTCGGAAGATGCGTGAGCGTGGCGACGGTCGCCTTGACGCTTTCACCGCCAATATAGTTGTGCAGCGCCATCGCCTGCTGAATCGCACTGACGAGGACGTCATGGGAGCACGGCTTCGCAAGATAGCGATGAGAGGGGCCAATGGTGCGCAGAATGGACTCGCGCTCGGCGAAACCGGAGAGAATGATACGCACCGTTGAGGGGTGCCGCGTGCGAATCTCGGCCAGCAGCTGGGCGCCGTCCATCTGCGGCATCTTCATGTCCGAGACCACGACATCGACGGGTTTTTGCGCCATAAGCGCGAGCGCCGCAGCGCCACTGGTGACGAACTCCATCTCCCAAGCGTCTCGTTGGGCTCGCAGGAGGCGCTTTAGACCTTGCAAGACGTTGTCATCATCATCGACAAATAGAACGCGGAGATTGGCGGATGTCATGGCGTGGTCTTTCGCGTAAAGTTGGGTGCTGACATCCTGGGGCTGCAGCGAAGCCCCGGGTATCCCCAAACGAGGGGGGTCGTCAGAGGGGAGCTACCACTCAACACATTGGCGGAATTGGTGTTTGCATGCCCGGCCGGCCGCGCATTTTGTTTGTCGACGATGAGCCGAAGGTTCTGAGCGGCCTCAAGCGCGCCCTGCGCAACCGCGCCGATGTATGGGACATGGACTTTATCGCGCTTCCCGAGGCTGCGCTCGCGTCCTACCGCATCAGTCCTCCCGACGTTGTCGTCTCCGATCTCGCGATGCCAGGCATGAGCGGTCTCGACATGATCCTCGCCATGCGTAGCGCAGGCAGTGAAAGTGAGTTCATTCTTCTGACCGGAACGGGCACCTTTACGACGGCCGTTGACGCTATCAATCGCGCCGGCATTCATCGCTTTTTCACCAAGCCATGCCCTACAGACTTGCTGGCGGAGGGCATTGCAAGCGCTCTCGCCGAACGCCGTGCGGTGGGCTCCTGGCGACGGTGATAGGGTTGGCCTGGCGGCGCTCAATCGCCTTGCGATGGGCGTGGTTGTGGTGGACGAAGCCGCGCGCATCTTGTTCGCTAACACCGCGGGCCCCCGTATCCTGGCCGAAAGGGACGGCCTTTTGGCCTCCGGCAGCGACAGTTGCCGGGCCTCGATCGCGTCCGAAACAGCTGCCCTTCACGGCCTGGTGACGCGCGCTTGTGCGGATAGCATGTTGGAGGACGAAGCCTCCGGCATTGCGCTTACGCGTCCTTCCCAAAAACGCCCCTTGATCGTTCTCGTTGCTGCAGAACAAGCAAATGCTAGTCCGCGCCGGGCCATTATCTTTGTGCTTGATCCCGAGCGGCAGGTCTTGCCCCAGGCAGAGACAATTTCCCGCCTGTTTACACTCTCCCCGATGGAAGGAAAACTCGTGCGCGGTCTGGCTGAAGGCAAAAAGCTGGAAGCCGTTGCGCAAGACCTTGAGATCACGCTCAGCACCGCGCGCACGTACCTGAAGCAGGCTTTCAGCAAGACCGGTACGGGCCGTCAATCGGAACTCCTCAAATTGGTGCTCACGGCCTCTGGTATTGACGCATAACGCGCTGTCGCCTTTTCGTTCACGTGGCGAGCGGGAAGGTAAGTGTAAACGTCGTCCCAATGCCAGGAGTCGAATCAACCGCGATCTTGCCTTTGTGGGACTGGGTGACGATCGTGTGCACGAGGGAGAGCCCCTGCCCCGTGCCGCGGCCCGGCGCCTTGGTCGTGAAGAACAGATCAAAGATCTTGGAGCGGTTCACGCCTTTAATTCCGACGCCTGTATCCGACACCGAACATTCCACGCCTTCGGCTGTTTGGCGTGTGCGGATAGTGATGTGACCTTTTCCGTCTTTGGCGCCCTTGTCCTCGATTGCATGCGCCGCATTCACAATCAGGTTCAGGAACACCTGATTCAGCTCGCCCGCATTCGACTTGACGGTGGGCAGATTCGGGTCGAGGTCAAGATCGAGATCGGCGACATACTTCCATTGATTCTTTGTGACAACCGTCGTGGTTTTGACGATGTCATTCAGATTGTTCTCTTCCATCACCGTGCTCGATGGGTGCAAAAAACGCTTGATGGCGAGAACAATCTCCGCCACGCGCGACAGGCCCTCCAGAGTCTGCGAGATCGCCTGCGGCACCTCAGTACCGATAAATTCGAGGTCGCACTTCTTGGCAATCGCGGCATCGGCCTCCGCCGGCACGAGCTTGCGGTAATCACCGACGGCTTCGCCCATGTCGCGAAAAGCTGTTGCAAGGAAATTGGTATTGTCGGTGATGAATTGAATGGGGGTGTTGAGCTCATGGGCAATGCCGCCGGCCATGGTGCCTAGCGCCTCGATCTTTTGCGCTTGGAGGAGTTCTTGTTCCAACTCCTTTTGGCGGCTTTGGGCGACGCGCAGCTCGGTAATGTCGCGGAGAATACTGATCTGCGTGATCGGTTTTCCGTCATCGTCAAGGACGATATCCGCATCATGGTAAACGAGGCGCTCGGTTCCGTCCGGGTGGGTGACCCGGCATTCAAACGAGCGTAACCAATGTCCAGCTCTCGCGGCCTCGAACACGCGTGTCAGCTTGTCGCGGTCGTCGGCGTGAAGGCGCGCAAAAAGGTCTGCGAGACGATTGGGCGGCGGACCATTATCAAACCCGAATATGCGCAAAATCTCGTCAGACCACGTTGCTTCGCCGGTTTGAAGATCAACCTCGATGCTGCCGGTACGCGAAATACGCTGAGCCCGCTCCAGATGCTTTTGATTGCGCCGAACGCTTTGCGTCAGCTGCGTTTCGCGCACATGGCGGTCGCGCTGCGCCAGTACGAAGCCCGTCAGCAAAATGGCGCCGGCCGTCACAATGACACCCATCGCCATATTGGCGGAATAAATCGCCGCAAGCGGGCCTTCTTCTCCGGCGGGCGCTACGCAGAGGAAGGCGGCCATGCCGGTAAAGTGCATGCCGGCAACCGCTACAGCCATAATGAACGAACTGACGAGTTTGAGGGCGAAGTGCTCCAAGGTGAATGCCAGCCAGAGCGCCACGCAGGATGCCGCGATTGCGATAACGACAGAAAGCGCGACAAGAGGGGGGTCAAAAGACACTGCGGCAGGCACCTCAAGAGCCGCCATGCCAATGTAGTGCATTGCTACGACAGCAAGGCCCATGACGGCGCCGGCCCGCAGGAACCGGCTGTGTGTCTGTCCGCGCCAGAAAACCAGATAGAACCCAGCGCCGGCGCCAAGCACAGCAACCACGAGGGAGAGCACCGTCAGCGCCGTATCGTACTTGCCAGGGACGGGGAGAAGAAGGCCCAGCATTGCGACAAAATGCATCGACCATATGCCACCCCCCATCGCGACGGCGCTCGCGCCGAGCCAGCTAACGCGCGCCCGTCCGGTGGAGGCTTTGATACGACCGGCCAACTCCAAGGAGACGTAAGAGGCGGATACCGCGAGCGCGAAGGCGAGAACGACCAAATTAGGATCGTGGGGGTGAAAGAAGTAGGAGAGTGTCGCTAGAAACGTGTTCATGGCCGATTTCGGTTTGTCGATTATGTGCCGGCCCATGGTCGCGGCCATGCGGGCGTAAAACTATCCCCAATTGGAGGGTGCCGGCGCCCGTCCGCAGTCGCTTGCTGGGGCTGGCGATTTGCTTGTTGGACGATGCTTGGACGGCAAATTCCCCGGTAAGCGCACCCTTCTAGGATGTCGGCATTTCGGACAATCAGGCTTGGTGATTGGGCATAGTAATCAGTTTGTTCGTTCGACGCGACCACGAGGTGGCGGTCCTTGCTCGCTGATCGTCGGAGCCAATGCATGGCCGAGACCCACAAACTTGACGGCCCATCAATTGCCCATTGCTGCACGCCGCGCTCAAAGTTGAACGCGGTCGCCTGGTCGCGCGGCGGCGATCTTGGCGATCTGGATAGCCGCAAAGGCACTGACCGCTCATCACACCAGCAGGTCAACCGCAAGAAACAATGCGCTAGAAGTGAGGCCCGCATAGGGAACCCATCGCGGGCAAACAAACGTCCCCGGCGGTTGTCTTTCATTTGCACTTTTTATTCGGATCAACGCGAGGTTTATGATCGCGAAAATAACGAGGGTAAGCCGTGCGGTCAGATCAGCAAGGCCCGCGAGTGGCACAGCAATAGCCAGCACCAGAATAGCCCCGATACCAATTGCCGTAGCGAGAAGAGGAGTGCGCGTAACGGCGTTCACGTGCCTGAGCGCCTTCGGAAGATTACCTTGATCCGCGAGGCCATAGATCACGCGGGCTATCATGATCATGTGCACAATAATTCCATTCAAAGTCGCCACAACGGCAATTGCGCTCATCGTCACGAGCGGCATTCCGGTCAGGCGCTCGAAAACAAGCGCGAGCGGCGCTGAAGAAAGAGCCAGATCTTGAGGCGGAACCGCAATCACGGCAATCCAGACCACGAGGGCGTATAGAAGCGCCGTCAGGCCCAGGGTAAGGAACAATGCACGAGGTAAGGTGCGGCTAGGTTCCTTCATCTCTTCCGCGACGTTCACGAGATGCTCAAAGCCAATGAAGGCAAAAACTGCGATGAGCGCTGTTCCGGTAAGTCCGATCCAAGCAACCGAGTCATCAAGAGAGGGCCATATTTCGGGGAGGCGCGTGACAACACCAACGCCCTGACTGAGTCCCGCGACGACAATCAACAAGAGCCCGCCCACTTCGATGAGCGTCATAATTCCAGCGAATGTCACTGATTGTACTGTCGGGAGACACGCAATCGCACCCATCACTAGTACGACTCCCAGAATGATCCACGTCGCCGGTATGTTCAGGAAAACCCCAATATACCCCGCGCTCCCAACGCTGATCGCAGCCGCCGATACCGTGGCAGTGGCGACCACAAGTAGCCCGACAACAAGGCTTAGCCACTTGCGTCGGAATGCGGCTTGCACATAGGCCGCCTCACTCGCGCTCACGGGCATTCGTGTGCCCAACTCAGCGAATGATGCGGCACTAAATGCCATGACGAGCGCGGAACCAATGAAGGCAAGCGGCGCATGGATTCCGCTGCGACCAGCAGCTATGCCGACGAGAACATAAATGCCTGCGCCAATGGTGACGCCGAGCCCATAGAGTACCGCATGGGTAAGCGTAAGTGACCTCAGGAGACGTGGCGGTGCGTCTCCCGCGCCCGCGGCTTGGGCTGTCATGGAATGGTTTCCTTCTTCGCCGATTAAGTTAGGCGATGTCGCTCGGCACAACGGCTCGGCCCCGTTACGGCGGCTTCGAGAGCATCTCGGTCCGGAAGCATTGACCTTTGCGAGAGTCAACCTCACGCAGCGAGATATGGATCAAGCTCAGGCGCCGACGGTAGACAATGCATCACACTCTCGCCGGAACTTTCATCAGCCAGCTTTGCAGGGTCCTGTCTATTGCTAATGAAGCGCCGGTCCGTGAGGGCGGAGTGTCGATATCTAGGCGCTGTGGCGGGGGCTGAGCCGGCCGGCCATGCACAGCCACCCGAAGCGGGAGTGCCTGTGGCAGTTAGAGCCTTAAGTGTGATCGTAATGATCATCTCAGTCCAAAGGTACCCTCGGGTTCTACTTAGAACGAACGTCGAAGGACTGCATTCAATCTTATCAGCAGAGCAGCGTTGCGACAGAGCTGGCAGGCCGAATGCTTGATCCTGGTCAAGGCTGTCCGGTCAGTGCGGACTTAAACTACCGTGCCTTCGCCATAGGAGTTGGCGTGACATTATGAAATGGTCAGCCTGCTCAATACTGTGAGGAAGTAGATGACATATTTTATAGGACGAACGCTCCCCATTGGCTTCGATGAGGGCGTAGCCCGTGCCGTCGCCGCCCTTAAGGCTGAGGGATTTGGCGTCTTAACGGACATCGACGTAAAGGAGACGATGAAGAAAAAGATCAATGTTGATATTCCCAGCTACAGAATCTTAGGAACATGCAATCCGGCCCTGGCTTATGAAGCCCTCAAGCTCGAAAATCATGTTGGCACTATGCTGCCGTGCAATGTGATCGTCCGGGATGCCGGCAGCGGACAGACCGAAGTGGCCGCCGTTGATCCCGTCGCGTCTATGATGGCTATAGATAACCCAGCCCTAAGGATCGCGGCCCAAGAGGTCCGCGCAAAGCTCGAACGCGCAATTAGGAATTTGTGACTGAACTTCCGAACTATTCATCGTTGACGGAGAGATGGCGGGTTCCCGTGACCCATCCCCATTGATTTGTTGAAGATCAACCCAGGCCGTTGCTCGCGCCACTAAGACTGTTTGGCTCGGCGAGTTTTGAAAAACCCGCCCGATAGAAGGGAAAAGTTTCTAATGAAGGTCATGCGCCGTTTACGCTTGTACCACGCGGCACTCGCGGTTCTTGTGGTGCTCGCCTATATCACCGGTGACGACAATTCATTTCATGCATGGCTTGGATATGGCGTCGCAGCGATCATCATAATTCGACTCATCTGGGCGCTGGCCGGCGTCCCGCAACTGGGGCTCACGCGCTTCTATCCGCATTTCGCGGGTTTGCGCCTCACCACAGCGATGACACACCCCGCGATTAGCCGGACACTCCTGCTGGCTATCGCGACGTGCCTCATCGGAGTCACCCTCACCGGCATTGCCATGGATCGCGGTCGCACCCTAAGCCGTGCGGATCAAGCGATCACGAGCCCGGCATTTGTGGACGGTGGCCAGAGGGCAGGACGTGAAACGCATGTCGGGGAAGTAGACGAGGGTCTTGTCAGCGAAGTGCATGAGACCCTAGCCAATCTGCTCGTGCTATTCATTCTCACACACGTAGCCTATCTCGTACTCTTCAAAAGGCCGCTCGCACTCTTCATGCTATTTTCTCATACGCCCACAAAAGGGGACCCGTCTCCGTGAAATTACAAGAATACAAAGTGTGGGACGCCACCACGCGCGGTTTCCACTGGTTGAACGTTCTGTGTGTTCTCGGCCTCGCTGGTGTCGGCACCGTTATCCTCAACGATGCGGCGCTCGGCGTGAGCAACGAAGGCAAAGTCATTCTGAAGTTGACGCACGTGTGGATCGGCTATGTGTTCGTGCTCAATCTGTTGTGGCGATTCGTCTGGGGATTTATCGGCGGCCCTTACGCACGCTGGCGTGCCATATTGCCCTTCGGTCGGGGATACGGAGCGCAATTGGCCGGAGAGTTTGCCGCGATCCGTGAGGGTCGCTCCCAGAACTACGTCGGTCACACGCCCTTAGGGCGCATAGCCGTCACGGTGTTGCTCGGGGCACTCCTCCTCCAGGGTGCCACGGGCCTAATTCTCGCGGGGACCGATCTCTATATGCCGCCATTCGGCAAGACCATCGCCACCAACATTGCCGCCAGCGGCGTGGACCCCAGCCAAGTCCGCCCCAACGCGCCGGAAACGGTCGATCCCGAGTCGTACAAGGCCATGCGCGCCATGCGGGCTCCGGTAGTTGAAACACATGAGATCATGTACTTCGTGCTGCTCGGTCTTATCGCGCTGCATGTGGCTGCCGTTGTACTGACCGAGCTGAAACATGGCGGCAACATCATCTCGGCCATGTTCAGTGGTCGAAAGTCCTTCGCCAATCCACCGGCTGACAGGCCGGAGTAAATGAGCCGTATCCATACCGAAAGGCATCGCGTTTCACGGATTGGATGGTTGCGTGCCGCGGTGCTGGGAGCCAATGACGGCATCGTTTCAACCGCCAGTCTTATCGTTGGGGTGGCCGCTGCCTCCGGTACCGGATCAGCCGTACTCGTCGCAGGCGTTGCGGGCCTCGTCGCCGGGGCGATGTCCATGGCGGCTGGCGAGTACGTTTCCGTCAGCTCTCAATCTGATACAGAACAAGCGGACCTCGCGCGCGAACGCATCGAACTCGCAAATCAACCCGGCCTTGAGCGTGCCGAATTGGCGGAGATTTACGCAAAGCGCGGTGTCGAATCCGACCTCGCGTACAAGGTCGCTGACCAACTCATGGCAAAAGATGCCCTGGGGGCGCATGCTAGAGACGAACTCGGAATTTCTGAGATAACGACGGCACGTCCAATTCAGGCCGCCCTGACGTCTGCCGTGACCTTTTCCGCTGGTGCCGCGATGCCTCTGCTGATGGTCGTCGTTTCCCCAAAGGCACTTCTCGTGCCGGTCGTCTCAATTACCTCTCTTCTGTTTTTAGCATTGCTCGGAGCCATCGGTGCCCGCGCGGGCGGCGCACGTGTAGTCCGGGCAACGGTGCGCGTCACGTTTTGGGGGGCTCTTGCCATGGCCTTGACGGCAGGCATCGGATCTCTCGTTGGAACGGCGGTCTGAGCAATCCTATTCAAGCTTATTTCTGGATATTGGCCGCGAGGAAGTCCCGCACGAGATCGCGAACCTCGCGTTGATGGCCGACCATGAGGTGTCCGCCCGTCTCGAATATGACGAGCTTCGCCCCCGGGATAAGCCCGGCGGCAAACTCAGCGGCGGGCAGAGTGTTGAAGAGGTCATCGCGCGCCGAGACGACCAATGACGGTACGGTGACGCTCTCCAATGGCAGGCGATGGAGCTCCGGTGTGCTGTCGATATTCACACCGGGGAAACGCCGCGAGAGAGGCTCGATGCTTCTGACGGTGCTCATGACGGCGTCCTGGTCATCCTTGGGCGAAGCATAGACAAGCGCCGGGGGCACCCCAATGAAGCGGATCAGGACATCAGGCGCGAGCTTTTCAAGCGTCCACCAGACGAAGTCTGCCCCCACGTTGACCAGCCAAAAGGCAAACCGGCTGCCTCGGCTTGAATTTACAGCGACCGGACTATCGGGCGCATAGGTGCCGGGCACGAGCAGGATGAGGGCTTGCACTTTCTCCGGATGGCGCAGCGCGAGTTCCAGGGCTGAGCGCGCTCCCGCCGAGACACCCATGACAATCGCTTTCTCGACGCTCAACGCAGCCAAGAGCGCGGCGTGGGCGTCCGCTTGGCTTGCAGGCGAGACGTCAGCCGGAATGGGCGTTCCAAGATACCCAAATCGAGACGGCGCGATTACGCGGTATCCATCGCCGACCAAGTCCGCAGCCAGAGTAAGTCCCTGGTCGAAGCCCCCGCCGGCACCGTGAATGGACAGGAGCGGCGGGCCGTCCCCTGCGGTGGCATATTCGAGGGGACCGGCCGTCGTCTGTACTACCCGCGCGCCGCGCGAAGCGGCCTCATGCGCGCGCGTTAGGTCGTGTTCATACCAAAGAAACGCCGAGACGCCGATGATGGCAACAGACGCCAGCAGTAGAAACGCTATTGGACGCGCCATGTGTCCCTCCATTGGCCGCCCCCGGCCAGCAGATTGCACGCTCCGCGCTCGGATGGAGTTGATACGAATCAACGCTCTCCCGCAGTTCCTTGGCGTAGTAGCTCTTCGGGCATGGAACGATGAAATTTGGCAAGCAAGCCAAAGAGTTTCGGCTTGCGGAGGAGGCCAATTGGCTGAAACGAGATCGACGACACTGTATTGCGCCCGGTGCGGACTATTCGGCTCAGCAACGTGGCGGTCGCGCGGGACGGACCGTCAGGTCGACCTTGTGAGCGTGTCAGAAGGTTTTATTGGCATCGGAGAGAACGACCACGGCGGCCATCACTTCGCGTGCGTGGGATGTAAGATTGTGGCCAGGGAAACCGGCCATGGGCGCTAGCGGTGTGCAGAACCGCACAAGTTGCGCTGGTTAGCGCAAATGCCGTGCCGTGCGTGACGGGGGCATTCACCTCGACGCTGCGGAGTGCGATTCTCACGACTCGATGGCGTCACCGTGGCCTTTGACGTGGATCAACGGGACGGCCCGCGACACCGGATATGTTTCTCTCGAACACATAAGGAAACATGGCTATGTCCAAGAATATTGGTGTCGTCGACCGGGCTCTGCGGGTGATCGCGGGCGTGGTGCTCATCGCCTATGCCATACCAATTGGATTTCCCAGTACCGGATGGAATTGGGTGGGGTGGGTCGGTGTCGTCCCTCTGCTCACAGCCTTCATCGGCGTTTGCCCCCTCTACAGCATGATGGGCGTATCTACTTGCAAGCGTTGAGGCTTGCATGATTGTCGGAGCTTCAATGTCCTCCGCCCGCTGACGCTTTGCGGATGTCCGCAAAGCTTTCCTTAAGTCGAAGGCTTTGTATGGACCCCCGCATCGCGCAGCTCACGCAGAACGTTAAAGCGGCGGAAGGCGAATTGGAACTGGAACTAGCCCGAAGCTTAGCGAAGCTTCGTATATCGCTTGACGGGAAGCGGCTCATGTTCGAGCAGGAGATGCTCGCGCAGCATCGCAAACTCAAAACTTCCCTGATGCGGTATGTGTTGGGCGCTCGTCCCCTGGTGATACTCGCCGCACCTCTCATCTATTCCATGCTTATACCGTTCCTTCTGATCGATCTCAGCGTCACACTGTATCAGTGGATCTGTTTCCCCATTTACGGGATAGCGCGGGTGCGCCGCCGCGACTACTTGATCTTCGACCGCGCGCGGCTGCCGTATCTTAATGCCATCGAGAAGGTGAACTGCGCCTATTGCTCCTATGGCAATGGTGTCGCGGCTTATGTAAGGGAAGTGGCCGCGCGGACCGAGTTACATTGGTGCCCGATCAAGCATGCGCGCCGCGTGCTGGGTCAACATGCGTACTACAATGAGTTCGTGGATTTCGCCGACGCCCAAGCTTACCGCACGGAATTGGAATCGTTGCGAACCAAGCTGTCGCAAATTCCCGGGCCGTAAATTCAACGCCGGAAAAGAGACGCTCTCGGACATTTCCGTGCCTTCGAGCGATGGCGTCCCCGGCGCGATGTCAACGGCGGAGAGATTCCAGGCCAGCGTGGCGGAGTAAAAGCAGGCCAGTAGTGAGGGGATGCGCTGACATGCAAAGGGGCCCGATCGGGCCCCTTTGCATGTTGGCGGCGAAACTCCTCCCATACTATCGGCG